>CANFEB010000060.1 GCA_947445775.1 Oligoflexales bacterium | reverse complement strand
GTCAAAAACTCAAAGGGCAATTCGCCGGCTTCCGCCGTCATCCCGTCCGTCGATGTCACCGCACGCAGGGCAACAACATTTTCATAGGTTCGGTTGTCCCCCATCACGCCGACGGTTTGGACGGGCAAAAGAACTGCGAAGGCCTGCCATATTTTTGGATAAAGTCCGTTCTTGCGCAGTGCATGGATAAAAACTGCGTCGGCTTCCTGCAAAATCGCAACGCGCTCTGGGGTCACTTCACCGGGAATTCGCACCGCAAGTCCAGGCCCCGGAAAGGGATGGCGATCGACAAGTTCGGAAGCCAATCCCAAAGCCCGGCCAATGGCGCGGACTTCGTCTTTGAAAAGAAATCGAAATGGTTCGCATAGCTTAAGCGCCAAGCGGTCCGGAAGGCCGCCGACATTGTGATGGGTTTTGATCACCTTGGCACCGGCACCGTGGCCCGCCGATTCGATCACATCAGGGTACAAAGTCCCTTGCCCCAAATGGGTAAAACCATGAAGCCCCAGACTGGCTGCATATTTTTTGTCTTCCTTTGCGAAACCTTCAAACAGTTCAATGAACAGGCGGCCAATGCGCCGACGTTTTTCTTCTGGATCAGTCACACCGGCCAATGCCTTCATGAATTGATCACGAGCAGAAATCACCCGGACATCGCGCAGGCCCATGCCGCGCAAAGCCTCACTGACCCACGGCACTTCATCCTTGCGCATCAGCCCCGTATCACAAAACACTGCGGTCACACGCTCCGGACCAAGGGCCTTTTCAACGACGGCGGCCAGCACCGTGGAGTCCACCCCACCAGAACAAGCCACCAGAACGCGGCCATGAGGTCCGACATCTTGCTGAACTTTTTGGATGGCCTCTTCCACCATCGTCCCCGCAGTCCAATCAGGACGCGCCCGACAAATATTCAAAGAAAAGTTTTCCAGGATCGCCCGCCCGGCCACCGTGTGCTCCACCTCGGGATGAAACTGAAGCCCGTACCAGGGTTGCGAAATATGCCCTGCGGCCGCCAGCACACCGCCCTCAGTCAGCGCGATCTGGGTCCAACCGTCAGGAAGGTGCTCCACATCATCACCGTGAGACATCCAGGCAATAGAATCGCGAGGCACGCCAAGCATCAATGGGTGGGACTCAGCCCCCGCCAGAAGCCGCATGTGCGCACGCCCATATTCGCGCTTGGCAGCCGCCCGGACTCGCCCACCGTGGACATGGGCCAGCAGTTGCAGCCCGTAACAAATACCCAGAACAGGAATCGCAGCCGGCGTGACCCAGCGCGGCATCGCCCGGGCCCCCTTGTCTGCGACACTGTCGGGGCCACCGGAAAGAATGATTCCAATTGGTTTGAAAGGCAGATGATTTAAATCCAACACTTCATGCATCAAAGCAGCGGGGTCATGGACCTCGGCGTAAACTCCGAGTTCACGCAACCGTCTGGCAATCAGCAACGTATACTGGGAGCCGTAGTCGAGGACTAAAATGCCTTGTTTTAAAGTCTGCAAGGCTCTGAGTGGATTCATGTTTCCGTCCGATAGTTCGGAGCCTCACGCTCAATATAAACATCGTGGACATGGCTTTCACGGAATGCCGCAGCACTGATCCTGATGAATTTCGCCCGTGCTTGCAATTCGTCCATCGTGGCCGCGCCAACATAGCCCATTCCAGATCTGATTCCGCCCTGCATTTGGAACAACGTCCCAGCGAGAGGCCCTTTATAGGCAACCCGACCTTCGACACCCTCGGGAACCAGCTTTCCCGCATCTTCCACGTCACCCTGGAAATACCGATCTTTGCTGCCACGGGCCATGGCACCAAGGCTGCCCATGCCGCGGTAGACCTTGTAACTCTTGCCTTGAAAGAGAACCATTTCGCCGGGGGCTTCGTCCGTCCCCGCCAACAAGCTGCCAACCATCACCGTGGAAGCACCGGCTGCCAAGGCTTTCACGACGTCGCCGCTGAATTTAACTCCGCCATCTGCGATCACCGGAACGCCCCGATCTTTGGCGGCGCGGGCACACAGCATAACCGCCGTGAATTGCGGCACGCCGATTCCGGCGATGATGCGGGTCGTGCAAATGCTGCCTGGGCCGATTCCAACTTTTACGGCGTCGACGCCCGCCTCGATCAGCGCAATCGTCGCATCAGGGGTCGCAACATTGCCAGCGATCAATTCAAATTTGTGGCTGCGAAAATCGTGACGGATCCGGCGCACCGCGTCGATCACGCCCTGGGAATGTCCGTGGGCCGTGTCAACCACAATGACATCACAACCGGCATCCAAGAGTTCGGCCGTGCGTTCGCGAAAATCTCCGCCCGCACCAACTGCGGCACCAACGAGAAGCCTGCCGCCCGAATCTTTTGCGGCGTTGGGGTGCTCCCGGGATTTTTGAATATCCTTGATGGTGAATAAACCAATGAGGCTTTTTCCATCCTTGTCCACAACGGGAAGTTTTTCGATCCGGTGTTTATGCAAGACCTCAACGGCCTGCTCCGGACTGGTTCCTCTTGATGCCGTGATGACTTTGGTCGTCATCACGTCGCGGACGAGGCGTTGCAAGTCCTTTTCAAAGCGAATGTCCCGCCCCGTTACGATGCCTATCAGTGCGCCATGCTCCACCACCGGCAAACCGGAAATGTTAAAGCGGCGCATCACCGCAATCACGTCGCCGACTGTATCTCCCGGCTCAACCGTTATTGGATCCACCACCATCCCGGCTTCGCTCTTTTTGACGCGGCGGACTTCGCGGGCTTGGGCCTCAATGCTCAGATTTTTGTGGATGATGCCCATGCCGCCAGCGTGGGCCATGGCGATGGCGGTTGCCCCCTCTGTGACGGTATCCATCGCAGCGGACAGTAGTGGCAGATTGAGGGTGATATTTCGCGAAAGTTTCGACTTCAATACGACTTCGTGGGGCAAAACCGTGCTGTGCTGCGGCAATAGCAACACGTCGTCATAAGTCAGACCTTCATCTTCCATGGCGAAGATCGAGTCGCCAGAATCCATTCTGAATTTCATGGGCGGCTCCCGCATTCTGAAATCAAATATCCAGTGGCAACGCCTTGGCCGTCAGGGGCTGGTCTATAAATCCATCGCCGGGAACAAAGCAGCGCGCCGACAGTAGTTCCTTACCGTAAACATGAATCGAAATCGCTTGGTCGCCAGCGTGGTGTTCGACCACATGCCGGTCAAATTCCGGTGGCAAAACAAAGACGACACTGTCCTCTGGCAAAATAATCTTGGCAATTTCCTCGGGGTCGTTTTCACACAGCGTATAGCTAGTGACGGCGATGGTGTTCTTGAGAACGGCTTCCACCCCCCAGGTTCCGTGATCGTGGATTGAGGTCTTGTCGCCCGGGGCCCAAACCAACATCATGATCACAAAACCAAAATCCTGATCCTTGTAGAGCAAGTAACGCCCGGGGCCATCGTGTTTGGTGTCCAGGCCGATGGCGCGCATGTCTGCGAGGCTGGAGCGGACTAGATTCTGAATTTCGGCAATTTCCCCGCTGCCTATGGGGCCAGCAGCGACGATGGCGCGCAAATTTTTGATCAAGTTTTGGATTTTCGTCGCCGGGATTTTCGTCGCTGGGATTTTCATCGTGGGACTTTGGCTCGTCATGGACACTTCGGCCCGCGGTTGGGTCATCTGGGTCATTTGGGTCATCTTCCTTTGTCCTTAGCGGGCACTGGTGTTTTGCCTAATTCACCGCTGACTTTCAAGGCTGGTTTTGCCCCTGGTTTGGCCTCCAGCTTTACTTCCGGCTTCTTTTCCGGTTCCAGAGCCATGGCCGTCACTTTGCACGTGGCCGGATCGTCCGCCATGCCGAGGGCCACGATTTCAAACTTGCGCCCCTCCATCC
>CANFEB010000059.1 GCA_947445775.1 Oligoflexales bacterium | reverse complement strand
TGAAAAGCCTCTTAACCTGATAATAGGGTGCCTGTGTAGAACGGAACCGTTGGCCCGTCCAACAAAAAACGCAGATTGCAGGTTTTGGGATAGAAATGTAGGGATTCTGGAAGTTTGTGAGTTCTGCTTTTGCCTAGCTCTGGTTTCACCCGAAAGGTGCCCCACGATGTCCGCAACAGAAAATAAGGTCAGGGTTCGGATCGCGCCATCACCGACCGGTGATCCGCATGTTGGGACTGCCTACATTGCCTTGTTCAATTATGTCTTCGCCAAGAAGTTTGGTGGTGATTTCATCCTTCGCATCGAAGATACGGATCAGGTGCGGGCAAAATCATCCAGCGAAGCCCTTATTCTTGAAAGTTTGCGCTGGTTGGGTTTGGAATGGGATGAGGGGCCGGACAAAGGCGGACCTTATGGACCCTACCGCCAGTCGGAGCGCACCGCCGTATATCGCGAACATGCTGAGATTCTTTTAAAGAACGGCCATGCATACCGCTGCTACTGTTCCAATGACCGGTTGACGGAACTCCGTCGTCAGCAAAGATTGCAGGGGCTTCCAACTGGCTATGACCGATTTTGCCGATCCCTTGATGCGGGAGAAATAAAAACCAAGCTGGCAGCCGGGGAATCCCATGTGATCCGTCTGAAAATGCCGACCGAGGGGGCCACCAAGTTCATTGACGAGGTTCGTGGTGAGCTTGAGTTTGAAAACCACCGTCTTGATGACCAAGTTTTGCTGAAATCAGACGGTTTTCCAACCTACCATCTGGCCAATGTCGTGGACGACCGCTTGATGAAGATCACCCATGTAATCCGTGCAGAGGAGTGGATTTCCTCAACACCCAAGCACGTCATGTTATATCAGGCGTTTGGCTGGCCGCAGCCGAAGTGGTGCCACATGCCGCTGCTTCGTAATGCCGACCGCTCAAAAATCTCAAAACGTAAGAACCCGGTTTCGCTATCATACTATCGCCGTGCCGGTGTTCTTCCGGAAGCCTTGATCAACTTCCTTGGCCTCATGGGTTGGAGCTTCGGTAATGATGTCGAAGTTTTCACGGTGAAGCAGATGATGGAAAAATTTGAATTTGCCGGGATCAATCTGGGCGGGCCTGTTTTCGACCTCGTTAAGTTGACGTGGATGAATCAGACTTATATGCACAAAATGGACGATGACCGGTTTGTTTCCTACTTGCGCGAGGAAATCTTCAGTCCGGATTATCTCAAAAAATTAAAACCACTTGTTTTAGAGCGGATGTCCCGCTTTGAGCAGTTTGTCGATCATAATGCCTTCTTTTTTAACGGTGCATTGGACTACAAACCCCTCGACATCATCCCAAAGGGTAAGACCCCGGAAGAATTGTCGCTGATGTTGGGTCAGCTTGTGGAGCTCTTGGACGAGCTTTATGACTGGGATGCAGCGCATCTTCAGGCTTTGATCGAAAAACATAAAGACGAGATCAAATGGAAGCCCAAGGATTATTTCCTGACTCTGCGCATGATCACCACCGGGCGCAAGGATTCCCCGCCGTTGTTCGAGACCTTAGGCGTCTTGGGGCGTGAAATGGTCCGGTTCAGGATTCGCGATTATATGAATCATCTGGGCGCCATCACGCCTCCCGCGTGATTTTAGCGCCTAGGCTGGCGAGTTTGCGATCAATCGCCATGTAACCGCGTTCGATTTGGTGGATATTATCGATGGTGCTTTTGCCATCGGCAATGACTGCAGCCATCAGGAGCGCCATTCCAGCCCGAACGTCAGGGGAGCTCATTCGCGAACTGATCAGTTTACTGGGGCCGGTGATCACGACGCGGTGCGGATCGCACAAGACAATATTTGATCCCATTTGCATCAACTTGTCGGTGAAGAACATCCTGCCCTCGAACATCTTTTCAAAAAATATGGATGTGCCGATGCTCTGCGTGGCCGCCACAATCGCTACCGACATCAGGTCAGTTGGGTAGGCAGGCCAGGGGCCCGAATAAATGGTCGGGACTCTGCCGCTGACCTCTTTCTTAACGACTAAAGGTCTGGTCCCGTTAATCTCCAGGCTGTCTCCTGAAACCACGGGATTGATTCCCAGGCGCGAAAGGGTTTTCAGGACGAAACGCAAATCCGTGACCCCGGCGTCCTCAATCCTGATTTTGCCGCCGCCAATGGCCCCAAGGCACAACATGCTGCCGACTTCCATGAAATCTGGGCCAATCCGGTGGCGAGCGCCATGGAGTTGTTTGACGCCGTGGAGTGTCAGGCGGTTGCTGCCGATGCCTTCAATGTGCGCTCCCATGGCATTCAGGAGGTTGCAGAGGCCGACCACGTGGGGTTCGCTTGCAGCGTTATGCAGCACGGTCGTGCCTTCTGCCGTAGCCGCCAGGAGTAGCAAGTTTTCTGTTGCCGTGACGGATGGCTCGTCCATGAACACATTGGTACCCTTAGCCCGTTTGATCTCGCCAATAATTTTGTGTTCGTGAAAGCGCAGGTGGCCGCCGAGCGCTTCGATTCCCTCCCAGTGGGTATCGATGCGGCGGGCCCCAATGACATCGCCGCCTGGAAGTGGCAATTCGATCCCCCCCATCCGGGCGAGCATTGGTCCCATTAACAGTATGGATGCGCGGATATCGGCGCACAGTTTGGCGCTTGGTTTGGTCGTGGTCACGTCTTTTGCAGTTAAATGAAGGGTCTCGTCATCCTCCCACACTACCTTGACACCCATCTCTTCAAGTATCTGGCACACAGTCAGGACGTCTTGAATCCGAGGCACTCGCTCAAAAGTGATGGTGTCACTCGTCAGAAGGCATGCCATGAGGACGGGCAGCGCTTCATTCTTGTTGCCTGACGGACGAACGGTACCGTTGAGCGGATAACCGCCTTCAATGACAAACTTCGACATGGACAATCCTCTATTGAAGGAGCTCGATCAATTCCTGGCGCGACAGATTCTTGAAGATCTCTTCGTCTCTGTCGACGAATTTCTCAAAGAGTGAGCGTTTGCTGTTGATCAACCGGTCAATTTTCTCTTCTAAAGTACCTCTGGTGACCAGCTTGAGAACTTGGACGTTTTTATTTTGACCGATCCGATGGACGCGGTCTGTCGCCTGGTTTTCTTTACTGGCATTCCACCAGCGGTCGTAATGAATGACAACTGACGCTGCCGTCAAGTCGATGCCGATGCCGCCGGCAAGTAGTGATGCGACGAAAACACGGCAGCTATCATCTGTCTGAAACTTTTGAATGATTGCACCACGGTCACGGCTTTGGCCGGTCAATGATACATGCCCGACGCCAAGGGCAGACAGGTGACTCTTGATGATGTCAATCATCTTTAGATATTGGCTAAAGATCACGATTTTGTGGCCTGACCCCAAAGCTTCTTCGACGAGCTCTTTCATCAAGTCGAATTTGCCGCTGGCGTGGCGCGTGTAGTCGGATCCCTCGGTTACCAGCGAAGGATGGTCGCAGATCTGCTTCAACAGGGAAATCGTGGCGAATACGTGAAGGTATGGAACAGAAGATTTCTCGTCGTTGAGTTGTTCCAATAGCGGGCGCGCTTTCAAAGCCAAGACATTCCTGTAAAGTCCCACCTGCTCTTCTGACATTCCGCAGTGGCGAATGTCTTCAATTTTTGCCGGTAAATCAGGAAGAACCTGATGCTTCGTGCGCCGCATTTTGAATGGGTGCAGCAGTTTTTGCAGAGCAAGCTCGACCTCGAGATTCGCTCCATCCGCCAGAGGTTGGGAGAAGTTGCGTTTGAAATAATCGTCTGAACCCAGATATCCGGGCAGCAGAAAGTCGAATATATTTTTAAGCTCTCCCAGATGATTTTCCATCGGGGTACCGGTCAGACAAACCCGCATGTCTGTATTCAATTGGCAGGCCGCCTGGTATGTTGCGGTCTCACTGTTTTTTACGAAATGCGCCTCATCGAGGATCACCACATCCCATTTCTGGGCAGCGAGCATTTTGTTGTCCCGCAGCAGGACGCCGTAACTCGTGATGACTGTTGTGTGCTCTGCCAAAACCTTGGGCATAAGGCTTGCGCGGGCAGGTCCGTGGAATTTTAGCGGATTCAGGCCAGGAGAAAACCTCTCCAGTTTGTCTTCCCAGTGATCTAATACCGTGGTGGGAGCAATGACGAGAAATCGCCATCGGCTGTTCTTCTGTTGCGCAACTAGGCTGAGCAAACCCATGGCCTGATGGGTCTTTCCCAGGCCCATTTCGTCTGCAAGAAGGCCATGGAGATGATTTTGGCGGAGCCACCAAAGCCATTTCATTCCGTTTTCCTGATAGGGCCGCAAATTCAAACTCGTGTTTTTGAGGTCAGGAATTTCGGCGTCGGCAGAAAACTCGAACCGGCTGCGAATTGTATTCAGAATTTTGCGGCTACCGGCAAATTGGTCGAATCCGCCCAGGGTTGCCTTCAGGCGCATGAGTCCGAGCGCATTGACCTTGAGTGTGTCCCCTGTATCGTCAAGCTGCCAGTTGAAGTTGGCAACGAGATCAGGAATTTTCAGCCAGACCTTTCCTGTTTTGATGTATTTTCTTTTTTCCTTTTTTAATTTCCGCATCAACTCGATCATCGAGATGGTTGTATTGCCCGCTTGATATTTTGGGTCGAGATTGAACCAACCGTCGGATTCTCCAAGCACGTCTATCGACGAAAGTTTCGGTGCAACAAGCACCACTTCGTCGACGAGGGATGGTTCAAGCCATAGAGTCGCATTCGCGGCAATTGCTTTGAACGAGCTCTCTGCAAGCCTTGCGGCGTCATCACCGGTAAAGGTTTGTGTGTCGGGAGCTTCCGCCCACCCTTGGGTTACTCCGCTTCGGTCGAGGGGAAAAAAGCCAATTCCTGGCACGAAACAAAAGGCTTCACCCAGATGCAGTGTTTTAGATGGTTTATCCAAAAATGCGCGCTTCACGCTGGGTTGATTACTTACCTTGGTGGTGCGTTCTATTTCGATCACACCCACAACTGCGCGCCCCGCCTTTTTTAGCTGCAAGGCTAGGCGTCGATCTTTATCTGGATCGATGGCGAGGGTCTTGAGGGCGATAATGCTTTCTTCGCCGAATAGATCGACGCGGATGCCGAGTTTTGCTGGGAATGTATAAACTCGCAATTCAGCGACCTCAGCAGAAGCCTTCTTGTGCTGAGGATTATCCGCCAGAAATCGCGCGGCCTCGTCCAGAGTGAGATCATAAT
>CANFEB010000058.1 GCA_947445775.1 Oligoflexales bacterium | reverse complement strand
GCAGCGGACTTTGAATACCTGATGGCGGCGATGCCAGGAAAATCCGCGTCCGAAATTTTGTCCCTTGCCCTTTGCGAGCTGCGCAAGCGTCGCGCATTGGTGGCGGGTAAATCCCCATCAGCGCAGCCGTCTCCCTCTAGGATGCCATCGAAGCTGCCATCTAAGCTTCCGCCAGCCAGCGGCCGTCCTCCGAAGATCGCCGCCAGCAAAACACCTAGGCCGTCCCTTAGCAGCAAGTATATTCCCGCCGCTCTGCGCCAGGACGTGGCCCAACGGGATGGCCACCGCTGCACCTATGTGGCCGCCGCTGATTCCGGGGCCGACGGCACGAGGCGCTGCGAAGCCATCCACCACCTAGAGTTTGACCATGTGAACCCGCGGGCATTTGGGGGGCAGAACACCTTGGCGAACTTGCGCCTTCTATGTCGCGCGCACAATAATTTGGCGGCGAAGGATCTCATGGGAAAAGAATTTATCGAGTCGCGCTATAGGCATGGCTGAGTTTCGACCGGCCGGAGGGCACGGAACAGGAAAAGGGCACTTTCCGCGGAAAGTGCCTGTTGGTCATTCGAATGCGGCGGCGAAAAAAGGTCGATTCGCCGGCGGCCCAGGACGGTGTTGTAATGACGGGCTCCGCCTCAGGACCCCTTGCAGGCTGCTTGATGGGCAGTCATGTAAGCCAGATTGACGATCTCTTCGACCGTGGCACTTTGCTGCAAAATATTTGCTGGGCTCTTGAGGCCAACGAGGACTGGGCCGATGGGCGTCACATCCGCCAGGTTGATCAGCAACTTGTAGGCGATGTTGGCCGCGTCAAGGTTGGGAAAAATCAGGACATTGGCATCGCCATCAAGTTTGCAAAATGGAAACTCGCTTTGGCGAAGATTTTCATTCAGCGCAACATCGGCCTGCATCTCGCCGTCAACACAAAGGTCAGGATGGCGCTCTTGAAGGATGTGCGTCGCCCTTGCGACCTTGTCGACATGCTCGTGGCGCGTCGCCCCAAAACTGGCGAAACTCAGCATGGCAAGCCTCACGGGATCCTTCATGTAGCGCCGCGCCAAATCAGCCGTCGCCTCGGCAATCTCGACCAATTGTTCGGTGGTCGGGTCAATGTGGATGGTGCAATCTGCCAAAAATAAAAGCTTATCGTGGGTCATGATCAGGTACACCCCCGCCAGAGCCTCGCCCTTGGCGACGCCGATGGTTTCAAGGATCGGTACGGCTGCTCGCTGATAACTCTCCACCAGTCCCGAAACCTGGCCATCGACTTCGCCACTGGCCAGCATCATGCC
Organism: Oligoflexales bacterium; assembly: GCA_947445775.1. GTDB lineage: Bacteria > Bdellovibrionota_B > Oligoflexia > Oligoflexales > RGVZ01 > RGVZ01. Next base: position 4,142 of record CANFEB010000058.1, on the reverse strand, counting down.
GGCAAAATAATCGTGCCCAAAAATAAGTTGCTGGGCAGCGGCTTTGGACAAGCCCTTGCGTTGGCGCAGTTCGAATAACTTATCGCCATATTTCTGAGTCAGATCTTCGTCTTTTTGTGGGTCGATGATATTCACCTTGGACTCGAATTGCTTCAAGCCAAGCTCGCCTGCAATCCGCGTGATGTGTTTGCGGGATCCAAGCAAGGTGATTTCAATCTCACCCTCGTCATGAATTTGTGCCGCCGCACGCAAAATGCGTTTGTCATGTCCGTGGGGCATTGCCAGATGGATTTTCCGCCCTGATTTTTGGCGGTGGGTGGCCAAGTCTTTGCGGATGGCTCGCATCAGGCGTTTGGATGGCCCTCCCATGAGTTCCAGTTTTTCCCGGTATTTGTTCATGTCGAGCATAATCCGGGCCACTCCGGAATCCATTGCGGCCTGGGCAACGGCCGGAGCAACACGCAACAAAACCCGTGGATCAACTGGTTTTGGAATCAGATAATCGCGACCAAATTTATAGGTTTGATCTGTTTTGTAGGCCCGGTTGACAACATCGGGGACGTCCTCTTTGGCCAAATCGGCAATAGCGCGGACTGCAGCCAGTTTCATCTCGGTGTTGATCGTGCGGGCCCGGACGTCAAGGGCACCGCGAAAAATATAGGGAAATCCAAGGACGTTGTTCACCTGGTTGGGGTAGTCGCTGCGTCCGGTGGCGACAATGGCATCTGGACGCGCCGCCAAAGCCACGTCCGGAAGTATTTCTGGGTCGGGATTCGCGAGGGCAAAGATGACCGGATTTTTGGCCATTTTCATGATCATTTCTGGCTTGAGAACATTGGCCGCCGACACGCCAACAAACACATCGGCCCCGTCAAGGGCCTCTTCGAGGGTTTTCATGGTGGTTTCCTGAGCGAATTTGACCTTGTATTTATTCAAATCCTTGCGCGAGGTCGACACAACACCCTTGCTGTCACACATGGTCAAATTATTGCGCTCGACACCCAGCGCAAGAAATAAATTGGCGGTGGCGATGGCGGCGGCGCCCGACCCCGAGAAAACAATTTTAGTGTTCTTGATGTCGCGCTGGGTCACGGTCAAGGCGTTTAAAAAAGCGGCGGACGCGATGATCGCGGTGCCGTGCTGGTCGTCGTGCATGACTGGGATATTCATCTGCGCGCGCAGAGCCTCCTCGATTTCAAAACACTCGGGTGCCTTGATGTCTTCAAGGTTGATGCCGCCAAAAGTTGGCTCGAGGGCTTTAACTGCCGCAATGAATTCGGCCGGATCCTTGGTGTTGATTTCAATGTCAAAGACATTGATGTCGGCAAATTTTTTGAAGAGCATCGCCTTGCCCTCCATCACTGGCTTGGATGCATGAGCCCCGATGTCGCCCAACCCTAGAACGGCTGTGCCATTTGAAATGACCCCAACTAGATTTCCGCGTCCCGTGTAGCGAAACGAATCGTCTTCATTTTTTGCGATTGCCAGACACGGCGCGGCGACTCCTGGCGAATAGGCCAACGTTAAATCCTGCTGGGTTGCTGCGGGTTTTCCGAGGCCCGTGAAAATTTTTCCTGCGGGCGCCCGCTCATGGTAAGCGAGGGCGAGTATGTCTATCTCATCGTCGGTCAGCTTGCGGGTGCTGTTATTGCCATTTCCTGTTCCATTGGTGGGCGCCGTCATTGGAATTTCTCCTGGGCTAGAGTGCTTGTTCGAATTGCAGATAGCTTATGAAAAAATCGATGATCAGGATGGTAACCAGAGAAATCACGACGGCCTCGGTCGTGGCACGTCCGACACCTTTGGCACCGCCACCGGCGTGAAAACCCTTGAAACATCCTGTGGCCGAAAAAATCGCGCCGAATATAGCCGCTTTTTCCAGGCCTTGGATGATATGGCGCGGAGCCACAATAAAGCGGATTTTTTCAAAGAATATACCGACGTCAACGTCATACATGCCGACCCCGATTGCAAAGGCGCTGGTCACTCCGGCAAGGGTAAAAAGCGCCGAGAGCAGGGGCATCATCAGGATCGATGCGAGCATGCGCGGAGTGACGAGATAATTGATCGGATTGACGGCCATCACGCGCATGGCATCGATTTGTTCGTTGACCCGCATGGTCCCGATTTCTGCGGCCATCGCCGATCCCGCACGAGCTGTGACCAGAAAAGAGCCGATCACGGGTGCCAGTTCCTTTGACAAGGCAAAGGCGGCTGCGGCTCCAATCATGCTTTCAGCGCCAAAAATCCGGAATATCTCGCCAAACTGAAGCCCAAAGACGGCTCCAACCATCGTTCCCGCAAGAAGGATGATGGCAAAGGAGCGATTGCCGATAAACTCCAGTTGCCGGAAGACGAGTTCTCTGCGCAAGTCACGGGAAAAGATCTGGCGTAGACCACTGGCCAAAAAAATCATAAAACTGCCAAAGCCCTCGACTTGGTGCAGGGTGAGGCGACCGATAATTTTGACGGTTTGTTGAGCGGGCACAGGCGTCCTGATTTGTTTAATGCGCAGCGTGTGTTCATAATCATTATAAACCTTTTTTGGCTGCATGCGGAGTTGTGTGGATGCGTATTTTTTCCCTCCTGCTGCGATTTGGGAAATGGCTGGCGCTGATCCCGGCTGGACTGGCCTTGTGTAGCCTCGCTGGAGCCGCTGTCTACCTCTGGCTTGCCACGCCCAGATCGACTTCAGGCGGAATTCACATGTCATGGCCCCCCAATGACTCCAATGGAGGTCGCAGCATTGTTCGCCTGATGGCTGTCGGCGACACTGGTACGGGTGGCCCCGGCCAATATAAAGTCGCCGCTGCAATGGAGGCTGTTTGCAACCAGGCGAAAAAAAAGAAGTTCGACGGGATTCTTTTGCTAGGCGATAATTTTTACCCCGCGGGCGTGGCGTCCACTGAGGACCCGCAGTGGCAGGAAAAATTTGAGCGGCCCTACGGATCACCCTGCCTTGCCACGATGCCGTTCTATCCAGTTCTAGGGAACCATGACTACCGCCTCTCGCCCCAGGCCCAGATCGACTATTCATTGGTCCAGTCCAGGTGGCGGATGCCGGGCCGGTTTTATTCGGTGGACTTTGGTCCGGTGGCGCGACTGATAGCCCTCGACACGCAGCACTTTGACTGGTGTGGATCGCCGCGAGATTGCGTCTATGATTTTATGAAATCACGCATCGCCAGTGCCAAAGGGGCTTGGACCATCCTCACCGGACATCATCCCATGGCCAGTTCGTCGGCCCACGGTAGGTCCTATGACGGGACCTATTTCAAACACACAATCAGAGATACTGTTTGCAAGCAGGCGGACTTTTATTTGGCCGGGCATGCCCACCAACTGGAGCATTTGCAATTAGATGGCTGCAAAACCGATTTTATTGTCGCTGGTGCGGGCGGGGCGGACATTGGGCGCTTGAAGGAAGATCGCCCCGGATCTAAATTTGTTCAGGCCAAATCCGGTTTTGTCACGATGGAATTGGAGGATGGCAAGGCGACAGTGATGTTCCACGATGATGAAGGCCGGCAAATTTACCGGTATGAGAAGCTAAAAGCTGAAATTAGAAGCTGAGGTTAAAAACAGCTGGCGGTCTGCTGCTTTTGTCCCGAGCTGGTCGATGATTTCGCGGGCGTCGTTTGGTGCCCGTGATGCCAAAATTGCATACATCAAGCAGAACTGTTTTTCGAGTCCAGCCAATCGGCTGTAGGTGAAACGGCGATTGATGGTGTCGGGCATGAGTTTGCAAAATTGCAGGATGGCCTTGTTGAAACCAGCCATGACAGGGGCTGGGCGGTCGGCCGGAATGCCGCGCTGGGCGATGACGAGCACGGCAATCTTGCGGGCCCCAGCGGCGTGTTCATCGGCAAATTCTGAGGCGTCAAATTGGGCGCTTTTGAGCAGCAGGCAGTAAATCTCCACGGCAGCAAGTTCGCAGCGCAAAGTCTCGTTCAAGGCTTCAATCCACGGCGAATTGCGGAAAGTTGCCGCGTTTTGTTTAACCCATTCGCCGGCCATGAACCCAGTCTGGTTGTCGCCAAAGCTCATCATGAAAAATCAGCTCCTCCCGTTAAAATCTCGGGCGGATCATAGCATTAATTTAATGAAATTATAATAATTTCCATAAATATCAATAATATCAG
>CANFEB010000057.1 GCA_947445775.1 Oligoflexales bacterium | reverse complement strand
CAACGTGGGCACGGCATGAGGCACCTCCTTAAGAAGGAGCATCATTCCTTAAGGAAGTACAAGGCTTGAAGTGACATTTGATGTCAGGCGCAGCCATGTGGAGCAGTTTAATCGTGTTACGCCAAACGCCAAACTTGCTGGAATAAAACCCCCGAGGTCCGGCTGCGTTGCCTTCACCCAAAGGGCTGGGTCTGACCTGAAAAGTCTCCGGACCAATGAGGCATGATCCGGAGGTTTATACTACATTCGACCACTACTTTTCCAAGGTGGTCCGCAGCATCCACGCAGCCTTGCCGTGGATCTCCACCCGTTCAGTCAAAAGATCCTCAGTCGCCTCGTCGCCTCCCCTGCCAGCACAAGCGATCGCCTCCTTGCAAACGTGGATCATCGTTTCGTGAGCCTCGAGCAAACACGCTACCATCTCGTCTGAATTCCTGAAGTCCGTGCGTTGCTTTACCGCAGACAACTTCGAAAATTCGTCGAAACTGCCCGGCGCCGTGTGACCCAGGGCCCGAATGCGTTCGGCAAGTTCGTCCACGGCGACCTGCAAATCTTCATACTGGCGCTGAAAAAGCTGATGCAGAGAGTCAAAAAAAGGCCCCCTGACGTTCCAGTGTGCGTATTGCGTCTGCAACTGCAGGGCATATGACCCTGCCAACACCCGTCCCAGGTTTTCGCAGATCGCACCGCGATGTTGTTCGCTGATTCCAATGTTGTGTTTCATGAATTTGTCTCCCTTTGGCTCTAAATAGCTCTACGGTAAGTTACCTGATTAATTGAGTTTAAGGCCAGCCAACGCCACATCCAAGGCACCGCCCGTGCCCGCCACCCTAAGCCAGCGAAAAAAATAGCCTTTTTTCTTTCAAGTCCGCCAACCCAATCTATACATATTTAAATGGCGTATAATAGGAAGCTCAATATTTAAAATCTGCAAGCCACTTTACCGCCGGCTGTACGTCAATGCGACCGACTTGATAACCTTGGGCCAAGGTCCCAACAAGCTGAACACTCTGATTTAGCGGCCTTAATCTTTCGGTAAAATATTTGAGCGGACCGGACGGCTTATCGTCACTCCATTTTGCCTCAATGCATTGCTCGACCCTTCGCTCCTTCAGCAATACAAAATCAACTTCGCGCTTCTCTTTGTCTCGAATATAGGCAAGCTCATACCGGTACCCATCTCTATCTTCCAAGAATTGAATTCGTTTCAGCAGATGAGTCGCGACCAAATTCTCGAATTTTTGGCCATTGTCACCGATGACATCTCCATTATCATAACAATATATTTTTGCGGGCTTGCTGAGAGCTCGTGAAAGTTTTCCGACATGAGGTCTTACGACAAAAATAACATGCATCCTCTCAAGCAGGTCAATCCAGTGTTTCACGGTTTTTCCGGCCACTTGGAGATCTTCTGCCAGGTTAGACACGACAATCGGGCCACCAACTCTCTCGCGCAAAAGATCGACAAGCATCATAATGCCAGATATGTCGCGCAGGACCTCTAGGTCCCGCAGGTCGTCTTTTACAACTTTTTCAAGCCGCTCTCGCCGCCAGCGCCTCGCTTCACGGTCATCGTTTTGTAAAAAAGGCTCGGGAAACCCGCCCAAGCGCATCAGGCGAGCAAATCGCACAGAAGCGCTCAAACTCTCTCGGCACTGGGGCCACGAAGCGCAATTTTTCCCCCGTCACTGGATGGGTGAAACCCAAAACCTCGGCGTGCAGGGCCAGCCTGCGATGCGGCCAATAACGATGCCGGGCGTTCGCTTCTTCGTAACGCGTGTCACCGAGGATTGGATTGCCTTGCTCGGAAAAATGAACGCGGATTTGATTGCGTCTGCCCGTCTCCAAAGTGACCCGAACCAGGGTTGCGTCTTTGAAGGATTGGACAATCTTGTAATGAGTGATCGCCAGCTTGGCGTCCTCCCCCGATGGCACCGACCGCTGATTTAAATCCTTGTCCGTTGCCAGGTAACTACGCATCGTCCCGGAATCCGATTGCAGTTGCCCGGCGACAATCGCCACGTAAACGCGTTCAGGTTTGCGTTCGGCAAATTGCGCCTTGATCTTGGCGCCAATCTGATCTGATTTTGCAAAAACAAGAAGCCCGGAAGTATCCCGATCCAGACGGTGAACAATTGCGACAGGTTGGCCGCGCGATTGCCCCCGGTTGGCATGAGATTTCACGGCGTCAACCACCGTATTTTTCTCACGGGCGTTCGTCGGTACGGTCAGGTAGCCGGCCTGTTTGTTGACGATCAAAAGGTACTTGTCCTCAAAAACCAAATCAAAAATGCGGCTCTTGCGGGCGTTGGCCTTTTCTTTATAGCGCGTCTCGGAATCATATTTCAAAACGACATGGGATCCGCCTGCAATCCTCTCACCGGGGTCGTCGCAAAGGTTGCCATCGAGGAACACGCATTCATGGTCGAACATGCCCCGGATCACGGACTTAGGAAGTCCAGTTTCGCGCTGGACGAGCAAGTCCACGCGGATTTCCAAGCTGGACGGCGGCATGACGATTTCTTTTGTGACTCTGCCCAACTGTGGCACTCCTGAAATTCTCACTCTGTTTTATCATAGCCGTTGTAAATATTTGCTATGATCAATGGTATGTGTCCGATGGCACAAATCGCCCGGCAACTCTATTTTGCAAAGGCAAAAAAGTTCTATGACACGATCCCTAATCCAGTCGACTGGTTGGCGCCTTTTGATGGTCACCATTTTAGGTTTCGCCAGCGGGCTGCCCTTGGCCTTGTCTGGAACGGCCCTTCAAACATGGCTCACCATCGACAATGTGGATATTGCCACCATCGGATTTTTCAGCCTTGTGGGCCTGCCTTATACCTTTAAATTTTTGTGGGCCCCACTCTTAGATCGTTTTGAACCGCCGTTTCTTGGCCGCCGCCGGGGCTGGCTCCTGCTAATTCAACTGGGGCTTGCCGGCTCCCTGGCGCTGATTTCAACCCTGAAACCGACCGAGGAAATCCAACTTGTGGCGTTAGCCGCACTGTTGATCGCCTTTTTCTCGGCCTCGCAAGATGTTGTCATCGACGCCTACCGGACCGATGCCCTGCACGCGTCCGAGCGCGGCATTGGATCGTCCCTCAGCGTCTTTGGTTACCGGATGGCGATGATCCTTTCGGGCGGAATCGCCCTCGTCTGGGCGGATGCCGTCAGCGGCAATGGTTGGTCCTGGCCAAAAATTTATTCCATCATGTCGGGAATCATGGTGGTCCTGGCCGCCGTCACCGCCGTGTTTTTGCCATCGCTTCCGGTCCATAATGTCGCGCCAACCAGCCGCGCACGCAATGATTTAACCGGATTTGTCGCCCTGGCGATCGCCGTGGCGATGGGATACCTGTTCACCGTCAAGATCGCCTCGCCCGCTGCATCGGCCCTGCTGGACGCATTGTTTCCGGCGGATGCGGGGACCATGGCAGATCCCAGTCTTAAAAAATGGGCTGATTTGCTGTCCCTTATGGCTGGCCTCGCTTTTACCATACCGCTGGGATGGTGGACGTCGCGCAAGGCGAAATTTGAGACGCTCAATGTTTCCCTGGCTAATTACTTCAGCATGAAAGGCGCCGCGGCCATTCTCGCCCTGATTATCCTCTATAAACTGGGCGACGCTTTTGCCGGCGCATTGACCACGCCATTTTTGCTCAAAGGCGTCGGCTTTGCTCAGGCCGAAATCGGTGTCGTCAACAAGGTTATCGGTATTTGGCTGACGATCCTTGGCGCCATCGCGGGCGGGCTGCTCATGGTGCGCCTTGGTCTTTTCCGGTCGCTGCTGATCTTTGGTTTTTTGCAAATGCTGTCGAACCTAGGTTTTTGGCTGGTGGCCATCCTCGGCAAGGACGCCTGGGGATCCGTTGCACTCCCGCCCTTTGATTTGATGGTCGTGACCCTCAAGGAAGCCACCAACGTTGATTGGCTGCTTGTCACTGCCATCGGTTTTGAAAACGTCACGGGCGGAATGGGCACCGCAGCATTCGTCGCCCTGCTCATGGCTCTGTGCAATCAGAAATTCACCGCCACACAGTATGCCTTGCTGTCGGCCTTCTCGGCGGTTGGGCGCGTTTGGGTCGGTCCCATGGCCGGGGTTTTAGCCACAACGATGGGCTGGCCCACGTTTTTTATTTTCTCGACGATTTCGGCCATTCCCGGCCTCGTGATGCTTGTGAACCTCAAACCCATCATTCAAGGGCTTGATGCGCCTGACGAAACCAGAAACTTTTGATCAACGGGTATGGCTGCAGGTTCTGGTCCATGAAAATTCGACCTTCTGATTTTCTATGGGGCAACTTCCCTGACAGAGGGGGCCTTTGCGCCAGCCACTGCCTACACTTGACACGCGGAAATCTGGCCCTACATTGATGCCTGAGAAATACTGAATGGAGAGACCCGCTGTGGCTGATTATTATAAAGAACTTGGCGTTGAAAAAGCTGCCAGCGATGTCGAAATCAAAAAGGCTTACCGGAAACTTGCTCTAAAGCACCACCCGGACCGCAATCCGGGCAACAAGGCCGCAGAAACTACCTTCAAGGCCATCAGTGAAGCCTACGCCGTCTTGTCGGACCCCGAAAAGCGCAAGCAATACGATATGGTGGGCGATGCCCGCTTCCACCAGAATTACTCCACGGAGGATATCTTTCGCGGGACAGATTTTTCCCAAATCTTTCGCGACTTCAACATGAGTGGTGGCGACGACATCTTCAGCCGGATATTTGCCGGTGGTTTAGGCGGTGGCGGAGCGTCACGAGGCCGGGGGTTTCGTGGCAGCCCTGGCGGCGGTCCATTTGGTCAAGGCGGGTTTGATCCGTTTGGCGGAGGCGGGCAAGCTCCTGCTGGGCAGGACGTTGAATATCCTCTACAAATTTCGTTTTTGGACGCCTGGCGCGGCTGCGAACGGCAAGTCAATTTCCGCCTTGGTGACGGGTCAACCCGCGACTTCCGCTTGAAAATTCCTGCTGGGGCCAAGGATGGAGGCAAGCTTAGAGTTCCAGGCAAAGGCGTCGCGTCTCCTCATGGCGGTCCGGCTGGAGACGTCTACGTCATCATGCACATCAGCCCGCATCCACATTTTGAACGTGTGGCAGACGACGTTCATACAAAGGTTAAGATTAAACCTTCGGAAGCATTTATCGGTGGCAGCACTGAGGTGGAAACCCCGGAAGGCCCAAAAACCGTCAAAGTCCCCGCCGGCGTCCAGCCGGGGACCAAGTTGCGACTCAAGGGGCTTGGTTTTCCCTATCCAGGAAAAAACGCCACGCGCGGCGACCTGTATGCGACCCTGGAGATCGACATCCCGAAATCCCTGACGGCGGATCAGGAGCAGGCTGTCAGAGCCCTGCGCGAAGCCGGATTATAATAAGACGGCCCACGACCGAGAACGCCGCCGGGTCGCTCAAAAACTCATTAAATAAATAAATAAATAAATAATGAGTTCTTGAGTGAGCCGGCAAGGCCGCAGGGAGGAGGACACCGGAGGCGTACCAAAGGTACGTT
>CANFEB010000056.1 GCA_947445775.1 Oligoflexales bacterium | reverse complement strand
TTCGCGCGATTCAGAAAATGTTGGACGATTCCCCAGCCATCCTGGAAGTGCGGCGATGATTCTGGCGCAATTACTGGCGCAGTTGGATCCTGGGCCCAAGTCGCTTCGATTCCTTGATTGGCCAAAAAACCAGACGTGGCCTCCGGATGGGTTTGCAAACTCCACACCGGCAGCGTGTCATGCTCAAGGCCGTCAATTGCGACTTCGGTGCTGGTGGCCATCACATGAAATCCTGCCGGGACTGAAGTCACGGCTTCGCGGTGAGAGCGCAGCAAGGACCGTGATCCGGCCGGTGCCAGCCGGGATTTTTGTAATTCAACCCGATAAAAGCCTTTGAGCTTTTCTTGATCGTCGCGAACAAATTCGACGGTTCCACCATGCATGTATGCCAACAATTGATGCCCGAAACAAATTCCGAAAAACGGCACGCCGCTGAGAATATGCGGCCCAATCCATGCCGCAAGTTCTGTTTGCCAAGGAAGTTGATCGTGCACACTTGTGGCGCTTCCCAAAACGATGATTCCAGCGATTTTTACCCGGCCTTCTCTGGATCGTTGATTGGCTTGATGCAGCGTTGCAAGGCCGCAAATTCCCGGCAGATGGTAACTGCTATGGAGTGGAGCCAGCCTGGAAATGTGATTGAAACAGTCGGTCTCGGGCGTGTGTGCAGCTGGATCCACCACGATCAATTCGCTGTGGGTTTTTTCCGCGCTGCTCACGTCAGCTTGACCTCTTTCGAATCGATTGGCTGGGTCGCCTTGCCTGTTTTGGTGTTGCGAAAGGGATCTTTGAAGTCGCAATTTCTAGTCAGGTGTGAAGACAGCTGTGTGGACTGGGTCAGGTTTTCTTCGCGGGCCAACCCAACCGCTGGATGATTATCTTCCGAGAAAACCACGACGTTGCAGTAACTGCAGCGGACTTCTGTGCGCGCAACGGGATTTGCCTGATCGTCAAAGGTTAGGTGAAAGCGACGGGAACAAACTGGATTGTCGACGAGCAGCTTCTTGTACGACATGGGAACCCCTTGGGAAATGCGGCGCAAAAATTAAATCACTGGATCAACCGGGATCATAATCAGTTCAGCGGGTCACGGCAATATCCAAGGCCGCATGGGTGATCAATGCAAAGTCAGCTCCCAGAGAGGTATCCAGGGCACAGGGAAGCCCTGCCCAAGGGATAAACGCCGAATAGCCGGTAGGAATTTTTACGCAAGCATCGTCACTTTTTTGGCCAATGGTCAGGTTGCCACTAAGAACAGTTACGGTCGCAAAACCTTGCCCCGCGGCTATTTCAAGTCTGGCTGCGGCCCCCGGCAGCATCTGCATGCGGCGGACGGCGTAGTTTTCGTTGGCTGGGTATATCTGGACGTTGACCCCGGCGCTCGGTTGGCTGCGGGCTGCAGTTCGCATGGTGGTTCCGGCAAACTCAGGGCCGTGTTGCAAGGTCGGATCAAAAAGTTTCAGGGCCTGCTCAACATGGAGGTCTCGGGCTTTGCCGTTGACGGAGTCTTCCATGCCGCGGGCGTCATAACGGCGGTTCCAGTCCCAAGCACGGTAAGTCTTACCGCTTTTGCCGAATTTGATGAGTTGGGGTTCCAAAATTGTGACACCCGGACCAATGGCGTGCAAAGTGCCGGGCGCCAGATCAAAGTAGTCGCCCTCCTGGACGGGAATGAAATGCATGTCGTCGCCGGAAAATTTTCCGCTCGCAAGAGCTGAATGCAGGGCGGCCGCCGTCCACGGGCGCCTCAGCCCAATGTAGATCCCGCAGCCGGGGTTGGCATGAAGGATCAGCCACGACTCTGGTTTGCCGCATTCTGTTGGCGTCAATTCAGGGAAATTATCGCCCGGATGTATTTGCACGGAAAGCGGCGAGGCAGCATTGACCAATTTGACCAATAACGGACAACTGGCGTCGCTTCCCAATTCACGGGCGAGGCGCGGCGAGATCAAGGCCTCAGGATCGGCTGAAATGGCCTCTTGCAGGGTTTGACCGGTTGGTTTTCCTGAAGAGGCGTCAAGAATTTGCGACGGAAAATCTGGGTCACAGGAGACCTCCCAGGATTCGCCAATGCAAGTTTCTGTGGTGACGCATTTTTTGTAACGCGCGTAGATGTCCTGGCCTGCCCATGGTGTGCGCGCGCGGGGCGTGAAATTATTGGGGGCTAGCAGCAGCGGCAGGAGAGTTGCAGTCATCTGATTATTTCCCAAAAGACCCGAGGGGCTCGCCGCCTAAAATATGAGCATGGACATAAAACACGGTCTGGCCAGAATGAGGCCCGGTATTCAAAACCACCCGGTAGCCAGATCTGTCATGGGCCAACCCCAGATGCCCGGCCACCTTCGCCACGGCAATCATGAACGCGCCGACATTTGCGGCCGGTTGATCCTTGAGGTCGTGTAGGCTGGTGGCGCGGCGTTTCGGAATGACCAGAACGTGGATCTTAGCTTGGGGGTGCAGGTCCTTAAAAGCAAGCACATCATCGTCTTCGTAGACAATGGACGCTGGAATTTCACGGGCCAGGATTTTGTCAAAAATGGTGTCGCATCCCTGCACAGTGACCGTCCTTTTGGTATGATGGGTGGCGCGGCGCATTAAACGTCTGACGATCAATCATAAATCAATTATAGCAGCGACTGGGGTTCCCATGAAACAGATTCATTTGGTCTCCTTGGCAACCATGGTCAGCCTTGCATCTCTTGGGGCGTGTCGTGACCGGGGCGAATCTTCGGCCCGTATTAAAGGCGTTCAAAAATATGAGGAAAACGGGGTCGTTTGGGGGTGGGGCGATGTTCGCTTGTCGGTGCCAACAGCCACGACAGGTATTTTTCTTGATCGCTTGCCTGAGGGGGCTCCCAACGGACAGACATTCAAACTGGTTGGTGCCGATCCCAGAACAGGAAGCACCACCGATTTATTTTATGCGGATTGGCACTTAACTTTGGATCCGCCTGTCCCCGTCCTCTTTGTTTCTCAGTATTATTTGCAGGAACGCGCCGGTGCGCGTGGGACGACGGACGTTTATGTGAAATTGAAGAAACCAGGGAGGACCTGGCCCGAGTCCTTTGCCGTGTCGGTTGGCACGGCGGATGTTCGCGACGAGTCATTGGCGCGATATCCAGTCAAAATGGTGGGCGGGTTAAAGATTTCCACCTCGGCGGCGGGGGAGCAACGCGGGGCTGTGGTGTTTCATTATGCCGACCTGCCACGCAATGGTGGGGGCGGGGGGTCTGGGGGGGCTATGCCAGCAAACCGGATTGAGGGCGAGGGATTCAACGCAACCCAGCGAGAAGGCCAGACAATATGGAACTTGGTGGCTGGCAGTCAGGGCAAACTGACGTTTGTCTCGCGCAGCATCGAGGCCAAACCAGAAGATCATCCCCGTTTGTGTCACGATCAATTTTTTGCCGGAGCCCGCACAGGCGGCAACCAAGTCAACAAAAGCTGCAAATTGACATTGGCCCCGGCGGACTCAATTACGGGTTGGTTGACTTGCGCTCTTTTGGTTAGGTTCGACAATCCGGGTAGCACGTCAGAAAAAACTTGCCGTGTCATCGCCTCGTTCCTAGGTGAAGATGACGATTCTGATCAATTATCGGCAGTTGTGACCTCGGTGGGGGCCGCTCAGTGAACTCAGCGAATGGTGGTGAGTCAAAGCCCAGCAAAATACCGGGTCAGGGGGCGCGCCCTCCCAAGCAATTTTATGGGTTGGCCCTGGTTGTGGCGACCCTGCGTGAGATGGATCCAGTGACTAGACTTGGCATCACCAAAGAATTGCAGCAGAAAATGCCGCTATTGGCCTCCTTGGTGGATCACTGTGACTTTATTTTTTCTGATTTCAAGCTGTTGGATGACGCGAGCCTGTTTAATGCCTTTACTCGTTTTGGGGACAAAGACTGGGCCGTGGCCTGGAAACTGATGGATGATGCCCTCAAAACGCGGGTTTTGAATTTACTGCGGGACGAGCGGCGAAAAGAGTTCCTTGACTTTGCCGCTGGTCAGCCCAAAATGCCGCGCAACCAGGTTTTAGCCGTGCAGTTTCATCTGGCCCGGCAGACTAGGGACTTGTTGCGCATGGGAAAATTCAGGATGAGCACCCGAGCCGCCGGACGCCTTGCAGAAATTAAAAGAAACAACATTCAACAAAAAAGTGTTCAACAAAACAGCATTAAACAGCCCCAAGGGAGGAAATCGTGATGGTGCCTTTTCGTGTGTTTGATCGTGAAAATAAAGAGATGTGGATTGTCCTGAATTATCAGACCGGTGGAACTTCGGGTAGTTACCTGATGTCCAAGGAAGATGACGGCGATGGTGACGGGGAACTTCGCGTCGTGCGAGCAGAAGATATCATTAAGTATCGCCTGGTGGATTTTCTGGAAGAAGCGGACGAGTATCAGAGCTGAGATAAATGAAAACCCCTGCAAGTGCGAGACTTGCAGGGGTTTTCATTTTGGAACTTAAAAAAAACGGTCAGCCGTGAGCCTAGCGAACTGATTCTTTAAGTTCTTTGCCAGGGCGGAACACCGGAACTTTGCGAGCCGGGATTTGGATTTCTTCACCGGTTTGCGGGTTGCGGCCAACGCGCGCTTTGCGGGCGGAGACACTAAACGTACCGAAACCGACCAGCTTCACGCCGTCTTTTTTCTTAACGTTTTTGGAGACGACGTCAATGAACGCATCGAGAAGACGCTCAGTGTTAGCTTTTGTGGAGCTCGTCATTTTGGAAATTTGTTCGATCAGATCTGCCTTGTTCATGGACCCCTCCAGGAAACATTTAACTAATCTTGTGACTCTTGAGTTCACAATTGATTGACGAGAGACTTGCAGGGGGCCAAAATTTTGTCAAGCTTTTGTCGTGGCTTTTTCGTGCAGTTTTTTTTAATTTTTGTGCCATCACTTTGTACGCAATCATTTTTTGGGATGTTATTTGAATGAAAATGAAGATGCACAAACAATTTTGTGGCCTTGTGGGCATTTTTCTGCTGGCCTTTTTATCGTGGCTATCCCTGCCATGCACGCCGGCCAGAGGCGAATTAGGTGGTGGATCGCGTCCAGGATCACGCCCAGGATTAGGCGCTGGATCAAGTTCCGGAACCAGCAGTGTTGCCGACCGCCTAGTGGTATCCGTCAGCGGATCCTCATATTCCCAGCGCCATATTGTCGCCTGGTTTGTCGTTCGGGAGTTATTGCAGGAGCCTCAACCGGGGCAAAATAAAAATGACAGATCTGCATTCATTGACGAAGTTGCCTCCGGCTGGCTGGGCGTTATTGAAAAGTTCTGCGAGGACATGGTGATTCGTCAGGAGGCAGCACGCCTCGGCAGTTTTCAGCCAACACCCAAAGCGACACTCAAGGCCGGAGAGCGTATTATTGCCCGGCGCCAGGTGGACCCTAGTTTGGCGGCAGGCGTCACACTTTTGGGTCTGACCGACGATGAAGTAGCCCAGTTCACGGCGACAATTTTGCAGGTCGAAGGATTTCGCAAAAGCCGCGAACGTCAGAATCCGAATGACACGGCCAGCAAAAATACAGGGGATTCCAGCCGAGCAAATTGGCTGACGGAATTGAAGTCGCGGGCGATTGTCCGCACTTATGATGGCGGAGATTCCTGGCGCCCCTTGAACTTCCCTGCTGTCACTGCGCCGGCGGCTCAAAAACCCAAGGAAGCTCAAAGTGGCTGACTCGCTTGTTTTTGAGATCTATCGTAAAACCCCGGAGCATGTTGGGGCTCTTCGGGAAATTTCAACCCTGTGGCGTGGCGAACCAGGCGGTTTCTGGGCCTTTGATAAGGTTATTGAGGCCTTGCAGCGCCCGGCCATTAAGCTTTTTTTTGTAGCAAATGCCGGTGAAAACCGCTGGCAGGCAGCCGTGCTGGTGGATGTGGGGCCCTATTCGGCTGACCTTTTGTATGTTTACGTTAGGCCAGAACTGCGAAGGTCGGGTGTCGGACGCATGGCCATGGAAAATTTGTTCCAGTGGCTGGCGAACCCACCGGACCTGTTGTCCTCCAAATTGGCCGGGTCTGCTCCCAAAGAAGAGTTGCTGTTGGAGGTCAGGCTATCCAACGCGCCCGCAATTGCACTATACGAGTCCTTCGGCATGACCCGCATTTCTGTGCGTAAAGGTTATTATTCGAATGGAGAAGACGCACTTGTCTTCAAGCGTAGAATTAAAATCTGAATTAAATACGGATGTGGCGCGGACCGCTTTGCCGCGCTTGAACGGGCGTCCCGTTTCTGACCTCGTCTGGTTGCAGACCAGTTTCATTGGCGACATGATCCTCACAACGGCGGCGATGGCTGCTGCCAGAGACGCCTGGCCCGATGTGCGTCAGTCGGTCATCACAACGGCGACGGGCGTCGCCATTTTTCATGATTTGCATTTCATTGATCGGACATTTTTGTTTGCCAAACGGAAGGGCGCTTTTTGGGGCCCGATCCGGGTGATTCGGGCAACGTCAGGTGCGGTCCGCGCGTGGCGAAGGCGCCTGCCGGCCGGCAGCAATCCAGTGGTGCTTCAGGTCCATAAAAGTGTGCGCTCATCCATCGTCAGCCGCATGACCGGCTTGCCGGTGGTGACCTACCGCGAGGCGTCACAAATCCCTTTTTTTGGAATGAACTTCAAGTCGCTTATGTTGACTCCCGTTGATCGTGTGATGCCCTTTCATGAATCGGCGCGCATTGCGATGCTCTTGGAACCCCTGGGACTTTGCCGGGAAAAAATACTGGCAGCTCGTCCACAATTAACCCGTTCTGTGGAAATGGCTGCCGGACCCGAAGGCGCAATCTCACAAGCATCTCAGGCGCTTCCGTTGGAGCTTCCTGGGCCGCTTCGGCGCATCGCGATTGCGCCCGGCAGCGTTTGGGGTACCAAGAGGTGGATTCCCGAACGCTTTGCGCGCCTTGGCCTTGAGCTTTTAGCGAAAGTCCCTGGTGCCCGGATTGTTTTGATGGGTAGTCCAGATGAAGTCGAATTGTGCGCGGCGATTGCCCGCAAAATCAGCAACCCATCACGCGTGGAAAACCTTTGCGGAAAGATCTTGCTAAAAGATTTGCCACAGGCATTTGCAGGCTTTGAACTGGTGATTACAAATGACAGCTCACCCGTGCATTTTGCGGGGGCCGTCAATGTTGCCACCGTGGTCATATTCGGGGCGACGATTCCACAATTCGGGTTCGCACCGCTGGCTCAACATAGCCGCGTGGTGCAGTCGGGACCACTGGCATGCCGGCCATGCAGCGATCACGGGCCACAGGTTTGCCCCAAGGAGCATTTTCGCTGCATGAAGGATATTTCTGTAGATCAGGTTTTGGCGGCGTGCATCGATCTTCTGAATCCTCTATTTCAAGGCTATCCCGAGCGTAGCGAGGGATCTCGACGATTAAAGCTCCGTTGATCTTGTTGGCAGCAGCTCGTCAAACAGATCTCGACGCTCAGGGTTCAGAGTGGTGACGAGGACGTCCTTCTTCGCCCGGTTCAAGCCTTTGAGCTGACGCTCG
>CANFEB010000055.1 GCA_947445775.1 Oligoflexales bacterium | reverse complement strand
GGAACCGTACAATCCGCGAAGAACTTCTAGATCACAGAATCTTTTTTGGACGGCGGGACCTCCAGCAGGTGGTAGACGAATACGTCGCCTATTATAATGAACGCCGTCCGCATCAGTCGCTTGACTTAAATGCGCCGATCCAAAAATTTGATTCCAAAATCAACTTTGACAGTGAAAAGATCTGCAGGAATCGAATCGTTGATGGCCTTGTCCTACATTACCGACTCGCTGCGTGAATAAATGGACACTACGCGCTGATTAATTCAGACGGGACGATGTCGCTGGTGAATTACACACGTTTGACAAAGCATCCCAAAATGGGCGATCATTAAGGTCGAATATTGGGAATTTAAATCCCGATTTGGAGCCCAAATATGGAATTGGTACCCCGATTTTTTAGTCCTCCTAATGAGAGTTTTTTTCTTTTTGGCGCCAGAGGCGTTGGCAAGTCCACGATTTTAAAAGATAAATTTAAAAAAGCGAAGATGTTAGACCTCCTCGACCCTAGCCTTTATCGCCAATTAACGGCGAATCCAGAGTTGTTAAGCGAGATCATTTCTGGGAACCCGGAAGTGGGTATTTGGATTATAGACGAAATTCAAAGAATTCCCGAATTACTTCCGGTGGTTCATCAGTGGATCGAAAAACAATGGCAAGAAAGTCCTCATGAGAGTGAACCCAATCGCCGGCAATTTGTACTAACGGGATCGAGCGCGAGAAAGCTTAAAACTACAGGAGTGGATTTGTTAGGTGGCCGCGCCCTCGAGTGTCGACTGTATCCATTTATCGCGTCAGAGCTTGGATCTAAATTCTCACTGGAAGTTGCTATACGCAAAGGGATGCTTCCGCTTGTGCACCATTCGCGGGGTTACGCAGCCAAATTATCGGGTTACCTTTCTCTTTATATGCAATTGGAGGTGCAAGCTGAAGGACTCGTTCGCAGTCTCCCCAATTTTAGCCGTTTTTTGATCTCGATCAGTTTTTCCCATGGCTCCATTTTAAATTATTCCGACATCGCACGGGACTGCGCGATCGACGCGAAGACAGTACGAAATTATGTGGATATTCTCGAGGATCTTTTGCTTGCGTATCGTGTTCCAGTCTTCTCCAATCGCGCAAAGCGAGAACTCATTACCGCAAATAAATTTTATTATTTTGATGCTGGAGTCTATCAATCTATCCGGCCACGAGGAGTATTGGATCAACCGGAAGAAATTGCTGGGGCCGCGCTCGAAGGGCTCGTTTACCAACACCTTTTGGCATGGAGCTCCTACCGTGGTCGGGGTGACCGGGTTTTCTTTTGGCGAAGTCGCGGAGGTGTGGAGGTCGATTTCGTCTTATATGGAGAGAGCGAGTTTCTGGCCATTGAGGTAAAACATTCAGATCAATTTGATCGAAAATCATTGAAGGCTCTAAGCGAATTTCACTCCGATTATCCGGAGAGCAGATGCCTGTTTGTTTATAGGGGTAAGGAACGTTTTGAACGAGATGGCGTTTTGGTTTTGCCGGCTGAGGAGTTTTTGAAATCCCTAGATCCGGCTTCGTCTCTCACTGAAATTTATCACAAAAAGAATTAGAACCCGTAGTGTCCAACAATTCATAATCTTCGATATATCGCTACAAGGCCTGATTAATATCCGCGATTAAATCGTCCGTGTCCTCGATCCCACATGAAAGTCGAATCAGTGATGGGCCGATGCCAAGTTTTTTGCGCATTTCTTCTGGCACCGAAGCATGGGTCATCTTTTCCGGGTGATTGACTAGGGACTCGACCCCGCCAAGGCTTTCGGCCAAGGCAAAAATCTTCAGCTTTTTGAGAAACTTCAAGACATCGTCGTAGGTGCCATTCAAGTCAAAAGAAACCATGCCGGAAAAGCCGCTCATTTGCTCCGCGGCAACAGTGTGTTGCGGGTGGCTTTTGAGTCCGGGGTACATGACCTGTCGGACGCGCTTGTGAGACGCTAAAAATTCAGCGACGGCGATCCCATTTTTGTTGTGCTGCATCATCCTCACGCCGAGGGTCTTCAGGCTGCGATGCATCAAATAAGCATCAAAAGGCGAGGGCACAGCCCCGCCCGCAAATTGGATGAATTTCAGTTGTTCAAACAAATCCTGGCGCGACGTCATCAACGCCCCGCCAATCAGGTCGGAGTGCCCGCCGATATATTTTGTCGTCGAATGCAGAACGATATCGGCACCAAGGTTTAATGGGTTTTGAAAGATCGGCGACGCGAAGGTGTTGTCCACCACAAGGATTGCACCCGTGGACTTAGCGATCTGGGCCATGGCGCGAATATCTATGACTTTCATCATTGGATGGGTCGGGGTCTCGACCCAGATAAGTTTCGTTGCCGCCGATTTAACCGCCGCCGATTTAACCGCCGCCGGATCAGCCATGTCAATAAATTGAAAATCCAAATTGTACTTGGCAAACAGGCGCCGGAACAGGCGTCCCGTTCCGCCGTAGACATCGTCGCAAACGAGGATGCGCGATCCCGGATCAAGAAGCTGCACCACAGCCTGAACAGCCGCCAAACCACTGGCAAACGACAGGCCGTGCTGCGCTCCCTCCGTGGCTGCCAATGCCTCTTCGTAGGCCTGGCGCGTCGGATTGTCCGCGCGCGAATAGTCGAAGCCCTTGTGTTTGGCGGGCTCCTCTTGGACGTAAGTTGACGTGGTAAAGATCGGATACATGATGGCGCCCGTCGTTGGTTCGACTTTGGCGCCGGCATGGACACAGGTGGTGAAGGGCTTCATCCGTGATCCCCGCTGCAATTCAAGTTTTTAATTTAAACAGATTTTTTCAGGATCTTGCTCAGCTCGCCCTTGCGGTGAAGCTCAACGGCGATGTCGCAACCGCCAATAAACTTTCCATGGACGTAGAGCTGGGGGATCGTCGGCCAATTGCTGAATTCCTTGATGCCCTCGCGGATATCGTGGTCATCCAAGACGTTGATTGTGTGAAATGGGACACCGTAACTCTTAAGAATCTGGACAACCTGGGCCGAAAATCCGCACATTGGCTGCTCGGCAGTGCCCTTCATAAAGACGGTCACGGTGTTGGTTTCGATTTCTTTTTGGATGCGCTGAAAAATGGCTTGTTCGTTCATGGTGTCTTCTTCCTTAGTTTCGCGTTCTAAGCAAGATAGTCGGGCGACTGGCCCTTGGCAAGTCGAGAGGTTGCTGCCAACCAACGTCCATTTGCTGCGTGGACTTTGGCCGCGCGGTCATGTTAATTTCGCCAAGCTAAACTCTTTCAGGAGCACCAGATCATGAATTTACGAATTCTGGCCCGCCGGCGTATCCCGGCTGCTGTATTGACGGGAGTTTTCGCCGCTATTTTGATGGCGATACTCGTCACCGGAAGTCCCTGTCCAGACGCCTTGGCGGTCAACGTTTCCAAGGCCACCAAAGGCCTTAAATACGAGCGCCTGCCATCATCCTATGACAAATTGCCCCCGGCCAAGCGGGGTGGGACGCTGTACCAGCAGCTTTCCGGCAACCCAAAGGTCATCAACCCGGTTTTGTCGAACGACAACAATTCCCGTGCCCTAGAAGGCTACCTCTGGGCGACACTCTTTTCCGAGGACTCGGACTCCCTGAATCCGCTGCCATATCTGGCTGACTCCTTTGAAATCTCGCCTGATCGCAAAGCCTATACATTTACCTTGAACAAGGCCGCCAAGTGGGCCGATGGCTCCAGCGTCACGACGGATGACGTGAAGTACACCTTTGAAAAGATGATGGACCCCAAGACGGACGCTGCAGCCCTGCGCGTGTATTGGGAGGGCGTAAAACTTGTGGTCAAGGACAGCCGGGTTTTTACGTTTACGGTGGAGACGCCAAAGTTCGATACGCTTCGCAGCCTTTATTTATTTACGGCCATCAACAAGAAACAGTTCGAAAAAGAGGCTGATTTCAACAAGGCGCGCGCCGTGCTCAGCCCTGTCGGCAATGGACCGTATGCCTTCAAGTCCTTTAGCAGGGACCAGTCCGTTATCCTCACCCGCAACAAATCCTGGTGGGGCTACGAATTGCCCCATTATAAAAACCGCTACAATGCGGACGAAATTCATTTCCGCGTCATCGTTGACGACAACCTTGCCTACGAGAAGTTTGTCCGGGGCGATTTGGATTTGATGACCTTTAATGCCGAGCAGTTTTCCGTCAAAGTCCAGGGCGTCGATAAGGACAAAATCGGCAAGTCAGCTGCAGACGTCAAGGATGGCCCGGGCGGCAGAGACGACAAAGCCGGCAAAGCCGCCAAAAAGGTTTGGGCCCAGGAGATCCAGAACCGGGCTCCACGCGGCTACAACTACGTTGGTTGGAACCTGCGATTGCCGTTGTTTTCCAGCGTCAAAACCCGTCGAGCTTTGGCGCGCATGCTGGACTACAAGCAAGTGATTGATAAGGTTTACCACGGGTACCAATTCCAGTGCACATCGCCGTTTGGATCGCTTTCGCCAAATTCGGCGGAAGATCTGCGTTCCAAATCCAAGATGCTAACGTTTGATCGCAAGGCCGCATTGGCGATGCTGAAGGCGGATGGCTGGGCGGATACCGACAAGGACAACATCCTCGACAAGGCCATCGCCGGCAAGCGGGTGCCATTCAAGTTTGAACTGAAATACAACTCAAATAATCCTCTGCGCGGCAAAATTGCCCAAATCGTCAAAGACCAGTTTAAATCTGCTGGTATTGACGTGACCGTAAAGGCCGTCGAGTGGAATGCTTATCTGGACGATATCGACAATCGCAAGTTCGATGCATTTATTCTGGGATGGACTGCAACCCCGTATCCAAATCCGAAACAAATCTGGCACTCGGATTCAGAGAAAGAACATGGATCTAACATCGTGGCCTACAGTAATAAAAAGGTTGATACGTTGATCGACAAGGCCAATGTGGAATTCGATTCGCGCAAACGCCAGGAGACCATGAAGGAGATCAACCGTCTGATCTACGAGGACCAACCTTATATGTTCTTGTCAGAGCCTAGGTCGGTGCTTGCCGGGTTCACAGCCAAGGTGGGTTCGCCCTCGGGAATTTGGGCCATGCAATACGACGTGAGTCCTCCTGATGACCTTTATCAATTTGTTCCTTAACGGCAGCAGCAGCGGGCGGATGATTCGATGCGCAAATACCTAATCAAACGCCTGCTAGCCACCATTCCGATGTTCTTTCTGATGACCGGTGTTTTCTTCGCCTTGCAGAATTTTCTGCCGGGCGGACCGGTCCAGGAGGCTTTGGCCCAGATCCGCGGCCAGTCGGAGGGTTCCCGCGGGGACCGCTCCCTTTCGGTCGGCGACGTCGACCGGATAAAGAAGGATCTCGAACGCCAGTACGGCTTGGATAAGCCGATCCACATCCGCTATTGGAACTGGGTCAAGGCGGTGGCGGTTTTAGATTTCGGCGATTCGTCAACGACTCGCCAGCCGGCCATGGCCACGGTCGCCAGCCGCATTCCGGTGTCGCTTGGGTTTGGGTTGCCCGGTTTTTTTCTGACCTATTTGATTTGTGTCCCGATGGGCGTCCGCAAGGCGCTGCGGGACGGCAGCAAATTTGATGCTTTGACCTCCTTTATGTTGTTCTTGAATTACAGCATTCCAACCCTCGTTATTTCGGTCATTTTGCTGCTTGTATTCTGCACGGACCGGATTATGCCGGGGGGCGCGATTTTTCCCCTTGGTGGTATCCGTTCTGATGATTTTGATTCGCTGTCAGGTCTTGGACAAATATGGGATTTCGTAAAACACATGATTTTGCCGGTCATCGCCTCGTTGATCGGTGGTTTTACGGTCATGACCATGCTGATGAAAAATTCGATGCTCGAAGTCATTCGCAGTGATTACATTCGAACAGCTCGGGCTAAAGGTCTCAGCGAAAAGCAGGTGGTTTTCAAGCACGCCCTGCGCAATGCAATTTTGCCACTCATGGTCGGGATTGGCGGTTTTTTAAGTTCTTTCGTGGCTGGTTCGATTGTGATCGAAAGCGTGTTTGGTGTTCCGGGGATGGGCCTGCAGTTTCTCGACGCCCTGTCGTCGCGTGATTACAATGTCATGATGGCTGTCGTCGTTATACAATCGTTGGCCATCATGTTTGGTCAAATCATTAGTGACATTGCCTACGTTGCCGTTGATCCGAGGATCGAGTTCAAATGAGCACTGGGTTAAAAAAATCTTTTTTTTCGCCGCTGATTCAGCGCCGCCTCAATGTTTTTTGGCGGCAGCGTCGCGCTCGGGTCGGTTTGGCCATGTTCAGCGCGCTGTTTCTCGTGGCCATGACATCGGAACTCTGGTCACACCAGAATCCGTTGTTGTTGGCGCGCGGCAATGCCGATGGATCTATGCGGTTTTATTTTCCGGCATTCGTTGATTACCCCGCGGAAGATTTTGGGGTCGAGGACGCCTTTGTGGTCGATTACAATCAAATCTATGATACGGATCGGCAGGCTGGCCGGAAAATATGGGCCATTTGGCCAATGAACCGCTGGGATCCCTATTTCCAGACACCTGAGGTCATGGTTCCCCCATCGAAGGATCATTGGATGGGCACGGACAATCTGGGTCGCGATGTGACGGCGCGGCTTTTGTATGGCATGCGGGTCTCACTGTCGTTTGGTTTGCTGCTGTGGGCTCTCTCTTTCACCGGCGGTGTGATCATCGGCGTGTGCCAGGGGTATTTTGTTGGCCGGTTTGATTTTTTTGTTGAACGGGCAAAAGAGCTAGCCGAAATCATTCCGTTTCTGTCGGTGGTTATCCTGGTCAATGGCATCATCAAGGGGCAGGGCTTTTTGCTGACCTTGGGGATAGTTCTGCTATTTGCCTGGATCAGCATTTCGTCCCAGATGCGTGCCCAGGTTTTGGCCCTGCGCCAGCGTGAATTTGCTGATGCGGTCATTGCCATGGGTGGGACTCACATGCGGATAATTTTTAGACACATCCTCCCCAACGCCCTGACGCCAATTTTGACTCTCACTCCTTTTGCGATTTCTGCCGGCATCGGAACCCTGACAGTTCTGGACTATTTGGGGTTTGGTCTGTCGCCTCCGACTCCGAGTATTGGCGAGCTTTTGGCCCAGGGGCGCAACTACATCACCAATGCAATCTGGTTGCTGCTTGCGCCGACGGTAGCTCTCGTGCTTTTGCTGGTTTCCATCAATATGATTGGCGAGGCACTGCGCGAGGCATTTGATCCGCGTGCATAGTTTCTATGATGGCTCAATTTTTCTGTTATAGTTTAAATGCCTGAATCGAGGAGATGATTTGCCGAACCGCCGCCCCCCAACATCAACGGAAAAACCTTCCGAACCACGCCATCATGAAGACTCTGGGCACTCTGGACGCTCTGACAATCGTGGCCGGCGTTCCAGCCGCCAGACCATCCGCGAACCGGAGGCGCCGCCCCCATCGGAAGAACTGCGGAAACTGATTCATCATTCCCTTTCCACCAGTTCGTTCATCGTTTTTGACATTGAATCCACCGGTGGGAATCCTGAAAAAAATGGGATCACCGAAATTTTTGGCCTCCGTTACGAAAAGGGCCAAGTCAAAGACACGTTTTACAGCATGGTCAATCCAAAAATTCCGATACCGCCAATCGTCCGGCGCATGACGGGGATCACCAATGCCATGGTAAAGGACGCTCCGCTAATCGAAGATGTCATGCCGGGCTTTCTGAAGTTCATCGGCGACGATATTCTGGTCAGCCACAACACCATTGGTGACTTGAAGTTCATCCGCTATTTTGCGCGGCAGGCGTGCCAGGTCGAATTGCCCAACTTCTTTTTGTGCACGCACCTTCTGGTGGACCGCCTGGCACCTGAGGCTCCCAATAAATCCCTTAAGGGGTTATCCAAGTTTTTTGGCCTGCCCTCGGGCGACCTGCACCGGGCTGAGGCAGATGCCTATTTGACGCTGGAACTATTTAAAGTCTTGCTCAAGCTTCTCGATGACCGTTCAGTGAAGCGTGTCGACGAGGCCATTCGCCTTCAGGGTGACATGGAATCTGCGTTGCGGCTGAATTGGGGAATTCCAGCGGATAAATTGAAAAATTTGCCGCCCGGTCCAGGCGTTTTCTTCATGTATGACTATGAACGCAAGGTTTTGTTTCTCAGTAGTGCCATTTCCGTGGCGCGCGAAGTTGCAAAACTGCAGCGCTTTGAATTGGTTCCCAAGCAGCTCCTTAAGACAGTCCTGCGTGCCTATGACCTGCGCGTCGAACGTTTTGCCAACGTCTTGGAGGCGTTGATCCACGAATGCGACAGCTTGGCGGGGACTCCCGTTAATTTCAAGCCGGTCGATTGGCATCAGCGTTCTGTTCCTTCCTACTGCATCGATCGTCAAGATGGCCGCTGGTTTTTGCGGGTTGGGGATGTGGAAGAGGGGACAGTTGCGGCCTACGGCCCCGTCAGTGACCGCCGTCTGGCCATGGACCGCTGCATCGCGATTGCGCGCGCCTTTGGTGGTGAATTAGGAGAAGGCGGCGCTGCCAGTGGGGAGGCCGTGCTCGATGACGGGCAAGTGGCCGCCGTGAGGGCCTTTTTTGAAGGCCGCCTCGCGTCATTTACGGATGGGGCTATTAAGCAACGGCGTCGGCGGGTTTTGGAAATGTTATTTCGACCGGTGGTTCGCACGCAGCTGAATCATCAAGTCCAGGCGGCCCAGGCTCTGATGAGTCTTGAGGAATCTGGATCGCGCCACCGTCTGCAGTCGCTGATGTCGGCGACGGGGCTTGCGATCGTCCCAGATAGCGTGGCTGGAAGTTGGCAGGTTTATGAAGTCATCCGCGGGCGCCCCAAGATGCTTCAGCATTTACGTGGTGAATGGAAAGTGAAACTACATCAGGCTGGTTTGGCCAAGCGTATCCATGAACGTCTGGTTCGCGAAGAAAAAATGCTGATGAGCACGGGCGTGTCTCGCAACGAAGGCGCCCGCGTCAATGCTTTCCTGTGGTGGCAACTCTCTCACGTGGGACGTGAAGACGCTGTTTTTCTGAGCCTCGAGGACCTCTTGGCTATCTAGTTTCTGGCGCTTTCGCGCCAGAAACTAGATAGCCCGGCTTGATGTGGCTGCGGCGAATCGCAAAAACAAATCGAGTCGGCCCGGAAGCACGCTCAAGGATCAAGTGCCCACCGTGGGCCTCGGCAATCCGCCGCGAAATGCTCAGGCCAAGGCCAGTTCCCTGGCCAATGGCTTTGGTCGTATAAAATGCCTGAAAAATTTTTTCTTCCGACCCCGCAGGAATCCCTATTCCAGAATCTTCCACCGTGAAAATGACATGGTCGTTATTTGTGACGGTTGTGATCGTGATGGCGGACTTGTTGGCATCGCCTAGTTCGGTGATGGCATCCGCCGAATTGGTCAGAAGGTTCAGCAGAACTTGGGCGACTTGGCCTGGCCTGCATTCCACCATCTCATCGGAGAGGACTTCAGAAATACCAAGCTGAATGGTTTCATTTCGCCGCCGGAGTTCGGCCAGAACAATTGCATCAGAGACAATGGCGCGAACCGAATGACAGACGAAATCATCCGTTGAATTATTGCGCGCAGCTCTCTTCAGTCCGGTCACGATGTCGGATATTCGCGAAGCCCGGTCTGCCATAATATCGATGATCTCAGTCAGTTTGGATCTTCCCTCGCCGCTAAAATCG
This sequence comes from Oligoflexales bacterium, assembly GCA_947445775.1. GTDB lineage: Bacteria > Bdellovibrionota_B > Oligoflexia > Oligoflexales > RGVZ01 > RGVZ01. The sequence goes on along the minus strand of CANFEB010000055.1, from coordinate 1,008 downwards.
GTGCGTCTTAGCAAATCAATGCCCCCAAAAATAGAGGCCAGTGCTCCATTGACCTCATGGGCCACGCCAGCAGTCAATTCTCCGAGGCTGGCCAGATTAGTCGAGACGATCGCAACTTTTTTTTCGACCTCAAGGTCATTTTTAAGTTGTTTTTCATTGGTTATATCCAGTGAGATACCGAGTAAAAAACGAGATTTCCCATCGCCATTATTAATTGGAACCTTCCAGGTTTTTACAACGCGATGGCCCACCGTCGGTGAGTCGACGGACTCCTCAGCAATGTGGACCAGTTTTCCGCTGATCAAAGTCTCGGTGTCTTTTTGACGAAAAAAATCGGCTTGCTCTTTCGGGAAGAAGTCATAGTCGCTTTGACCGATGATCGCGCTTCGCTTAAGTCCCCAAAGACTCTCTGCGTTGGAGTTCCAAGCGACAAACTTACCGACTCCTGATTCGTAGTCCTTACAAAACATGGCGATGGGAAGGCTGTCGATCAGGGCCGCAAGGAATTGCTTTTGAGTATCCATTGCGCGCAAAATATTTTCTTTAACCAAGAATGCTTGTTCGAGGGTATCGATGCGACTTTTGATTCCCTTGATGGCGGAAATATCGGTCAAGGTACCAATGATGCTAGAAGTCTTGCCCCCCGCCATGAATCGCGCCCGGCAGAGCATCCACTTTACAGACCCTGACTTGGTGACGAAGCGCAATTCGCGATTAAATGTTTGTTCGCGCAGGCTGCGAGATCCGGACGAACCAAGGGATTTAAGATCAGCGGCAAAGTCTGGACCGTCATCAGGATGAATGACTTTGCTCCACAATGCATCTTCCCTTGGAAGTTGCGAGGCCTCGTAGCCAATGAGATCGTAGAAGTTCGCGCTGAAATGAATTTTAAAAGAATGGTCACTTATATCCCACTCGAAATAGCCATCGCATAGGTCAGCAATGGCTTCGGTAAATTCATGGGATTTATGATTTCTGCTGTTCATACTTTTAATGAATCGGCAGGTG
>CANFEB010000054.1 GCA_947445775.1 Oligoflexales bacterium | reverse complement strand
TGAGCTCCAAGCTGAGCTCCAAGCCGAACTCAAAGGAAAGTCCCGTAATCAGCCTTCCCCCATCATCCTCGGCCGCGGCCTCATGTCGCTCTTGGACGCCAAGCTGGGTGACATCATTCAATTGGTGGCCCCAGACGCTGACCGGGTCGGGGATTTGCAGGCGTTTCGCATTGCTGGCGTCTACGATTCCGGCCTCAAGCATTATGACAACAAACTGGGCATTGTTTCCCTGCCGACGGCCCAGTCCTTTTTCAATATGGGCAACCGCGTCACCGGCCTGGAGATCGGGCTCAAGTACCCGGACCAAAGTCCTAAAATCGCCGCTGCCATGAGCGAAAAATACACGATTCAAATCAAAGAATGGCAGTCGTTCAACCGCTCGCTTTTTGAGGCCATGCAAATCGAACGAGCCGTGATTGCCGCCATCGTCTTTTTGGTGAGCGGCGTGGCCAGCTTCAACATCTTGACCACGCTCTTTATTTCGGTGACCCAGAAGCAACGCAGCATTTCGATCCTCAAGGCCCTCGGAGCCAGCAATCGCGAAATCCTGATGCTCTTTCTGGTGCAAGGCGCCTGGGTGGGTGTGATTGGCAGCGCTGCCGGCAGCCTGCTCGCCTTTGGCATCAGTAAATTGCTCGAAAAATATAAATTTATTGATTTGCCGGACGTGTACCTATTGGCAACATTGCCCATGGACTATAATTGGCAGACTTACGGAGTCGTGGCCGCCGGCGCCCTGTTTGTTTCAATCGTTGCCGGCCTTTACCCGGCCTGGTTGGCTAGCCGTGTGCCGCCAACATACGGTATCAAGGGTCTGACTAAATGCTCTGACTAAATGCTCTGACTAAAGGCCCCTACAAGGGATTTGTGGCTAAAAACTTCGTGGCGCAGGAACTTGTCGCGTCTCGTGAAAATGCGACCTTGTTCGGATGGACAGAGGGGACGGCAGAAATCGAGTTCCTGCTGCAGGGAGCGTCGGGCGCTGTGCCGGTTGAAGTCAAGTCCGCGCAACGAGTGCGGGCGCAGAGTTACGATCCTACATCTCGAAATACAAACCGACGACATGGCACTTCACCGACTGAATTTCATCCAGCCGTGGCGGCGTTAAGGAAATCGGCCGTAAATCATCCCAGCGCCAGGAACGTATCCAGATGAGTAAAACGACGATGGATCTAGTGGCTAATTGCCTGATTTCACGAGATCCCCACGCCCGCTGCGCGGGCTCGGGATACGATTTCGCTGAGAAAGGCGAAGCTTTTTCAGCGAAATCTAATTAATCAAACAACCTCTGAAAAAAACCACTCTGCCCCGCAGCGCCGTCATCACCGCTGATCTCGGCAAATTTTTGCAGCAGATCACGTTGCTCACGATTCAATTTCCGCGGAACCACCACAGCAAACTCCACGTGCAGATCGCCGCGCCCAACCCCCTTCAAGCTGGGCACGCCAGCTCCAGGAACAGTGATTCGATGTCCATACTGAGTGCCGGCAGGGACTTCCAGGCTATGTTCTGAATCGATGCCCTTGATATTTAATTTTGCCCCCAACGAGGCCTGCACCATGCTGATCTGCTGGGCCAGCACCAGGTCATTTCCATCGCGAACAAACCGGTCGCTGTCTTTGACGTGAAGGACCACATATAAATCTCCCGCTGGACCGCCACCTGAGCCAGCCTCTCCTTCTTGGGAAACCCGCAAGCGTAGCCCCGTATCAACTCCCCCCGGGACCTTGACCGACATTTTCCGCTCTACTTTTTTCCGTCCACGCCCCCTGCATGTTGGGCACGGATGCTCGATGGTTTCGCCCTCGCCAGCACAAGCTGGGCACGGTGTTGCAACGCTAAAAAATCCTTGGGTTCTTCTTATCTGGCCAACCCCCTGACAGGTTTTACACCGGTTTCTTGCAGTCCCCGGCTTGGCTCCGCTGCCACTGCACCCCGTGCATGCCGCCACGCGCTCGAATTCAATTTCTTTTTCGACGCCGAAGACAGCCTCTTCAAACTCAAGGGCCAAATCGTAGCGCAAATCCGCTCCGCGCCGCGCCCGCGTTCTTCCGCCGCCCCCAAAACCACCGCCGCCACCGCCAAATCCAAAAAACTCTTCAAAAATTGAGCCGAAGCTTTGGAAAATGTCATTCACATCGTTGAAGCCGGCTCCAGCCCCCAATCCCTGATGGCCAAAGCGATCATAAGTTGCGCGTTTCTCGGCACTGGAAAGAATCTCATAGGCTTCCGATGCCTCTTTGAATTTTTCTTCAGCTTCTTGATTGTCCGGATTCCGATCCGGATGAAATTTCATGGCCGCTTTGCGATAGGCTGATTTGATATCAGTATCGGAAGCAGCCTTCTCAATTCCCAAAATTTCGTAGTAGTCACGCTTGCTGGTCATTGAATGAAACCTTGTTTCAGAATGCGTTCAAAATTGATTTTTAGTTTGGGGAAACGCCCCTGCTTTCACTTCGTTGTCGTAAGTGACAAGAGCCTCAGCGATCACCGCACCTAAATTTGCGTATTTTTTTAAAAACTTCGGATTGAAATCCTGGTCAAACCCGAGCAAATCGTGGAGCACCAGCACCTGACCATCGCAACCGCCACCCGCGCCAATGCCAATGGTTGGCACTTCGATGGCAGCAGTGATCTCTGCTGCCAAATCCGCTGGCACCATTTCCAAAACCAGCGCAAAAATCCCGGCAGTTGTTAAGGCCCGAGCATCTTCAATCATCGCCTTGCGCGCTTCGCTGCCCTTGCCTTGAACTTTATAGCCCCCCAAAGCGTGAACGCTTTGGGGGGTCAAACCCAGATGCCCCATCACGGGAATTCCTGCGTCCACCAGAGCCTTTACTTGGGGCACGATCCGCCGACCTCCTTCAAGTTTGACTGCCTGGGCGTCAGACTCTTTGATCACGCGTCCGCAGTTGCGCAAGCAATCCTCGACCGACACTTGATAGGACATGAACGGCATGTCAACCACCACCAATGGCCTGCGCACAACCCTGGTCACGGCGCTGGCATGATGGATCATGTGGTCCACAGTCACGGGCAACGTGCTGTCAAAACCCAGCATCACATTGCCAAGGCTGTCTCCGACCAAAACAACATCGACTGGCGACCCTTCGACGATCCGTCCAAAAGCGGCGTCATAGCAAGTAACTACCGAAATTTTTTCGCCTGCTTGTTTGCGTTTCAGCAATTCCGTAGTCGTGACGGAAGCGTTCGCATCCTTGACTGTATAACGACTCATGCGCGCTCTCCCAAAAACGGTCGTGTCAGCGACCGCGCAATCCCGGCGAGTCCTCCGGGAACTCCCTCATAGACCAACTCACCACCGCCAGAGGCTGCCTCCGGGCCGATTTCGATCAACCAATCCGCTGACTTGAGTACATCCAGATGATGCTCCACCACAATCACGGTATGCCCTTTTTTTGTCAACGCGCGAAACTGCTCCATCAGGCGCGTCACGTCGCTGTCGCTCAACCCCGTGGTGGGTTCGTCAAAAATCAAAATTTTCGCCCCTTCACCGCGCACTTCGCCCAGTAATTCCGAGAGTTTGAGCCGTTGCGCCTCGCCCCCAGAAAAGGAACTCGTATGCTGCCCCAGATTCACATATCCGAGCCCCATGGCCATCACATGATCCAAGGTTCTGGCAACTCTAGTCCGATCATGGAAAAAAATCCGGGCTTCAGCCACGGTCAGCGCTAAAATTTCCGTCAGGTTTTTGCCCCGCCACGTCACACTCATGACGTCATCGCCAAAGCGGCGGCCTTGGCATTCTGGACACGTCACATCCATCTCGCCCAAAAACGATAGATCTTCGGAAATGGTGCCCAGACCCCGGCACGTTTCACAGCGCCCACCCGGAACATTGAAACTAAATGACCCCGGCGTCAGGCCGTGTTTTTTCGCTAACGGTTCTGCGGCCATCAACTTGCGGATCTCGTCGAAAATTCCCAAGTAGGTTGCAATATTGGAACGACTGCTGCGGCCAAGATTTGTCTGACTCATGAGCAAAACTTCCGAGTGCGCCTTGACGAGTGGCAAAGGCCTTACCGCCTTTCCCACACAGCGCTCGCCCACAACTGTGGGCACTTCCTGGCCCAGGATTTTCGCAACCATCGGATAAAACGTATGCTGAATCAAGCTGGTCTTGCCGCTGCCACTGACGCCGCAAACAGCCGTCAAGGCTGCGACCGGAATCCGGATGGTAACGTCCTTCAGGTTGTTGGTTTGGGCCCCGGTCAATTCCATAAAACGGGCGCCAGCGACATCCCACGCCGCACCCGCGCCCGCAGGCGCTTCACGTTGGCGATAATCCGCCGGTTTTCCGGCAAACACGACTTCGCCGCCTTCATGCCCAGCCTTGGGCCCAATCTCAATCAAATGGTCGGCACCATCGATAACCGTTCGCTCATGCTCCACCACGACCACAGTATTTCCCTGGTCGCGCATTACCCGCATGATTTCTAAAAGCCGCTGCGAATCCCGGGCATGCAAGCCAACGGAGGGCTCATCAAGGCAAAATAAAGTCTCGGTCAAAGCACTGCCCAGACAACGGGCCATGTTGATGCGCTGCAGTTCACCGCCAGACAATGTCCGCGACGAACGATCAAAAGTCAGATACCCCACTCCAATCCTTTGCAAGTAGCCAACCCGGGCCTCGGCCTCGTCAAACGCCTCGACCATGCCAGTCATGCCCCGCTCGACGCGGCTGCGCTTTTTGGGATCAAGAAATCCCTGACTTGCCGCACTTCCGCGTAATTCCAGCAGCCAATCCGCAAAGGCATCCACGCTCAATCCTTGAACGTCGCCAATATTTTTTCCCTCAATCCGGCAAGCCAGACTTTGCGGCTTTAATCTTGCGCCATCACACACCGGGCAGGTGACATACTTGCGGTATCTTGCCGCATGAATCCGGTAGTGGGGCTTGTAACGTTTACTATCGAGCCACCGAAAATAGCCTTCGACTCCATCGAAATCAGATTTCTTGACCACAGAATCTGCTGCCATCTTGCCGCTCTTCAGCCATGCCATTTCAGCCGCGCTGTAATCTTCAAAGGGTTTTTTAACGACATTTAGTTTTCCGACCTTTGCGCCACGCAGCGCCCAGTCGTAACAACTGTCGTGCTTGCCAAAATTCCAGCAGGCGACTCCGCCATCTGCCAGCGAGGCGGACATGTCAGGTAAAATTTTGCTCCAATCCAGTTCACCCGCAAACCCAAATCCCTGACAATTTCCACATGCACCCAAGGGATGATTGAACGACAACAAAGGCAGAGCCGGCGGCGAATAATTAACGCCGCAGCAGTCTAGATTTTCGGTAAATTCAAGGCGTTTCTCAGATCCGATCAACATCGCAAACGCGCTGCCTCGACCGACTTTCAAGGCCATCCGGGCCGCATCGTACAAGCGCGGATCTGCTGCATCCGCCTTGATCTCCAGACGGTCCACAACGACCGCCATCCCAGCAAATCCTTTGGCCTTGGTTTCCTTCATCTCGTCGAGCCGGATCACTAGGCCACTGTTCAAATCCACTAATCGGGTAAAACCTTGGGCTTTCAATTGCTCGCGAAGTTCTTTTGGTTGAACCCTAGCCCAGCCCGCAAGATTTGCCGCCATGAGGACAGTCTGTCCGATTCCAATCTCGTCGCGGCACTTGCTGACAATTGTGACCGCCGTCTCTGGCTCCACGACGCGGGAACACTTAGAGCAAATGATTCTGGCCAAGTGAACAAACAGCACCCGCAGCAAATCATTGATTTCAGTCAGGGTGCCTACCGTGCTGCGTGAGGTCGCCCCTGATCGGGATTGCTTCACGGCAATTGCAGCCGGAAGGTTTTTTACCGATTCCACTTTTGGCTTGGGCAGTGCTTTCAAATACTGGCGCGCAAAACTAGAAAGGCTTTCGACGTAACGCCGGTAGGATTCGCTATAGAGGGTATCAAAGACGAGCGAGCTTTTACCTGACCCGGAAACACCGGTCACCGTCGTCAGCTTGCCCAACGGAAAACTCGCGCTGATATTTTTGAGGTTATGGGTGGTGACGCCACACAAATTGATATTCATCGAGATTTTCCATGAAATTCTAAACCAGACTTGCACAGACCCGGCCACAGGGCGACAATAACGGCATTGCCCCACCGGATGCAACGCGAAGCAATAGGCAAACGATACGAGGGGCAGATCTTAGTCGAATCTCAGCCCCTAACCCAAGCCCGGTCAAGGCAAATACCCAGGGAGTCCCCGCGATGGCAACAATATCACCCTTAATAACCAGAAAATTCTTCTTGGCCTTTTTGGCCGTCATTCTCTTAGGAACCCTTGCCGGCTTGGTTGGGGCACTTGCCTTCAAGAAAATTCCAGCAGGCTGGCTGCACAACCAAAAGCACGCAGATTCCCAGCCGGCTGAGCCCGCGCCACTCTTCTACAAAGTGGTTGGCGATTCGTCGGCACCAGACACCCGCGGAGCGGGCGGGGCTGCTAATGCTGAATCTGGGGTTCCCGACGTAAAATTCACCATCGAAATTGCTAAATTAAATTCGCGGGAGCTGGCGGAGAAAACCATCAAGGATTTGGCCCAGCACGGCCTTGACGCCTATTACACGCCGCTTCTTAAAGACGGCCGGGTCATTTACCGTGTTCGCTACGGAATTTTTGAGACGGAAGCCTTGGCCCGCACCGCCAAAAAATCCATCGACAGCAAACATGCGTTAAAAACCACCATTAGTCAGATGTGACTCAAACTGTTCTTTTGACAGGGCGTTTCGCTCACTCTATAACCCGGGGACTTGAATTGGTTCTTGAATTGGTTGCCGAAAATTTCCGGGGCCAGATTACCGCCCCTTAAAACCCCGAACGCCGCGGAAGATTCCTGATGGAAGATCCAGTAATCATTAGAAACTTTTGCATCGTCGCCCACATTGATCATGGCAAATCTACCCTAGCTGACCGGTTGATCGAAGAGACGGGGGCACTGAGTTCACGTGAGATGCGTTCCCAAGTCCTCGACAGCATGGACATTGAGCGGGAACGCGGCATCACCATCAAGGCCCAAACCGCCTCAATGCACTACACTGCCAACGACGGTAAACGCTATTTGTTCAATTTGATCGACACCCCGGGCCACGTGGACTTCAGTTACGAAGTGTCTCGCAGCCTGGCTGCCTGCGAAGGTGCCTTGGTGATCGTGGATGCCAGCCAAGGGGTCGAGGCTCAGACCGTTGCCAATGTTCAATTGGCTATGCGCCACAACCTCGCGATGATCCCGGTCATCAACAAGATCGACCTGCCATCAGCCGATCCAGAGCGGGTCATGTCCGAGATCGAAGAAGAGCTCGCCATCGATGCCAGTGAAGCCCTTCTTGTCAGCGCAAAAACGGGCGTGGGCATTGCAGAGCTACTCGAGGCCATCGTCGCCAGAATTCCTCCGCCAGCTGATACCCGCGCGGAGCCTCTTCAGGCCTTGATTTTCGACAGTTGGTTCGACCCGTACCTTGGCGCCGTATCGCTGCTTCGGATTGTGTCCGGCAGCATCAAACTGCACCAAAAGATGCAAATGATGTCGAGCGGCAAGATTTTCGAGGTCCTCAAGCTTGGCAAGTTGACCCCGAAGCCTGTTGACGCTGTTGAACTTTCTGCCGGCGAAGTGGGCTTTGTTGCTGCTTCTATTAAGGCGGTCGCAGATACCCGCGTGGGCGACACGATCACCAGCCCTGACAATCCGGCAAGCGCTCCCGTCGTTGGCTTCCAAGACGCCAAACAGATGGTTTTTGGCGGGATTTTCCCGGTGGACTCTTCTGACTTCCAGAATTTGAAAGATTCTTTGGAAAAGCTGAATCTGAACGACTCATCGTTAATCTACGAGCCAGAAAGTTCCAACGCTTTGGGATTTGGCTTTCGCTGCGGCTTTCTCGGACTCCTGCACATGGACATTGTCCAGGAACGCCTTGAGCGTGAGTACAATCTTGATCTAATTTTTACTGCTCCAACGGTTGTCTATCATGTCTTTAAAACCGGCGGCGAGGGGATGATCGAGATCGAAAACCCGGCCCACATGCCCGATGCGACAATGATTGAGCGGATCGAAGAGCCATTTGTCCTTATGACGATCCATACGCCGGAAGAGCATATCGGCGGACTCCTGAAGCTTTTGACGGAGCGTCGTGGCTCGCAGGTTTCCCTCGAGTACATCACCAGCAAACGCGTGAAAATCATTTACGAAATTCCCATGAACGAGATGATCTTTGATTTCCACGACAAACTTAAAAGCATCTCCCGGGGCTATGCCTCGATGGACTACGAGGTCATCGATTACCGTGAGGGTGACCTGGTCAAACTCGACGTTTTGGTTAATACGGAGCCCGTCGACGCACTTTCCTGCATTGTCCACCGGAGCAACGCGCCGCATCGTGGGCGTATGCTCTGCAAGAAGTTAAAAGAACTCCTTCCCCGACAGATGTTCCAGATTGCCCTGCAAGCAGCGATTGGCAGTAAATATGTTGCCCGCGAGACTATTTCGGCCATGCGCAAAGACGTAACGGCGAAGTGCTACGGTGGCGACATTTCCCGGAAAAGAAAACTTCTCGAAAAGCAAAAAGCAGGCAAAAAGCGCATGAAACAACTGGGCAACGTGGAAATCCCGCAGGAGGCTTTTTTAGCGATCCTGAAACTAGACGAATGAACTCCTCCGGCCGCGAGCAAACCGGGCGAAAAACCACGCCGGGCTCCGGGCAATCTTGGCGCAATACCCATGCGGGTCGGACTTTGGGGCGATTTGTCCGCCTAAACCACTACCTACTGATTGCAGTGGTTCTCACGGGTTGGCTGCATGCTGATCTCTCTTGGCTCAAGGCTTACGCGCTTTTGCTTCCACTCATGGTGATCCATTGGCGCTTTAATGACGACGCCTGCATTCTAACCAATTTGGAATATTGGCTGACCCACGATCCAGCGACGCGCCCAAATGTTCGCGATCAAGAGCCGTTTATTGGCAAATTGCTCACCAGACTTTACAGAGGCCCGGTCACATTATTGACGATTCAGATTTGGGCTCACGCCATGGTCATACTGGTTTGGTTACTGGGTCTCGCCCATCTGCAACGACTTGGCGGCTGGTAAACCACAGCAGGAGCCCTTCAAGAATCGTCCAATGAAAGCGCACAGCGCTGTCTTGGAAGGCATTTTGAGTCAAACCAGCGAGCAACATCCCCGCGATCGTGGCTATGCCAACCCACCCCACCCAAGAATTTCCGCTCGATAATTTGCGATCACTGCCCTGTTTGGCAGCGCCACGGATCACGGCAAAACACGCCATCACATCAATAGCTAAGCGGGACAACCAGACCAATAGACCGGCAATTCCTGTATTGACCATCACTTGAAGGTACATGTTATGGGCCGGATATTTTTTCTTGAAGTCAGGAAATCCGTGGGCGACGTAATACCGGTCTAAGTAGTCTTGGCGGTAGGAAAGTCCATGGCCAAAAAGTGGGCGTTCCTTGAACATGTCCCAATGCACCGCCCAAAATGCGATTCGGTCATCAGCGTACCTGTACTGCTCTCGGTCCTCTGTTTGCTCAATGGTTCCCACGAATCTTTGGCGAACTGGATTATCAGTTCCGACCAGAATAACTGCTAAGGCCAAGCCAACCGCGATCGCGATAATCCGGATTCTACCGCCCAGGCCGAAGAGCACAAACACCCCGGTCAACAGGGCAAGGACAGCCTGCACAGTTCTGCTGGAAGAAACGAAAACAAGAAACAGTAATGCAGCAGCCACAGCCCAGGCCTGCCGGGATCGCGGGTTGCGCACAACGAGCGCCCCAACCAAAGGAAAATAGAGGAGAAGGATATAGGCCAAACTCAATGGATGCGAAAACAAAAGCCTGGCGCGACGCTCGGAACGAATGAACTCAGTTCCATGAATTTTCCAGCCAAACAGGTATTGGCTGGCAGCAATCAAGCAGGCAATCGCAATCACCAACCACAAATAACGGGAAAAAGTATTGCGGAAAGCCAGGGCTTTAAACCGATCAAGCCGGACGATCGCGCTTGCAAGGGTCGCCACCGTAAAGGGACCCAACGCCCACCAAATGTAGGCAGGAATGAAACTGGGCCAGGCGGCGGCAGTCCACGGATTCATCACTGACGAAACCAGCGCGAGGACGAGCCATCCAATTCCAAGAAGCAAGGCCAGGCGGGGGAAAAGCGAGCGCCGATAGTCCGCTAATAAAGATGAAAAAGGGGCGGAACGAAACCAAATGGCAAGCCCGACAGCCACCAGCACCATTGCCAAACTTTGGAATGCGACCCCGGACCAAGAAGCCACAAAAACAAAGAGAGCGACGAAGGTTGGTGTCATGTCATTTTATTCCGCTGGGCAGTGTTTCTGTTGCCTTAGGGCACAGTTAGCGTGATTTTGCACATTTTTCAATAAATTGGCAAAATAAAAGCCCCGGTGTTTCCACCGGGGCTTTCAATATTAAGGCTGCGTCGTGCTACTCTCCCACACTTAAAAGTGCAGTACCATCACCGCTGGCGAGCTTAACTTCCGTGTTCGAGATGGGAACGGGTGTTTCCTCGCCGCTATAAACACAGCCAAATCACCACAGGTTTACACCTGTTAGTTTTTGTGTTCAACAACGAATACAAGCAATTCAAAATCTCATGCACTAGAGCCGATTGTTTCTCACTGGATCATATCCAGTCGACTCTGCTGCCTGACGAATCTCCCAAGTGAAGAGTTGTCAGGCGTTAAAAAATAAGCCTCACGATCGGTTAGTACTGGTCAGCTTCACGCGTTACCGCGCTTCCACCTCCAGCCTATCAACGTCCTAGTCTAGAACGGATCTTTAGGGCTTGCGCCAGAGAAACCTAATCTTGAGGTGAGCTTCCCACTTAGATGCTTTCAGCGGTTATCTCTTCCGTACTTAGCTACCCAGCGGTGCCACTGGCGTGACAACTGGTGCACTAGAGGTACGTCCAACCCGGTCCTCTCGTACTAAGGTCAGAGCCTCTCAAGTTTCTTGCGCCCACAGCAGATAGGGACCGAACTGTCTCACGACGTTCTGAACCCAGCTCGCGTACCACTTTAAT
>CANFEB010000053.1 GCA_947445775.1 Oligoflexales bacterium | reverse complement strand
CTCATTGAGTCCGTTGAACAGTGGTTTCAATTTCAAGTCGCCAGGAACAAGACTTCCCATATTTACAGCCACAAAGTCGCCGCCGAGGTTTTTGAACAAACGAAGCAGTTTGCTCCCACTTGCCGTAAGCTGGTTCAGAAACTCGAGGCGTTGCTTGTCTGAGTTGATTTCATCAGAAGACAAACTTTTTGTGATCCGCACGGTGCAGAGCAATGTTTCGGGGGTCAAAATTATTGCGTTTGGCTCCCGAATCCGTGGCGATGCCCGCCAATATTCGGATCTCGACATTGCCGTCGACGCCGGTCGGCCCCTAACCCTGCGCGAGCAAGGCATTTTGGCAGATGTTTTCGCCGAATCGGCACTTGTCTTTAAGGTCGACGTTGTTGACATGCATCAAATCGAAGACGACTTCAAAAAAATCGTTTTGAAAAATGGCGTTGAGTGGCGTTGACGGATTTCGCGGCAGGGAGAAGTGAGAGATGGCTCATCTTCTTGAAGCTCCCCTTTAAGCCAAAACAAAAACTCTGAGTTTAGGCCATCAATGAACCCTAGAAGTCCAAAGAAATTTAAAAATGCTTTCGGGCAACACCCAACCATCTGATCAAGTCCAGTGTCCCGTCCCAGGGTGACGTCACCTGGGATTGAAGTGGTGTCGTTACCCTGGGACGGGACACACCACCTGCCGGCGCTCCTCCCCCACCCCGCGTGCCCCGGATTTCCTACATAAAACCCGCGCTGCATCTCTTCGTGATATCCATATGATATTATTGTATTTTTTTCATTTTATGAAAATAGCCCACTGCGTGGGTCTTTTTTGGTTTTTTTGACCTATATAGTAGGCTAAAGTCTACAAATGGAAAAAAGAATACTATTACAGACACTTAAAAACACTCTTGTGACGACTCCCAAGAGTATTCTGCTCATGGGACCTCGTCAAACTGGCAAGAGTACTTTACTTGGTCAACTTGAAGTCAACTTTAAAATTGACCTCTCCGATGAGTCGACCTTCCGACAACATATAAAAGATCCAGAATTGATCCGTGCGCAAACCAATGCGTTACCACATGCAAGTATTATCCTTGTTGATGAAGTTCAACGCATACCTTCCATACTAAATACCATTCAAAGTCTTGTAGATAGTGAACGAAAATTGAGATTTTTACTGACCGGATCTTCTGCTCGAAAATTAAAGCGCGGTCATGCCAATCTTCTTCCTGGGCGCTTGTTTCGTTATGAATTATTTCCACTTACTTTCTGGGAATTGAAAGAAAAATGGGATCTAAGTAAAGCATTAACCATTGGGACTTTGCCCGAGATCTATCTAAATGACTACGGTCCAGAATTGCTTACAAATTACATTGATAGTTATTTACGTGAAGAAATTCAAGCTGAGGCGTTGATACGTAATATCGCAAGTTATGCCAGATTTTTAGATATAGCGGCAGAGGCTTCTGGCCAAATTATAAATTACTCGAAACTCGCCTCTGACTCAGAAATCCCCAAAGAAACGATCAGACGATATTACGAAATTCTTGCAGACACACTCTTGGTTCACCGCGTTCCTGGATTTACCAATATCAAGGGCAGCCGCAAGGCGATCCAAAAAGAACAATTTATTTTCTTTGATCTGGGAGTGCGCAACGCCTTACTACGTCAGCACCGCAATATTTTTACTCCGAATCAGTTGGGAAAATTGTTTGAACAATGGCTCATCACTCAACTAATCGCATTTAACAGCTATCACCAAAAAAATTGGCAGATTTTTTATTACCGTGATGACCTAAAACAAGGAGTCGATGTCATTGTCGACTGTGGGCAAGAGCTCCTTGCTATTGAAATTAAATATGCAGAGAAATTTCATCCCGATTTTTTAACTGGTCTCAAAGTCTTTTCTAGGGTGACAAAAAAACCAGTCCGCTCAATTTTGCTCTATCGGGGGGATTCAAAACAGGTGCGAGATGGGATAGAGGTTTGGCCTTATCAGGATTTTTTGAATGAATTAGCGTAGCGGGGGATCTCGACGATTACAGCTCCGTTGATCTTATTGGCAGCAGCTCGTCAAACAGATCTCGTCGCTCGCGTTGGCGTGCTGCATCCATGTCCGGATGTGCCTCGAAGTAGACCAGCCTGTGGACGTTGTACTTTTTCGTGAATCCTGGAATCAATCTCCATCGCCTCGGTCCTCGGAAGATGTCGCATTTAATTTATAGATCATTAAATTGCGACAAAGGTAGCCTGCAATTGAGTCTCGATTTATCCGGCAGCAACGCTGCCGTGACGGCAAACGCCCCCACTGAGGATCGAGATTATGGAAATATCGTCGGTTGCTCGCAGGTCTTACGACCACCGGCTAAAGAATTCAGTTGCATGTAGTCGAAACTCAAATCATTTTTCCAGAACTGGCCATTCCCAAGAGAACCACTTCGAGATGGGGATCCGGAGGGCGGCTGCCCGTCGTCACGGCGTCAGAATTCCGTGAAGAATTAGTAGGAAAAAGAAACGCATTTCCCAACCCATCACACCATCCGTTATGAATTGAAAAAATCATTTGCGGTGGTGGCGAAAATGGCAGGAAGTGAGAGATGGCGCACCCGGAAGGATTCGAACCTCCGACCCCTAGATTCGTAGTCTAGTATTCTATCCAGCTGAACTACGGGTGCATTCTCAAGACGAGAGGGCGTGTATATCCAAGCGGTTCCTAACGCGCAACCGCTAATTGATACTGACGCTTGGATCCCCCCTCTACCGGCGAAATGATCATGATGTGGCTTGGGGCAAAGCCGTTGTCGGCAGCCGCCCGGGTGGCCGCATCCATGGGTGGCCACTCAATTAAAACCCCAGAATAACTGGCTAAATCCCCAAACACTCCAGCATCCTCCAGGGCCTCAATGGCCGTTGCGCGGTAGAGGTCCAAATGGGCCATCTTGCGCCCATCGGGCAGGGTATATTCCTGAAGGTATGTGTAGGTCGGCGACAATACGGGGACCCTAGATGGCAGCCCCATGGCATGCAAAATCGCCCTGGAGAGGGTCGTCTTTCCCGCCCCAACCGAGCCAACCAGCCACAGGCAAAAGGGCGAGGTCTCGGCCAGAATCAAGTTCGTGGCCAAGGCGATTTCGCCCAGGCCGTCCTCCCCAGCCACACGGTCCCAAATCAGCTTATGGGCGGTGGCGGGGGTCATTGAGCAGTTCCTTCATGGTCTGGACGGCTTCCTTTAGGCCGGTGAAAAGGGCCCGGGCAATGATCGCATGGCCGATGTTGGCCTCCTCAGCATGTTCAACGTGCTGCAACCACATGGCATTCGTGTAATTCAGACCATGCCCAAAATGCGCCTGCAGGCCGATGCGGTGGGCCAAGGCGGCGGCATGGCTCAATTGCGCGGTGAGGGCGATTTGATCCCGCGTCCGGCGGCAAGCGCTCATCTGATGGCACCAAGCCCCCGTGTGAAACTCCACGGCGTCGGCACCAAGGTCCGCCGACAATTCTACGGCGCGGTCCTCCGGTTCAATGAACAGGCAAACTAAGATGCCGCTGTCTTTAAGGCGCGCAATCTTTGGTTTCAAATCGTGGCCGTGGCTGGCGACATCCAAGCCGCCCTCCGTGGTTCGTTCGGCGCGTTTTTCCGGAACCAAAGTCACCCCATGGGGGTTGATCTGTTGGGCGATGCGGATCATTTCCTCGGTGGCGCCCATCTCAAAATTCAGCGGAATCTTGATGGTGTCCTTCAGGGAATAGACGTCGCGGTCTTGGATGTGGCGGCGGTCTTCACGCAAATGGCAGGTGATGTTATCGGCGCCACCAAGCTCACACAAGACGGCCGCCTGGACGGGATCAGGATAGGGCTCGCCCCGAGCCTGACGCACCGTTGCCACATGATCAATGTTGACGCCAAGACGAATCATTCAGTTCTACCGCCAGATTTTCCCTTGGAATTTCCGACGCCCGCACCGGCACTTGGCTTGGCTTGGGTGTGCTGGGTAATGGATTTTTGCAGCTGATCGGCAATTTCATCGACCATGTTGTCAATGACGTCTTCCTCTTCCCCTTCAACCATGATGCGCGCGAGATTCTCGGTGCCGGAATAACGCACGAGAACGCGCCCCTTGCCGGCCAGCCTGGTTTCGCAGCGATTGATGAAATCCGTAAGCTCCGGCATTTGATCGAGGGGAATTTTATCCTTCACCTTGATGTTGCGCAGCGTCTGGGGAAAGCGCTCCATGCAGTTGCGCAGTTCCGAGACTTTTTTGCCGCTCTCCACCATGATCTCAAGCAAGTTCAAAGCCGCCATGAGGCCGTCTCCGGTGGTGGCACAGTCGCGAAAGATTAAATGCCCCGACTGTTCGCCGCCCAAATTGTAATCGCCGTTGATCATGGCTTCCATGACGTAACGGTCGCCAACTTTGGTCCGAACAACCTTGCCGCCGTGACGCGCCATGGCAACCTCAAGGCCCATGTTGCTCATGATAGTCGAGACGAGAGCCCGGTTGCGCAACTTATTTTTTTGCAGCATGTGAATGCCGCAAATGGCCAAGAGTTCGTCGCCGTCGACAATGTCGCCCTTGTCGTCGACCACCACAAGGCGATCGGCGTCGCCATCGAGGGCTATACCGATGTCAGCCTTGTAAAGCATGACTTTTTCGCGGAGTTGCTGGGGGTGCAGGGCACCGCAATGGTCGTTGATGTTCACGCCGTTGGGTTCGACACCGAGCATAAAAATTTCCGCGCCTAGTTCTGAAAATATTTTAGGAGCGACGCGGTAAGCAGCTCCATTGGCACAGTCGATCACCACACGTAAACCGTCCAGGGTCAAGTGCTTGGGAAATTGCTCCTTCAGGAAAACAGCGTACTGCCCAATGGCGTCCTCGATGCGGCGCGCAGTGCCGATGTCAGCGCCGTGGACTGCATGGTTTTCCAGATCATCGCTCTTCAGTAAAGCCTCGAGTTTGTCCTCGTCTTCGTCCGGCAACTTGTAACCGTTGCCACTAAAAATTTTGATGCCATTGTCATGAAACGGATTATGCGACGCCGAAATCACTATTCCGGCACAAGCGCGTAGCCCCCGCGTTAAATAGGCGATGCCGGGAGTGGGCAACGGCCCAAGAAAAAAGGCATCGACGCCGACGCTGCAAATTCCGGAGCACAAAGCTTGCTCAAGCATGTAGCCACTGCGTCGCGTGTCTTTGCCAATCAAAATCCTGGGGTGGGCCATTTTCGTGCGAAAGTAGACGCCGATGGCCTGTCCAAGGCGAAGGACAAGGTCTGGCGACATGGGATATGAATTGGCTTCTCCGCGGATGCCATCGGTGCCAAATAATCTTGCCATCAGAACATCCTCCTCAACCCCGAGTGTTGCCCGCCGCGAAAGCCGCGTGGGTCACGGGATTCAATGGTTTAGCGCAGACGCCTCTGATTGTAAATCTCGACAGTGGTTGCCTTCGGATAGGTTTCGATCATGACGGTATCAGAGGGGATTTTGACTTGCAGTTCACGCTCATAACGCCCGGGGGTCAAATCCCGCACTTCAACAAAGGCCCGCAGGTCAGATTTTTTGATAAAGCTGAGTACACTTGGAGTACCTTGGACCACAATCGCCGCGAATTGCGGCCGAACGTTGGTCAAATACTCGCCACCGACGACTTCGATGGGAATTGACGAGAATTTCTTGTTTATCTTTTGTTCGCCGATGGCCACTTTGACAGAAACTGTCGGGGTGGAGAGTTGAATGTCGCCGAGACCAGATTTCACCAGATTGATTTCGTAGACTTTGGGTTGTTTGAGTCCCGAAATATCGATTTGTTCTGTGGTCAGTTGCGTGATTTTGGCAAGGTCTGCCTTGAGTCCGCTGGCGGTGACGGTGTCGGGCTCAATGACGACTTTTTCTAACATATAGCCCGGTGCCGGGGCGCCCTTGAGGACTTCGCGAACCGGAAATTTTTTCGAAGCGATCTCATCCACAGTTACGACAATAAAGGGATCGTGAATGGTCATGCGAACCCGCGAATCGAAGGCGACCATATGCTCCCGATCAACCCGGTAGCGAAGTTGCCCGGATTTTCCGGAAGGAATCTTGATGGTGGCCTCAAGGGGCTTTTTACCCTCCATGTATTGACCAAGAAGGACGCGCGGGCCGCGCAAGGTCGCATCCTTGTAACGCAGCAACGGCCCCTTGATGGTGTAGCCGTCGGGCACGCTCACGGTGACGGCGATCCTTTTGCTGACCTCTAGGATTTCCTCGCCCTGGACGATGTACCAAAGCAGACAAGACAAGATGACGGCGGTGATTTTGTAGGGAAGGTTTTCCAGAAACCAGCCCCGAGTGCGAGGTTTCATTTTGACTCACCTCCTGAGCCTTGAGGACCTTGAGAGCCGGGCTTGCCAGATTTGCTGGCGGTGGATGTGGCGGCGGTGGCGGCAACGCTACTAGCCTCCTCGCGGAATTCCTCTTCGCCCATGAGCAGGTCGTTCAATTGTTCTCGCAATTGGCGGGCGTCAAGTTTGCGAGAAACCTGTCCGTCGGAAACAATGGCCACCGAGCCGACCTCCTCAGAAACAATGACGACCACGGCATCTGTTTCTTGGCTGATACCGATGGCGGCGCGATGTCTAGTTCCCATGTTTGGGTCGAGATTTTCTTCGCGGGTCAGGGGCAGAAAACATCCAGCAGCCGCAACGCGCCCGCGTTGGATGATGACAGCACCGTCGTGGATAGGAGAGGACGGGTGAAAGATTGAAACCAGAAGTTCTTTGGAAATCCGCCCGTCAATCAAAACGCCGACATCGACGTAACGGCCGAGGATGATGTTGCGTTCCAGGACAATCAAACCACCGATGCGCTTGCTGGCCATCGACGTTGCCGCACGGACGATCTCGTCAAGAACGTGGTGGGAGGCAACTCGGTCCGCGCCAGGAATAAACGATTTTTTCCCCATGCGGGAAAGAACATGACGGATGTCGTCTTGGAACAAGATGATCAAGATGATGATGAAGCTGGAATAAAACTTGTTCATCACCCAATTAAGAGTCGTCAACGGCACGATGGAAGACAGCAAAAATGCCGCCACGACAAACAAAATACCGGTTAGGATCTGGGCGGCCCGCGTCCCGCGAATCAAAAGCAGAGCCTGATAGATGACAAACGCGATGATCGCGATGTCAACAATGGCCCACATGCTAAATTGATCCAGAATCTCACGCATTAAATATCGTCCGCCATCCTTTGCCTGATCATTGCCAGCCCCCGCACGTCATGTGTCCGGATGATTCCCGCTCCGGCGACGGCACACATCAATTCCAACGCTTTTCCAGGACCGTCTCGTTCAACGGGTGACGTAATTCCAAAAAGACGCCCGATAAACGATTTTCGCGACACGCCGACCATCACCTGTCGGACCTCGGACCACTTCCTAATTTCTCCCAGCAAAGCCAAATTCGCGCCAAGATTTTTTCCAAAACCAATCCCAGGATCGAACCAGATTCTATTGCGATCAAATCCAGCGGCCGTCATCTGAACATCGACGGCTGCGAAAAAACTGGCGGTGGCCATCAAGGCGGCTTCCGGTTCCAGGGGGTTGGCTTGCATGGTTTCCGGCGAACCGTGCATGTGGGTCATGACAATCTTTGTGTTATCCAGCACTGCCAGTTGCTCCAAAACCTGCCGTTTGGGGGGCTCCCCTACCCGGTTGAACCAACGCGATCCGAGCTCTGCCGCCGCCAAAAAAACCTCATCCTTACGCGAATCAATGCTGATCTTGTTGCCAGGCACATCTCGACAGATTTTTTCCAAGACCGGCATCAAGCGGTCCAGTTCAACCTGAAGGGGAACCGTCCTAGCCCCCGGCCTGGTGGACTCAGCGCCGAAATCAATGACGTCGGCGCCGTCTTCCAGCAGCTTCAAGGCTGCCGCGCCGGCAGCCTCCGCAGTGGTGTGCCTGCCACCATCCGAAAACGAATCTGGGGTCACATTGATGACCCCCATGATTAAAAACGGTCGACGAGAAGTCCGCGTCACCATCAGGTTGTAGAGGTCGCTGGCCGCATCATTGGCGGCGTCCCATCGGCCTTGCCTTGTTCCGAAGCCTCATCAACCTTGGTGACCGACGGCGTTTCTGCCGGCGCAGTCTTTTTTGTTTTGGCGTCTTCGTAGTTGCGACGGTCCTCGGCGGTGAGCAAGGGCTCGCCCCGCAGAAGACGCTCCATGTCGGCGGCCTCAACGGTCTCTTTGATTAGGAGTGCTTCAGCCAGAAT
This sequence comes from Oligoflexales bacterium, assembly GCA_947445775.1. Classification (GTDB taxonomy): domain Bacteria; phylum Bdellovibrionota_B; class Oligoflexia; order Oligoflexales; family RGVZ01; genus RGVZ01. The sequence continues at coordinate 2,882 of CANFEB010000053.1, read as the reverse complement.
GTCCAGACGCTCGCGGTTGTCGCGAAGTAATGCCAGGGCTTTTTTATAGGCCGTGGTGACGATGCGATGAATTTCTGAGTCGATATCTTCGGCGATTTTTTCAGAGAAGTTTCTGGGCTGACCCATTTCACGGCCCATAAAGACCTCTTCATTTTTTTTGCCCAAGGAAAGAGGTCCAAGCTTGTCACTCATGCCCCAATGGCAAACCATTTTGCGGGCGATCTCGGTTGCCTTGTTGATGTCGTCTCCGGCACCCGTTGTTTGTTTGTGGAAAACGAGTTCCTCGGCCGCGCGTCCACCCATGGCGTAGGCGATCATTCCTTCCGCATATTCTTTGGTTAGGGTCAGGCGGTCTTCAGTTGGGAGCATGATGGTCACGCCAAGAGCCTGTCCGCGCGGAATGATGCTGATCTTGTGAACCGGGTCCACATGTTCGGTCAACAAGCCCACGATGGCATGGCCGGCTTCGTGATAGGCGGTGTTGCGCTTTTCAGCCTCGCTCATGATCAGCGAACGGCGTTCCGGTCCCATCAAGACCTTGTCTTTGGCCATTTCAAAGTGTGACATCGAGACTTCTTTGCAGTTGGCCCGGGCGGCAATCAAGGCAGCCTCATTCACCAGATTCTCGAGATCAGCACCGGAAAATCCCGGCGTGCCTTGGGCAATCTTTGGCAGAGCCACGTCGCTTGCGATCGGCACCTTTTTAATGTGGACCTTCAAAATGCCTTCCCGTCCGCGAACATCTGGCTTCGGCACCATCACGCGGCGGTCAAAGCGTCCTGGGCGCAGTAGTGCCGGGTCCAAAACATCCGCACGGTTGGTCGCGGCGATGATGATGACGCCTTCGTTACTTTCGAAACCGTCCATTTCAACCAATAGCTGATTCAAGGTTTGTTCGCGTTCGTCGTGACCGCCGCCCATGCCCGCGCCGCGCTGACGGCCAACGGCGTCAATTTCGTCGATAAAGACAATGCAGGGCGCGTTCTTCTTGGCTTGCTCAAACAAATCGCGGACACGGCTAGCGCCGACCCCCACAAACATCTCGACGAAATCAGATCCCGAAATGCTGAAGAACGGAACGCCGGCTTCTCCGGCAATGGCTTTGGCCATGATCGTCTTGCCAGTTCCCGGTGAGCCGATCAGCAAGACACCTTTGGGAATGCGTCCACCGAGGCGCGTGAATTTTTTTGGGTCCTTCAAAAACTCAACCACTTCTTCGAGTTCTGCTTTTGCCTCATCGATGCCGGCGACGTCAGCAAAGGTGAGCTTCACCTGATTTTCATTCAGGAGCTTGGCGCGGCTGCGGCCAAAAGACATTGCCTTGCCACCGCCGGCTTGGAGCTGACGGATAAAAAAGAAAAACAGGAACAGCAGCAGCAGCATTGGCAAAGAATTAATAAGCAGGGTTTTCCACAAACCTGCCTCTTCGGCGGGTTCGAAGTTGACCTTCACACCCACGCCCTGAAGTTGCTTGCGCATTTCTGCGTCATTCGGCCCATAGGACTTGAAGGTGGAATTATCGACTCGTGTGGCGAGGAGGTCGTTCTCGCGGAAGGTTACTTCCTTGACGCGATTCTGGTCGGCAACTGGCAATTGCACCGCTTCCAGAAATTCCGAGAATTTCAGCGCCTTTGGCTCTTCGGCGGGTTGCGACACGAGGTGAAACAGTAAAAACAATAAGAGCACACTTGCAATGACCATCGTGGTGCGCATTTGTTGAGTTTGCTTCTGGGGATTTTTCATCTGATGCCTCCGCCGGTGGAAACCGTATTTTAAAGGAAAAATCGGTGTTGCCGGATATGTTCCTGAATCTCACTTGTTGCAGAACCGCTTGAATTTCGCAAATAGAGTCCGGGCATTGCCACAGCCCTTCTTCATAATCATAGCCCCGAAGGTGCCCTTCAAGCTCTTGGAGGGAAAAATTTGCCGACCGTTTCCCCTCAACCCTGAGGTTCACCGGGAACAAATTAACCAGAAAATGCCCGGACCGTCGCCGGGGTAACCTCAAGGAATATTCCCCGGCTCATTTCTAATACAAACCGGGGCTGCTCGCCGCTGCCATTATTGGCTGCGCCCAGCACTTTTAACAGGTTTGCGCGTGACAGCTGACGCCACCCGCCAGCAGAGGTCGACTGGGCCATGTGGGCCAAGACGGCAATGGCCATGGATTCAGGCAGGGCCACCAAGGCCTTGCGAATGCAGACGGCCGACAATCCAGTCCCGCCCTGGGATTCCAGGCGCATCCCGCATTCAGCCAAGGCTTTGCCCAAGGCATATTGACTCACTGTGTGGGCGTCCTCGGACAAATCCAAGATTTTTTGGCGACCACTGGGCCATAGTTTGAGGAGCTCGGGCAAAATCTTGTGGCGGACGACGTTGCGCGCGTAGTCGAGTTTTTCGTTGCTGGAATCTTCGCGGTAAAGCAGGCCGCGCTCGCCCGCAGCAGCAAGGATGTCGCCCTTGGAAACACCAAGCCACGGCCGCCACCACCTGCCGTCCCACTCAGCCATGCCGCGCATTGTGGCCAGCGAAGTCCCGCGCAGAAGGCGCATGATCACGGTTTCGGCTGCGTCATCTGCATGGTGGGCGAGGGCGACGATATTTTCCGCGAAATCGCTCTCTCCCGAGGTCAGCTGCATCAGGGCGTCGCGCCGCAGCCGGCGCGCCCAGGCTTGAACGCCTTCTCCCTGGCGGGTTGCGCGTTGTTCTGCCGTGGCGCGAGATCCCAAAAAAGGCACGCCTGCGCCCAGGGCCAAATCCCGACAAAAAGTTTCGTCGCCGTCGGATTCGTCTCCCCGAAGGCCGTAGTTGAAATGAAATAGACTCAATGAAAAAATTATTTTTGCCTTTAAAAACTCACAAAAAACGGCAAAAAGCACAGT
>CANFEB010000052.1 GCA_947445775.1 Oligoflexales bacterium | reverse complement strand
CAATAATATCAGAGGTTGTTATAACCAGACTCCAGCAGCAGCCCAAGCGACTGGGGTTAGCTTTTCATCATACTTGCGCAGCAGCTGGTCCAGCTTGGCGGAGGATTTTTGGGCATTGAGGTCCTTGAGGAGGCCTAGGGCAGTTGCAGTATCCGGATCATCCAGGCCCGGAGTGTCCAGGCTGATTGCCACAGACGATTTGCGCTTGGGGCTGGTGATGCGTTCGGCTCCGAGGGCGACTTCCACAAAGGTACGACGCAGCAGGGTTGTGCCCTCCCTTCCAGTAAAGGCTCCGCTGCCACTGGCTCCGAAATTCCACCGCCATCCCGTCCATCCACGCAGCGCGAACCCAGTGGTCGACAAATTGGCGTCGAGGACAATCTGGGTTCTGGTGACGATGGCTGCATCTTCATCGCCGCAGGGCGGGTCTTTTTCAGCTTCAATCAGCGAGCAAATCAAGACCGGCGATTTGGTTGATCCTGCGAGGGTAAACCGGCGCTGCTCGGCACCCACACCAATGAACCAGCCGCCACCATCGCGGCCAGACAGATACGGATAAAAGACCCCGGCGATCCCGCCGCCAGGTCCACTGCCGGCTTTGGATGTGATGGTATAGGGCGGATGGGCGACACCGATATTTTTTTTCGTGCTGATCAGATCTGCCGGCATCTCAATCCTGATGTTCAGCTTGGTTTCAGGGGCTGCCCGAAATTCAACGGCAAAGCGTGGTGACAGGCGCCATTGCAGCGTCATGGACCACAGGTCAGGGATGGCGGCGTTGAGGGCGAGGGAAAAATCCCGGGGCTCGCCGGCTGGTTGCAGGGACGGGCCACCAAGTGAATGTCTATTAGGTGAAGGTCTATTAGGTGTTCGGGCGCTAGGGGCGCGTGGGCCTGCTGTGCCTCCGAAACCAAAGTTGCTGTTGGCCGTGTCGGCGAATGCAGTCGATGCAGTGGTTGCCTGGCCCACCCCAAAAAAAGCAGCGGCAACCAAAAATCCCGGCAAAAATCCCGGCAAAAATCTATTTGCGGCTTTGTTCATATTCACATGCGCTCCGGAGGCGTGATTCCCATGAGTCCAAGCCCTTCTTTGAGGGTTGCGCCAAAGGCAGCCACCATCGTCAGGCGCGCCTGACGCAGGGCATCATCTGTGGTCTTCAGAACGGGGACATCGGTGTAAAAACGGTTGAACGCCTTGCACATGTAAAACAGGTGGTTCGCCAAAGTGCTGGGCCGGTAGTTTTCGCACGACGCAGTCGCAGCGTGATTGAAGTCTTGGATCCAGCGGGCAAGTTCCCGTTCGGAATCTGCGACGTTGTGGGCGCCGTAGGCAGCGCGGACGGCACCTTCATGGACAACAGTCGCGCGTGAAAAATCAATTTTTAGGCCCGCATCCGCGGCCTTGCGCAAAATCGACTGTGTCCGTGTGTAGCTGTACATCAGATAGGGGCCAGTGTTGCCTTCAAAACTCAGCCAGTTTTCCATGTCAAAGACGACATCCTTCGCCGGGTCCGAGCAGAGCATTCCGTATTTGACTGCGCCTTCGCAAAGTTGTTTTGCCGTCGTCGCAATTTCCTCTGCCGGCCATTCTCCCGCATATTTCGCGAGTATTTGATTTAATGCCCCAGTCATTTGTTCGTGCAGCATCTTGAAGGTCACCGTGTTGCCGGCGCGGGAAGACATCTTGCCGTCGGGTAGGACGACCATGCCGTAACTCAAATGAAAGCATTGCTTGGCCTGTTTGAAACCCATGAGGTCCAGGGTTTTGAAGACTTGCTTGAAGTGGTGGTTTTGTTCGCTGGCAACGACATAAATCGAACGATCGATTTTGAATTGATCAAACTTGCGGCGCGCCAGGGCCAAATCCTTCGTCGCGTAGAGGGTGTTGCCATCGCGTTTACGCACCAGCATGAAACCCAGTTTGTAGGGCTTTAAATCGGCGCCGATCGCCCCGTCAGACTCCACAAAGGCACCTGATTGCAGATATTTCTCGACGATTTCTTGGCTCTCTTCCGAGACTTCACTTTCGAAAAAGACCCGGTCGAATTTGACGTGGAACCAGTCGTAGACGCTGTCGAAATCATCCAAAGACCATTGCCGCGTTTCGCACCAAAGGTTGTAATCCGTTCCTGTTTTGGATTCGATGCCGCGCAGGACCGCGGAAATTTCACCGTCGATTTTGGCCTTGGCATCTGGTGAAACGCTGGCAGCAGCCTCCAGCGCCCGGGTCGCCTCGACATACATTTCGCCGAGCCATTCGCCTTTTTTGGTGGCCGGGGCTGTCACGCCTGCACGCTTGATATGCCACAAGCACTTGGCAATGTGGGTGCCCTCGTCGCCGATGTAATTGACCGCAATCACTGGATAGCCACTGTAGCGAAACAAATTTACCAGGGAGCTTCCCAGGCAAATGTTGCGAACGTGGCCGACGTGAAATTCTTTGTGGGTATTGGGCTGGGAATATTCAATCATCACCCGCGTGTTGGCCGTGGCCTCATTTAGGGACATGGATTTAAAAATATTGCCGCTGGCGGCGGCCGGTAGCAGCCACGACATCAAACGCGGCTGATTCACAGTTATATTGAGAAACGGACCCGCCGAAGTCGCCGCCGCGATCCAGCTTGATTTGGTATCGATTAAATTTCCGAGTTCACGTGCCACTTCATCGGGTTTGCGTTTCATGGATTTTACGAACCGAAAACACGGCAGCGCATAATCACCGAGGTGCGTTTCGGGTGGACGCTCCATCCATCTGGCGATTTCGACTGCTGTCGGAAGCCCTTCGGTAATTCCGCCTGCCGCCGCTAATTTGACGAGAGCCGCAACGACGTCCCCCGCGACCCCAAGGCGTCCATGGTCAAGACTTAATTCATGGCTAAGGTTAACTTTTGGTTCAAGATCGGGTTTCATCGGCGACAGGCTCCCGTGGGCGATCTGGATCAAATTCAGTTCTGATTTTTGCAGGATGTCATGGAATCCCACAACATGGAACTGCCCGATTCCATGTGTTTTTTGCAATGGTTCTCCTCAGAAGACTCGGACGTCACTTAAGACGCCTGAAAAAACTGGGGGAGCATCACTTCTATGGAAAAAGCAGAATCAGAAAATAATGTTCACAGCCGTAAAAATTCCATCGCCCAAAAACTCATCATTCATGGCCTTGTCCGGGAGGGAGCCGAGGTTCAGCTTGTGGAGGTTCAGGCGGCCTATACACGCGGTTTTGCCGGTGTCCAGCTGCTGGGCAATCTGACCGAGGTTTGCCGCAGTGGCAAGGAACGGGCCCGCGCCTCCTTGGAACTACTCAACATTAATTTGGCCCCCCAACGCCTCGTTCTGGGGTTCACCCCGGCAGGGGTTCGGATCGACGGTGCCCAGATGGATTTGCCCATGGCCATCGCCCTGGCCGAGGCCAATGACGGCTTTACGTTTTCAGGTGACGCGACTTCCACGCTCGCCTTTGCCGCCGAGCTTGGCTTGCACGGGGACTTGCGGGCTGTCCCCGGAATGGTGGCTTTGGCGTTGGGGGCCGCCCGCCAAGGGTGCTGCCGCATGGCCATCGCCAAGGATAACCTCGATGATTTAAGCGGAATTGATTTAGCGCCAATGGAGGTCCGTGGATTCACCGATTTGCAGTCGGTTTTGGCGTGGCTGGAGGGGGATGAATCGGGGGTTTCTCCGGCCAGCGCTGACCCCCTTGAGGCGATGAATCCCTGGGCATCTAATATTTCATCTAACATGTCATCTAACATGTCATCTAATCTGGCATTATTTGACGAAATGGATCTGGCCCCGGAACTAGCCCTAGCGGCGATGGTGGTCGCTGCCGGACGCCATAACTTACTCATGCGCGGGACTCCGGGCTCCGGTAAAACCATGTTCGCCCAGCGCCTACCGGGAATCATGATTTCGCCGGAAGGCCAGGAAAAATTGCGGTGCCTGCACCTGCACAATATCGCGGGTAATTCCCTGGTCGCCATTCGCGCCGGTCAAGTTCCGTTTCGCCAGCCCCATCACGGTGCCAGCATGGGGGCAGTGCTTGGCGGGCACTCCATGCCAGGGGAGATTTCATTGGCCCACGGTGGGATTCTGTTTTTGGATGAGTTGCCAGAGTTTCGGCGTGATTTATTGGAATCACTGCGTGAGCCACTCGAGAGCGCCGAAGTGCATCTGGCCCGCGTTCAAGGGCACGTTGTGTGGCCTGCCGATGCAATCCTTGTCGCCGCCAGCAACAATTGCCCGTGCGGTTGGACGGGCAGCCGGAACCGGCGTTGTAAGTGCGCTACGGGTCAAGTGGTCGCGTATCAGGGGCGTATGTCTGGGCCATTACTCGACCGGATTGATATTCATGTGAACATGCCCGAACGGCGCCGCCCCGTGGTCGGATCAGGGGAACATCGGACACCCTTGAAAAGCCCGACTAGCGCTATTTTGCGGGATCGAGTCCGGGCATCTTGGGCCTACACCCAGGCACGCTCTGCCAAACTTGGGCTGGGGGCTGGAACCGCCAACGCACGTCTGCCGGCCCCGCTGGTGAGGGCAGCCATGGGCTGGGACGGCGCGGCGGGCGATCCGGTGGCAGAACGGATGGAGCGCATTGCCAAGGATGACGACCGGGGAATTCTGGGGGATGTTTGCCGGTCGATCAGCGCGCGCGGCCTAGTTCGCGCATTGAGGGTTGCCAGAACCTTGGCTGATCTGGACACTGTGGAGGTGGTCGGGAACGAACATTTCAGGCAGGCTCTCATGTGGCAGGCCGAGGCCGCCGCTCGTGATCGCGGTGATTTGATTGGCTCAAACCAGGCAGAACGGAGCAGTGTTTGGAAACGAAAAAATTGAAGTCTGTTCGAATTGGCGCGGCGACCCTCAATCAAACGCCCTTGGACCTTGAAGGCAACACACTGCGCATCCTTGGTGCAATCGGCAATGCCCGCGCGGCAGGCGTTCAAGTGCTTGTTCTGCCGGAGCTGAGCCTTTCGGGTTATGGCTGCGAGGACGCATTTTTTCGTCCTGATTTAGCAACTCGTGTCCTTGAAATTCTTACAACGCGCATTGTGCCGGCCAGCAAAAGTCTCGTCTGCGCCGTTGGTTTGCCCGTGGCGATTGAAGGGGACCTTTATAACGCCGTTGCCGTTGTCGCAGATGGACGCATTTTGGGTATCAATGCGAAACGGCGTCTGCCCCGTGACGGTGTGCATTATGAGCCACGGTGGTTTCGTCCCTGGGCGGATGGCCGCAGCATCGATCTGGAAGTTGATGGGGCCACCATTCCGTTTGGCGATCTAGTCTATGACGTCAACGGCGTGCGGATTGCCCTCGAAATTTGCGAAGAGGCTTGGGGGGCAGTGCCTGCCGCCGCAGCCGCCGCGGGATTTGCCGATATTATTTTGAACCCGAGTGCCTCGCATTTTTCCCTGGGAAAATACGCGATGCGGGAAAATCTCGTCGCCAATAATAGCCGGTCATATGGGGTTTATTACGCCTACAGCAATCTGGTGGGTTTGGAAGCCGGCAGGATTATTTACGATGGCGGGGCTATGATTGCCTGCGACGGCAAGATCACCGGGCGTGGCCGCAGATTTTCGTTTGCTGATGGTGATCTTGTCGCCAGTGACGCAAATCTGGACGTGGTCCGCAGCAGCAAAATGCGTAAAAGGTCGTATGCAGACAGCAACAACGGGCCTGGATCTCTGCGGATTATTAAGGCAAGCGTGGATTTGTCGGGGCAATCGCTTGATCCGTTGAGTCCGTTGAGTCAGGTATTACATCCGCTGTCCCATCAGGAAGTCATGATCGCCGAAGAAGAGTTTCTGCGAGCCAGTGCCCTTGGGCTTTTTGATTATTTGCGCAAATCAAAAACTCGAGGTTTCGCGTTGTCCCTCTCGGGCGGCTGCGATTCTGCGGTCTGCGCGGTTCTTGTGGCCCAGATGCGCCATCTGGCCCTCGCAGAACTTGGCGAGGATGAATTCTTGCGGCGCAGCGGCCTGGACGATGCAGCGATGCCAGAGATTTTACTGTGCGCCTGGCAGGGGACGAGTCAATCGGGAAGCAAAACTCACGAAGCGGCCCGCGGGATCGCAGCAGCAACTGCGTCTGGGTTTGTTGAGCTGAATGTCCAGCCTGCCGTGGATTTTTACGTTGGCGAGGCCGGGCGTATCGCTGGCCGGAAACTCGATTGGCAGCATGATGATTTGGCGCTGCAAAATATTCAGGCGCGGGCGCGAGCGCCGATGATCTGGTTGCTGGCAAATATGGAAGGCCGTTTGCTGATCACCACGGCAAATCGCTCTGAGGCGGCCGTCGGTTATACGACGATGGATGGTGACGCGGCGGGGGGCTTGGCGCCGCTGGCAGGAATCGACAAAGCCTTTTTGCTGCGCTGGGCGAGTTGGGCCGCGAAGAATTGTACGATCGGAATGGGGGCAGTGCCGGCCTTGAATGCAGTGTTGCAGCAACCTCCAACTGCTGAATTGCGGCCTGCGGCGGCCCAGCAAACGGATGAAGGTGACCTCATGCCATATTCGGTCATGACGTTGATTGAGGGTTGCCGGGTGCGGGATAAATTGGGCGTTCCCGAGACGGTGGCAACGGTTGTAAATGCTTTTTCAGGTCACAGCAGATCTGAAATCGAGGTTTGGGTTACCCGGTTTGACCGGATGTGGCGCATGACACAATGGAAGCGGGAGCGCCTTGCGCCGTCTTTTCATCTGGATGATTTCAGTGTCGATCCCAAGACATTTTGCCGGTTTCCGATATTTTCTGGCGAGGGATAAATTTTCCGGCAGGCAATTTCATTGGCCATACGCTCGCGATGGACGCGAGCCTTGGGGGTGCGAGACTAAGTCGCTGTTTTTTTGTATGGACTCTAACCGCCATTCCCTGGAGAAGGCGCACTTTCATTGCGTGCTTTCGCCCGCTCGGCTTTCCGTAGTCATCATTTGCTCGACGCTGACGGCAGAGTTTTGCACGTTAGTTGACCATACTCCGGAAATGGCGTACAATTCCGGAGTATGGTCGATAGATTATTAAAACTCAATACATCTAATAGCTTACTGGTGTTTGGAGCCCGGGGCACCGGCAAGAGTACTATCCTTCGCAAACAATTTGGCAGTCGTGCCAACATCCTGTGGATCGACTTGCTCAATGATGACGACGAGGATGAATATCGGCGGCGTCCCTCGCGACTTAGCGAAAAGCTCGCATCAAAAAAATTTCAAGTTGTGGTTATTGACGAAGTTCAGAAAAATCCCAAACTTCTCGACATTGTCCAATTGGAAATTGAGAAGGATCAGGGAGTTCAGTTTGTCCTGTCTGGATCGAGCGCCCGAAAGCTGAAAAGGGGTGGCGCAAACTTGTTAGCAGGGCGAGCGTTCACTTTTAGTTTGTTTCCATTGACCCATATTGAAATTGGTCATGACTTCGATCTTATCCGTGCATTGGAAATCGGTACACTGCCTAAGTTGTTGCATTACTCGGACCCTCTTGATGCAACCCGATTCCTTAAATCCTACGTCAAGACCTACCTGAAAGAGGAAATTGTCGCCGAGCAACTTGTACGCAAAATAGAACCGTTTCAGGATTTTTTGGAGGTTGCTGCGCAAATGAACGGGAAGATCATAAATTTCTCGAAAATTGCGGGTGATGTCGGTGTTGATGAAAAAACCATTAAGACCTACTACGACATCCTAACAGAAACTCTGATAGGCTTCTATTTGCCGCCGTTTCACCGATCGATACGAAAACGCCAAAGAGAAGCCCCCAAATTCTATTTGTTTGATTCTGGTGTTCGCCGCGCCTTATCCAACACCTTAAGCATAAAAATGGAACCTCAAACATTTGAGTTTGGGAATGCTTTTGAACATTTCGTCATTCTCGAATTTATTCGTCTCAACATATACAGCGAGCTAGACTATAAACTCTCCTACTTGCGCACAAAGGATGATGCAGAGATCGACCTTATCGTGGAACGACCGGGTCGACCGGATCTTCTGGTGGAGATTAAATCCTATGAAGACGTGGAAGCATCGGACACGCGAAAACTCAAGGCATTTCTCGACACCTGGGATCGTCCCGCAGAAGGAGTGCTGCTGTCGAGGTATTCACAAGAGATGTTAAGTAACGGCGTTCGATGTCTGCAGTGGCAGGCAGCGTTGCGTGAGATATTTTCCGTATAAATTTCAGAATAAACTTCCGGCTTGCCGACCTCTCCAAGGAGTTCCGCCTTTGCAACGGCGGGTAGCGTTTTTTAACGGCCAGGCGGGCAACAGTCGCCGGTGATCGCGCTGTTGAAAAAAAGCACCCTCGGATTTTTCCAAAATCGCCCTCTGTATCTAGCCAGAATAACAGGTGCTTTCGCCGTACCTTCAGTTGTTCCCAACAAAGGCCGACAAGCAGGGTCTAATCAGGGGGTACCATGAAATTTGCTACTGCGAAAAACTTTGCCGTTTACGCCGCCATCGCACTTCAAACTGTGACCGCGGCATGCCAGCCGGTCGATATTTCCACGGAGTCCACCCGTCGCGGCGCTGATCATGATGCGACTTTCGAGGCCAGTGCCAAGGGGGCGGACGTCGTTGGTGACAATGCCACCGATGATTCCGGCCGCAATGCCGCGAGTCCTGTCCAGGGCGCTATGGAAACGAACTATGCGTGCACCCTCTTGGACCCGGACCAAGATACGACAGCTGTGATTGCCGGCGGACCTACGGGCCTCAAGATTCCCATCAGCAAATACGTGAAAACTCCCGGCATGCTGACCTACGCCAGCACCAGCCAGGCGAGCTTCAAATTTTCAGCCTTTAAACACAGAAACATCTGGACCCTCGAGTGGCCATCAGGTGTTGGTGCCTATTTCATCCATAATTTCGAGGCGACCATCACCGCAGCCGACACCGCCAAGTGTCTGATCAGCGCCAAGGAGACCTCGGCACCCGAGGCACGCACGATGCTCGGATGTTTTGACCCGGCAACGAAAATTCAAATGGGTAATGGCACGCGCCGGAAAATTGACGCCCTTAAAATGGGCGATCTCGTATTGAACCCGGTCACCGGCAAGGTAGCCCCCGTGGTGCGGATCACCAAGGGCCCGGAAGCCGGAAAAGGCCTCTACCTGATTGGCTTTGGCGGCAAGGGCGCAGCGGCGGTCAAGGTCACCAGCAAACACCCGTTCATGACCAACTTGGGATTACGCACCGCCGCGCAACTGGCCCCAGGGGACCGGATTTTGACGACAGGCGGCTTGTTTCGTAAACTGGATGTGGTGCAAGCTTTGCCGGAGAGTGCCGGCCAAATAGTCGTCAACATCGCCCTTGGTTCGACAACGTTTGCCGCCAACGATCACATGGTTCTGGCCGATGGCATTGTCAGTGGGGACTTGTTGCTTCAAGAACGCCTGGAAAACATGAGCCGCCTTAGTTCGTTGAATCCGAAAAACTAATTTCAAGGATTTTGCTACGGAAGCGAGATAATGAAATCGAAAATTTGATTTTTCCATGGAGAACAGCGGTCGCTTTGGCAAGGATGCCCCTTGTTGAAGCCACCGCTGTGTTTTTTTTCGGCATCAATGCGACCTCTTGCCTACCTCAAAATAAAGACATTGAAAACCTGCGCTCGACAGCGGCCATTTGCGAAATCAATCCCGATTCATGCGATCTTAGCCAACCCATGGGCTACCTCGCCGACGCCTTCGGATCCGTCTCGATTTTGGACCTTGCACAAGGTTTCGCTCCGCGTGCGGCCGTGCCGCCAGTCGAACGACCAGCCACCGACGACCACCTGATTTCCCTTGGAGATCCGGCCGCGCCAGAAACCCTGTTGTTCCGCCCCGTCAAACAAACCTCCGACAACGGCGGCTTGTTTCTGCGTGACGTCATCGACACCGACCGCCTGCTCGTGGCCACCATTAAAACCACGACGTCTGGTACCACTATTTTGAAAACAAAGTCAGTGACCTTGATCGCGGGTGATGTGCTTCTAGTTCGCGCGGCAGTCACCCTGGAAGTGGCGCGCGAGGACCGCGCCAATTGTAATGGTCTGACGGCTTCTGCCCAATTACGCATTGCGGAAGGCTCTGCGCCACTGTCCGGTCAGAGCGTCACATTTGATGCCTTATCCGTGCGCAAGACTGCCACCATTTCTGGGTTGGTCCGCGTTGCGGTCCCCGGCAAATACGCTTTTGAAATGCGGGTCGTGGGCAATCGGCCGTCCTGCACGGCCACTATTTTGGAGCCCTCGACCTTGACTGTGACAGTCTTCACGCCTCTCACCAAACTTGATGGCTACAAGGCTTCGGCGCGTTTTCTGTTAGTTTCCCCGAGCGCGGCCGTCCCAGACATTGCGCCAGGACAGCCAGGCAGCATTCCTGCCGTTCGCATCCCCTCGGCGCATTCTGGCCCACCCATCATCACCCTCGCCCGCCTGGAGTGGAACCACGCCCAAGACGACCTGGTCCTGATCGAGGCCTCGGCGCAGACAACGGCCGAAGACCGCATGGCCGAAACAACAAGCTGGCTCCAAGTGACGCGTGCACCGACCGGGCTTAATTCCCATCTGCACGCCATGTCCCTGACTCCAGGCAACGGAGCAGTCCGCCAAAATGTTTTTGATTGGGCGGCGGCTCCTCCCGCCAATGGACACACAACCTTTTACTTAAACATCATGGGAACCGGTGAAAATGCCAAGCCCTTGGCCATCACCGCGCCAAAGATTGCCATGCTGCATTTTCGCCGCGCTGCCCGGACTTTAACCCCTGGAAACCCTGGCCCGCCAGAGGCCGTTGAGTCCATAAACCCTGGATCTACCACAACCTCCAAAAGCGCCCGTCTGACTGATCTGTTCGCCTTGCGCGCCCTGATGCAGCGCGGCCAGACGCCGCCGCCAGAGGACTCCCTGCCGTGCGCGTTGTTCAAGGCCGGATTGTTGCCGGTTTCGGGACTGCAGGTCGCCATCCCCACGCCGGTCCATCATCATTTCCGGACGCGCTGGGACGATAGCCGGATCAATTTTCCAGTGGTGATTTTTGAAAACATCTATCATCAAAATCCGGCATGGGCATTCACCCCACCCGCTGACCGGACATCCCATTACACGGAACGTTTTTATGAGGTGACCGTCATCAACCCTGAATCTGCGGCCTGTCGCTACTCCGCTGTTAGGCGATAACTGCGCCAGTCGTCTACACCGGCACTTTTGCGCCAGCGACCTATCATGTTATGCTATAAATAGTTTCCAATTTAGCATTGTGTGGGCATCTGCTTTTTAGATGGGCTGATGCTTGAATTCGCAGCAGGAATTCAGTTTATTTCGTTATTTGTTTCGGTTATTGTTAAATGATATCATTGGTTTATAATTTATTTTCGAATACCCCTAAAGTTTTTCTAAAACCGCCCGTTACTGTTTTTATGAGCAGGAGGATTGTTATGAAGACCAATTTCACAAACTTCGTTTCTAAGTTAAATCGTCGCAGTGGTTTTAGCCTTGTGGAGCTAAT
>CANFEB010000051.1 GCA_947445775.1 Oligoflexales bacterium | reverse complement strand
GTGCCAAGCACTGAACCCACTGAGGTTTGCTGTGCCTGCGTATATCAAGACAGCGAGACTGGAGGTGGATGCGCATCAAAAGCGAAAGAGGTCTGCGAGCCAATAGGCGGGTGCGCGTGGGACCCATGCAAAAAAGTCTGTTACCCTCAATACCAAGCGGATTGTATCGGTGAGCACTATGGCAAATTTTTAGGGGATGGTGCCTGCACGCGCTCCAATACCATGTCGTCTAACGTCATTGAGAGTTGGCTAAAATTGCCCCGCGGCGAATGCAAGAGCATGAATGTATTTTATACTGGACATGGAAAGAGGATGGCGACTGAGCTTCCGGGGGTCTTAAATGAATTCTACTCGGGCGGCGACAACATCGTAAAAGACACCGGTTGCAGTGGATTCGCACCAGGACTCGGTGATGAAGCCTTTAGGAGTGGACTTTGCGATAAGCTGAAAGCGGCTGGCATCTCGGGCTCCATTACAACCACTGGACAGCAAGTCGATGTCAGATTGCATGAGGAACTAGCATCCAAAACCATTAAGATTTCTTGGACTCCCCCCGATGCCACTTGCAAAGAAGATATAAGTTACGGGTCTTGCGCGGAATCAAGGAAGGATTGTGATCAAACCAAGGCAAGCCCCACCAATCCAAGCTCCTATTTGTGTAACACTGGAAACGGCATCGTCAGAAAGACCTGCAGTTGCACATATTTGTTCGGCCTACTTGGTGGATGTTCGTACAAATAAACTCGCCGGGCCGGCCATTTAGCCCTCGGCGATTTGGCCATCCGCCACAATTTGCTGTCTTCAAGGTTGATATCGAAATAAAATAAGCGTGGGTGATTTGCTCCAGATGTTGCGTGTGGTATTTTTGAGGAAACCAAAATTTCCCCAGGGAGTTCTTATGCGCAGCGTTCTCAAAATCATGTTCAATTCTAAACTCAATTCTAAACTCAGTGCTACCTTGGTCGCCATGGCAATGGGTGCCGTGGTTGCATCAGGGGCGTTTGCTGGCAGCAAGCCTGCCGCCAAGGTGACCCCAGTAAAAACCGTCACCGATGGCGTGGAAGTCCGCAACGGCGCCGACGCTAATGCTGAAATCATCGCGACCTTGAAGAAAGGCGAAAATCTAACGGCAACGGACCGCAAAGGCAGTTACTGGAAGGTGAAGCTGGCAGATGGTCGCGAAGGCTTCGTTCCCGTCACGTCCGTCCAAAGCAAGGCTGGTATAAATGCCATCAAATCAGCAATTGGTTCGGCAGGCACCCAAGCTGGGGAAGCGGCATCGGCTGTCAAAGAGGTCGTCGGAGACAAGGTGAATGCGGTCAAGGCCGAGAGCAAGCCAGCTCCAGCAGCTCCAGCAGCAATCAAGGCCCCCGAGATCAAATCAAAAGATCTGGAAAAGGCCGCCAATAAACTTTTTAAAAAATAGATTCTTCCCCGACGCGGAACTACACCAGCCAGTTTTTTATCTGTGTCGCGATTTTTGCTGGCGTAAATCCGTACTCTTCAGCAAGGTGTTCCGCCGGTGCGCTGGCGCCAAAGTGGTCGATGCCAATGCACAGGCCATCGTCAGCGCCACCGGTGTATTTTTGCCAGCCCAAGGTCACACCAGCCTCGATGGAGACGCGGCGTTTGCAGGCCGGGGGAATGACGGAATCCCGCCAGGCTTTTGGCTGCTTGGCGAAGATTTCCCAGCATGGCATCGAAACAACGCGGATTTTTAGCGCCGGATTTTCCTGCTCCAATATTCCAGCGGCATCCAAGCCCAGGCTCACTTCCGATCCGGTGGCCAGAATCATCATATTAAAGTTCGCGACGTCTTTGACCACATAAGCGCCCTTGCGCGCCTCTTCCGCCTTGGCCTCACTGAGGGGCAAGATTGGCAACTTCTGGCGGCTCAAACAAATCGCAGAGGGCGCGTGCAGCTTCAGGGCTTCCTGCATCATGATTTGCGTTTCGATCGCATCCGCCGGACGCATCAGATAAAAATCGGGAATAGCCCGCAACGTCATCACATGCTCGATTGGCTGGTGGGTTGGGCCGTCCTCGCCGAGGTGAAATGAATCGTGGGTGAATTCGTGGATGACGCGGCATTGCTGGATCGCAGCCAATCGCAATGCCGGACGCGAATAATCGGAAAATGTAAGAAATGTTGCATCAAATGGAATCAATCCGCCGTGCAGTGAAATGCCATTGGCAATGGCCGACATCGGAAATTCCCGGACGCCGAAGGCTAAATTGCGTCCGCGAGGATTGGCCTTGGAAAAATCGCCGACTTTTTTCGCAAAGGGCCCTGTCATATTGGACGGTTCCAAGTCGGCGCTGCCCCCAATCAGATTGGGAACCTCGTCGGCCCAGTTTTTTAAGACATCGCCGAAGGCATTGCGCGTGGCCACCGGTTTGTCCTTTGGCCAGGACGTTGATTTGATCTTGCTGAAATCTTCTTTGCCAAAAGATCCGTCGTAGGATTTTTTAAATGCGGCATCGGTTTCTATGCGCCGCGCCAGGGTCGAACGCCATGATTTTGCGTTCGCCCGTAAATCGGCAAAACGCCGTTGAAAATGGGTTTGGGTGGCTGGGTCAACGGCAAACTCGGCGGCCGGGTCCAGGCCAAGGCGAACTTTGGTTTTGGTCCGTTCGTCGGCTGGCAACGGCGCACCATGGGTTTCGTGATCGCCCTCCATGGTGGCAGATCCCTTGGCCATGATGGTTTCGCCGACAATGAGGCGCGGCCGAGTTTGGGATTTTGCACTACCCATAACCAGGCGCAGTGCTTCGTGATCATGACCGTCGATCTTGATCACTTCCCAGCCAAAGCCTTGGAATATTTTTTCTTCATCATCAGACGTTGCCCGTTCGATCCCGCCCGAAATTTGCTGGCGGTTTTTGTCGTAAAACCACGTCAAATTGGCGAGACCTAAATGCCCCGCTAATGATGCCGCGCCGAGGGTCACGTCTTCTTGCATGCAGCCGTCCCCAAGAAGCGCCCAAGTTCTGTGGGCGAACAGGTTCGCATCCATGGTAGCGGCGAGATGACGTCCGGCGATCGCAAAGCCAGCCGACATGGCAGCCCCTTGGCCCAGAGGTCCCGTCGTGCATTCAACGCCAGGCGTCAAGATATTTTCCGGATGCCCCGGTGTTTTGGAGTGGAGTTGACGAAACCTTTTCAATTCATCAAGGGCAAGCCAACCCGTCATGTGCAGCATTGAATAAAGCAGCATCGACTCGTGGCCGGCGCTCAGAACAAAGCGGTCGCGACCCGGCCATTTTGGATCGTCCGGATCGAAATTCAGAAACTCAGTAAAAAGCAGGTACGCGAAATCCATGGACGACATCGCGCCCCCTGGATGTCCTGATTTGGCCTTGTTCACACCGTCGATGACCAGCCCCTTGAGGGTGGCAACGGTGCGCATATCTAGTTGACCCATTTCCAGTTGATTCATCGGGGCAGTCCCTTTGCAAAGGTGAATGCCCGAGAGGTTAGAACAAATCGCGCTCGGCGGGAAGGCGATCTGCAGCGGGGGTCTCTTGCAGGCTGACGGCGACATGAATGAACCCCCGGTTACGCCTGAACAGCTTGAGCCGCAGGCGATCCGAGGGGGACTTCAGGCCAAGAAGGCGCTGCATGTGATTGAGGTCCGTTATTTTTTCCTGGCCGCAGGCGACGACCAGGTCCCCCATGCGCAGGCCGGCCTTGGCCGCCGGGCCGTCCACGACGAGGTTGGTCACGAGAAAACCATAAACGCCGCCACTTTTGCGGGCGTCCCGGTCCTCCAGGTCATCCTCGGACATCAGGTTTTTGCCGACAACCCCTAAAAAAGCCCTGCGGACTTTACCGAACTTCTGCAAATCCCTGATGACCTGGCGGGCCATGTTGGCGGGGATGGCAAATCCGATGCCCTGCCCCTCGGAGCTGACGGCGGTATTGATCCCGATGACTTGACCGCGCATGTCCAAGAGGGGGCCCCCGGAGTTACCAGGATGAATGGAGGCATCGGTCTGCAAAAAGTTGTCGTAAGGACCGGCACCAATGACTCGCCCCTTTGCAGAAATGATGCCGCTCGTGACGGTATGAGAAAATCCGAGGGGATTGCCAATGGCCAATACCTGATCGCCGACTCGGAGTTTGTCGCTGTCACCAAATGTGAGGGCCGTTTGGGCCGACTTGGGACTGACTTGCAGCAGGGCCAAATCCGTTTTCGGATCACGCCCGACCACACGTGCGGGGACTTTTTCGCGGTTGTTTGCAAACAAGACATCGATGGTCGAGGCACCGTCGATCACATGATTATTGGTCAGGATGTGCCCCTGCCCGTCGACGATCAAACCGGAGCCGATCGAGTGGGAGGACAGTGACGGGATTTTGCCGCCCAAAAAATACTCGTAGATGTCCATCTGGGGATTCTGAGTCTTCCGGTACGAGGTCGTCCGAATGTTCACGACTCCCGGTGTCGCCGCCTCGGCGATGTCGGCGTAGGTCAGGGTCACGGGCGTGGGTGTCGACACTGGCGCGGATAATGGCGTGGGCGCTCGCGCGGCAGCCGTAAGAATCGGGAACAACAATGTTAAAGATATTAGGGTGCGCATTTCGTGATCATATCATGATGGCTGGGTGTTTGGCTGGATGTTTGGGCGCTTTGGGGTGGTCCTTGTGAGTTGGGGTGCCTATCATGATAACCTTACCAAACGAATATTTTCCGAAACTTTTCGAGTGGATCTGGAGGTTTAACGAAATGCGTTCTAAATACCCGGTTGGCATCGTTCGTTCTCTCGCAGTCGTTTTTGTCGCTGCCATTTCAGGTGTAGCAATAAGCGCTGAAAAACCAGACAAGCCGGTCAGCGGTACGCCACCAATCAAACCCGCTCAAGTCATTACTTCGGCCACACCGGGTTGCTCCATCACGGCCCAGTTGCCTGCCGGGCGAGGGGAAACAGACGCGGCGACGATCACCCTGACAACCACGGGCCCGGTGACGCGCGCCATGCTCGACATGATCGATGTCGCAGCCTCGGGGGGGACCAAGCAGGTTTTTCCGTGGCGCCTCGCTCAAAATGCAAAAGCCAAGATTGACGATCTGACGATGAATCCCGTTGCCGCATATTTGGGATCTGTGGATGGGCCCGGCGGCAGCAGCGCTTGCATCCTTCGCGTTGCGCGGTCAGGCAACCAGTTTCCCGGTGGGCCGACATGCACTTTGACGACAGCCAACATTTCTGGCCAGACATGGCGCGTCACCGTCAACGTCACCGGCGAAGCTCGCAGGATTCGCCTCGGGAAAGACGAACTAGACATGTCCAAGCCTGAAAAAACCATGGATCTCATGAATATCAATTCCAACACCACGCTGGTTGCCAGTGTCGAAGGACAAGGAGGGGATTCCACATGCGGCGCAATTATAAAGCTCTAATCGTTTTTGTTTCCCTGGTTTTGCTGACAGCGGGTGGCATTTATTCATGCAAACGTCAAACATCCAAAGCACAGACAAAAAATCTTTCGGATTATTTTGATCCCGTCACAATTGAAAAGTATCTCGTTAATTTTATATTTCAGTTTTCTGACTTCAACAATTTGTGCAAATTCACGCAGGAAATGTTTGAGGACTCACAGGCCACTTCAAGTAGGACTGCCCAGTGTGTTTCTGGATTTCTTACTGGGACTTGCAAGCAAGGGACCAAGGACGTGGCCAATAACCTTGGCACGGTGATCGATGGTGTGCAAACTGGCGCGGATAACGCCATTGATGGTGTCGGACAGTTATTCGGCGAGGTTCAAAAGGGTGTCATTGAATGCGTCAAAAATATGGAAAAAGAAACCCTGGTCGAGCTCGGCAAGAAGTACGCAACTCGCCTTGGGTTGAATGTCGGTAATGAATTGATCAAGAACCGCGATCTCAAGAGAAACTTGGCAAATTGGGCCTGCACAGGGGCTGCTGGGGCGATTGGCAATGCGATTTCAAAACAACGCACCGTTGATTTTGAAAATGCTTGCGGCGGTGCCCTGGGTGGGCGCTCGGCAGAAGCGACAAAATCCCAGATTGCCAGTTGTTTTCGCAGCGCGGGCAGCGTCTGTTCCATTGTCGTGGAGCAGGGTAAGGTGAATCTCGATAATTTTTTGCCATCGACAGATGACTACGGTGCGGTGGCGGATACGGCTGCGGATCTGGGAAAAGCTCTGGCGTCGGAAGTTGTGACCAACGCCTGCCAGCTCGGCTCCGTGGTCACACGGTCGGCTTGTGGCGTCATCAATGCAGCAGCAGCCCAGATCAAAGAAGCCCTGACCAGTGGGGATAACGATTGGGCAAATTGTGTCGGGACATCACAGCTTGGGGCTTGTATTGGCCAAAAAATCGGCTCTGGTGGATGGACCAACAACAACGGGGTGGAGAATGCCACCCAGGCAGACGATGGCAACGGTGGCCAATTTTCATATGTTGGCTGTTGCCAGTGTGAGCTCCAAGAATTTCAGCGCGGGACGTTTGCCAATAATATTATTGGCAGCCGCACGGTGGTTTCACGGATTCAGCAGGGTGATTATAATTCGGGGAATTGCGCCTACCGCCAAAATCGCGGTGATTTCACGATGGTTGCCAATCCAAATGCCTTTCGCTACACGGGCTGTTCCAAGGTTTATCTAGCTGGTAATGCCTGCGCGCCGGACAGCACGGGATTTGCATCTGTCTGGAACGGCAGCAGTTATGACCGTGTTGGGGTTGTCGTTCGTTAGGGACTTTAGGCAATTGGGGCAATTGGGGCATGGAAAAAGCGGCGAAAATTACCGGTGCATCCCTCGAAACGGCAAAAACGGACTATATCCTTGGGACGAACGCCGACGAATTGTATCGTCTGGAGTTTCAACATGGGGTTTGGCGCGAGACGGTTCTTGACTGCTGGCGTCGTGCCGGGATCAAGGCTGGAGCTCGAATTTTGGACGTCGGTGCCGGTCCCGGTTACGCGACGATTGACCTTGCGACGATGGCGGGCCCAAGCGGCCAGGTGATTGCTCTTGAGCGGTCCATTAATTTTTTGGCGGCGGCCCGTGAGCGCATCGCGGCATCAGGGTTCAAAAATGTCGAAATTCATAGCCTGGATTTAATGCAAGATTTAATGCCGGCACAGACCATGGATTTTGCGTGGTGCCGCTGGGTCAATTCGTTTGTCGCGTCGCCTGGGACCTTGATTAAAAAAATTCATGCCGCATTGCGTCCTGGTGGGACAGCGATTTTTTTCGAATATGTCGACTACGCATCTTGGCGCTTGCTGCCCCACGAGCCCATGCTCAACGAGTTTGTGACCCGCGTGATGGCCTCCTGGCGTGAAACGGGTGGCGAGCCTGATGTTGCACCGGCCGTGGTTGCGGCGTTGCATGCTTCAGGGTTTAAAATCACGTCGGCGCGGCCTCACGTCTTTTGCGCCCGTCCGGGCGAATCCTTTTGGCAATGGCTCGAGATGTTTACCGAGGTCAATACGGCGCGGTCCCTTGAGGCCGGCGCTGTGACGCGAGATTGGGCCGGCAGCTTTGTTGCCCGGATGGATGCGGCCAGAAAATCTTCCAACAGTTTGATGATCACGCCGATGGTTCTGGAAATCATTGCGCGGCGGGAATGATGAAACAGGTTTAAACTGCTCCACATGGGCGGAACCCTAAACCTTGGGTGCCGCCGGGCCCGTTGCTGCCGTTCTTGATTCCGTTATAGGCACCTTGGTCAAGAACTCGTGGTCCCCGTAGCGGGTGATCGCGAGGCATTTTTGCGCCGACGGCCCCTCGGCGCCCTCGTCCTCCCCGTCCCCCAAGGGGATCAAAATATTGCCTGTCGCGGCAAATCCTGACGGAGACTCCGTCGGAAATCCCGCAGCCCCGTCCACAAGGGTGATCCGCACATCCGCACTGGAAAAAACCCTGGTTTCCCCGGGCCAATCACCGGCTAAAAATTCAAAATCCCCCCGCGTCCGGTAGATCGCAACGGAAGGGCATGCCAGGCCGTCCAAGGCCGAAGGCTTGGATAGGGTGACCCGCACGGCATTTGGACGACTCCGGTCTGGTAGCGGCAGCAATAAAAAGGCGGCGGCGGCCTCGGCTGCCGTTTCCAGCAAGTGAAAACGGGCGCCTTGAATCATGAGGCGCAGGTCTCGGGCGACCTTGGCGTAGTCAATGCTTTTGGTCAAATCCATGCTGGTCGCGGCGGCTCGGGTGTCGAGCTGCATGGCCAGGTCGATCTCCAGAGGCTGCGGGTGCAGGCGTTCGTAGGCATACACGCCAATGACGGCCTGCAGGCGAAAACGGCTCAGGCTGACCCAGTCCGCAGGACGGCGAGGGGCCAGGGCTTTTTCAGGGGGCGGGTTCCAGTTCAAACGTTCTGCCTCAAATGTTCAGCCCATGTCATTCTTTGATTTTTGGTCAAAATCCAACCTAACGCCTTACCGTAATCCAAGAAAACGCGCAGCTCTTATCGTTTTCTCAAGGGTATGGGATTATGGACTTGGCCTCACGCTTCCGGGATAATGTTACTGGTCGATATAATTGCATTTTCCGGTGTTTCGGGGTCCCACGTGGTCTTTAGAGATTGTTACCCTTCGGAGAAGTCATGGTCGAAAATGCCAGTCATTTGATCCGTCGTACCGTCTTGATATCGGTTGCCGCACTGGTCGGGTCCATCACGGCCAGTTTTGGCGGGATGTCGGTGGTGTATGCGATGGTTTTGTTTGGGGAAGACACCCACCTAAAAAAATCGACGATCATGGCCAGGATCAACGAAGAAACAACGATCTTTTGCCAGGATGAACAGACGCACATTGGCAGTTTTTTCAATACGGAACACCGCCGCTACGTTCCGATCGAAGAAGTTCCACCGGCGATGATCAATGCCATCGTCGCAGCCGAGGACAAGAATTTTTTCAAACACAGCGGCGTTGACCCCGTTGCCATTGTGAAGGCCTTTGCTGAAGGTCTGCAGGGTCGCCGGTTTCGCGGCGGATCCACTTTGACGCAGCAGACCGTCAAAAACATCATGGACCGTTGGGAGTATTCCCTCGGGCGGAAGATTCGCGAGGCGATCGCTGCACTGCAGATCGAACGCATGTACAGCAAAAAACAAATCCTCGAATTTTACTTGAACCAGTTTCATGTATCTGGAAACGGGACAGGCATTGGCATCGCGGCAAAGTATTACTTCAACAAGGACGTGAAAGATCTCGACGTCGTTGAATCTGCATTCATTGCCGGGTCGGTGAAAGGCCCTGGCAAATATGATCCGTTTATTAAATACACCCAGGAGCGCCGCGATGAGGCCATCCGCAACGCTTTGGACCGCAAGAATTACGTGCTGCGTCGGATGTTGGAGCAGGGGTGGATCAATGAACAAGAATTTAAAGAGAATATCGACAAGCCCGTGCCGTTTAACCGCGGCAGTTTCCGCACGTCAGAGGTGGCCACCGTCAGCCTGATTCGCTCGCAACTAGATCGCAAAGAGATCTTAGATGCCCTCAACATGGAAAGTGTTGATGAATTGAATTCAGCTGGACTCAAAATCTATACGACCATCGATTGCCCACTCCAAGAAGGTGCGCAGCAGGCCATGCGTCGCAATCTGTCGCGCCTAGAAACAATCCTTGGTGGGTACGCGCCCGAGCCGGTGGACAAGTTTGTCCGCCAACGGGAATTGGCAGTGAATGAATTTTACTACGGCAAGGTTGAACAGGTCGTGAAAAGCCCGACGAACGCGTCGATTCGCATTTCTTTTGGCCTTTCGAATGGGACGATTCCCCATGATGCTCTAGTCCGGTATGCCAAATTGCTGGATTTGCCGATGCTCCTCGGGCCCCAGGTGCAGTTGAAAAAATTGCTGGATTCCGTGCGCCCCGGCGACATCTTGTTCACCGAGGTGAAGGAATACGAAAAGGAAAAACACGAGGCTGTCCTCGAGATGCACAAGCGGCCCAAGATCAACGGCGGACTTGTTGGCATTGAAAAGGGCGAGGTCCGCTCGGTGGTTTCAGGATTTGATTCCCTTGGTTTTAATCGGGCTGTATTTGCAAAACGCCAGCCGGGATCTGTTTTTAAGTCAGTGGTTTTTTATGCGGGCCTGCAACTAGGCTGGTCGGTGTTGGATCGTCTGGACAACGAACGCCAGATTTTCCCTTATCAATCACGACTCTATTTTCCGCGTCCCGATCATCCATCTCCCTATAAGGAAGTGTCGATGATTTGGGCCGGGACCATGTCGGAAAACTTGGGCTCGGTTTATCTGGCTGCGCATCTCGTTGACAAATTGAACTACGAGCAATTCAAACAGTTGATGGGGGGGCTTGACCTGCTGCCCCACAACGGCGAATCCGTTCCTGATTTTCACTTCCGCGTCGCCCGCACGACGGGGGTCCAGCTTGATAATGAAGGGGTGCGCGAATTTCAGTTGCAGAACGCCATTGCCGATGTCGCGCCTGATCTGGTTTTTGGCGGGCAGCCCGACATGCTGCGCAAACTAAATAAGATGTGGTGGGGCAGGGGCTATATTTCTGAACTTCAGAATTTGTTTGGCCGGGCAAAAGATCCCATGCCGTCCTATGAGAAGGCCTTGCGGCTCGGCCTTGTCCGCAACAATTATTTGCGATTTGCCGGGGTTGCCTCGGAACTCAACAGCGATTGGTCCACCATCAGCAAGAAGGTCACGGAAAAGGGCATTGAAGGAGCCTATTCGGATCCGGCCATCCAGCATGTTTGGAAGCGTTTCAAGGTCCTGGCTGGTATCGGTGCCCGGCCACAACTCGGCTATTTTGCTAGTCTAGAAGGCGAAGATCCGCGCCGGGATTTCAAGGCGCGCGAGGACCTTGAACGCATCGCCGTGGTCCCGGGGCGTGCCCTGAACCTGCTGGATGCGCAGGCCATCTGGAGCAGCGGCGTTTTTGTTACGGCGGACATTCAACTTGGCGATGTTTTGTTGGACGGTTACCTTCCGATCAACACTTTCAACAAGCTGCAAAAATCGATCAACGAGCGTTTTGACGCAATCATGTCTCAGCAGTCAGAGTACGACCTGCATCGTTATTATCAGCATCACGACATCCGCATCACCTTGGGCCTGCGTTATCTGGTGCAATTGAGCCAGGCCATGGGTGTCCAAAGCAAGCTGGAGCCGGTGCTGTCCTTTCCCCTCGGCACCAATGATGTGACGGCGGGCGAGGTGGCGAAGGTTTATCAAACGTTTGTCAGCGGCAAGGTCTACCGGTTTTACAAGGAAGGTCCGCCCAATCAGCTTAATTTCATTCGGCGAATTGAAGACCGCTTTGGGGCGAAACTTTTTGAGCCCAAGGCGATTGAACAGCAGTTGGTGGCTCCGCAGCTGTCACTCCCGATGCGAGAAATTCTGAAACGCGTCATCACCCACGGCACGGGGCGTCGTGCCCGGGGCGAAATCTATGTTCAAGCGAACGGGGCGGCGCCCGCCGATGGAACTCCGCCGGGGGCAGAGGCCAAGGCAACCAGGATCCGGATGCCTTCGTTTGGTAAGACGGGGACCACCAACGATTACAATAACGCTTATTTTGCAGGTTTTTTTCCGATGCCGAAAACCAGAGGCGATGCCATGCAGTTTGAAAACAACATGACCATCGCTTCTTACGTTGGCTATGACTTGAACAAAACGATGAAGCGCGGTGGCGTCAAGGTAACGGGTGCGGTGGGTGCCCTTCCCGTTTGGATTGATTACGTCAAGCTGATCATTGAGAAACACAAGTTTACTGATCTTGTGGACCCTTTGGACATCAGCGTTGTGGCCAGCGGCGAGTGGCCGATGCAGTACGAACGCGGGGTGGGCGCCTTGAATATTGACTTGCCCCGGGGCACGGTTTTGCGCGGCGCTGATTCTGGCCCGGCAGAAGTTTTTGGCACAACGGAAATTGAGAAGACTGGTGAAAATCCTGACAACGAATTCGCGATTGGCAATCAAGTCAGCACTGTGATTCGCATTCCGACGGAGCGTGACGGGGCGCTGCGCTTGTTTAGTTTATTCAAGATTCTGGATGGCACCCGCAACGATTCCGCGCCGGGGTCTGCGCCCGTTCAGATTGACGACAAACGCCTGCCGGGGGGCAACCTTCCCCTCAGCGTGCTGGGGGATTCACCAGGCAATGGGGCGCCGGGAAATCAGGCCGTTGGGGCGGGTTTCGTGGGCGGTGGTTACCCTGGAGCCTATCCTGGAGCCTATCCGGGTCCGGTGGCGCCAGGTCGCCTGGGGACGTCGAGGGGGGCTGAGGCTTACGATCCGTCGAATGACATCATGCCCCACGAGGCTGATTTCGATGACATCACACCTACTGGAAAAACTCCTGATAAGGCCGCAGAAAAATCGCCCCCTGCCCCCAAGGACGCCAAACTGAATAATCCTCCGGAAAAGCCAGTTCGCGGCATCGGGGCTGAAAAGCCGGCCGGCACCACTGGCAGCGGTGGTGAGGGAGACCTTTGGTAGTATTATGCGCCATTCCCCGGGGAAGCGAGGGCGGAGACCGCTTTCGCCAGTTCGTGACATTTTTCAAATTCTAGGAAATTCAAGCACACTACGCGGTGACTTTACTGGCACAGAATAAGGGATGCCCGATCGGAATGGGAGCCCACTGCATTCAGTGCCTTGCTGAAATCACACCAGTCCTGTTTCGCCTCGAATTTGTCGCTCTCCTGCCATTGCTCGATGGCTTTGCCGTTGTGACTATATTGAATGGTTGTTACGGCCTCACGGCGTTTCTCAAATGCTGCCTGCATTCCCTGTGAGTGTTTTAGACGGTCGTCAATGAAAATGATGGCGTCAAACTGCGCGCGGAGTTTAAAAAGCAAAGTCCTGAGCATTGCTCCTTTGTGTTGCCCTGTGGTCAGAAAAACGCCGTCCCGATACAAGGCCGGCTCAACGGACTTCAGCGACAAGTCTTTCACTTCCCGATGTGTGAGCCCAGAGAGCTCAGGATACTGAAGGTCAAGTGGCATGTATGAACCTCCTGGAAAACCTCCCTTTGGACCAGGCGCGAACGTGCTGAAAGGAAATTCATTCCGACGGAATTCCCGCAGAGTGGCGTCATGAAACGAGAGTCCACGGGATGTCAGTGCCAGCATGCGGACACCTTGCTTACCAAACTGCTTCAGGTCGATCGGAATACGACGTTCGATTGCGTGCATGGGCGAGAGCGTCGTGATTTGGGACTGAACATTTAACATCGCAGGAATAGTTTTGGCTACTGCGCCTTCGTCAAACCGGCCTTCCGTAATGAGCTTTGACTGCCATATCGACCAGTGCTCGCTTCCGAAGTCCTTTTCCATAGACATCACGGTATTGTCTATATCCAAGGCGATCAGAACCCTGTCAGCACCATAGATTTTGATCCGTTCCTCGATGACTTCGCGGACATCGCTGAAGTTCTCAAAAGTGAAGTGGCCATCCGGGCGGGCCAATGCGGCGGATGACCCAGAAACAACAGAAGATATCATCATAAATTTCAGTGCGTTGCGTAAAATAGCCGTCGTGATTGTTCTCATAAAATAATTCCTTAAATGTGTGCTTTGCTCTTCACCGGAAGATGTTTTTCGACCGGCGAAGGGATATATAGGCAACATTTTTTATTTAGAAAAATTAATACTTATAGATATAAAATAAAGTAAATCTAAATATAGGCTATTCTGATTACGCACATGCCCCAGGAGAAACTGTGACCTACTCAATCCATCAGCTTAAATATTTTCGTGACGCTGCCTTGCTCGGCGGCGTGGGCTCCGCAGCTGCACGAAATCATGTTAGTCCCTCTGCTGTCAGTCAGGCCATCAGGGCGCTTGAAAGTCATTTTGAGGTGGAGCTTTTGGAGCATGCGCGTAACCGTTTTGTGCTTACTTCGGATGGCAAACTTTTGCTTGAGACCTCTCACGCTGTTTTTGCCGCGATGGAAGATCTGGAAGAAACGGTGAGCGCGTCAAAAGAAACAGTACAAGGCGAAGTCGTTTGTGCGACCCAGCAAAGTATCGCCTACTCGCTATTGCCGGGCCTCTTGGGGCAGCTACAAATTTCATGGCCTAAAATCCGTCCAAACATTCACCTCGGGACGACGGACTTGGTCCAGCAATGGATTGCGAGCCGCACGGTAGAGTTTGGCATCTCACTAGACAATTTTGGCGACCATCATTTTCAGACTAAACCGATTTATAGTGGACGATTTGTTTTTGTGGCGAGTAAGGCAATTCGCAAATGGGACAACCCGGATCTCGCCTTCATTCTCCCAGGAGAATACACAAGAGAAAGCCAGACTTTCAAATCAGACTACAGAAAAATGACTGGCCGAGCGCCTAGGATCCATACTGAAATAAAAAGTTGGGGTGTGGTGAAGCGGCTTGCCGAAGCTGGACTTGGTGTGGGCCTTATACCTGATTTTTTGATCCGCTTTCAAAAGGAGTCCTGCCACAAAGAAATCAAAATGGATTTGCCCCCAATTCACTATAACATCAATGCGTATTACTCCAAAACTCGCAATAAACTCTCCAGGCAAAGCATAGTTTTTCTGGATGCGCTGGAGCATTTCGCGTCGAGGAACTGGTAGGAAAATAATTTCTGCCGATTAGTGAATGATCGGATGAAGCGGACTTTGATCGCCATTCCCCGGGGAAGCGAGGTCGGAGACCGCTTCTGCCTCGGCCTCGGTCTCTACTTCGGCAGAGGCTTCCTTCTCTGAGGAAGGAGAATTTTCTGCACGTGCTTTGGCCCGCTCGGCTTTCCTTAGTGGGTCACGTTTATCCAGCAAATCTTCGAGGGCTTTAACCAGAATCTCGGGCAGCGACGGCATGCAGCCGCCGCCCCTCATGTTAGCCAGGACCTCACGGGCTCGGTCCAATAACTCTCCTTGTGATTCGGTCAAAGTCACGCGCAATTCAAATGTCGCTTCCGCCGGCAGCAGATCGCCTTCGGGGGCTAACTTTATAACGCCCGACAATAGAAGCGCGACCCCTTCTTTTTGACTTGTGCTTGATACCATCAAGAAGCAACTCAGAATTTGCCTGAGTGATTTTCGGCGCGATTAAGGCCAAGTGAGATACCTGCGTCTCGCCG
>CANFEB010000050.1 GCA_947445775.1 Oligoflexales bacterium | reverse complement strand
TCATTCAGTCATTCAGTCATTCAGTCATTCAGTCAGTCAGTCAGTCATTCAATAACTCAATCAATCGCACTAACCACCATCACGTCATCAATCAGCCAGCCGTCGCGGTTGATGGACGAATCCGCCATCAAACGGAAGCGAACTTGGAAAGACTTATTGCTGCCCAAGACCGTAGCCAAGTCGTACTGCTTGGTAACCCAATCACTCTGAGAGGTCACCGCATCCAAGGCCGTCCAGGTCGTGCCGTCCGTCGAGATTTCAATATAGCCATTGTCATAACGGTTTTCGATGGCCCATTTGGTGCGGATCACGAGGGAAGCGTCCGTATTTGCCAGAGTCCAAACCGGCAGGGTCAGACTCGCATTAACATTTTCTCCGTATTCCGCGCCCGGACTGTCTGAGAATACTTTGTTATTTGGATCTTCTGCAGTCGGCGCATCTTCCAGACCCCAAGCCCCGTCCAACGTCACGTCGTCCAGTGAGCTCGCGGTATTGCGCGCGACAATTTGGACTTGCTTCACGGCGTAAGGCACTGAAGCTGAAATGGCACTGACGTTACCCACGTTGTCCATGGCACGAATCGCAAGGTAACCAGAGCTGTTGAAGCTCAAATTTGTGAGGCGAAAGGTGGCTTCGCGCGTTGCGGCGTCCACCGTGATGCTTGCCGTAGATTTGCCGGCAGCAGCCCAGTCAGCCTCGTTGGCGATGGGAGTGGCCGCCGTGCGAACCTCATAAGCCTTGGCTAGTCCGACGTCGCCGTCGTCGCCAGTGGCTCTAAAGGTAAACGTCACGGAATCGCGGGTTACAGCGCCAGCAAGAATACCCGAAATGGCACCTGGTGCAACCGTGTCAACATCAAGGGAGTTCTCGAGGTTCATGCGGCCGCCCGACGTGGTCTTGCCCTGCAGTGCGGGGATCTGATCTACACCGTTAAGGAGGCGTGCCTTGATTTGAGCTGCATTCAATTCGGGAAAGGCTGCTTTGATGAGAGCAGCAGCACCGGCAACGTGGGGGGTCGCCATCGAAGTGCCGCTATATTTGCTGTAACCACCCGCCGGAATGGAGCTAAGAATATCGAC
This sequence comes from Oligoflexales bacterium, assembly GCA_947445775.1. Taxonomy (GTDB): domain Bacteria; phylum Bdellovibrionota_B; class Oligoflexia; order Oligoflexales; family RGVZ01; genus RGVZ01. Next base: position 14,035 of record CANFEB010000050.1, on the reverse strand, counting down.
GCCGGGCGCACCCAAGTCAACACTTGCCAATCCGTAACATGAAAAGGATGCAATGCCGTCGTTGTGATCCGTTGCAGCAACGGAAATCACGTTATCGTTGGCATAAGACGACGGATAGTGCGGGTCCGAATCATTGTTAGCCGAGCTATTGCCGGCTGCGGCGATGAACAAGACATTTTTTGCTTCGGCATCAGCAATAGCGGCCAACATCGTTTCAGAGAATCCACCACCGCCCCAACTGTTGCTGGTCAGGGTTAGACCGAGTTTCGTGCCGTATTCAATCGCCTTGACGGCGTCTTCCAACGTGCCCGAGCCACCACCAGTGAGAAACTTGATGGCAACCATGCTGACATCCCAGTTCACACCGACGATACCCTTGCCATCGTTACCCTTGCCACCGATGGTGCCGGCGCAGTGGGTTCCGTGATTGTTGTCGTCCATCGGGTCATTGTCGTTGTTGGCAAAATCCCAGCCGCGATAGTCATCGACAAAACCGTTGGCATCGTCGTCAACTCCGTTGCTGATCTTATCTTTGCCTTGAGCATCGAGTCCGGACTCACCAGGGTTGGTCCAATAGTTTGGAGCGATGTCTGGGTGGGTGTAGTCGATGCCCGTGTCGATCACGCCGATCACGACGTTCTTGGATCCAGTGGAAATTTCCCAGGCTTCCGGAGCATTGATGTCAGCGCCGGCGGTGCCGCCCGTTGCGCCTTCGTTGTGCATACCATAGAGCTGATTGAAGTCTGGGTCGTTGGGAAATTTGGCATCCATACGGATGATCGTATTGGCCTCGACATACTGAACATCAGAACGCCCTGCAATCTCCTTGGCAACGGCTTCCAGATCCTTCACCGATTCGGTCATCGGAAAAGTCACCTTCATGGCACCGGTACGAGAAAACGGCACAGCACTGAATGCTCCGTAGGCTTGGAGGGCGCCCATGGCGGATTTACTGGCCTCTGCGCCGTTCTTAAACTTGACGATCAATTGGCCCGGGACATGTTCCTTGTCCAGGTTGAATGGCACCTTGCTGCCAGCAGGAGCAGCCATGGCCAAAGCTCCCCCTAGAACCATACCGACTGTCAGGGCGGTGAATGCAGCCAAGTATGCCGAGATGGCATTGACGCTGATCTTATTGACGCCGCGATGCTTCGATGCAGAACGCATGCTGGACCCCCAGACCGGTGGTGTTGTTGAGCGCTTTTCGAAAGAGTTATCCGATTATACCGGAATGGAAATTTTGTTGTCCAGCTGGCCAACTTAAATTCATCCGATTTATGAAATTACCAAATGATCGGTGGGAATCCGGAAATTTTAAGGCAAGCATTTATTTTGGAAAAGTGCCTGCATCCAAAAAATCCCCGATAGGCTGAAAGCGGCGATGGATGCGGGGCCGTCAGAATCTCGTGACGTTTTCCGTCAATCAATCCGGACTTGGATTGGGCGTGAGACCCCCAAAGAACAAAGACTATCCCGTCGCGTTCGCGGTTCAAGGTTTCCAAAATCTTATCCGTAAATTGCTCCCAGCCTTGCCCCCGGTGGCTCTCGGGCTTGCCGGCGGCGACCGTCAACACCGTATTAAGAAGCAAAACTCCCTGACGAGCCCAACCAGTTAGATCTCCGCTTGTGGCTGGGGGCGGACTACCGTCAGACTGCAATTCCTTAAAAATATTCTTCAAGGAAGGTGGCAAGGGAATTCCACTTCGCACAGAAAAGCACAGGCCATGAGCTTGACCAGGGCCGTGGTAAGGATCTTGGCCTAAAATAACGACGCGAACCTGATCAAAATGGCAGGCTTCAAGGGCCGCAAAAATTTCCGACTCGGGTGGATAGATGATGTTGCCTGCGGATTTTTCCGCGTGCAGAAATTCACTTAGTTTTTTCATGTATGGTTTGCAAAATTCCGGCAGCAGGCGATCACGCCAAGATGGCTCCGCGAGCTTCGCAAGAAATTTCCCAGAGGCAACGATGTCAGGCAGTGGCGCGGTCATCCACTTTCGGTAGCACGATTGAGGGCTCAGTGGTAGCAGGCTGTAAGACTTTTTAAGACTTTATAAGACTGTTAGAAACCGAGTTTGGGCGGTGGTCCCCCGCCCGTCCCTTGCGGGACGAGCAGCTTTCCACTACGCAACCCGCCATTATCACTGCGCAATACGGCGGCGGGCTCTTTCAAATTTAATGATGTCCTCGGCGTCGACTGGCTCGGATTCAATGTCAAATTCGGGTTGCGACGAAAACGCATAGTTCTTGTCCATTGGATCAAGAAGGCGCAACTGGCGCTTTGACTTATGGCCCTTGAGTTTCTCCTTGTGGCGTTTTAATTGAGACGTAAGCTTGTCCATCATGTGATCAATCGACCCGTACATGTCACCGCAAGCATGCTCCACTTCCAAATTAAAACCGTCTCCCCCGGAGAGAGTGCATCGGGCTGTATGATTCAGATTGTCTACTGTAAAAATCACATGCACCTCGATGGGCTTGGTGACGAATTTATTCACTCGTTCAGTGATCTTCTCCTCGGCATAACGGGTCAGTGCTGGTGACGTGTCCATGTGCTTGAAAGCAAAGCGAAATTGCATCGAAAATCTCCTTCAGATCCATGCCAACATTCAATTATTTCAAACCCTACAAATGTCTTTTCGGCAGCCTTTTGCCGCCCATTAGAGATTTTATTGGGGCTTGCCAATCAGTGGCATTTTCAATAATAGTTTTGGGTAGATAGCCAGTTAGTGCCTAACTATTTTTCAGTGGTTGATTAGGACCCGTTTCGTATTATGAGCGTTTTCGACCCTCAAAATCAGAATTCCCCCGTAGAGGCTCCACGCGAATCCCTTCGCGAAAGCAGATCCGACGCAGAACTGCGCGCGGAGGCCGGCGCAACCTCGACTCTGCGCGGCGAAGTGGAGCGTGTCACTTACGCCAACGCGGAAAATGGCTACAGCGTACTGCGCATTCGCGATACCGCAACGAACATCACCGTTACGGCCACTGGCCATTTTCTCGATATCAAAGCCGGTGAATTATTTCAGTTCACCGGTACTTGGAGTTTTCACGCCCAGTACGGGCGCCAGTTCAAGATCGATCGGGCTTTACCGGTACGCCCAACTTCAAAGCCAGCCATGATTCGCTACCTGTCTTCTGGCCTGATCAAGGGCATCGGAGAAAAGACCGCCGAGCGCATCGTTGCTCACTTTGGCGAAAATACCTTTAAAATTCTGGACGAAAATCCCGCCTGCCTGATGCAGGTCAAAAGCATCGCGCGCAAAAAAGCCCAGGTCATTGTGGATTCATGGCAATCCCAGCGCGCGGCCGCAGACATCATGATGTTTCTGAATCAGCATGGGATCACGCCAAATTTTGCCCGGAAGATCTTCAAACTTTACGGCGCCACAACCATCGAGGTTGTCTCCACCGATCCCTACCGCCTGGCGGAAGACCTCCACGGAATTGGCTTTCTGAAATCCGATGCCATTGCGCTGAATGTCGGGATCGCCAAGGATTCGCCGCAACGGGTGCGGGCTGCTATCCTTTATCAATTGCAGCAGGCCGAGGACAAAGGCCACTGCTACCTGACCAGTCCCCAGTTGACCTCCGGACTTTCGGCGACCCTTGGGTTGCCCGAGTCCTTGCTGGCCTCCAGGCTAGATGGGGAGTTGCGGGCCCTGCAAAATTCTGGCGCCGTCATCACTGAAAAAGTTTTTGCGCCGATGGGCGGCTCTGATGAGGGCCACTACCGGGGTGAACTTCTCGCCGCGGAATTAGATGTTGCCAAGGGCATCGTCCGACTGTTAGCCGAGCCGGTCGCAATCGACAAGGACCGCGTGGACAACTGGGTTGAACGCTATGTTTCCGCAACAGGAACAACCCTGAGCGATGGCCAACTGCAGGCTGTAAAATCTGCCGTTCAAAGCGGCATCTTTGTCCTCACCGGTGGACCTGGCGTCGGAAAGACCACCACAGCCAACGTAATCATCCGGCTGTTCAAGGCCATGGGCAAACGGGTTGCCCTAGGTGCACCGACGGGCCGCGCCGCCCAACGTCTGAGCGAAGTCGCCGCAGAGAAAGCAAAAACCATTCACCGCTTGCTCGAATGGGCACCGGCCGTCGCTGGCTTTACTCGCACCGAAGAAAATCCCCTAGACGCACAAGTCATCATCATCGATGAAGCCTCCATGATCGACATTCGTTTAATGGCCAATCTCGTAAAAGCATTGCCAAACCGGGCACAACTGGTTTTGATCGGTGACGTGGATCAATTGCCTTCTGTGGGCCCCGGCAACGTCCTGCGGGACTTGATTGAATGCCGTGAAGTCCCCTTCATTAAATTGGATCAAATTTTTCGCCAAGCCAACGAATCACACATCATCAGAACGGCCCACACCATCAACAGGGGCCAAGAACCGGAGTTTTCTAAAAATCCCGATGAGGCTAGCGACTGCCAATTCATCGAAGTGGAAACTTCCGAGGATGTCTTGGAAACCATCAAGAAACTTGTTGCCTCGGACATTCCGGCGAAACTTGGCCTTGATCCTGTGCGCGACATCCAGATTTTGACGCCAATGAACCGCGGCGATCTGGGCACCCAGACCTTCAATGACGAAATGCAACGACTGCTCAATCCCGACCATTCCCACGATACGCCCCGGCCACTTGATTCATCACCCGGCGGCACCGCCAACTCTAGACGCAGCGAGAATGCGCGCCGCACTTTTCGTCGCCACGACAAAGTCATTCAGATGGTCAACAACTACGACCTTGGGGTTTTCAACGGAGATATCGGGTTTGTTTGCGAGTCGGGCGTTGATGGCGGAAAAACCATCGTCTCGTTTCCGGACGGGCGCCTCGTCACCTATGGATTAGAGGAAGCCAGCGACCTGCGGCTGGCCTATGCCATCACCATTCACAAATCCCAGGGCAGCGAATTCCCTGCCGTCGTGATCCCCGTTTCTATGCAGCACTACATCATGCTGCAACGAAACCTCATTTATACAGCGTTAACGAGGGCGCGCAAATTTGCGATTTTTGTGGGCTCCAAACGAGCCCTCGCCTATGCCGTCCGCAATCAGGTTTCTGCCAAACGCCAGACGCAACTTATGGAGCGAATCCCCCGGGAACTTCGGATGACGGGAAGATAGGATCCTTCGACTTCGCCTCAGGATAATGGGGTTGGCTCAAGATGAGGGAGAACCCTTGTAGATGTTCTGATCGTGCCCCTCAAATGGCCCCGGAACCAGAGCCTGATCCACAAGAAACTTTTTGATCGCATGGCGAGCGTAGCGGACGCCGTACCGCCTCAATATTTCATAGCAAGCAAACATCATCAAATCCGCCGACTGGTAGCGCCGCGACACGGAAAAACTTAGCGATGTTTTCAAAAGTGTGTTCAGTGCTTTTTCCATTTTTAGATCAGTCAGGCCTATCGTGGGAATTTTGATTTTGCGCATCAACTCAAGCGTCCCATGTCGATCATTGGATGCCGGAATGATCTTTTTACCGGTGATCAATTCAAACAAGATCAGGCCGGCGCAATAGATATCTGATTGCTGAACGATGGGCTCATTGGAAATGTGTTCCGGCGCATAGTACCCTGGCGTGCCTATCATATAGTTCCGATAATCCTCGACCTCGAGGCGACAAGCCAATCCAAAATCAGTGACTAGAATCCGCCCCTTTTTATCTAGTAAATAATTCGCCGCCGACAAGTCAGAATGAATCGTGTCGTGGAGGTGCAAATGGTCAATTCCCTGCAGCATATCGATGACAATGCACAGACCGACCAAGGGCGGCACGCGCCGAACCTGTTTCAGGAAAGCGTAACCAGACCAACCATCAACAAACTCTGTGACAATGTAGCAATTTGGCGGATCAAAAAAACTATCGAGGTAACTCACGATGTGCTTGTGCTGCAGACTTGAAACGATCAGCAATTCACGGTGAAAAATTCCTAGGAATTTGCTGTTGCGAGCATATTTATCGTGCAAAATCTTTATGGCAACTGACTGGCCATTGCGCTCATCAATCCCCCGGAACACCCGTCCGAGCCCACCCACGCCAACTTCAGCAACGACCTTGTAGGGGCCGATCTTCGTTGGCATTGGTGGCGTTGCTGTTGCCTGATTACTTGTCACGGTTAACGGAGCTCCTGACTGTGCGACACAAAAATCGCATACCCGTCATCGGCAGGATCAGACGTGGATCAATAAAATTTCACGGACTACTATTTGGAACAAAATTAAAATAATACAAATCAACGAAGGACTTCATCTACTTCCTCGATCACATCGGTGGACGACGATATCTTCTTCAACTCGCCTAACAGCAGGGTTACGGAGGAGGACTTTTTCCGGCGAACAGATTCCACATAGGCGAGCTGAACCCATTGCGGCATGCGAGACATCATGATGGCCATCTGGGAGCGTTCTAATGGCAGATAACTTTCAAGGGCCATCTGGGCAAGGTCAGACAGGGCGTTGTTGCGAGATACAGCATAATAAACCAGATGCTCGGCATGGACATGGGACAAAGGCGCCGGATGGTTCTGGATATGCTTTAAGGCAATCAGACAAGTATAGATATTGACGGAGTTTTGCGTCAGCTGGCGCAGATCCTCTGGCGTGGCGAGGGCAAGGTAATCCAAAAAATCAGCAGAAGCCCGCTGCGGATCCAAACGCGCCATCGAAAGAGCGAAAGCCTCCTGCCCGCTCGTCATCAGGCCCTGGCGCACCAAAGTGTAGGCTGACTTCATTCCATTCGCCTGCACTGCGATTGCCATTTGCGGAATCAAGACTGTGGCTTCGTCATTTTCGATGATGGCCCGCCCCAACTCACGGTCGATGGCAACGACCATGCCTCGCGAGGGCATTGCGGCTGCAACCTGCCAGCCCAGCTGCCGGGCCACCGGGCGCCCGGAACCTATCATCCGTTCGAAGAGAGAAACCGACGCCGGCAACGTCGAACTCTGATAGAGCGCCACCACATTGGCAAGGCGGATATTATCGTACTTGATGATCCCATCTTGAATGGCTGCTTCGATGGTGCGATGAGCAGCCGCCCACTGTTTGCGGTGGGTGATCAAACGCCTAGCCTCTTCCACGGTTTGTCCACCGCTATTGATGGCGGCCTCAATGGCTTGATCCAAGGTGGTGCGGGCGTTAAAGCGATTGGGTTTCGCGGCACCCCGATTACTAGCCATTTGAAACGCCTCATCTTCCTGAGCCCCAACATGCTCTTGGTCTCCAGAAACGGATCCGGAATGATCGCGTGAACTCATGCCGCCGCTAGAGTTTCTAGATGCCCCTGACTCAGGCTCAAGGCTGACACACGACGTCGTGAATGCCGCCGCAAAAAAGCCACATAAAATTGCGATGATATTACGACGCATCGGAACCCCCATTTTCAATCAACTTGATCCGGACTGCGCCACTGAATGCCGCCTCAAGATCATCCGCCCGAACCGGAGACGGTGCGGCCAGATGAAATTCGATTGTCCGGGTTTCACTGAATTGTATCAGGTATAAGTCGCCCCGCAAAAAAATTTGTATCAAAAATTTCGGCTTGATTGCAACGACCTCGTCCGAACCGAGAAATCCTGACCAGAGCGGATCTCCCGCCACCGGGACACCAAATGAACGCGCCGCGCGGATGACAAACCGCGCGGGCCGGTCGGCAATCCGCCGGGGCGGCGCAAACGTCCGATCCAGGGGACGATCACCTGCCAAATCATTTACTCTGGCGCTAGCCAAAAGCCCGCGCAAAAATTGCAAATTTCGCTGCAGACGCAGGCCCCACGCCGCCAGAAAAATCACCGCCAACGCAGAAGCAACATGGAAAACAAAAGCCAGACTCACACCCATCGGGACTTCTCCCTGTGCCGCGCTAGCAAAACAAATAAAGACACCACAAACATCATCACAAATCCCAAGTCAAAATCGCCTGTATTTCCACCTTTACCTTCACTAATACCCAGGCTTCCTCCTTGAACCCGCGCACGCGCAATCAAGCCGCAACCGGGACTGACCCGTTGGATCGCGTCCGATGTGTATGCGCCTTGGCTTGTTCCCCCCAAAACGCCATCCGCTAAAGCCAGGCCAGAGCCAAGAAGAGGCCTCGGAACTGTCTCACCGGCAATCTTCGCATAGTAATACTGATAGTTGAGTTGATTCGTCTGTGAACTGTAGATACCCGGGGATGCCGTTGAAATAATTCGCTCGCGAATTGCTTTTGCCGACAAACCCGGAACGTAAGCAACCAGCAGCCCAGCAATGCCACTCACCACCGGTGAGGCCATCGACGTGCCGCTTTTGACAGCGCTCGATCCACCGGGAATAGTGGACACGATTTCGATACCTGGCGCCGCGACGTCAACCCAATTACCGAAATTGCTGAATTTTGCTTTGTTGTTGTCCGTGCCAACGGCAGAAACTGCAATGACATCCGTGAGGGCCGCTGGATAAGACCGCAGCATCGTGTCTTCGTTCCCCGAGGCCGCAATCACGATAATCCCGTTTCCAGTCCGGCGCAGGGCTGCCACGATGACGGCGATGGCCCGGTTGCGCTGAAACTGCCCAAACGATGCATTAACGACACGGATCGCATTGGCATCGCTGTTACGAAACAGTGAAACATATTTGAGCCCGGCAAGTTGGGATGAATCGGAAATGCCACCCTCTGCTCCCGTCGCCTTGATCACCACAATCTTGCAAAAGGGGCAGATGCCAGCTGGTCCCGTTATGGTGCTGCCATTGCTTTGATATTCCGCGGCGATGATTCCAGCCACATGGGTTCCGTGGTTGCACTTTCCATTCAACTGAGGATCTGCCGGGCAAGCCTGTCCGGCAGCGGTGACGTAATTCGGATAAACATTGCCATCGCCCAAATTACCACCACCCATCGTGGTGACGTTGCAACCATAAATATCATTCGAGCACCCGCTGGCGCCGGGACTGGAGTTTTGAAAAATTCTATTTTTAAGTTGCGGGTGTAAATAATCAACACCGCTGTCAATCACGGCAATCAATGGAGGATTGGCCAAAATATCTACGTTCGTCGGCACCGCCGTCGCATCACGAGTGCTGATTCGATTAAATGCCTTTGCAACCTCGATTGACTTTAGGTGATAAAACGACGACTCGAGGGCCGTGTAATTGGTCGACCACGTTGCAAACTGGTCGTCGGCTTTAGCTGTGTCCGACAATTGGCTGATGCCGTTCGGGTCTGCAAACCAGAATCGTCCTTCTGAGTCCCATTCAGCGAGTGTTTCCAGGGCGTCTGCATCGGATGTGAAATCCACCTTGGCGATAGCCGCCACAGCCGACGGCAATGCCCTATGACCGATTTCAGGGCTTTGCCTGGGATCTCGGGGCAGCATGGTCTGAAATCCCTGAAGCTGTTGCAAACCAGGCAGTTCCTCCCCAATCGCCTCGGGGCTCAAGTCCGCAGCCGTAATAAAGTCGACCGCCTTGACCCGTGGATCACTCCTGAAGGCCGAATTCAGGGCCGTCTGATGAAAGCGCACCTCCGAACGGAAGTTGGCAAATTGCACCGCTTCCAAGGAAGCCTGGGTCCGGAAGGCGACAATCCAAGATCCCGGGACTCTGGTTTTGATGTCAGAGGCGACCCTAGCGTCATTAGCGGCGTTATCTGAACCCCTCAAGGCCGGGGAAAATGGCTCGAATTCACCGGGAGCGTCAGGTTGCCCGCAAGCAGGCAGCAACGCAAACATTATGAATATCGCAAATTTGAATTGGCTCACGGGCGCCTCCTGACGGCATCTGCTATGATTCCAATGCCAAGACCGCAATGCAAGGGGAACAAACTGTGTGGAAACTTAGCACGGTCGACAGCCGGCCCGCCTTGATCCTCGAAATTTCCAGCGAAACCATTGCGCGCCAACGCCTCCACGACATATTCGGGGCTATTCGCACCCTGGAATTGGCCAAAGAATTAAGCACATTTAACCACTTGGGTACCGAGCGGGCCGATGCCCTGCACAAGGCCATCACAATCTTGACAGGCGAAATCAAAATTTTAGTCGAAGGTTACGAATCAGACTGCTAAAATCAATTATGGAAAACATCTTTCAACGATCGGGAGTTTTTGCAGTTTCGGCACCGTCCGGAACAGGCAAAACAACGTTGAATAGTCGCCTTGAAAAACTCCATCCGGACGTCGAAATTTCCATCAGCCTGACGACGAGAAAACAGCGATCCGGAGAAATCGACGGCAAACACTACCATTTCGTCGATAATGCTACGTTCCAAAAAAATGCAACCGAAGGCCGGATGCTGGAATGGGCGGAAGTATTCGGCAATCTCTACGGAACAAGCATTTCGGAAATCGAACGCATCACAAAAAAAAACCACAAGGTCATCCTTGAAATTGATGTTCAGGGGTGGATGACAGCCCAACCAAAGCTGCCGGGCGCATTGGCGGTATTCATCTTGCCGCCTTCGATGATTGACCTCTGGAATCGTTTGGAGAAACGCGGGACAGACAGCCCCCAAGTCCGGTGGCGCAGATTCAAGGCTGCCCGGGATGAAATCGCAGCCGGACGTATCTACGATTTCTTCATCGTCAACGACGATCTCGAACGCGCCTACGGAGAATTGGAGGCCATTATCGTCCACGGCGAACCCGGGCGAATCTCCGGCAAGGCAGGACACGCGCTGTGCGACCGGCTTTTAAACGAATTCCAGCAGAGCAGCAAAATACTGGAATTAAAGGCAATTCACGAAGAAACCTAGAGTTTCCCAATCTGGACGAAAGAGGTAAAGCTGAGCTACGATCAAAAAACGCCGATAAATCTTGAGGACAGGCGTGAGGTCGAGCCAGTGCATCATGGAAAACCACAAAAAAAAGTTGATGGGGCGCCCAACAGCCCAAGCAACGCTTCGCCCAGCAATCAGCCCGGCGGCCCGACTGATAGTACACCACCCAATGCTCCCGAACTGCTGTTCAATGAATTAAAGGCAACCCTCAAAAGCTATTTGCCCAATCAAGATCTAGATCCTATCGAAAAGGCCTACAAATTCGGCGCTGAGCGTCACGGTCCGCAATTGCGCGTCTCGGGTGAGCCTTACATCACGCACCCGCTCAACGTTGCGCTCATTCTGACCCGCTTCAAAGCCGACTTGCCGTCCATAACGGCAGCCCTCCTGCATGACGTGGTCGAGGACACAGAGACTCAGCTGTCGGAAGTGGAAGCCCTCTTCGGCAAGCAAGTGGCAGAACTTGTGGATGGATTGACCAAAATCGGAAAAATTGAATTTCGGTCTACCCAAGAACGCATGGCAGAGAATTTCCGCAAAATGGTTTTTGCCATGGCGAAGGACGTTCGCGTCATCCTGATTAAACTGGCAGATCGTGTCCACAACATGCGAACGATCGAGGCGCTGCCGCCAGCAAAACGCCGCCGCATTGCCCAGGAAACTTTGGACATCTACGCCCCGCTGGCCAGCCGCCTAGGGATCTACGGCATCAAAAGCGAACTCGAAGATTTGTGCCTACGTCAAATGAAGTCTGATGTTTACCAGGAGCTCAAAAACAAAATCTCCGCAAAAAAAGCGGAACGCTTGGCCTACATCAGCGAGGTCAAAGAAAAACTCGAATCGGAACTGAATCGTTACGGTTTTCAAAATGCGATTGTCTACGGCCGCCCGAAGCATTTCTTTTCAATCTATAAAAAAATGGTTGAACGCCATTTGGCCTTTGAAGACGTTCATGACTTGTTCGCGTTTCGAATTATCGTGGACTCGGTCAAGGACTGCTACGAAGCACTCGGCGTTGTCCACGCCACATGGAAACCGATGCCGGGCAGATTCAAGGATTATATCGCCATGCCCAAGGCGAACATGTACCAGTCACTTCACACGACCGTTATCCGCCAAAGCGGTGAACCCGCAGAAATCCAGATCCGCACCCACGAAATGCATGAGACCTGCGAATACGGTATCGCCGCCCACTGGAGCTACAAGGAAAAGGGTTCTGGTTCCAACGCGTCAGCTGATCCCAAGGCGCAAAATCCAGACATGAAAAAATTCGCTTGGCTGCGCCAGATCATGGAATGGCAAACCGAGCTTAAGGACCCTGAAGAATATCTCGAAGCGGTTAAGGTCGACCTGTTCGACGATGAAATATTCATTTTTACTCCCAAAGGCGACGTGATCCGGTTGCCTTCTGGCGCCACTGCACTGGATTTTGCATTCAACGTCCACTCCGCAATCGGATTGACGACGGTCGGCGCGAAAGTCAACGGCCGGATTGTTCCGATCAAGAAGAAACTGAAGTCTGGCGACATTGTCGAGATCCATACTTCACCCAGCCAGAAGCCGAGCAAGGACTGGTTGAATTACGTTACGAGCTCTCGGGCAAAAAATAAAATTCGTTCTTATTTACGTAGCCAACAACGAGACAAGAGCCGCAAGATGGGCCGCTCCCTCTTGGAACAGGCGTGCGAGGTGCGTGGCTTTGACCTCGATAAGCTGGTCAAACAAGGAAGCGGTGAAGCCCTGGCCCGGGCAGCGCGAGAAAGTGGAATGGATGACCTGTATGCAGCCATTGGTTATGGAAAAATCGATGCCAAAGATGCCCTGGCGAGGGTCTTTCCAGACAAAGACGCCAAGGCTGATCCTGGCGCTTCTGGAGGATCCGACGGAGCTGCCGACGGTTCGACTGGTGGGGCGTCCGGTAAAACGACAGCTCGCGATGGCAGTCCCTCCACGACACACATTAAGTTCCCAAAAGCTGGACCAAGCCATGGAATTCTAGTCAGCGGGATCGACAACGTATTGGTCAATTTCGGGCGCTGTTGCAATCCGTTGCCGGGTGAGGAAATCCAGGGATTCATCACTCGCGGACGCGGCGTAACGGTTCACCGCGCGACCTGCTCTCGGGCGTTGGACCTAGACCCCCAACGTCGCGTTTTAGTGGAATGGTCCGGACCCCCTGGCGGAGAGATCCCATCGTCCTCGATGACTCATCATGCCTTCATCCGAGTCATCACCCGCGACCGTCCGGGGGTTTTGGCCGAGGTCACGCTGGCAATTTCCTCGTGCGGAGCCAATATTCAGCGTGCCAATATCCAGGTATCCACTGATCTTATGGGTGTGCTTGATTTTGAATTGTCCCTGAACGGTCTGGGTCAGCTTCAAGCCATTATCCGCAAGGTGGAATCGCTCCAGGATATCGTCTCGGTTGAAAGACGCAGTGCCGGCAAGCAACAAACTGGACGCGTTATCTGATATCCTTCGAAAAGAATTTAACGGAGGTCGATTCCATGAAAAAAATTATTTCTTCACTTTTAGTTTTCTTGTTGCCGTTGCCGTTGCCGTTGGCCTTGTCGTTGTCGTTGGCCTTGTCGTTGGCGTTGTCATTTTCAATGTCGGCCACAGCCTCAAACGTTGGGACCATGCCTTCAAAGCAAGCCGCTGTCGCGGTGACCAAAGCACTCCAACCCGATGGCAAAATTCGCTTTGACTTTAAAACGATCCCGGCCAAAGGCCTGAAAATCAATACGGATGGACCATGGTCCTTGGAACTAAAAAGCCATCCGGGATTGGAACTCGCAAAGGAAAAACTTGGCAGAGCTGAATTTCAGGATGCTATTCCGGGATTTTCGCTGCTAGCCAAGCCAGCGGAAAAATCAGGGAAAGTCGACTTCAAAATGGTTGTCTTCGTCTGCACGGCAGAGAAAACCCAGTGCTTCCGCGACGTGCATCAAGGCAGCATTAACTGGCCTTAAATAGTTTCTTTCGGCTCCACGCTTTGCACGTCCAATAAGCGGATCTATTCCTGCACGGCGCTTGCCAACTTGAAACCGCCGGCGCCGAAGAGTACGGCATGCTCGGCCAGCATCGAAGCAAATGATTGCCTGTGTTCCGTGCGCAACGAGGTTGAGGCCAACACGTAATGGAAATTCCCTTGATGGGGCCAAGCTGAAAGACTCGTCCGAACTCTTTGTCCTTGCCGACCTTGCCCTTTCTGATACAGGCGACGGCATGAGCATGAAAGGCTAAAACCTTGCCGGCCTTGATCATGT
>CANFEB010000049.1 GCA_947445775.1 Oligoflexales bacterium | reverse complement strand
CTGACTTAAAACCAAGTCCAGAAGTCCGTCTTTGGGCAGTTCCGAGGCGTCCATGGAATTGATCGCGATTGAATCGATTGAATCAATTGAATCGATTGAATCAATTGAATCAGTTGCATCTGAGGCCACGTTTACTTGCTGGTGGCGCTGCCAAGCCTCGCGCAAGGCATTCAGGGCCTTGCCCAAGAAAAAATCCGAATCGCCGTGAAGCACCATCAAATCCGGCCAAGGTTTTGCGTCACCTCCTGAACCTAAATCACGGAGGACAGCACCAAACTGTTGGCGAAAGGTCCCGTAAACAGGAGGAATGGACGTTGCTGATTTTCTGGCGTGCTTGAAACTCATGGCTGACAATGTGCAGGGTTGCCGATCAGGAATCGAGGGAAATCCGGATATTCCAAGATTTTTCCAAGGCCTCGCATAACTTCCCAGTTTTATAATCATCCAGGACCGGCAACAAACTTTTCGATGTAACCACCCCTATTTGCAGCAGATTCCCACGTTTCTTGATCACCACATCGCGAAACCGCCCCCTCGTCCGGACCGTTCTGCTTAACGCCGAAGCCAGGCGTAACATCCCGGCCAGAATCCTCATGGCGGCCCACTCGTCGGCGGCCAAATCCCCTGCCAACCCCCCATCCATGACCAGCGGGGGCACGGACTTGCGGTGAAACCGGGCCAGGAGCCCCATAAAATTCCGTTCATCCAGCGTAAATCCCAGCAAATGGCTGTGGACAATCAAGTGGTGCGAATGGCGGTGAAAGGACTGGCGGGAGATGAACTTGCCACAGTCATGAATCCGCGTTGCCGCAGATAATAATTGGCGTAAATGTTTGCGGTCAGCAAGGCTGACGTGACCAAGGATCCAAGGAGACGTCTGGTCAAAAATCCGTAACGCCAATTTTTCCGTCTGCGCCGATGCTGCCTTCTCAATTTGAAATTTGGTGACAAAAGAGCGGATGCTTTCCTCGCGAACGTCGACATGATCAACGCGGCGGCCACCAGTTTTTTCAAACTCCATGCGCTCCCAGGTGTCGATGACTGCGCCCTCGCGCAAACCATAGGACGACAAGAGCCACTTGCTGACCCCAAATCCGCGGGTTAACGCACTCATCAACTCGGCGCCGGCCAAAATAATTTCACTGCGCCCGACGTCCAGTCCGGTCTTGGCCCGAATGAGCACCGGATCACGCAGCTGGCCTAGGGCAGCGGTGATGGCAAAAAGGTCCTGTGCGCGCAGGATTTGGCCGTTGGAATCGCCTCCCTGGCGCACGCGCATGGTCCGCACATTGATCGAGGCCAGGGATTTAGCGGTTCCTGATGACGCCACGGCGACCTGAAATCGCTGGGACTTCGCCCCTTCGATCGCAGGCTCTAGGCGAGCAGCGATGCCCTCGCGCAGCCTTACCAAGGTATGATCGTCCACCGGCTTCATCAAGCCATGTTCAACGCTCAGGTTTACGGCCCCGAGATTCAGCGAGGTGACATGGTTGATTTTGTCGCCGCGGCCAAACAGGATTTCCGTGCTGCCGCCGCCGATATCCAGGGCCAAAACAGCTTTTTTTGCGAGGGCAAGGGCCCGTTTCATTCCCAGAAATACCAGACGCCCCTCTTCATCGCCGTCCACGACTTCAATGCGAATGCGGGTGGCTTTGAAAACGGCTTCGATGAGTTGCTGATGATTGCGTGCGGCGCGCACGGCGTGGGTCGCGATCGCGCGAATCTGGCACGGCCAGGCGGCACACAATGCCTTCATCTGGCGCATTGTGGTCACCGTTTTGCGGATGCCCTCGCGGTCTATATCGCCGTCGGGGGTCATGTGCTGACCGAGACGGACAGACACCTTGTCGGAATCTAGAATTTTGAAAAGCCCGCGCGGGTTGACGGACGCAACGACGAGATGAATCGAGTTGGTGCCGATATCAATCGCGGCAATGATTTGCTTGCCAGATTCTGGCGATGGATTTTTTGTTATTGGCTTAGGCATTGGGGGGCTAGGTTAGCATAGAAGGACTGGGCGCGTAGATGCTTTTCCAGATAAAAAACCCTGCGGCGTGTCCGGAAGAGGCTTTCAGCCAAAATTTCCACCGCAGGCAACCTGGCGCTGCCGGAAGGCGCATCCGAGGTGGAACGCACCCTATTTTACCAAGTCTAATTCAACGAGAGCCTCACTCCAGTGGAGGCAGAGTGTTTCATCGATTTTTTTGCGTACTTTATCTCTAGATATCAGCAGGGTCACGGAGTTCGCGAAATTTTTTTTGTAAAGTTTTAGATACGAAATGTGATTGAGATTCACGTAGGTTGTGGATTTTATTTCGATAAGAAATGTCGGCAGTCCAGCGCGCTCTAAGATCAGATCTATTTCGATGTTATCGTCCACGCGGAGGTAGGAAAGTTGAAATGATTTACCGGAGTAGACAAGATTTCTGTAGATTTCATTCACCACAAAACTCTCAAATAGTGACCCATACTCGAATGACTGGGGTACAACTGGAATGTCTATTGTCCCAGCCAGTGACCGTCGTACCCCAGTATCAAACCAATAAAATTTTGGAGCGTGTTTTTGACGTTTGCGAATCGCAGTGTGGTAGGGCTCTAAAAAAAAACCTAGCAATGTATCTTCAAGTATCGAGTAATAATTCATGATGCTGTTCGGATTGCTTCGGACGTCACGCGCAATATTAGAATAGTTTACGAGTTCGGTGTCGTTTGTCGCAGCGATCTGCAGGAATTTTTTAAATGGGGGCAGGCTCCGAATCAGCTGTTCGATGAGCACTTCTTCTTTTAAATAGGTCTCCGCATATGATTTCAAGAAAAGAACTTTGTCTTGAGGTTCTTTGAACTCAGTGACCTTTGCGAGGGAACCGTATGCGAGGACACTTTCCAAATCAAAATCATTTCCAAACTCCGCACTTGTGAGTGAAAATAAGCGGAATAAAAATGCACGACCGCCAAGCATGTTTGCAGAATCTCTCTTTAGTTTTCTTGCGCTAGAGCCGGTAAGTGCGAACTTAAACTTCTTCAATTCGATTTGTTGATGCACAACATCTAGTAGGGCAGGTATCTTTTGGATTTCATCAATAATGCACCACGCTTTAGAAACACCGGCCAACATTTCATTAAGCTCGGATGGGTTTACCAAAAGACGACCGAATACCTCTTGGTCCAGAAGATCAATGAACAGCGCCTCGTCGGGCGAAAACAGCCCGCGCAGCAAAGTCGACTTTCCTGTCGATCTGGCACCAAAGAGGAAAAAACTGTTGTTTTTCCGTATCTTAAGACTTCTATCATATAACATTCAAAATACGCCTCGATATTTGAATCATACATTTGGACGCAGGACGATTCAAGCGCATCGAGTTAACGCGTGATAAATAAAAACCTACGAGGCCTTGAGTCCATCCAGCAGAGGTATAGAGTAACGGCCATGAAACAAAAATTGACGACCATATCCATTCGTTCCAGCGCCATCAACATTGCCCTCTTGGCCGTCCTGCAAGGCTGCGGCTCCAGCGCCAAGGCCCCGCCCCCGGTGGTGACCTCGGGTCCCTCGGGACGAGTGTTTTCAGGCGACCCAAAGTTTTACGACGGCTCGCCCTCGCTTTCTGCGGACGGCCTGAAGCTCGCATTTGAGTCCGGCAGGTCCAGCTCAATACTCAGGATCTTCAAGGTCAATGTTCCCTCAGACCCGAGCCAAAGCACTGCCGCCACCGACGAGCCGACCAGGCTCACCGGAATCGATGATCTGACCTCTGAGGCTTCGCCAGCCTTGGCGCCCAATGGCAATAATGTCGCCTTTATTGGCGGGACCTCTGACGGTGCGCGCAGCAGCTACATCACGGCATGGGCTGGCGGCAGCACCACCAAATTCTCTGTCGATGGCGAAATGGTTTACAGCCAAGGCTTCAGCCCCGATTCGCTGCTGATTGCCTACGCAGCCCGAAATGCAACCTCTGGCGCGAACAGCGTCATTGTCGTGGACGCAGCAAACTCTGCGACACGAGCGACTTTGACCACTGGCACCCGTAACATCACGAGCCTGCGCTGGCTCCGCGCCGCTAGCGGCTACAAGCTGGCGACGGTAGCCTTGATGGAGTCTTCGGGAGCCTCTCTCACCCGCATTGAAACCTGGACCTTCAGTAACGTGGCCGGAGTGGCCGCCGCGTCCGCAACAACCCTGACCGATAAAGCCGTGATGGCAGCCTCTGACGATGCCGGGCGTTGGATTGCGCAGGACGGCACAAGAATCATGACCGTCAACACCCTTAGCCCAGCAACCACAAGGTCTGTCAGCGAGGTCGGGACGGGGGCCCTTGCCGACCGGACGATTTTTGCGCGGACGGACCTGCTATTGCTCGACCCAACCACCTCAGCCGAGTCACAAATCGATGTCCCAGTGGGCAGCGCCATCACCGCAATTTCTGCCTCAACCACCGCCACACTGCTGGTCACCAACGAGACTTCGCGGTGCATTTCAGGGGGCCTGCCCACAAGGATCGTCGCCATGAAACTGACGGCGACTCCAAACTCAGCAACAAGTTATGAGCGCATGGTCGTGCGCAAAACCTCCAAAGAATTGACCTTTGACGTGGTCGGCGATCCTTGCGAGACCAGCCTGACGGGGGAAGGCGTGGCGCTGGATCTGACGCCGGGCGACGCCATTTTGAGCGACTCCGCAACCACATCAAGCATGACTTCTGCCTATGTGTCGGTGATCACCGGCGACCCTGAAGTGATTGTGATCAGGCGGGCCTTCGGCACGACCAAGGCGTGGGACGCTTCCAACAACAAAATATAAATCCCGGCGAACCAATCCGATTACTGGATTGATGGTAGTTAGTCGCTGCCGCTTTTGCGCAAGCTACTAACTATCTGTTATTACTTGACTATATTTTATAAGTGTCAATTAGAATTGACATTCTGCCGATACGCGCCTTAACTTCAAGAGGGAGTTATTCGTGAATATTCAAACGCTCAAAGCTCTTGCGATAATAAATCACCTGAATCAATCAGATCTGGCGCGGGCGGCTGGCGTTAGCCGCCAATGCGCATCCCAATGGCTGCATGGGCATCATGCAAATGGCTTCGTCAACATACAGACCAAGCACTTGCTGGCGATCGCCGATGCCCTCAACGTCAAAGCAGATGATCTGCTGCGAGCCATGCCCTTACTTGGAGATGATGCAAGTTCTGCTCGTGAAACAACGAGACTTCTTTGGGACAAGCTCTATCCAGACTTGACGACCTTGCTCGTGGCGGCATTGGAAGAGAGCCCCGAAGCCTTAGCGCGTATCGTGCAAGTGCACGGCATGTACCTCAGCGCTAAACTTTTCGGTGCTCGCATCTGGCGTAATTTTCAAAAATTCAAAAAATTTATTCACCCCGTACGTCGCGCAGAGTTGGAGGGTCTATGGCAATACCGAGAGAGCCAAATGAAGACTTAGCGCTGAAGGCACTGCCAGAACCTCTTCGCAAGGCAATCCAAGCAACCTTCAAACATGGCCTTCCGGGTTGCGCATTGGTTGGCGGAACAGCGCTTGCGGGTTTCTATGCATGCCACCGGGAATCCGACGATATGGACTTGTTTACCGCTGACGCCACTGCGCAAGCCATGACCGTTGCAGCAGTCAAAGCCCTAAAGAAGATCGGCGCCACACTTTCCGACGAACGCAATAGTCCAAACTTTTACCACACCCTCGCAACCCTAAGCGGTCGAAACTTCACCGTGGATGTTGTTTTGGACTCAAACATCCACAAGATTGGCACTTTTGCACAATCCAAAACAGGAGTCCGAATTGCAAGTCTAGAGACTCTGTTGATGATGAAAATTGCAGCCTTAGTAAGCCGCTGCAGCGAAAAAGACCTGTACGACCTAATATGGTTGACTGAGCACTATCGCCATCCGGACATCGAAGAATGGGTTGCGCTTGGTCGCCAAGTTGATGGCGGCTCTGATGCCGAGAGTATGTTGATTTCTCTCACGGGCGCCAATCTGCGTGTGGAGGCTTGTGGGTTTGCTGCAAAATTTGGTGGCGTTCCTGCTGAAGTTTTTAAGTCAGTCAGCGGGTTTAGAAATTCCCTGCAAAAAAAACTTGCGATTCATCTTGAAAAAACGCCGCCCCAAGCAGCAATCGCTCCTCTCCTCAAAGAGATCCGTAGGCTGAGGCGTAAAGATAAATGATGTGGTCCTTCCAACAACAAAATCTAATTCTAAATTTAAATCTTAGTGATCTGACGGGCTAAATCGATGTCGCGTTGGATCTGAATTTTTAGGGCCTCGAGGGAGGAGAATTTCATTTCGTCGCGGAGGCGGGCCTTAAAATAAATCCGGGCCGATTTTCCGTACCAGATATCCCCGGCAAAATTTTGATCGAAGGCATGAGCCTCCACCGACAAGCGCGGCTTTGCACTGACGTCCACCGTTGGGCGGTATCCGACATTGATCACGCAAGGCAAGGCCACCGGACTGCGAACTAGCAGCGTTTGATCCGCGCTCAAGACAAAGTAGCCAGCGTACACGCCAGCGTGGGGAATGATCTGGGCATCGGACCAACGTAAATTGGCAGTTGGAATCCCAATTTTTCGGCCCATCTGTACACCGCGTTCAACCTCACCATCGAGAGCGTATTCCCGCCCCAAAAGTCCGGCGGCAAGTTCAACGTTGCCAGATGTCAAGATGGCGCCGCGGATGGCAGAACTGCTGGCGCGAACGCCATGCACCGTGACCGCTCCCACCTTGCTAAAGGCGATGGCCGCTTGCCGGCACGCCTGTTCCAGAAAGTCCGTGTTTCCGGCCCGTCCGGCACCGAATTGAAAGTCGTCTCCAACGACAATCCCTGCGCACCCTTTGTGGGTGATGATGCGAAAAAATTCCCCCGGCTCAAGCTGGCTGAAGTTCTGGTGAAAGGTCTGAAAAATCAGATGATTAACGCCAAGCTCTTCCATGGCCTGGGCTTTCTGATTGGAATCAAAAAGGGATTTTTCGGCGGCCTCAACCTCATGGTCCGCCAACCCCTTCAGGTCACGAAAAAATACGGTCGGGCGCGGTTCAAAAGTCAGCACACAGACATCCTGGGCGCCAGCAAGTTTACGGGCGGCCCTGATCAATGCCTGATGACCGAGGTGGCAACCATCGAAATTTCCAATGGTTAAGACAAATCCCGGAGCCTTTTGGGGGGCGGACTTATGGGTGGCGAAGTCGTCGATGGAGTTGTGAACAAACACCGTAAATTCCTGTGTGTAAACCCGGGCGATATGCTAGAAACTCGACATGGTCAAGGCTCCCTTCATCCTCGCGCAATTATTTTTCCCAACCGCCACCTCTATTGGATCGGGTTTTGGGTCTGCCTTTGGTTCCGCTTTTGGGATTGAAGATGTCTTGAGCATTTCCGCCCAGTCGACGACCGACCGTGTCCTTGATTTAGCCACGGAAATCGCCATCTTGGCCGCCACGCTGTTTGTCGTGGCCATCTTGATTTTGGGAATCTGGTCCACCATCACGTCGCCAAAAACAAGTCTAGGTCGGCTGCTAAACAGCTTCCGGATTGACCACCTTTATCTGGACATCGGCCTTAACTTGAATCCGTCCACGCCGACGGAACCACGCAAATCCTTTTTGCGCTCGCTGAGCCTGCGCCACGCCTCCCTGGTCACCAGCCAACCTCTGCTGCCGGGTCAATCTGCACTTGCATTCGCGGTGCCGCTCCCCGGCCAGCCAGCTGAACTGTCGCTCCCGGGAATGCCAGGGCTGCTTAAAGGACGGGTTATCAAGGCCGCTCCCGTTAATGGTCTCGAGGGTTCCTACAACCTCGATGTTGCCTTTGACGTGCTGCCCGCAGAAGTTCGCGCCAGCCTGGCCAACTTCATCCGGGGACTGCGCCATACGACAAGGTCATGAATTAGTCGCCGCCACCACACGCCCTCAACAGCTCGGTCTGATTGGACGAGGCGTATCCTATAGCCTGTCACCCTTGATCCACAACTCATCCGCGCGACATCTTGGAATTTCCGCTGAATACAAGCTGCATGATCTAGCGAGTCTAGATGATGTGAAATCTTTTCTGCAAAAGTCTTGGGACAGTGGTGCCACCGGCTTCAATATCACTCAACCCTGGAAAAAAGTTTTGGGTGGAGCCTCAATCAACACTCTTTACCGCGCAGCCGAAGCCACAAATTGGAGCGCAACTTCAACGGATGGCGCGGGCTTTTTTGCCGGGGCGATACGAATCGGTTGTCAGCGCGAAAATATCCGGCGCGCGATTTTTTTCGGCAGTGGCGGCGCAGTGGATGCCATCGCGAAAAATCTTGATGTCCCCGTGCATTGCCTCGTACGCGATCCCGCCAAATACAGGTCCCAGCAAGGCACTCCATCCAACCGCTATTTTCATGACTGGAGCCGCGACGCATTTGAGCGCTTGCTCACAGCATCAGAAAAATCTGGCACACTCATCGTGCAAGCGACTCCGGCGCCGTTTCAAGGAATTTCCCTTGCTGAATTTGTCCCGCCGCTGACCTCGCTGCAAGGCACTGCCGCTGCCAAAGTCTGGTTTGTCGACCTTTGCTATGGCCGGGATTCAGATCTGCTGGAGGGCGCGAAAAGCGTCGGGATCGCAGCCCAAGACGGCCTGCCCATGCTGATAGAGCAAGCGCGCTCTGCCCAGACCATTTGGTGGGGCAAGAGCGCGCCGTATGAAACCATCGCTAATGCACTTGCAAACTTCGTCACAACCAAGATCTCAAGTGGCGATTAAAGCGCCGCGTCGAGATTAACGAGATCGCCACCCACCAGTATTGTCTTTTCAACCGTGCGCTCGCCGCGTGCAATCGCCACCTTGTAGGAGCCCGGGATGAGAACCGCGTGAAACGTACCGTCGTCCTTCACGTTGATCAATTGTCCGACGTCGCCTTGCTTGGTCAGACTGGTGACCCGCACTGCAGCATCGCCAACCGCCTCACCGGCAACGGTCACTGTGCCGCGAACACCGCTTTGGAGGGTGCGACGGATGACGTACTGCCAGGCTGCACGGACTTTTTGAACGGTCTTGTTACGCCACGTGCTGAACGACGGCTGGAAACCCTGACTCGTGCTATTCAATTCGATCACGTAGGGGATCACGTTGTGGGTGTTGTACATCCAATCAATGTCGCCGCCATCCACCGCGTAGAGAATCTCCCAGGAGGTTCCCGGAGCATAATTGCCGCTGCCGCCGTCGCTTGGCAGCAACTTCGAAATTTCGCGCCCGCCACCCTCGACGATCTCGCGTTGTGGGACGTGCTCACCATCACAGCTGTACGGATAGAGGACGAGCTCACTATAGGAATGAAAAGAAATGCTGTAGACCGGGCGAATGCGCCCCACGAGCGCCATGATGGCTTGGGTTTCGTTTTCTGAACCAGCCGAAGGGCCGCGGTAGGTGTCCGACGACGGGGTGCCACTCGAACCATTGCACTGGTTCCAACGGTACGGATAATTGCGGTTGACGTCGACGCCGTCGGAACCAGATGCGTTCTTGCGCCACATGCTGTCTTCCGTCCAGACCTTGTTGCTGCCATCGGGATTGACCATCGGGACGATCCAGATTTCGGCGCGGTCCAACCAATCATGGACTTCCGTGTTCGTTGCATAGTTCGCTGCCAGATAGTCGGCGGCATCGAGGGCCACTTCCACAGTCATTACTTCACGGGCATGGTGCAAAGAATTCAAAAATACGGTGGGCTTGCCATATTTTTGCTTGGCCTGACTGGTAACCCGGATTGCCCACATGTCGCGGCCTTCGTGGGTGCGACCAATGGACTCCACCGTAACGAGGTCTGGATAATTGTTGGCAAGGCGGTGGACGAGTTCATCGACTTCTGCTGGAGTTTTATAACCAACGTCTGGGGCCAGGGTCGTATCCACGAACTTGGTCGCGATGACTTGACCAAAAATCTCGGTGTTGAACGACTGTTGGGAAGTCGCACGCTGGACGATATCCACGGTGTTGTTGGCTGGGCTCACACCGGCAATGTCGTAGCCGCCCTCAACAAGTTCTTTCATCTGGGCCTTGAAATCACGCAGCTTCAAAGTGAGGATGCGCGACTTGCCGCTGGCCCCTTGATCGCCGTGGGCAAGGGCTGGACCTGCCAGCAATGCGACAGAGGTCAAAACGGCTGCGAAAATTGCTGATCCACGACGGAAAATTCCATGGGCATGTACCTGAAATTTCATTCGACTTCCTTTTCGTAAAGCGGGCGGCCTGGGTCGAGCGTATTTAATGTTTCAATTTTACTCGAATCTTCCGTCACCGCAAAATACCGCTGTCTAGCCAACGGCAGAGCCTCCTTCGGGAATCACTAAAAACCCATCAAAATACCCATTTAATTACCGCATGTTATGCGGGCTCAAGAAAATTAAAAAAGGTTCGATAGATACATATAGGGAATGACGGTCCCAAAAAGGGACACACAAAAACCGTCTCCCGGAAGGGAAAAAACAAGGTACGCATATGGCACATGACACAACCAACAAGCGCCTAGGTTTGATCCAACCCAAGGATCTCGAAGCCTTGATGAGAGACCTCGAGGCGATTCGTCCGTGGCGGGGAATTTTAAAATCTGGAATCGGCTACGGCCTTTTTATGACGCTGGCGCTCGGGGCGATTTACAGTCCGTCTCCCACAATATCTTTGGGGTTGGCGTTTCTTGCTGGCCTTGTGGTGACAACGTTGATGGTCATGACCCACGACGCCATACATCGGACTTTGACGGGGTGGGCCTGGTATGACGAGTTATATCCCATGGCCGTCAGTTATCCATTGCTGTGGCCGCATCAAACTTACCGCGAGATGCACAAAATCCATCACAAGATGAATGGTAGTGATGAACGGGATCCGGAGCGTGTGCAGTGGACCGAAGAGGAATATGCAAAGGCCAACAAATTCATCAAATCCTACGTGCGTAATCAATGGGTGGTGGATATCTTCGTGATGGGCGGAATTGGTTTCATCATCGGAACCCTTAATCGCGCCGCGCCCTTTGCCCGGCACATTAAGTCTGTGCGCCGCGCCCTGATCATTGACGCCGTGGGTATCCTTGGAGTCAATGTTTTCATCTATAGTCTGTGCATTGCCCAAGGCCTTGGTTTGAAGTACTTCTTGCTCTATCTGTTGGTGGAACGATTGGTTGGTGGGCTCCAGCAGTTGCGCGCCCACACGGAACACTACGGGCGATTTGGCAAGGCCGCGCACTACTTTGAGACGCAAATTTTCAACTGCCGCAACATTCGTGCAAACCAGCTAGTGAGTTTTTTCTTCAACGGGCTTAATTTTCACTCGGTCCACCATGCATTTATTAAGATTCCATTTTACAACCTTGCTGAGGCGCACCGCCGCCTTGTTTCGGCCTATGGCGACAGGTTTCCTTTGATCGAGGAAGACTCCTATTTAAGAGTCGCCCTGCGCTCCATCAGACGTCCGATCTTAATTGGTGAGGCAGACTCTGGAAGCCCGGTTGGACAATCGCGGATGAAGGACATCAAGAAAGTTGGATGAAACAATTCAGATTCACGAGCGCCTGCGAGAATCATTTGGTTCTCGCGGGTTTCTTTTGCTAGGCGTCACCGGCATTGATGTCGCAGAAGACCATACGCGGTTTTTGCATTGGCTTGAGGCCGGCAACCATGGGGGCATGGATTTTCTAGTCCGCAATTCAGAAATCCGCGGCGACTTAAACCGGCTTTTGCCCGGAACGAAAAGCGCCGTTATCTTTGCACTGCCTTATGCGCCGGCTGGGACCTCTGAACAGGATAAGGCGCAGGTGCCGGCGCAAGTTGAGGCACCATCTGGCCCACGCATCGCCAAATATGCGCGCCTGCGTGATTACCACAAGGTTATGTGGCAGGAGGGCGACGCGGCCTTTACCGCGGCCATGTCGGATCGTTCGACAGAGCACCGCGTGTGCGTGGACAGTGCACCAGTTCTGGAGAGGGCCCTGGCCGCTCAATCTGGCTCGGGATTCATTGGCAAGAACACCTGCTTTATTGCCGGCAAGCAAGGCAGTTTCTTGTTGCTGGGAATTGTCCTGACCACACTGGAAATTGCGCCGACGAAAATGCCTGCGGAAATAAAATCCCGCACCAACGCCAACTCCTGCGGCGGATGCCGGCGCTGCCAAACCCACTGCCCCACCGGGGCTTTGGATCAGGCTTGGAACTTGGACAGCCGTCGGTGCCTGTCTTACTGGACCATTGAAAACCGGGGGACGATCCCCGAAGAATTTTGGCCTTGGCTTGGAAAATACTGGTACGGCTGCGACATCTGCCAAGACGTTTGCCCCTACAACCGGACGGGCGTAAAACTAGAGCGCAGCGACCTGCAAAGGCCCGTTGAAAAATTGGCATTAGAGCAAGTTGCGACGATGGATCAGGAACTTTACGAACAAACTTTTGGCGGCACTCCGATGACCCGCGCAAAACGCAACGGTCTGCGCCGCAATGCCATGATCGCAATGTTTGTTACTGCAAATCCTGGCTTGGACTCAGTTCTGAAAAAAGCGCTGCAAGACGAGGACCCCGTGATTCAGGAAACTGCCCGGCAAATCTTGAGGCGGATCCATATTCGCATAATGAATATAGCGAAGTGAAGGACCCTTTCCTCAAACAAATTTTGCGTCAATCTCGGCGAGTTTGCGGCAAGAATGCCAAAACGGAACGAGTTGCCGCAGCAAGGCCTCGGCCTGCGGAATAGAAAGTTGGGCTTCTTTATCGCTCTTGGCCTTGGCCGGTTCCGGGTGAACCTCAAGAAAAAATCCGTCAAGATAACCAGTGGCCACGGCCGCCCGGGCAAGAACCGGCGCAAATTCGCGATCTGCCCCGGAACTCTTGCCGTCAGTGGCAGCGCCGGGCAGCTGCGTGCTGTGGGTTATGTCAAAAATAAGGGGCGTCCCAGATTTCGCCATCACGGGAAAGGCTCGCATGTCGACCACGAGATTGCCGTAGCCAAAACTGGCTCCCCGTTCTGTCAAAGCAACATCGACGGCCAGATTTGCCGCCTTTGCTGCGGCAACGGCCTTGGCCGCAATGTTGGCCATGGCTTGAGGGGCCATGAATTGGCCTTTTTTGATATTCACAGCCCGCCCCGTCTGGACCGCCTCAACAATCAAATCGGTCTGGCGGCATAAAAACGCCGGAATTTGCAGGACATCGCAAACCTCGGCAGCCGGTCGGCATTGCGCAGTTTCATGGACATCGGTCAGAACTTCAACCCCGTGGCGGGACTTGATGTCGCTGAACCATGCCATCGCCTGGTCTAGTCCTGGGCCTCGGTACCCCTCGATCGAGGAGCGATTGGCCTTGTCAAAGCTACTTTTAAAAATCAGGTGAAAATCCAATTCCCGGGCCAGACGGGTCAAGGGGAGGACCGTGGCCTCCAGAAGGTCGGCCGATTCCGCCATGCAGGGGCCAGCAATGATCAGGGGGCGGGTGGCGTTTTTTACAAAAATTGATCTGGAAGCGGGTTTCATGCTGAAATACCTTAAAGAAAGGGCGTCGTCCCAGCAGATGACCTTAATGGTCCATCCACGGGCCATGCAAGAGTCATCTTGACTAGTCTTAAGGGTGTGCGTAGATATTTGGTCTCTTGCGAGGGCGCTTTAGCTCAGTCGGTAGAGCAGTGGATTGAAAATCCACGTGTCCCCAGTTCGATTCTGGGAGGCGCCACCATTAAAACCGAACGTCCGATTTTAGATTGACCTGAAAAGGCGATCAAACCGGGCGAGAAGTAAATAAGGATCAGCTTTGGAAACCCTTTTGACTGTCATCCATGTTGGCGTTGCGTTGTTCATGATTCTCGTGGTCCTCATACAAGGTGGACACAGCGGGGGCGTGGGCGCGGCCTTCGGCGGCGGTTCGTCATCAGGACTTCTAGGCGCAACGGGAGCCACCACACTGCTCGGCAAGCTGACTTATGCAGCCGCCGGAGTCTTCATGGTGACCTCAATCTCCCTAAGTATGATCCAAGGGAAAAGCGGAGACGTTGGTCTCGGCAAGAAACTGCAGGACAAGGCAGCAGCGGCGGCTTCACCAAGCCCGGCTGCAGCACCGGAATCTGCGGCGGCGCCATCGGCTTCACCAAGCCCGGCGACGTCACAGCCACCTGCGGCCGCGCCGCCGGTCACGAAACCCTGATCCCTCGTTTGTCGCGTATATGCACCTTGCTCAGGTGGTGGAATTGGTAGACACGCTAGTTTGAGGGGCTAGTGCCGTAAGGTGTCCGGGTTCAAGTCCCGGCCTGAGCACCATTTAGTGTATCCTTGTCTCCGTCACTGCGGAGTCAAAACGATGAAGTGGATTTTCTCTCTCCTATTTTTTCATTCTTTCAGCGCGTCCAGCGTTGCGGCTCCCGCAATAGCTAAACCACTGATTTCTCGACAAACGCCTCAAAGAAAAGTTTGGCCCAGCGGCAGAAGCCATCAATGCCGGCATCTCTGGCGCCACGTCGGCCAGCGGGGCTGCACGACTAAAATTTCAGCTAAAATCTCCTAAAAAACTCACCCACATGATCCTGGCCCTTGGTTTCAATGATGGCCTGCGTGGACTACCTGTTGCCGCCATGAAAAAAAACCTTGAAGACACCCTCAAGATGGCCATCATTCCCTTCTTGCTGGAAGATGTCGCAGCACGCCCCGAACTGAACTTCGCAGACGGACTTCACCCCAACGCCAAAGGCCACCAGATCCTCATGGAAACGGTCTGGAAAAAATTGGAGACAATTCTGAAGTTACGACTTTTTGGACGGTATGGATTAGGGCTGACCGGGCGAAATAACAGTGACAATTTGGACGCCCTTTTCCGTGACACGGTAAATAAGACGATATTTTTGAAAGACGATTTGGCGGAACGCGGGGTTTTCGGGGGTAAGTGGTCCAGAGTAAGGAAACTTGGAGAAACGCCCTACACTTGCCAGAAGTTGATCAACAAATTGACTAGCTCTGGCGGGTGAGTCAGAGGCAATAAATGTCCCGATATCAGAAACACGCTGAAGCGCCGTTTCGGACCATATTATTTCCATGACGATTTCAGTTTCCGCAGTTTGGCGGAGGCTTGTTTATGGGTGACCGTCCGATCAGAGTCTAAATCCGCGACACCCGTCGCAATGGCACGCAGTATCTGGCATTCATCCAGAAGTTTGTTATATTCATCCTGAGAGATCAAAACTACGTTTCGGCCGTTTTTACTGGTGATAATATGGGATTCACCTTCGGCGACCTCTTTTAATGTCTCGTATAAGGTGTCTCTGAAGCTTGTTGCCGATTTAATTTTAGGTAATCCCATAAATTCTATACCTCTGTTTTGTTATCTAACGTACGTTATTACGTACGGCATAGATGCCGTCAACCTGAAAGATCGCTGATTGGCTTGTGCGGCGTCCAAGTTGATCGTAGACGCAGTCCTGACCGACGTTGTTGGGGTCTCGCGAGACGATCGCGTTGCCGCCGGCGTCGTATTGCACGGTTGACAGATTGCCTGCCTGATCGACGGATTGCACGGTGTGGCCGAGTGCGTTGCTGCGGGATTTTGATGTGTTGCCGAGGGCATCCACGGACAGCGATGTCAGATAGACCTGATTGTAGGAAATTCAAGCACACTTCACGATCTATCCCGCAGCCGTTCCCGCCAACGTTTTCGCGCCACAAACCTCTAGCCAGTCGCTGGCGCGAAAGCGCCAGCGACGTGTCCTAAGCGCAGCGAAGG
>CANFEB010000048.1 GCA_947445775.1 Oligoflexales bacterium | reverse complement strand
CGAAGAAGGACGTCCTCGTCACCACTCTGAACCCTGAGCGTCGAGATCTGTTTGACGAGCTGCTGCCAACAAGATCAACGGAGCTTTAATCGTCGAGATCCCTCGCTACGCTCGGGATAGTTTCTGGCGCTTTCGCGCCAGAAACTAATTATAGAAAAATCTGCATATATTCCCCCCAAAACGGGTAAGTCACTCCTTGCCGGACATGTCCTTTCTGAGACGATGCTGGTCATTGCGTATTCCGGTCATTCTGGACAGCTGTTCCGGTTCAAAACGGACAGCGTGTTATAGCTCAACGCGATCTTTCCGGGTTGAAAGCATTATGAGAGGAAGGTGGCTCCTGATATCGAAATTCTTCCCTGGCAAGAGTTTTTGACGCAGCTTTGGAGCCAACAAGTGGCGCGGAAAAATGATGACTTTTGAGTAAACGGAACACAGGGCGCCGTCTATTTTAGTTCTTCGGCCAGGTAGGCTGGGATGACTTCAATTTGGACCTGATCTTTTGAAAATGATTTTTTGACGTCGAGTGCAAGTAGCACGCCCCGTTTTGTCCCAAATATTTTGCAATAGTGAAATAAGTTTTTACAATGCCTTTCGCCGACATTGAGTGAGGCCTTGACTTCGATCGGAAGCGCCACGCCGTGGTGTTTTATAACAAAGTCGACTTCCACAGGTTCCTTATTGTTTTTTTTCCACCCGGCGATTTCGCCAAGCTCCGGCGGGCCCTTTGAGATTTGTATGTTCACCGCGTTCTCAAGTAGACCGCCGAGAGGAGTTCTTAGGCGTTCATCGAGGGTGTGGAGGAGAGAAATCTTGGGAATGGCATTGTCTCTTAGCATTCTGAGCACACCGAGATCATAGAGGTAGCGTTTAGGAGCAAACGATTGGGTGGGTGATTCGCCGCGCTGCTCAATTTCGGATACTAGGTACCATTCCTGTAGTTTTTGTAAAATTTTCTTTGCGTCGTAATTGTTGCCTGCAACATGAGTAAATTTTGCGGCACTACCAATGTGGTTTGCCACGCCTTTGAGAGCGTCTAGAAATAAATAGCTCTTAACATTTTCATTTCTTAGAAAATCATCTCGTTGTGAAGCCACTATAAATCGTAAAACTGATTCAAAATCTTGGCCATTTTTATGAGCAATGACCGCATCCGGCAAACCTCCTACGTGGAGATACTTGTCGTACCAAGAGAGTAAAATTTGGTGAAGTTCGTCTGTGATTGATTTAGTTGATTTCGCATCATCGAGATAGCGCTCGACTTCATGCATCCTGAGAAACTCGCGAAAAGAAAAACCTTGGATGTGTAGATACTCAACCCTGCCAACGGGCACGCGGACATCGTCAGGGAATAGGCGTGTCATACTGGATCCGGTGAGGATCACTTTTGTTAACGTCCATTCCTCTTTCATAAATCGTACGTATGACCCAAGCTTCTCGCTTTCTTGCGCTTCATCTATGAAGAGTGTGAAACCAGCATGAGGTTTGAAGGCAAAACGTTGGGTCAGGAGGTCCACGAATTCGTCGAATTTTTTAGTTGAATCGATGGCTAGTTTTACGTCGGGTTCGCGTTCAAAGTTGATTGAGATGGTATTCGGTTGCTGCTGCAGGCTATTGCGAATCATGAAGGTCTTGCCAACCTGACGCGCACCTTGGACCAGCAGGACATTGCTATGTTTCGACTCGCTGGCTAGATAAGATTGAACATGGGCCTGGGAATCACGAAGCATAACTACCTGTAATTACATAGGTAATGGAAAAATAAAATTATTTCTATTTTTACTATAGTTAAAAATTGAAATAATTTCAATATTCCATTGTTTGGCTCATTTGCGATCATCTCGAAAAAATTTCCTTAATTCCATCCAGCCAAAAAAGACACTTGATGGGTCCCCTCATGGTTGCGTGGGGATCTCGTGAAAGAAGGGTGGGGCATACATTCGGGGCCTCCGAAAAAGCAAGTAGCGTCCGGCAGTCCTCTTGACTTATTTGTCCGCTGGATTTGATCTCAAGATAAACTCTGCTCATGCCTGGTCGATCAATGATCAAGTCAATTTCCGCACCGTCTTTTGTTTGCAAAACATACGCGAAGGTTTGCGACAAAAGATGGACGGTCAGTGTGTGTTCTAGCGCCCGCTTGACGCCCAAATCGAAGAAATAAAACTTCGGCTTCTGTGCTTGTCGTTTACGAATGGACTCATGAAACGCATCTAAACGGAAACCCAGTAGAGTGTCCTCCAGAATATCAAAATATGAAATGACGGTGGTCGTATCGACGCCGACGTCACGTAATGCAATCCATAGGACCGCAGGTACGCGGCTCGCGCGTCGTCAGTCGTAAGGCTGAAAAGTTTAGGCAGACTTCCCCACTGCAAAACATCCTGAAGTGAAAAATCTTCTCCAAGCTCGATGTGAGTCAATGGAAAGGCGTAATTGGTGAATGCGCGACCAGCGAGCAGATTCACACCCTTTTGCTTGAGTCGTCGGGCGCTAGATCCCGTCAACGCGAACTTTAGTTTTTTTGTTTCAATTAGATGATGAACCAAATTCAAAAGCTTGGGGACTTTTTGGATTTCATCCACGACCACCCAGATAACGGGTAGGTCCTTAAAAAACTCCGTCAAGAACGTTATTTTGCCCGTGCCACGCGCACCAAAGAGGAAAAAACTATCTGATATTATTGGATTTATAAGTCTCTTGACCATGAACTATAATTGCACGCCATTTATTGGGTATGGTCAAGACCAGCAAATCCGTGGCGGGGTCAATCGACGCGTCCAGTCTGAGCATCCGACTGTGCGGACCTCAACATCTCGACTGTGATTTTGATTCCTTCCAGATCACCGCCTGGTCCACTGGACCGATTACGCGATTCAAGGGTTTCAGCCAGTTCTACGGTTCGCTTGACCAGAAGGTCACGACGGGCCCTCAGTTCACTGTTGGTGATGCGCCCCATCGATTCGGCCTCAATCAGGTAATCGTCCATGGTTTTGAAGTTATAGAGGGCAGACTCTGAGCTAAACGCCGGCATTTCATCCGCATTGTGGATCACCTGGCCACGGACGTTTTCACTGTCAATTGGACCTTGGTCCGGATTGGAGGCGCGCGACAGAACAAAACGGTCCACGGATTCAGCAACTTTCTGGTTCAGCGCCGCAGTCGGGGCTTCGACAAACTTCTTGGCCTTCATGGTGGAAAGCCAATCGCTCAAGCTCATTGCGCCGCCAGTGGATCCTGGGGCAAGTGCGGGGTCTAGAACCATCTCCTGACCGTTGACCACGATAACGGGCGCAACATGATAGACCCACGCCGCAGGATCCAGCAATGGTGCGTCGACCTTCCAATTTTGACCGGCCTCATCATAGGTCGTGCGAATGAATACGACCCGTGACGGAATATTGCCTGCAAAAAGCTCCATCTGCATGTAGGTGGCACGGGCGTAACAACCGTCGGCAGAGTATTCATACGGCAGATACGCCCTGGTTCCCTCGACAATCCGGTAGGCTTCGGCGGCTTCTGTTGTCCGGACGATAGCGTCTTGCAGACTGCCCCGGCTCCGGGACTTGCATCCGCCAAAGCTGACTACCAGGCCGAATCCGAGAAGGCCCACCACCAACTTTATGGGATTGGCATAACCAATATCCCTATTCATTACGCAACCCCTGTGCGTTCGCCTCGTTTTTCCAGGCCGTATTTTTCGACCTTCATGATCAATCCGGCACGGCTTATTCCTAATTCTTTCGCCAATTTAGATTTGTTCCAGCGGGTTCGTTCTAGCCCTTGGCGGATCATTTCCTTTTCCAGGTCTTCGAGGGCCTCCTTCAATTTTCCGTCCAGCCGGTACTGGGTATTAGGCGACTTGGCCACGGCATCCTTGATGCGCGGGCTCAAAAATTCATTGCTGAGTTCTTTGTCATCCCCGGCTAGAACGCAAAGGCGTTCAATCTCGTTTTCTAGTTCGCGGACGTTGCCTGGCCATTCGTGATTCAGAAAATCTTCCATGCACGCGGTCGACAGGGTCTTGACCGGCTTGTTGACCTGCTTGGCGTAGGTCGCTAGGAAAAACTCCGCCAACAGTGGAATGTCTTCCCTGCGATCGCGAAGGGGCGGCACCGTAACGTTGATGACGTTCAGGCGATAAAATAGATCTTCCCTGAACGAGCCGTCCTTCACCATAGCGCCAAGATCGCGATTGGTTGCAGCCAAAATCCGCGCATTCGAGGATCGCGTGTGCGTGCTTCCCACAGGATTGAAGGTCCCTTCCTGAAGAACACGCAGCATCTTCACTTGCATCGCCATCGACGTCTCGCCGATTTCGTCCAAAAATAAAGTCCCGCCGTCTGCTTCTTCAAAGAGGCCTTTTTTGTCGCGACTGGCCCCGGTGAAAGATCCCTTCAAATGCCCAAAAAGTTCTGATTCCAGTAAGTTTTCGTTGAATGCGCCGCAGTTCACGACCAAAAACTTCTTACCCTTGCGCAAGGAATTATAATGGAGCGCCTTGGCAATGAGTTCCTTTCCGGTGCCGTTTTCACCCTGCACGAGAACCGTCGCTTCTGAAATCGCGACGCGCTCCAGCATCCGGTAAAGTGATTGCATCACGCTGGACTTACCGATCATGGATTCAAATCCATAACGGGAGCCAAGTTCCACGCGCAGTTCGGCAACTTTCTTCTGGGAGTCAGCCACGTTTTTATTGGCACGCAGCATTTCAGCGACAACGAGTTCAATGAGCTCAGTCAAATAGGCCACTTCCTTGGCGCTCAAAACTGGAAGCTTATCGACTTCGGCTTGCAACTCCTGAGCCCGCCCAGGAAACGCGCGGTCCAAATACGATTTGATCAGCACCCGCTGTTCAGCGGCCGTTTCTTCGACGATGAATCCGTCACCAAAAACGCATCCTAGATATTGATTGTTGATCCGAATCGGCACCGAGATCGCCGAAAATCCGGCATGGCATTTAAACAGCCTGGAATCTTTGCTGTTGGTGGCATCCACTGTGGTCTTGCGGGCGGTTCCAAGGCACGCTTGAAAACCCTTCTGATCACCAGTGACGGCTTTGCACACCGAGTTGAGTGGATTGAAAAAACGCCCTTCCGGAACACCGCGCAGAAAACCTTTGGTGTCGGTGAAATTCAGCTGGATTTTCCACCAGCGCCCCACCAACTCGCGAAGGCTGCGGATGACGTGCAACTTTTCGAATTCATCCCACTTTACTGGTTCTGACATGACATACCCTCGTCTCTTGGTGGCAAAGCGTGAAGCCCCACAGGCTCGTCAATGAGTCGTCATTGAATCGTCAATGAATCATCAATGAATCATCAAGAGGGTCATCGGCATAATTGTCGAAAGTTTTAACAGATAAAAATATGCAGTAATTTCAGTGAGTTAAAAACCGCTCCGGCGTTGGGGTTGCCAAAGTGTCTTAAAAACGACTGTTTTCAGACCCTACAAAATGTCGTTAACTTTTACACCCGACGGCAGCGCAAAAAAATACCTTGCAATCTAACGCCGCTACCGTTAGATTGTAAATCCTATGTATTATCAGAGACTTCTACATCAAAAATTGCTCAAACTCGCTAAAATCTATCCAGTAGTCCTTGTAACCGGGCCCCGGCAGACGGGGAAAACAGAGCTCATAAAACATGAGTTTCCTAAGCATCAATGGGTACTCCTCGACAGTCCGCAACTGATATCCCAGGCAAAAGACGACCCCGAACTTTTCCTTATCAACCGGCCTCCACCGGTTTTTCTTGATGAGATTCAGCGAACCAAAGAGTTGTTCCTTCAAATCAAGTCCAACGTGGATCTCAATAAATCCAAATCTGGGTCTTATCTTTTGAGCGGGTCACAGCCCTTTAAATTAATGGCGAATGTCAGCGAATCCCTTGCGGGCCGTATCGGAATTCTTGAACTTCTACCGTTCACGCCTTCGGAGATCACTCAAAGAAGCCAGGGCGTAACAGATCTGGACTCATTATTTAATGCGCCACCTATTGGATCTAAAGCTTCATTGCCTTACCCACCTAACGAATCTATGTTACGCGGCGGCTTTCCTGCGATGGCTTTGCGAGATATCAGCGAAACCGAGGCCATTGCGTCACAAAGGCTTCGCGACTATGTATTGACGTTCGTTACCAAGGACGTCCGAGACATTTCCACCATCAAGGACCTGGGCAGCTTTGAGAAATTCCTACGAACCCTTGCCATTTATTCCTCTAAAACATTTAATTTATCAGAAATTGGTCGCAATATAGGACTGAGGCAAAGCACCCTAAGTGAATGGCAATCTATTTTGGAAGCAAGCTATCTCCTCTGGAAAATTCCTGGATACTCTAAAAAAATTGGTAAACGCGAATCTAAAATGCCCAAAGTGGTTCTTATTGATTGCGGCCTCCAGGCAAGCCTCTTGGGCTACGATCAATCCAGGCAAATTGACGTAAGCCCCCTTAAAGGCGCGATCTTCGAGACCGGAGTGTTAAACGCCATACGGTCTACCATCGGTCGCGAAAAAAATATTTTCTATTGGCGTCAAAATGAGGATTGTGAAGTTGACTGCGTGATCGAGAATACCTTTGACGATCCGGTACCCATCGAAATTAAACACACTTCAAAGCCTAATGCAGATGACCTGACCGGTATTCGCGCATTTATTAAGGCCTATCCAAAAACAAGATTTGGCATCCTCATTTCCATGGCAGAAGAATGTTTTTGGATCGATAAAAATATTTTGCATCTCCCTTTTGGGATGCTGTAATCAGTCGCTACAAAATGTCGTTAACTTTTACACCCGACGGCAGCGCAAAGGTCGCTGGCACCAGGACGCGGCGATCGGGACTCGTGAAATCCACGCCCAAACTGGCCTTATTACGCAATGAAAAATAGACGCGGGAGACGAATCCCAGTTCTTCATCGATCGTCATTTCAAGGGTGTCGATCTCGTCGGTATCCGGATTTGCAGGCTTGAACTGCAAGTGAGTCATCTTGCCCTCACGCTTGCCTGAGATGAGTTTGTAGGTATTGAAAATTGATCCCACATTCAAAACAAAATCGACAACCCTCTTCACCTCTTTCGTCTGCTGCCCCTTGGCGCTGTATCGTGCTGCGACCTTGTCCTTGGGTAAATACTTGAAAAGATCCTTACCATTGAAAATGGTTTCTTCATTAAGCGGCTCGCCCAATACCCAGCGAAACCGGTCAGGCTTTTGAAACATGGCGTAACCTTTGACGGTCACGGGCCGATTTGGACGGGAAGGACTGATTTTCTTCTGCACCAGTTCAACCCTGAGGGATTCGCTGGATTGAAGTTTTTTCTGCAGTTGATCGAGGTCAGCTCTCGTGAATTCCGCGGACGCAGATCCCGGTCCGGCAAATAATAAAACGCCAGCCGCAAAAGCCGGACGAATGAGGCGCCTCAAAAAAACTTTCATTTCAACTTCTCCAGAAGAAATCCTATCGTTTGCAAGGCGGCAGCCTCCCGGATTGCAGTCCGGTCGCCCGTCAACTTTAACACTCTGGCTTCAACCCCGCTAGAATGCGCCACCGCACACCAGACGGTGCCAACTGGTCGCTCTGAAGTTCCGCCGTCCGGACCAGCGACGCCCGAAACACCGACGGCCCAAGTCGACTTAAACCTTTCCAACGCACCCCGAGCCATGGCTTTGACGACGTCCTCCGAAACGGCGCCGTGTTTTGTGATGAGTGCGGGATCAACCCCCAAAAGGTCCGCCTTGGCGGCATTGGAATAAGCACACACTCCGCCAACAAAAAAACGGGAGCTCCCCGGCGGAGAAGTCAGCCAGGTGGAAATCATGCCGCCAGTGCAACTTTCTGCTGTCGCGACAGTGACCGTAGCGCCCCCAGCGGAGGCGGTGGCTGCAAGCCGCTCAAAAAGTTCTGCGACCACCGCCAATACTTGTTCCGAAGATATCCGGCGTCCGGTATCGTGGATGTTGGTGCTCGGTGCTTTCATGATCGTAATATCCGTTAAATGAATCTGTTAAATGAATCAATTAGATGAATCCAAGCGAGGAATTCATTACCCCGACTTGGCCCCGTTCACGCAGGAGTTGCCATGAACCCCGACGTTGTTTCCGCAGTTGATTCCGGTCGAGATTGGTCACAATACTACGCCAGTGACGCCCCCACCAAGCTGGACTTTGGCAAAGTTAAAACCATTTCCGCAGCCATTGAATCCGCCTGCCTGCGTTTTGCCAACCAGGCTGCCGTGACTGCCCTGGATACAACCCTGACCTATCGACAGCTCGACCGCCTGGCTTCCAAGTTTGCCGCGTACCTGCAACAAGATCTTGGCCTAAAAAAGGGCGACCGCCTGGCAATCATGCTGCCCAACGTCCTGCAATTTCCTATCGCCTTTTTGGCTGCGCAAAAGATCGGGGTCATATGCGTCAACACCAATCCGCTTTATACGCCCCGCGAAATGCGCCATCAGTTTGCCGACAGCGGCGTCACAGCCATTGTCATCATGGACCTCTTTCTGGATAAACTTGAGGCGGTGATCAAGGACACCCAAATCAAACATGTCATTGCCACCAACGTTGCGGATCAACTGCCTGTTTGGAAGGGTTTCGCCGTCAAGGCCGTCATGCGCTTCAAAAAGCTTATTCCCAAACACAACCTGACCGTTCACTCCTTTCCCCGCGGCCTGGCCCTGGGCAATGAATCAAAACTTGAACGTCCTGATATCGGCTTAGATGACATTGCCCTATTGCAATACACGGGCGGCACCACCGGCCTTTCAAAGGGAGCCATGCTGACGCAGCGCAATATTTTGGCTAACATGCAGCAAATCCGGCATGCCTGTTGGGGACAAATAGAAGAAGGCTCGGAAACAGTCCTGACGGCACTGCCGCTGTACCATATCTTTGCATTGACGGTGAATTTCATCGCATTTCTGGCCATGGGAGAGCACCTCATCTTGGTTCCAAAGCCCGTGCCGATTGCCAACACGATCAAAATTTTCAAAAAATACAACATCACCCTCGTGACCGGCGTCAACACCCTCTACAATTCGATCAATAACGACAAAGAATTCAAAAAACTGAGCATCCGTTCCGTGAAATTCGCCCTGGCCGGTGGCATGGCCTTGCAGGAAAGTGTTTCCAAGGCCTGGCAACAAATTACCGGCAACCGCATTGTCGAGGGTTTTGGTTTGACGGAGTCGTCTCCCCTTTCCCACCTAAATCCATTGGGTCAGCCGCCGCGCAAGGGGTCCATTGGCGTCCCCGTTCTTGGCACGGACTCCATGGTGGTCGACGAAAAAGGCGCGCAAGTTGCCATCGGCGAACCCGGCGAACTCCTCATCAAAGGACCCCAGGTCATGGCGGGTTACTGGCAGCGTGCCGATGACACAGCGAATACCGTTAAAAGTGGTTGGTTGTGGACGGGCGACATCGCCAAGATGGATGCCGACGGCTACTTCTTTATCGTCGACCGCAAGAAAGACATGATCTTGGTTTCCGGGTTCAATGTTTATCCAAATGAAATCGAGGAGGTCATTGCCGCGCATCCGAAGGTCGTGGAGGCTGCCGTGATCGGCTTGCCGGACAAAACTTCTGGTGAAAGCGTCCATGCCTATGTCGTCGCCAAAGATCCCAGCCTGTCCATCGAAGAACTCCGCAATTGGTGCAAGGACCAATTGACTGGCTACAAGCGTCCCCGCCACATCGAATTCCGCGAGTCGCTTCCGAAGACTAACGTGGGGAAAATCCTACGCCGGGAACTCCGCGACGAGGCCCTCGCCAAAAAGGCTGCACCCCATTGAAGGAGGGCCCGTTTATATTTAGGCCGAAATGGACAACCCTAGGAGCCACGATTGCCGTCCTGTGCTGCGGCGTCTGGCCGCGTGCAGCACGGGCCGCCACCAAGTGGAGTCACGGAACTTACGTCGGTGTTGGGAGCATGCAACAACCATCAAGTCAGTATTATCTGCTGATTTACGGTGCTAATACCTTTATCGAACACAATCCAACGAAGACCGGAATTTCGATCACAGCCGTTGGACGACCAGCCTTTGCCTCCGGCAACTATGAAGAACAAGACTACGGTGGATTTGTCGAGTTGCATCAGACCGTGGCGACGCGGGGGAGTTTCTCCCTGGGGGCTGGGTTTGGCGGTGGACAGATGCGTGGATACGTCAAATCAACGGGGGAGGTTGAGGAGCGCAGCGACTATAAAATGGGCGGACCTTCTGCCACGATTGACCTGCGCTACACGGCCAAAAAAGGCGACGGCTTCACCGCGCAACTTAGCCATACCTTACTCCCGGGGCTCAGCACTTCAGCCCAAACAAAAGCTTGGGTGGCCTGGCCATGGTCCATCGTGATGCTTGGGGCGGGCTACCGGATATGACGACACCCGATAAAAAATTCAAAACAAGAGTGCCGGCCATGCCGATCGCCATATCGGGAATATACTTGGCGTTTTTCATGGTCATGGCGCTTGCTGGCGCAAATTTCTTTGGAAATTCTGCCCTGGGGGCCACCAAGCCCATCAAGGTCTCCGTTCAATATGCTGCCTTTGCTCCCAATGCCGGTGGGCAAATTGCCTATGGCCTCCGCGCCCACCGCAATAATCGCGAAATCGCGATTTTTCAAAATCATTATTTGACGGCAGGCGACGAGCCCCTGTTGGGGGCCCTCTATGCCATGCGATTTCCGCTCTGTGACGAGTCCTGCATGGTCCACATCCACGTCCAGGGTGGTTTGGGAGCCACCTCCGCCGGCCCCTTGGTAGAATTCCTTTGGGGAACTGAGGTCCCACTGCTGCCATTGGCGTTGAATGGCGGTACCATTCGATATGTGCCCATGTTGCGCTTTGACATTGCCAGTCATTGGATGGCAACTCGCAGTCGCCTCATCACGTGGAGTTATCCATTTTGGATTGGCGTAACATTGCCATTCTAGCTGTTCTGGCTGCCTCGCCTCTGGACTCCATCCTTTATGCCTATCCCGTGCCGGTTGATTTTGACGGTAGCCTGCTGCGCTGGGCCAATGCCACCGTTGAAACCCCCATTTATTT
This sequence comes from Oligoflexales bacterium, assembly GCA_947445775.1. GTDB lineage: Bacteria > Bdellovibrionota_B > Oligoflexia > Oligoflexales > RGVZ01 > RGVZ01. The sequence continues at coordinate 6,487 of CANFEB010000048.1, read as the reverse complement.
TGAAGTGGTCAACGACTCCTCCTATGACAGCGCCGCGGCGACAACCATGGTGGCCTCTGGGGCAGCCCTGTGGTCTGCCGTTCAAGGCTCCAACCTACGCCTAGAAAATTCCGCGGACACAGCCGGGGCCGCAGCAAAGATCACCGTCAATTTCAATTCCGCCTTCGACGGCGGATCTTACGCCGCCGCCTATGCCTCCATGGATGAATATGACCTCGACGGCAATCCAGCTCATTGCTCGATTCAAGTCGCCATCCGCGGTGGAGAACGCAGCAACGATTTGGAGAAAACAATCCTTCATGAACTTGGTCATTGCCTTGGGCTGGGGCACTCCCTGTTTCCAAAAGCCATCATGAGCTACCGTACCGAAGAAAATGCCTTCGCCCTCGACGTGGATGATGCCACGGCCCTGCGCCGCCTCTACCCGGAAGACGGCTTGGGGGCAAACATTCCACCGGGCTGCACCATTGGACGCCCCGGGCGCACACAACATCCAGACCGCCCACAACGCAATAAAAGCCCATCCTCTGGCGTCCCTCGCCCTATTGATCCGCTTATAGCCTTGCTGCCCCTGATCGCTTGGTTGACGGGACGCCGCCTGCGGGGCTAAAACCCACTGCATGTCGACAAAACTGCATTAGGAGCGCGCAACCAATGACTTCACTCCAGCCAGCTCTGCCAGATCATATCAAGAAACTGTCCGACGATGACGTACATAGACTTATTGCCGAATCACGGACAAAACTTGGCTCCCAATGCGTCATCCTAGGGCATCACTACCAGCGCGACGAGGTCATCCGGCATGCTGACCACACCGGCGACAGTTTAAAACTGGCGCGAATCGCCCGCGATTTGCCGGGGACGCCCAACATTATCTTTTGCGGCGTGCATTTCATGGCGGAAACGGCTGATATATTGACCTCTCCCCAGCAACAAGTTTCTTTGCCAGATCTCGAAGCCGGCTGCGAAATGGCCGACATGGCTGAGACGTGGGACGTCGATGCGGCGTGGCATGAAGCCCTCGCAGCGGGGGCCGGCAAAATTGTCCCCGTCACCTACATTAACTCCAAGGCCAGCTTGAAGGCCTTTGTCGGTGATCATGGCGGGACAATTTGTACGAGCGGCAATGCACGGGAAGTGATCGACTGGGCGCTAGTCCGCGGCGAGCACCTGTTCTTTTTTCCCGATCAGCATTTGGGCCGCAACATTTGTAAGGCCATGGGCTTTAATCCCGATACGGACATGCTTTTGTGGGACCCCAAAAAACCCCTTGGCGGACACACCCCTGAAAAAATCCGCAACACTCGGATTTGGCTGTGGCAGGGGCACTGCCCCGTGCATGCCCTGTTTACTTTGCATCAGATTAAAAAGCTGCGCGTTGAAAAACCAGCCGTTAAAATCATTGTGCATCCTGAATGCTCGATGGAGGTCGCCGATGCCGCTGACTTGTCTGGGTCGACTGAACAGATCATCAAGGCTATTGAGGCCTCGCCCTCAGGCACCATCTGGGCCGTCGGCACTGAAAAACATCTCGTCGAGCGCCTGGCCCAAAATAATCCCGACAAGGAAATCTTGAGCCTCAATCCCTATACTTGTTTGTGCGGAACGATGAACCGGATCACCGCCCGTCATTTGGCCTGGGTGCTGGACGATCTCGTTCAAGGCAGGCCGCTACGCAATCAGATCACCGTTGATGAAAAAACGTCGCTCTCATCTCGCGTTGCCTTGGACCGCATGTTCAACTTGCACTGATGATTCACTAATATTGTCTATTGATCATTGCCTGAGGAGCCCGCCAAGCATGGCCATCTACATCGATCATTGCGGGACGACTCCTCTGGCACGCGAGGTTCGTGATGCCATGGTGGCCTTTATGGACGGCGGCGCATTTGCTAATCCAGCGGCACACCATCACGTCGCAGGGCGGGCGGCCTTTGAGGCTGTTGAAACGGCCCGCGCCAGCATCGCCTCGCAATTAAACGCCAAACCGGAGTGGATCCACTTCAGCGGTGGCGCCAGCGAGGCCAACAACATTGTGATCCACGGGTTTGCCAAACGGTTTCGCCACCACGGCTGCCGCATTCTCGTCGGCGCCACCGAGCACAAGTCGGTGTTGGATGCGGCCCTCGATTTAAAAGACTCCGGCTACTGCAGCGTTGAAGTGATTCCTGTACAAAAGGCCGACGCCCTCATCGACATGACTGCCCTTGCAGCCCGCCTTGCAGACAATCCCAAAAACCTGGCAACTCTCGTCGCCGTCATGTGGTCCAACAACGAAGTGCCGGCGCGAAATCCTGTCGAGCAAATTGCCGCATTGTGCGTAAAGTATAATGCTTTCTGGCACTGTGATGCCGTCCAAGGCCTCGTCCGGGAAAAAATTGACGCCCGCAGCCTTGGGGCGTCTTCCATCGTTTTCGCTCCGCATAAAATATATGGCCCCAAGGGAATCGGCGTTTTGGTCATTCCGGAGAGAACTCCGATGCTGCGCCTTGAGGCGCCCTTTCAAGGCGGGGAGCAGGAAAGACGCCTGCGCCCCGGTACGGTCAACACCCTTGCCATCGTCGGAACGGCCGCGGCACTGTCGGTTCACGAACGCCGTCGCGACGAGCTTCTCGCCCACTTGCGCGCTTGCGACGAGGCCTTCATCAACACCATGGCAATACGAGTTCCGGGCTTTCACTTGACGATACCCCGTTGTGCGAAGTGCCCAGGAATTGTCAATTTTTACATCCATAACGTCGATGCCCAGAGTCTAGTTCATGAAGTCTCGGAAAAAGTTTGCGCCAACCGCGGCGCCAGTTGTTCAGGTGCTGGCGGCGAAAAAATTCGCCATGTGCCTGGCGCCCTTGGCCTGCCAGTTGAGGTCGCTGCAAATGTGGTCCGGGTCAGTTTCGGCTTCGTCAACAGTCTGGAAGATGCAAGGATGGCGGCTGAGATTTTTGCCGCAGCGGCCATTCGCTGATTCATTGTTCCGGAGCTGGTGTGACCTTTAGATTTGTATCATTCAGATGGCTAGTGCTTAGATGGCTGGCGTTTAGATGGCTAGTGCCCCTTGCTGCCGGACTACTTGCCCTTCTGCTGGTTCCTGGTGCACTAGCGGGACCGGATTTTTGTGATTCATTTGAATCCTGCCGCGCGAACTTTCAGGCAGCGGCCAGAAATTTGGTGCCGCAGCCAGACGGGGTCAACCTAGAAACTCTGGAAATTCCCTCGCGGCTGCCCCGCGGCAACCTGCCAATTGATTTATTGCTGATTCCAGCAACCGGTCACGCCACCAACCTGGTCATTATCTCCTCAGGCATTCATGGGGCTGAGGCCTATGCTGGGTCAACCTTACAGACTAGATTTTTACGCGAGATGCTCGCCAAGGTTGACCGCAACCAAACAACATTTTTGTTGATCCACATGATAAATCCCTACGGGGCGATCACTGGACGGCGCGTCACCGAAAACAACGTCGATCTGAACCGGAATTTTTCGAGCGGGGGCGCCCTCTACAAAAATATCAGCCCTGGATATGCCGCCATCCAAGATTTTTTGAATCCCAAGTATCCCGCACAATACGGCTTTTTTAATCTGACCAAATTCTATGGCAACGCGGCCCAGCACCTGAGCGCCAACAGTATAAAAACTTTGCGCACGGCCATCCTCAAAGGTCAGTACGAATTACCCAAGGGAATCTACTACGGAGGCCAATCCCTGGAGCCAGCCGCACGGCTTTTGACTCGCCATATCGTCAAAGCTTTCAAGGGTAAAAATTATGACAGAATGCTAGTCGTTGACCTGCATACGGGATACGGCGAAAAAGGGTTGATGCATGTCATGCCGAACCCCCTGGTTGGCTCACCGCTGGTGATTGAACGCACTCGCCTGGTGATGAACGCGACCCTTGGCGGGTACCGGCTAGAAGACGTCGTCGGGGATTCTGACTTTTATCAAACAAGCGGGGATTTTTCGAGTTTTGTTGCCGAAACGGGCATGTCGACTGGAATGCCCTCGGTTCCGCTACTCCTTGAATTTGGGACTTTGGATTCCCAGAAGATTTTTGGCTCGCTGCAAAGCCTTTACCGCGTCATCCAAGAAAATCGTCTGCATTGGCATGGCGCGGACAATTTAGATTCCAAGGCGCAGATCGAACACGACTTTCGGGAGATGTTTCTGCCGTCAGATTCAATTTGGCGAAATCAGGTTCTGAGCCAGTTTGATGAGCATTTTCCTGGCTTCCTTGCCCGCTTCCAAAAAGCAGATCACTAGGGCCTCGGGCACTTCAAATGAAAGAGGCCTTGCCCGGCGTCCCGGACAAGGCACCTTCGAAGTAACCCCCGATTACCGAAGTAATTGCAGGGCCAGCTCTGAACTCGTGTTGGCCTGTGACAAGACCGACACACCGGCTTGCATGAGGATCTTGCTCGTCGCAAACTTCGCCGTTTCACTGGCGTAGTCGACGTCACGGATGCGGCTCATGGCTGCACTCAAGTTCTCATTCGAGATCTCGATGTTCGTGATCGTCGAGTTAAGTCGCGACTGAACAGAACCCAATGTTGCACGGTATTCCGCGATCGAGTTCAAGGCCGTATCCATCCGATTGAACAAATCCCCGGTCCCGGCAGGACCTAGATCCTGGGCACCGCCATCGCCCTCGGGGAGAATGGCAATTTCGTCCTGGGTGATGCGGTTCAAAGCCTCGTTGAGCTTTGCCACCTCATCCGTGTTGATGGTCAACACGTCCGGGTCCGTTGCCGGATCGATATCCGGGGGATTTCCGTTCAAGTCGCTGGCGCGATTGGATGCGCCGACAAACAATTGGATCGGTTTGGATCCGTCGGATTTTAGCAGTTTGGAACCGTTGAACTCGGTTGAGTCCACGATCCGGGCCACTTCCTGTCGCAACTGCTGAAATTCCTTGTCGAGGAATGTCCGCTCGCGATTACCCACCGTATCCGATGCCGCCTGGGCTGACAGCTCGCGCATTCGAACGATGATGTTGGTGGTTTCATTCAAGCCACCCTCAGCCACTTGCAAGTAACTGATACCGTCGTTCGCATTGCGCTTGGCAACATCCAAGCTTTTGGTCCTGGCTCGGATACTCTCCGACACCGCAAGACCGGCTGCGTCATCTGCGGATCGGTTAATCCGCTGACCAGATGACATTTTTTCCAGTGATTCTCCGAGTGCCCTGCGGTTTTCGGTCAACCGCCGTTGGGCAATCAAAGACTCGACGTTACTCTTGATCCTGAGTCCCATGTTAGCCTCCCTGCAAAGTCAGCCCACGCCGCCCTGCGTTGTTAATAATTACTCGCCTTTTCAGCTTCTCAGCAGTTGCAGGGCTTGCTCCGGCGCAGCATTGGCCTGCGACAAAACTGACAAACCTGCCTGAGTAAGAATGCGTGCCTGAGTGAGTCGAGCGGATTCCGCTGCGATGTCGACGTCTTTGATGCGGCTGCGCGCGGTTTCCATGTTTTCGACGTTGACCCCGAGGCTGTTGATCGCCGAGTTCAAACGACTCTGGACTGAACCCAGCGTCGCGCGTTCGGAACCGATACGGTCGAGGGCACTGTCAATCGTGGTGAGTTTCATCGAGATTTCATCGCGCGGGGGCGAAGATCCACCGAGATCCGCTGGTCCGACTTCGGCTCCTTTGCCGAGGCCGAGACTTTCCGAATTGAACTTCAACCCTTCCAGGCCAATGCGGATGGTGTCGATGTTTTCTTCCGGAGCGGTGCCGTTGGTACCAACCTGAATGACGAACTGGGTATTTTCATTATTGATATCAAAAATCTTGCTACCGTTGAATTCAGTGGATGCACCGATACGGTCAAGTTCGTCAACAAGCTGAGTGTATTCGCGGTTGAGGTAGCCCCTTTCGCGATCACCAATGGTGTCTGTAGATGCCTGGACAGCCAATTCGCGCAAACGAACCAAGATGTTGGTCATCTCGTTCATGCCACCTTCGGCGACTTGAACTAGCGACACGGCATCGTTGGCATTTCGTTGAGCGACGTTAAGGCCGCGGACTTTACCCCGCAAGCTTTCAGAAATGGCAAGACCGGCGGCATCGTCAGCGGATTTGTTGATCCGGTAGCCGGATGACAACTTCTCCATGCTGCTTTGCAACTGGTTGTTACTGTCTGAAAGGAAGCGTTGCGCCGTAAGACTCGATACGTTTGTTCTGATTCGCATACCCATGACTAAATCCTCCTTGATTGTCCCGGGGCCAAACCTGGTCCCGGTGCATTAGTGCAAGCTTCACCCTGAAACTTACAGGGGGTATTTCGTTGTTTTTGGGAAAAGCTTTAGAAGTTTTTTGCAAAATGCCAAAAAACAGGTAGGTTGGCCGTGATCCCGGACGGTTAGGTGACAATGTCCAGTAAATTCGACAGCTTGAAAGATTTGGCGGAAGCCAAAATTAGCCATTTTCCTTTGGAAAAACGGGCGGTTATAGTCTCTTGTTCTGGGGGTGTTGATTCCACTGTGCTTTTTGCCGTTT
>CANFEB010000047.1 GCA_947445775.1 Oligoflexales bacterium | reverse complement strand
TTGACGGTGTGGTACATCTTCCGCTCGATCTTGCGCTTTTGATCCCGCCCCTTGGCAAACAAGTGCGAGTTCCGGAGTAATCCCCGCACCCTTGCTGAGGCCTCTTTGATCTCTGCCTTGAGGGTGTCGAATTTTCCGCGCATTTTCCCAACCGTTCGACTGGCGATTGCCATGAAGCGGTTCATCAAGCCAGCTTCGGTGGGATATGGAATTCTCGCCTCTTGGGCCGTGGTATCGCTCATCATTATCTTCGGATTGCAAAGCCCTGCTTTTACAGCATGCTGAAGGATCCCTTTGTTGATCGACTCCATTCCCGCCGGTCCAAGCATCTGGGTGAATTCGAAGATGGTCACATGATCGAGCCCGATTTCTGAGTCCATCAAATCGCAGAGGTAGCGTGCTGGCGCGTAGAAAGAAATCAAATCCTCGGCATCCCGATAGTTGCAGCCACGAGTCGCCATCAATACAAGTGCGCCGAGCAATTGACGATAGCGCGGCTCTACCCCAGTTAGACGTTTTCGCGTTTCCTCGCGACAGGTCATTGCGATATGAGTCAATGAAACCCAGTCGATCAAACCTGCTAGCCTGACCAACTCGTGGTTGTCTGGGACTGCAATTGAAGCGCTTTTTGACGATGGAAATAGGGTATTCTCTTGCCAAATACTCATGGCGAGTTGAACTCCTGAAGGTTTTTTGTGCGCTGAATGACATGCAATAAATGTACGTCAGATACGGAGATACACAACTCTTGATTGGCGATGAATAGCGGAAAAATGCGGGGTTTTTCAACTTAATGGCGAACGTGCCCTAGGTAGCCCCACTGGGGGAGCCCAAGGCTACGTCTCCTAGCCCCGAAGCCGGAGAAGGCCAAAAAGTAGAAACACCAACAGTTTTTAAAAATAGGGGTCCGACTACTTGCATTTTTGGTGGAGCATAACGGGGTCGAACCGTTGACCTCTGCCATGCCATGGCAGCGCTCTACCAACTGAGCTAATGCCCCACATCGTCGGCAGACGGCGAATTTGCTGGAATGGCATTTTCTTGTCAACGGGTATTTGTCCGGCTAAGGTCTATCCTCGTGAACCCTGTTCCATCAATCCTTTCAGGGATATAACGAGGATTTAAGCCATGACGATTGCCCCTTCATCCGATCACGGTGCCAGCGGCCATTCACGGCAGCCTGTTTCTGAAACGCCTGAAACGCCTGAAACGAATGGCCTGCCGTTTTCCTTGGGCCTATTGGCAGATGCCGCCTTGGGTCTTTTAGGCCTGTCTCTTTCGGCTTATTCCTTGCGTCACCATCTCTCGTTCAAGTCCGGCACTTCCGCCGACGCCTTTTGCAATGTTAGCGACAAGGTTAGTTGTGACGCGATTGCTGCCAGCCCATACAGCGAGATTATGGGTGTGCCACTTGGGGTTTTTGGGATCGCCTTTTTTGTTTCGCTGCTATTGTTCAACGTGATGCGCGCGGCCTCCGCCCGCAGTGGATTCGTTGGGCGAATGGCTTCACAAACCCACGCGGTGATGGTCATCATTGGTGTTGTGGTGTCGTTGATCTTGGGCTCTATTGCTCTGACGGCCGTGAAAGCCTTTTGCCTAGTTTGCATGGGCATCTATTTGGTCTGCATCCTGCTGGCATTATCGCTGCATTACGGGCGCGCGCAACTGGCGCGCCCATTCCGAAAGAACGCTGTGGCGGTGGGTGGTTTGATTGCCCTGATGGCCACCGCATTGGCGGGGTTCAGTTACACGCAATTTTCCAGTTTATTGGTGCCACGCCCGACAGGATTGAATCCCCAATCGGCCCAGTCGATTGTTCAGCCACCTTCTCAGCCAGGCTCTCAGCCCCGGCAACCCGCGCCAGAAATTTCTTTGGCCCGTTCCGCCTACGCCGGTGCCGGCGAGGATTATCGTTATGGCAATGAACAGGCGAAAGTGATTGTCCATGAATTCGTCGATTTTCAGTGCCCCGGTTGCGCCGTCCTGGCGGCGACGATCAAGGAAATAAAAGCAAAATACGCGCCGCGCGTGCTGTTTGTTTTTCGCAATTATCCATTGGATCAGACTTGCAATCACAACATCCGAGGGCCATTTCATGCTCATTCCTGTGCAATCGCCGGGATGGCCCGCTGCGCCGGTCAGTACGGGAAATTTTGGGAATACACCGAACTTGCATTCTCCAAGCAGGCGGAGGCATCGGCTGAAAATGTGCTGAAATGGGGCAAAGCGGTCGGACTGGCCCCTGACGCCATGGACGTCTGCCGCAAGTCACAAGACATCGTGAACAAGTTGAAAGACGATGTGGCGGTGGCGGACAAGCTCGGTGTGACCGGCACGCCGATACTGTTTATCAACGGCTCCCGTTACGATGGCGACCGCAGTGCGGCTGCCCTGACCCAGGTTCTGGATGCTGCCCTGATTGAGGTGCAATAATGAAGGCCGATTTCGAAAACAATTTTCAACGTAAGGTCATGGCCATTACGTTTCCTGAACCCGCGGTGATTGCCTCCGACAAAGACGTGATGGAACTCCGCAGTCAGTGGATGGCTGCATTGAAATCTTGGCATTCGCCCTACAAGGCCATTTTTGACCTGTCGAATTTGACGGTTGTCTCCGGCACGCCAGATGAGCCTAAGGTTCGTGAAGCCCTGGTCCGCTTGTTTAAATTTCTCGAAGGTTTTTTTCTCAGAAAGGTCGTTGGTTTTGGATTCGATCCGGCTAAGGGCCATGGGTTATTGCCAATTGAATTTGCGGCAAGTGAAGACGAGGCCCGGGAAAAAGTTGGACTCCGGGAGGCCCTCGTTCGGGCTGCGCCTGGTGATTTTCGCTCGACAATTCAGCTGCAGAATCATTTTCGTCAACACACGGTGGAATTGAATTTCGCCAGTCCGGTGCTATTGGAATCCAAAGAACAAGTTCTAATTTTGAAATCAAAGCTGATGAACAATCTTAACCAATGGCATTCAAAATGGAATCTGTTAGTGGATTGCGCGAACCTCGAAGTTTCGCCCGAGGCGCTTGAAGTCCTGTCTGAGCTTGAAAAACCGCTGCGTGGATTTTTCATGAAAGAGTGGATCGGTTATTCCCCAAAAGGCGATGCGGCCCAGTACCCGTTCAAAACTTTTCGGTCTAGGCACAATGCAGTCGCTAAGCTTGAGGCTGAAGGACTCTTTTCCGGTGATTCCGCCCAGTGCAAAACCAGTCCAGCGCCAAAAAAGTAAATATTTTGAAACAGGGAGTATCAGGCATGCAATCATTGGTACGTGATCCTCATAGTTGGATGTATCCACCCATCTCTGCCCATCATACAGGGCATTTGAAGGTCGGGTCTGGTCACGAGATTTACTATGAAGTGTCCGGTAATCCGAAGGGCAAGCCAGTCGTCTTTGTTCACGGCGGTCCTGGTGGCGGCACGGAACCAAAACACCGGCAGTTTTTCAATCCCGAAAAATACCGCATCATTTTGTTTGACCAGCGTGGGTGTGGTAAGAGCCGGCCATGGGCTTCCCTGGACGACAACACGACCTGGCACCTTGTCGCCGACATGGAAGCCATTCGAACCCACCTGGCCATCGAACGCTGGCAGGTTTTTGGCGGGTCGTGGGGCAGCACGCTAAGTTTGACCTATGCCCAAACCCACCCGCAACGAGTGACGGAACTCGTGCTGCGCGGAATATTTATGGTGAGAAAAAAAGAGATCAACTGGTTCTACCAGGATGGTGCGAGCGCCATATATCCAGACGCATGGGAAGCTTACACGGCAGCTATACCGACGGCCGAGCACGGTGATTTTTTGGCTGCGTACCATAAGCGCCTCACCAGTCCAGACCGCGAAGTCCAGTTGGCCGCAGCCCGGGCATGGAGCACATGGGAAGGGGCAACGAGCAAGCTATTTCCCGATGAAGGCGTGACCCAGCGTTTTGGAGCCGATGATTTTGCTTTGGCCTTTGCGCGGATTGAATCCCATTATTTTTTCAACAAGGGATTTTTTGAAACCGAGGGCCAATTGCTCGCAAACATTGACCGCATACGCCATATCCCCTGTGTCATCGTTCAAGGCCGTTATGACGTGTGTTGTCCAATGCAATCAGCGTGGGACCTTCACAAGGCTTGGCCTGAGGCTGAATTTTTTGTGATTCCCGATGCCGGTCATGCCGCCAGTGAGCCAGGGATCAGCCGCGCGCTTTCTGCGGCAACGGATCGCTTTGCTGATGGGTCCGCCCCCGTAGCTTAAGGGGCATTCGGCGCAGAGTTTTGTGGACGACGCGCTGTTCTATCCTTGAGAGGCTTGTTGGACTGTATAGATCGCGTTCTAGGGCCTGATGCATGCAGGTGACGAGGTTGGGGTTCAGCCCTTCTTCAATCAAACGCTTGTGGAAGACGAAATAGGATTCGCTTTTTTCTTTTTTATATCCACCAGCCATCAAGCGTTTGGCGGCCGCACGGTAATATTTTGGTGCGTCGGGCAGCCGGTCTTCGCGGGTGATGATTCGAATCAACAGCCACACGGAGATCAGGAGTATGACCGTGAGCAGGCCGAGTTCCGCGGTGTTCCCATCCCATGACAAATTCCGAAATTCCATGAGCCTAGACATGTCAATCCGGCTGACGGTCATGACGAGTTCTTTTTGCCCCTTGGCATCATAGTCAATCACATACCGGGTGAACCAGAATCGCATGGCGTTGACGACAATTCCCAGATTTTCCTCCAGGACTGAATTTGACGCGGTTTGTACAATAAGTGGGGTTGGGTCAAATTGAATCCATCCACTGCCGGGCATGAAAACCTCCAGCCAAACGTGGGCGTGTTTCTCGGGTACCTCAAGCATCCGAGAAACAAAGTTATAGCGACCGCCGAGGTATCCAGAAACCAGACGAACTGGAATGCCAAGGCTGCGCAAATATAGGGCGCTGGCCGTAGAAAACAGCTCGCAATGGCCTTCGTTTCTCGTGGTCAAGAAGTCCTTGAGGTTGTCTTCGCCCTTGAAATCAACTTGCAAACTGGACTTGAAATTTTGCCGAAAAAATCTTTGGGTGGTTCTCAGAATCATGCCGACCGAAACTACTTGGACGGGACCTGGCAGGATTGCGGAAATTTTTTCGCCAAAACCTTTGAACCAAGGTTGCCCAGCGATCGCGTCGGGAACATCCTTATATAAAGCTGATTCCGTGGCCGTGAGTTCATAAAATCTTTTTTTTGTGGCAGGCAGGCTTTTAAGCGATTCAACATACTGGCCCAGCGGTATGGTCAGCCCATCGACAGCATTAGGAGTCGCGGGGCTGAAGCGAACGTCGTACTGGTAACGCGTGCTCTCGTCGCGGTTGAGGGTGATGTTCCCATTGGCGTCTGCGAAAACATCCTGGTTCAAACGCGATGGCATCTCGAGGTGCCAAAGTCCGTAAGGTGTGAATACCTCTTTGACCGGTGTCGGCTCCCGGTAAAATGAAAGTTCCATTTGCTGGCGTTGGTGGGCCTTATTGGGGCGCAAGTCTGGGGCCTGGTTGGCAAGTTGGCTCAAAACTCCTGTGTTTCGCCAGGTCGAGCCGTCAAACCTATCAAGGGTCGTGCCACGCAGATAGAGTGAAGACGCCTGATTTGCGAGCCAGTCCATGTCTTTGGCGCTAATCCACATGTTGATGCGGTTTGATTCCTCGATTTGGCCTTTGCCCTTGAGGGAGATCTCGTTGGAGAATCCGGTTCTGGATTTTACTCCCACTAGGTCCAGGTCAATGGCCAGTTCGTTCATTCGGGGAAACCAGTAAAAAATCATGGCTCCGAAAAGCAGGCCTAGGGGCACCGTGCGGACGAGATTGAAAAAATAGTTTACCGTCAAGCGTTCGGCGCTGTCTCCGGCGTTGACGGAAAGGAAATACATCCTCGTGCCGTTTAAAGTTACAGCCATTGCCATGATAAAAATCAGAAAGGTTCCATAGGCATTCAAGTCATTGGCCAAAAGGATGGCGCCAATCGACAGCAAGTTGGTGACGGTCATGGCTGCAAAGATCCGGCGCTGAACCTTCATGTTTTGCAGGAGGGCTGGCAGTGCGGCCAAGAGCAGTTCCATGGACGTGCTGGCGATGTCTTTGGAGTCTCTGTCGCCAAAGACTGCCCATACTCCAATGAGTGCTGAGATCAAGTATCCTGCCATTCGCAGGTGAGGCAGGTTGCGATTAGCGACCCGGCGATAAATGAATACCGACCCAAGGCACAAAACAAGCGATGCTAGGAGTGGCGGCAAAGTCGTTGAGCGGCTGATTCCGACCATCGCAAATGTGGCAGCGATCAAGGCTTGCCAGGAGAAATAGTAGAAGTTTTGAACGTCGATCACTGGTCTGCGCCAGAGAGCGTGCTCATTAAACCAGCGGGTGAATTTCTTGATCATGAGCGCCGTCCAGATTGGGATCGGGCATCGTGGCTCGTATAGGATTTCCACTGGTAGCCATCGGGGGATAAATCAAGTTGTAAATATACGCCCTTGATCTCTGCCTTTGAATCTGGTTTTTCCCAATTTGAATCTTTTTTTTCAAACGCGGGAATGGCAGCCAGATGCTGCGAAATCGCCTCGTAACCAGATGTGTAGGTGCCATCAGCGTGGGTCAAAACCAGTTTTCGTGAGGCATCTTTGATAACCTCGGCAGCGGTGCGCAGGATACTGATCATCTGTTCATAAGATTCGCTGGACACTGCCCTCTGCATTGCTCCCCAATTGGTTGTCAGCATGATCCCAAATTCAGCAACTTCAGACCGGTATTCCTTTTGGACCCACTGGCGTGGCGGTTTTCCGGCGCTTTTCCTCCAGTCTATATGGCGAGCTGGCTCCATTACTGTGTGGGGTTTGTGCGAAAAGAATTCTCGGTCATCGTCCTGTTCGGCGACGCGCTTCCTGTAATCACTTTTTAGGCGGTCATAGAGTTCTGGGTTGATCTTCGGAAGGACGGTCAAAAAACCTTTGGCCTCAGTGATTTTATATTTGTCGATCAGTCCAAATGGAAAATTTGTCCTCAGTAAAAATTTTATGGAACGATAGAGCCCCCTTTCCATTGATTCCATTTGGATCGTGATGGTTTTGGAACTTCTCGCTGGTAGCGACAATACATGGCCAGCACCATAGGAGTCTTTAGGCTTTGTTGGCATGATGATCGATTTACGTAATGTTTTGATTGCGTAATTTTCGAAACCATAGATGGGCGTGTGACGATGTTTGTTTTTGATCACTAGTAAAAGTTCAAAACCCTTGCCGCTTTCGGCTGTCTGCTGCAAAAATCCGCTAACTTCATAGTTTTTTATGGCGGCCTCGGATAAAAGTCCCGACACCAAAATCAAGCTCAGACCAGATGCTAAAAACAGAAAAAGGGCGTTGATGCCAGTGTTTACGGCGATGAGCCCGCATACAAAAACCAGAACCAGTGCATAGATGCCCGGCGTCGTAAAAGACAGGCCCCGGTTTACGGATTTGTAGTACATGGCACCGCTCTCCGGTCATGCCTGGTGGCCATCAATCGATGTCCATCTGTGCAAGGGTGTTTTTGATTGCATCGGCATTTTCGAGTCCCGCGCGCGGTATAATCCTGTGGGCAAGGCACGATATGGCAAGTTGGACCAGATCGTCCGGAACAACGTAGTCTCGGCCCTCGATGAGTGCGCGCGCCTTTGCCATGCGCAGCCAAGACACGCCTCCACGTGTCGAAACGCCAAGCTTGATGCTCTCGGCGTGACGTGACGCATCAATCACTCGTTTCGCGAGGGACAAAACTCTGTCAGCCACGAAGACGCCGTCCAGCGCAGCCTGAGTTTTTAAAAGGTCGTTGATGTCCAGGAGTCGCTCCGGGACTGCCGCCAATGGATCAAGAGTTGCAACCCTCAAAATTTCGATTTCCTTGGCCTTGGAGGGATAATCCAAACGGATTTTTGCGGCAAAACGGTCTAGCTGACTTTCGGGTAGCGGGTAGGTTCCGATGCTTTCGTTTGGATTTTGGGTTGCAAAGACCACAAATGGCTTGGGTAGGAGTTGAGATTTTCCCTCGATGGTGACACTGGCTTCGCCCATGGCTTCCAGCAATGCAGATTGGGTCCTTGGCGAGGCCCGGTTTAATTCATCGGCCAGGACTATTTGGGTAAAGATTGGCCCTTTGTGAAATTCAAACCGCTGTTTTTCTGGATTGTAAACTTCCACCCCGATCACATCACTTGGCAATACATCGTTGGTGAATTGGACTCGCTTGAAGTCAAGTCCAAGCATTTTGGCTATTGATTTTATGAAGGTTGTCTTGCCGATCCCGGGAACATCTTCAAGAAGAACGTGCCCTTGGGCGAGGATAGCGCAGAGGGACACAGAAGAGACCAATGGCTTATCGGGGACAAGCAGTTCCATCTGCTTGCGGAGCAACTTTAGACTCTCGAATACCTGATCGGAAATAAGTTTATCTGCCGCCGTCCGGTCTTTTGATAACGACTGTGCTTGCGCGACCATTTGGTCTCCCATTCTGCATAGAGCATGCAGGAATGGATTCGGCATATCTGGTCATTGGATGAGGATGAGGATGAAAATGAGGATGAGGGCGAAGTCAAATGAAACCGGAATCAAGACGTGAATACGGGGGGTTGTGCCCCCCCAATAAAAGATGACATTTCTGACATTAATTAATCAATCGACTCGATGCTCCAGTTTTCGTTGCCGCGGTCGCCGATGCCATTCCAGGGCTGGCCGGGAGGCTGGGTGTTCGGCTGCACGTTCGGCTGCACGTTTGGCTGCACGTTTGGCTGCACGTTTGGCTGCACGTTTGGTGGCGTTGGTACGCCGCCGTCGCCCTCTAGAGTCACGTTGATCGACAAGCTCGTATCTTGCGGCGCCGGTGGCGTTACGCCTGGGCCTGGGCCTGGACCTGGGCCTGGGCCTGGAGCAGGTGGGTTGACTAGCCGCAGGGACAGATTCAAATCATTTTGTCCCGGTTTAAGGGTGAAATTCGCTTGCTCACCCTTAAGCCGAAGGGCAGATCCTTCCAAAATCTCCAGCATCACAGTTCCCGACTGACCTGGCTTGAGTTTGGTCAGGCTAATGCGAGACTTGCCGGCGCTGAAACGGAGCGATCCTGATTCTGTTTTTCCGAGGTAGCTGAACCTGTAACTCAAATTTGCCGTATTGACGTTGAATTCATCCTTCAAAACGCGCTCATCAAGAACGGCCGCGAGGGACCCGGTGTCGGTCGCTGGGTTGAAGGGGGTGTTGTTTTGATCTTGCCAATTGTTTTGGTTGCGTTGTGAACCGGGCGCAACATCCACTTTCGGAGCCCTGGAAACGCAACCAAAACTAATCGAGAGCATCACCATGCCAGCAAGGGCAGGCGTGATCTTTTTCAGAATCAATTTGGAGATGATGCTTGAGGGATTGCGTTTCATTTGTTCCTCCGGTTTACGGGATGCACTCTATGTACTGGCGATACTCTGATTGTCCTAAGCAATCTGCAAAGCTTGGGCCACAACCGGCCCGAGCCTGCAAGTCCGCGATCTGTCTAGCCATCGCTAATTTAAGGCACAGCGAGGCGCCAATAATTGTCGAAATGTTAGACAGGCGGCGGGATTGTGGCGTTGAATATTTCGACAGCAATCGAGAAAACAATGGGTTACGGTTGGTCCGTGATTTGCTCTATTGGGTCACAGGAGGCAACATTGCCGATACCTATGCGCAAAATATTTTCAACCATTATTGTATTGTGTTCCATTGCAGCTCTTGGCGGCTGCGAGTGGCTGATGCCAGCGGATTTTGGTGATTCCGAAGGCGCTGCCGGGGATCGTAAAATAATCCCTAAGGATGGTATGCCGACTGCCTATGAAAAAGGCACGACTGAGGCCACGATACCCCTTGAAAATGATTCTGTTCGGGTTCCGTTTAACGGGATCAGTACAATAAAAGGGGCGAGTGTCCGTGAACGATTCCAATCTATGGATTATGATGAGCTGACTTGGGCCGTAGCCGAATGCCGCTGTGCGCCGCGCTGGTCGCATCTGGTTTTGACCCGCACCCTTGAGGCCCTCGGCCCTCTGCCACAAGTTCTTGTTCCGCAAGTGCGGGAAGCGGTCCTGCGCGACAGGCGCATTCAAATGGTATTGCATTTGCCGGGTGGCGCAGACGGAGTGCTGTCGCAGATTTTTGCCAACGATGCCCAATTGGAAAGTACGGTCCGTTCAAACCTTCTCGCGACCATTCAGGCCTCATGGCAAAACCCAATGAGAATCGGATCTTCACAGAAATTTTATTTCGATGGCTTCGCTCCGCTGCCCTGGCGTCGCCCTGCCACTGCGGCTGGAAGTCAAGCTCGCCCGGATGGATTTGACGTAAGCAGTGTAGCCCTGCGTTGGCTGCTCGTGGGCAGCGACGTTGCTCCGTGGACGGCTGGCCCTGGTCGCAGTCGTCCAGGATTGCCCCTTGAACAGGATATTCAGTTGGTGAGTTGGGCGCGCATGATGGCCGAGATCAATTATGTTTTGGGCGTGAAGCGTGGCTTCGATGGCCGTATTTATGGCGGGCTGCTGCTGAACCCCCGTGATCAGACTGGAGCATTGACTGGCTTTGAATTGCAGCCGGCGACCGGAGCACCGTTGCTGGCCATGACCGGAGATCTTAAAATCGCATACCAACCCATGTCGTCGCTCAAATTGATCGTGAACGGCAAGGAACAGTGGCAGCGGCAACCGGGGGCCATCGACCTCGCTGAGCAAGCCCGGGTGTGGCGTGCTGGAGCGGCCATTTTTAAGGGCCTCAGACTGGAATCGCGCAAATATCCCGGGGCCTTGTTCGGGCCTGATGATGCAAACATATTTCCCGGAGACGCCCAAAGGCTTGGCCTCGCTTTTCTGCAGGGCATGCAAGTTCTTCTTGGTGAAGAACTCGTTGCCCTCGATGCCATGGTCATTGGCGATTCATTTTCCATTCCGGAACAAAGAGTTCAACGTAGTGAAACCGACATCCTGAGCATGGTGCGGGTGGCGAATGCCATTTCTGCATGGTTGCAGGAAATTCAATCGATCGACTCATCGGGGCTTGCCGAGAAAGACAAGACAACTTTGCGCGAGGCCGTTCCGAAATTGCAAGACGCACTACGTTTAAGCGTTTTGCGGTCCCTGCGCCGCAGCGCAGATTGGCTGGCCTTTGAAGCCGGCACGGCGATGATACCCCTGGCTAGACAGGCCGAGATGATCGCGACGTTTGCTAAAGTGGAGCAGGAAGTTCTGCGCAGTGGTTTTGTTCGGCGCCGGATCGCCGTGTTTGGCCAAAAAATGATTGACAATCTCGTGGCTCGTTTAAATTCAAGTTCAGTCCTTGATCTCTCGCCGGAAGAGGCTATTTGGTGTCGGGAAGCACTTGGCCGAATGAAAGCCTATAGCTCCAACGAGGCGGCAATCGTCACGCTCATTCAAACCATCGATGCAGGCATCAAGGGGTGGGACACATCGGCTGCCATTTGAAAAAACTCGCGCGAGTCGCCTCTTTGGTGGTGGTGATCGGCGCGATTTCTGCGGTCTGGCTGCCCGGTCGCGCTGGCGCGCAAAGCCTTTTGCCTGAGGGCATTATTGCCTGGCAAGCCGGATACCGGTCCTACAAGAGCCAGTCCAACGCATTTGATTCAAATTTCCAGCTTCGTCCCATCGGGGCGGATTACACGATAAGTTTTAATAACGACATGCTCCTCAGTGGTAAGGCCGGAAAAGATCTTCAGCGCCTGGCCACCGTCCTAGAGTCAGTCGGTGATCCATCTGAAACAAGGTTGGACCTTGGTGTCCTCAAACAACATGTGTCGGCTGACTTGTCGGCCTCAATTTTCGGGCTCGCGTACGGTGCCAGTCCGGATTTGACGATATTTTTTGGTGTTCCCTGGACAACGGCCGACGTTAAAAACAGAGTCGAGTTTTCCGGGACCAACAATTCCCTGGCCATCCTCGATAAACTTGGCAACATGGCCTTTGACGAATTACGTCAGGGTTTGGAAAAGGCCAGCCTACTGGATGCGGCCACCATCAGAAGCTCGATTGAATCGGAGAACTACGGCCCTATCGATCGTTGGCAATATTCTGGAATCGGTGATTTTGTGATCGGGGCCAAGACGGGCTTCAATGTTGAGGTGTTCGACGGAATGCCTTTCGCCATCGAATATAGTCCCTCCATGAACTTGCCGACTGGTCACTCCGATGACCCAGATCTGATCAACGATGTCGCCCTCGGCAAGGGCTATATTGCCATCGCCCAGTCAGCCAATGAACGCATCCATGTCACGCCTTTTTTGCTGCTCGGACTTGACCAAATGTACTCGTATAATTTCGATGCAAGGGTCCAGCGCCGTGTTCCCGAGGACAGTGAATCCGTGGTCGCAGCCAACCGGAAGACGAACGTGCTTCAAAATCCGGGTGACGATTACGAGTTGGGGATTTTTTTGGAATTAGGATCCGGGATGCTGAGGGGCAACATGCGGGTTGCGAGTCACCGACATTTTGCTGATAAATATTCGGGCAGCGTTGTCGGAAACTATGAAAAATTATCATCAAATTCCGATACAGAACTCATCACCCATGAAGTCGGCGTGACCATAAACACTGTCGATGCTTATCAACGCAAAGAATTTATGATTCCATTGATGGCTCGATTGACGGCTAGTTTTCCACTGACCGGCTATAACAGTCCTAACTTTGAATATTACGAATTTAGTTTAACCAGCTTTTTAGATCCGCGCTGAACATCCCGTAATTATTGTGATTAATAAGGTCTTCTTTAGTTTTCCCGAGGTTTTTCCGATAAGACGGGACAATCTCGGGGGTGTCCGTGAATTTAATTTCGAACTCCAACTTATCATGCCGCAAGCTTTTGTTGGCGTACCTGGTGTTGCTGGCTCTCCCGGGGGTCAGTGCCTGCCGCTGGCAGTCTTCGAAAGTCAAGGACGTTGAAAGTGCCGATGGTTTAAAGGGGCACAAGTCTGCCGCCGAGATCGTGATTTTCTACGCCAATGAAACGCCAGCAACCCCAAAACTCACCCACGAGTATGGCCGTATCGGAAACGCTCTCGCTTCTGCGATTCAGTCAGTGGACACTAATTCTGCTAAAGAAGCCCTTCAGCGCATCGCCAATTCTTATCAGAATGATTTGATTAAATTCGCTGGCCAGGTCGACAAGGATGCTAGGGGACTTGAATCCCAAATATGCCGACCGGATGTTGGCGCATCCAAGACTGGGCTGTTCATATTCACCAATAAATTGGCACGGAATGGTAAGCTCCGTTATTGTTTGCCCGGCGCCAGCATGGGCAAGGTAGAGGAGGTCGACTTTCAAGTTGAAATGTCCCAGACCGAGGCCACTGATTTTCGTTATGCCGAAATGCCATTGGCCTCAGAGCGAGCGTTTGCTGCCATGCAAGTGGCGGTCAAGGCCATTGTCCAAGCAAAAAATATTGGAACCACAGACATTGCTTATGATCTGATCACTAAGTCCCACGGCGGCGGCGATTACGTTGTGGCTCCGAAACTGTCCTACCG
This sequence comes from Oligoflexales bacterium, assembly GCA_947445775.1. GTDB lineage: Bacteria > Bdellovibrionota_B > Oligoflexia > Oligoflexales > RGVZ01 > RGVZ01. The sequence goes on along the minus strand of CANFEB010000047.1, from coordinate 4,804 downwards.
TTCGGATTTGCTCTCTAATAGCGATTTGGTTGCGCGCTATACTCAAATTGCTTCCACCGTTGCGATCAAGGAGATGCGTTTTGTCGATCTTAAGATCGGCGACTTGCGCCTTGGCGACCTGGACGTAAATGGAGTCCGATTTGAAGACATGGCTCTTTCAGTTTTCAATCCCAAGTTTGGCGATCTCAAGGTTGGTGACTTGAAGGTGGGAGATTTGGACTTCGGCGATTCCGCCAATGCAACCCTCGGCAATTTGAAAATCGGGGATTTAAAAATCGGGGACCTTAAGATTGGCGACCTTAAAGTGGGTGACTTGAAGGTTGGCGACCTTAAAGTAGGCGATTTAAAGGTCGGAGATCTCAAGGTTAGTGATTTGAAAGTGGGGGATCTCAAGGTGGGTGATTTGAAGGTGGGCGATCTCAAGTCTGGCGACCTCAAAAATGACCTGTGGACAGAGCAAGGTGATTCCATTCAAACCACTGATACACCTGGAATCACCAAGGCTGCCATGGCCAGGATACTGAAGGAATTTGATCGGAAATTTTCTCTAGTCTTCTTTGAATCATGCGATAGCGATCTGGGGGAAGATCTTATTTACGATCTTCTTTTTGGCGAATACGACCTGACAGGCAGCAGCAAATTTGAGTCCCTGTATTTTTCTGACCGTAAGGGTTTGCAATACGAGACTGTGAATTATGGGTCGCTGATTATTGGAGACCATTTCTCAGAGTCGCTGAAGGCGGCACTTGACGCGAAGAAAACTCGTTAAGGAAGCGTTGGGTAAATCACAACAAGTGCGGTCCGGTCATCTGGCTGGACCGTTTCCTTTCCAGCGTCGATCATCACACGGTAGATAAAATTGGCGTCCAATGATTTTTCTTCGCCAATCATGTCGATGAATTTTTTTGTAGCCCTGCTGCCATCCAAGCAGCCGTCTGTAAAAGTCGTCAGAAAGTCACCTAATGCAAGGTTGATACTGGTTTGACTGATGCGGACGCTGCTCTGGGTACCTAGTTGCTGCGAGGGCAGTGGAATGTATCGGGGCTTGGACTGGCTTCCAACGCTAGTGATCCACCCCGGGGTTCCGCAGTTGTATAGGGAGACTTTTCCTGGACTGTGGGGGCCTCCTAGGACCGACACACTCATGGTGGTCATCACGCGTCCGCCAAACAATTTAAAGAGGTGCCCATTCAACTGCGTAATTGCAGTCTCCACGGGATCGCCGTTCTCATGATGGCGGGTCAGCGCGCTGATGATGGCTGCCACGGCCAGTGCCGCCTGGGGCCCTTTACCAGTAACATCGCCGACAAAAAGGCGAGTCGAGCCATCCCCTGCATTCCATACGTAGTACCAGTCGCCTGCCATGGTTTGGGCAGACTCAAAGAAAAAATCGTACGACAAAGACCCGGACTTTCCAGAATTATCGGTGGGCAGCAGCATGTTTTGCACAGACCGGCCGAGCTCCAGGCGGTCCTCCATGACTTTCAGATCTCTTTCGACGCGAAGTTTTGCGTTTGCTGTGTTGCCGTAGTCAAAGGCTGTGATCGATGCAAGTACGGCGAAAAGAACCAGGTCAAAGGCAAAGGTCCAGGGAAATCCGCTGGGATTTAGATTCAAAACGTCGGCCAAGAGCCGCCGGTTCTCGAGAAACATCGGGACCAGAGCCGCTATGAAAAATGCGAAAAGAATTTTGGCTGAGGCCACCCTTGCTGGACTTTTTTTGTTTCGCGTCAGGTGCGTAATGGTGGTCCACGCAGCATAGAGTCCATAGGTCACGGCGATGGTCCGGCCCAAGATTGCAAAGGCAAACGTAATATTCACCGTGGCCTTCGCGGGCAGAAACGCCCAGGCGAGGCCAATGATAGCGGCCTGCAATAGAAGGACGGCGCGGAATCGCCGGAAAAACTTTGGAATTTTCATTCTAAAAAAGTCATGGATGAACAAGATCAGAAACAAGTCAGTAAACGACTGCACAGCCGGTGCAAGGATGCCCCGATTAATGCCCAGTGGTTCAAGCCATTCTGAATATCCGGAGTCCAAATGAATGCCGATCGAAGAAACCAAAATGTATAGGATGAAGGAAAACAGTTCCCGGTTCTGCGCAAGAAAAACGTATAGAAAAGCGAAGATGAAGCAAAAAGTCAGACGCGGCAGCAGAAACCACAGGTAGTAGGTTGTCTTTAATTCCCGGGGCTTAAAGGCGGTTGCTTTCAGTGTGGCGCGATCTCCAATCACCAGATCTTTTCGGTTGGCCAGGCCTTGATAGGGTAAATTTCCGGGATCGATTTTGATGGCAAGATGGGCCACGCCGTCCGGGGCAATTAAGCGGCGTGGAATCGTCAGGTTCAGCGTCTCGGCCTCGCCTTCGTCAACCTGAATGCCGTTGACAAAAAATTCATATTTTTTTGCCCAGACATAGAGTGAATGTAAGGCGATTGGTTTGGCAGCACCCAGCAATTTTTCTGGAATCTTCAAGTTCGTCCGGAGATAGATCATTTCCCCAGGCTTGTACCCAGCAAGGGGAAATTCCCGTGCGGGCAGGATCATTTTTTTGGTGAATTTTTCGGCAGGATATTCAGCTGTTAAGTGGCACTCGAGATTTTCGCACATTTCCGATTGGCCATAATAGACATCCCATTCAATTGCGTTCGCCGTCAGGTTTTCGAATGCCGGGTCGCGGTAAATTTCAATGGATGGAGCCAATAGCTCTTTGATTTGACCGCCGATGAAAATCACTGGGAAGAGCACGCAGACGATTGCAATGAAGAGCGAAAATTTGCTCCTTTTCCGCAGTGTGAGCACACTGTCGTTGACGTCGGTTACCCGGCGTTTGGGTAGAGATTCAATCATGGTTTCCCCGGTTTTCATGAGTTATTTTCGGCGGTTTTTGCCGAAAATGAAGGCGCCGGGGTTTGGCGATTGTGGAAATGTCTTGGGAATTATTGAGTGGTGCCAGGGGGTTTTGCCAGTAATTCTCGCAAAACATGGGATGCTGCGGCCATTCCAAAAACGGACGTTACGCCCACCATGGTCCCCATGATGACGTTACGTTTGTTGCGCAAGTCGTCTTCGGAAAGTGGGGATCCAGGATCGAATGGATTGCGGGCGTTGAATTCCGTTCGTCCGCGTTCCGCGTCGGGGTGCGATGGCGGAATGGGTGGGACTGGAATTTCGGCGGAAAAAACCGCAGGGATTTTGAAGGTCGAGTTGGTCGAAAAGCCGTGTTTTTTTCGCAAGTAAACCCGAACCATCCGGGCTAGGGGGTCGATGCTAGTTTTGGACAGATCAGCAATTCTGACCTGGGTTGGATCCATGCGCCCGCCGGCACCAGTTGAAATGATCACCGGGATGCTATTTTGTTTGCAGGCGACAATGAGCGCGCACTTGTTTCCGAGTTGGTCAATCGCGTCGATGACAAAATCAATTGGCTTGCCGTCGTGGGTTGCCGGATCCAACAGGCCCGGCAAGGAGTCGGGATTGATGTGTTCAAACCGCGGGCAAATCTGCGCTCGCGGCGAGATCAGACGCAAACGTTCGGCGACGACCTCGACCTTTGGGCGGTCGATTGTGTTGTCGAGGGCCGGCAACTGGCGATTGACCGTGGTCAGGGAGACGCGGTCCATATCGACTAGGGTTATGCGGCCGATGCCGGATCGGACCAGGGCTTCGCACGCCCAAGAACCTACACCGCCCATACCGGCGACCAGGACGTGGGATCCATGAAGGCGACGCACGCCGTCCTCGCCGATGAGGCGGCCAAGCCTTTCAAAACGCCGGTCAATGTATCCGTCTACGAGCATAGGGGGCGGATTCTTATTCTAAATCCCCCCGGGACTCAAGGCTTAAAGGGGGCCTTTGGGTGGCGCTTGGGGTGCGATTGGGGTGCGCTTGCCTCGAATGGTCCATTGGGCCGGCGCTCGACTATGGTTCCCCCCGCAGTCGCGTCATGAGCGCCGCGTGGGGGCTCGTGGTTTTGGCCGACCTCAATGTGGCGCCATGACAGCTCTGCGGTGCCTCCCATAGTCGGCTGCCCCAATGGACCATTCGAGGTAAGCGCCGCCGAGTGGCATCCGTCAGCCTTTGCTGGGGTCCGTCGGCCAGCCAGTCACGCACATCCGGAGCAAAAAGCGTCGGCTGATTCATTTTGTAATCTCTGAAGACTCTTGGCATGTGTGACATGTGCGAAAAAGAAATTGAATCAATTTTATTCCATAGATTGACGGCGCCAGGCAACTGGACTTTCCGCGGAAAGTGCGCTGGTCAATATTTGTCATTCAGTAATTAGTTTCTGGCGCTTTTGCGCCAGAAACTAATTAGTCCATTATGTCACCCATTCGATTTTCCTTGACAGGAAATTTCAGTGTCTTTTACGCAAGGGCATTGAAGGCTTGCGGGGCAGCATATTCCCGACGCTGCACCACCTAGAATGATCGCTGATTGACGCGCGATGGTTCAGGCGAGGGGCGAAAGGGATTCAGGTGTTACGGCGATTCTAGACCCATTTACGCAACCCAAAAAAACCCGTGTTATGAAATTCAGTGGGTGCAAAAACTGTGATGCATTGATTCACAAACGAGGGACAGACAATGGAAATGCTAATGGATTTTTCAGGCGCAAAAAAACTTTCCGACACCGACTTAACCGCAGCCTTGTATAAGGCCATCGCCTCTGAACGCAGCAACATTGCCGCCTCGATCGCCTGCCTCATTGAGATCTCTGCCCGCGACCTGCACACGCGACTGGGGGCCTCGTCACTTTTTGTTTATTTGACGCGTGATCTAAAGTTGTCGGAATCTTCAGCATC
>CANFEB010000046.1 GCA_947445775.1 Oligoflexales bacterium | reverse complement strand
GGCATTGACGTCAGCATCACCGTCAGCATCACCGTTACCGTTACCGTCACCGTTACCGTCACCGTTCCATCCGCAATTTTCACGCATCAGGTTTACGAGTTTGCCTTGGCGGCAGATTGTGTCCAGGGCCGCCTTAAAATTTTTTTTGAGTTTTGTCGGGGTTCGCTCGCAAAAGTCTACGAAGGTCGGGGGCAGGGTTTTTGTGGATGCCCAACATTCGCCTTGTTCGGACGGGATCAGAGGCGAGGGACGCAGTGGCGCTTCCGAGTTGTCGCCCGTGTCGATTTTCGCCTTGCCGCAAGCAGACAAGTTCCACATGGCAGCACTTGCTGAAAGCAGGATGGTCATGGTTGCAATGTGCCGACACAGCGTTTTTAAAAGCGCGCCCAAAAATCCCCCTTAATAACGATTAAATCTGGGCCCTTTATAGTCCTTTTCCACTAATTACTGAACAGTTTTTAATGGGATTGTATGCATCCCGGTCAACCTGTCGAATTGCTGGTCAAATTCAATGAATTCGCTGCCCATAAGGCAAAAAAATATTTATATAAGGTCCTGATTTTACTAATAAAAAAAGCGTCGCCGCGATTCCCTGGCAAGGCGCACGAAAATTGCAGCGCGTTAAGCAATTCAATTCGTTTTTGCCATGTATCGGGAGGTTGCCCGTGAAAAGTCGCATCCCATTCGCATTTCCCCTTGTGATTTCTGCATGTTGGAATCAGTCGATTTCGTTAAACAAGTCCTTTGCCCCGATCCATGATGTGGCCGTGCAAGTCACCTCAAGTCCCAGTTCTCCAGGTGAGGTTGAAATTCAGTTGATGACCTCCAAATACCAAGAACTCGGTATGTGTGCCGTTATTGACGGTGGCCCCGTGGCCCCGAACCGCTGCCAGCCCACCTCCGCCGAATACCTGCCGGGCATTCGCCAGGGCTCTTTTGGGGTATTCGGTTTTCTTAGGAGTTTTCGTCCCGAGGCTGGAACGCGCTTCATTGTGGTCGACAGCCTTTCGGGAAACACGGTCAGGCAGTTTCGCCTGGTGGATCGCGGTGGCAACCCGCTCACAGTCGGTCTGGCATCCATTGACCGCGGCGTTCTTGAACAAGAACTGAGCTACCTGGCTTCCGACCAGTTTAATGGGCGTTTGGCCGCAACTAAAGATCATGAGAGTGCCGCAGATTTTATTGTTGGAAACCTCGAAAAACTCGGTATCCAGCCAATTCCAGGCCGGGATTATCGCCAACCATTTACTATGACCAAAGGACCACTGTCCGGTCGGAAAACTCACAATATTGTCGCCATGATTGAAGGCAGCGATCCCGTTTTAAGGGATGAATATGTGGTTTTGGGCGCCCATTTGGATCACGCGGGAACCATGTCCCTTGGCTATACGTGTTCCTTTGGTGCCGGCAACGACCCCATTTGCAACGGCGCGGACGACAACGGGTCAGGCACAATTGCAATTCTTAATACGGCCAAGGCATTGGCGGCCGTCCGGGGAAAAATCAAGCGTAGCGTTATTATCATGTGGTTTTCAGGTGAAGAGGAAGGCCTGCTCGGGTCCAAGCATTGGGTTAGCGACCCATGGATTCCCCTCAGGAAAACCGTATACATGGTGAACGTCGATATGGTCGGTTATATGGAGAGCAACGGCAAAAAACTTCTCGCCTTGGGTGGCGGAACGTCTGAAGCTGGTCGGCGGATCCTGGCAGCGGCCGGTGCGCGGTATCCCGATATGAAAGTCAGCATTTCGGATCGCGCGGGCGGGGGCAGCGATCACGTTCCATTCATGAACGAGGGCATACCCGGAGTATTTTTCAATACGGGTGTTAGCAATAATAAAAATTATCACAAGACGTCAGATCATGCGGAGTTGATCGATTACGATGGCATGCACACGGCAACCCGAATTATCTTTGAAACAGTCCTGGAAGTTTCGCGTTCAACAACAACGAAATCTCCGGGAAGCCCCGACGGTTATGAAGGCTATGAAGGCTATGAAGGCTATGTTGATGGATTCGCGGGGGGCGACTACCGGCCTTCCCTGGTCACACCTGAAGAATTGGAGCAGACTTGCCACCACTTGATCCAGAACCCGTATCTGAGAGGAATCCATTGACGCAATTCACTTTTGGAATGACTTCGTTTGTCGCCGGCCTCCGGTGGTTGGGAAAGCATCCTGCATGGCTATTTTTGCTTCTCATTCCGTTTTTAATGGCCGCTGGGACCTTCTCGGTGGGCATCTGGGGATTCTTTGAGTTCAACGCAAGCCTCTATGAATATCTGCTTTTTGCTCGTCCGGAAGGCCCCTGGCAACTTGCCCTTTGGTTCGCCTTGAAGGGCGTTGTTGGCGTGGCGATGTTCCTGTTTATCCTGGGGGTCAGCGTGGTGGTGGCGGCCGTGCTCGCTTCGCCAATTTTTGACCGCGTTTCCCTGGCAGTCGAGCGCGATGTTTTGGGGGCTAAAGCAAATCCAACCGCCGCGCCATTTTTTTCCGTCCGCATGGCCGTCGACGAATTTAAAAAGGGGCTCATCAGTGTGGCGCTGCCTCTGAGCATTTTATTGATTCCGGGAGTAAATATCTTGACGCCCGTGGCGACGGCTTTAGTCCTGGGCTGGAACCTTTATGATTACCCGTTTGCCCGTCGTGGCCTGCCCTTGAGCGAGCGCATCAGCATGGCCCGCAAGGATGCCCCGGCTTTGATTGGGCTTGGGGTGTGGCTTATTTTTCCCCTGGCTCAGGTTTTTCTCATGCCCCTGGCCATTGTCGGCGCGACGATGATTGCATGTGAGCGACTACGTGCGCTAGACTTCGAGGTAGACGATAAATAGCGCAGTTTGATTCAAACTTGGTGGGGGCACGGATGCTAAAGTCATGTATTTTTAAGTCTATGATTCGGAAATCTTTTGAATCAAATTGGACCAAGGGCGCAGCTGCGACTCTGGCAACCGGGGCGATGGCGTTTTATGCCATCAGCGCTTGCAGCAAAGACGACGGCGGCAGCGGCGCCAGCATCGGAGCTCCCCAGGCTTATCCCCCAACGGCTTTGGTGACGCCTGGCAGTCTGGTGCTCGCAGCGGGCACGGGTTCGTCGTCGTATATCTCAGGACAAGCCCGTTTGGCGCCTCAATCGAATCTGACTCAAGGAAAGGCCACCCTAGTATCGCAATTCCTGGTGGCTCCCGTCGAGCCGGGGACCGATGCGGAAAAAAATGCCATGCTTGCCACGATCAAAGCGCGCCTCTTTTCCGAGGGGCCGACAAATTTATTGTACCTGGTCAAGAATGTCGACAACCGGATGAAGGAATATGACAGCCGCGTGGCCGGCATGTCGACGGTTCCCGCCTGCCTAAGCAGCACGCCGGTTGATCTTTCCGCGGTGTTTAGCGTCCCAGCATCCAGTGGCACAACAACGTTTCCGCTGTTTGGCCAGTGCCAGGAGACGGTCAACGGTGGCGGCATGACGCTGATGTTCGGCAAAAAGGATACCGACTGGTACCTCGTTGACGGTGCGTCTGCCGAACTCGATGGTTCTGCGAATTGTGTGTTCAGCATGTCCAAAATCAGTGGCACCAGTGACGCCGATCGCGTGGTCGATGGTTACATGGTCGTAGATTACCAAGGCAAGACGGACAACTTCACCGGTTCAACGACATTGATTCATTTCAAGGCCGACGTCGCAGCCGGCACCCTTGAATTTACTGCCGGCGGCATTGGCATTGGCCCCAATCAAGTTCATTCCAAGGCCAATAAAGACTACTTTTACCTGATGAGCCAAGAGGCCGCCGGTAGTTCCGCCGGCACGCTTTATCATGCATGCTTCAGCGCAGCCGACATGACATTGACGAGCCTTTCAAATTGCAGCGCCCTGCAAAGTTCGCTGAGCCTGGTGTCCCTTGGGACCAAGGCGGTGGGGAGTTACATTGGTGGGGGGGCGACTTATTCGGTTCCGACGACCGAGGCAAACAACGTCGATTTGACTGGTTTGTATGCTGGCTACTGCGGGAAATTATCCACGGCATTCTCAGCGGTCCCGGCATTTCAGTAAGCCTTGGGCGGGGTATGATCTGAAACGGTATTTTTATGGGCAAATCAGCCCCGGGGAGCAAGAGCCCCGGGGCTTTTATTTTGATTTAAAATCACTTGGTTAAATGGTACTGAGGCTCAGTGACTTTCGTTCATCTTCACATCCACAGCGAATACTCCCTTCTTGATGGGGCGATCCGGATTCCGGCGCTTATCAAAAAAGTGAAGGCCCTCGGCCATACCGCCGTGGCTGTGACGGACCATGGCAACCTTTTTGGTGCGGTCGAATTTTATATCAAGGCCAAGTCCGAGGGCGTGAAGGCGATCATTGGCTCGGAAATCTTTGTCGATCCGCGCCCGGCTACCGTTGAATACATGAAACGCGAAGGGGCACTGCCCCCCGAATCCAATTCGTTTCATCTGGTTTTACTGGCCAAAAGTAACTCGGGCTACAAGCGCTTGATTCGCATCGTCAGCCGAGCTTATCTGGAGAATCTTCGGGAAGTTCCTGTGTGCACCCCGGAACATCTTGATGAGCGGGCGGGAGAGGCAGACACCTTGTTTGCCCTGTCGTCTTGCCAGCGCGGTGAATTCGCCTACCTCGTCCGCGAATGGAAACGGCAACCGGATTCAGATTTGGCCCAAGGGGCTTACGGTGCGCTAAAGGCCCACGTGGATGCCACGCTGGCCGCTGTCGGTCCCGACAATTATTTCATTGAACTGATCGACAATAATTTGGCGGCCCAAAAAGCCTTGTTGCCTGACTTGGTTGCCGCCGCGGAACATTTCGGCTTGCCTTTGATTGCGACCTCGGACGCTCATTACTTGAATGCCGAGGATGCCGAGGCCCATGGAATCCTACTGGGCATCAAGCACGATATGAAGGTGACTGCCTTGCGCGGGCGCAACCGGTCTGCGCGGTTTCATGTTCTTGATAACGATGAATTCCAAAACGTTTATGCTGCTTGGCCCGAAGCCATTGCCAACACCCAGAAGATTGCTGACGCTTGTGACGTAAAATTTGAATTCGGTAAATATTTTCTGCCGAAATTTCCGGTCCCTGCCGGCGAAACCGCCGATGATTATTTGAAGCGCCGTGCGGAAGAAACCCTAGAAGAACGCTTAGTGTCACTTACGGAAAGTTACGGCCCAAAGTTTGACGCGGCGGCGAAGGAAAAATACCGGGCACGGCTGGCTTTTGAACTCGACGTGATTTTAAAAATGGGATTCGCCGGTTATTTTTTGATCGTCCAAGATTTTATCAACTGGGCCAAAGACAATGGCATTCCCGTTGGACCGGGCCGGGGATCTGGTGCGGGATCTCTTGTGGCCTATGCCCTGCGCATCACCGATATTGATCCAATTCGTTTCAATCTGGTGTTCGAACGTTTTTTGAATCCCGAGCGCGTTTCAATGCCCGACTTTGACGTCGATTTTTGCCAGGACCGCCGCGATGAAGTTATTCAATATGTGAAGCGTAAATACGGCGCATCCAATGTCGCGCAAATCACCACCTTTGGAAAAATGCTGGCCAAGGCTGCGGTTCGCGACATTGGGCGCGTCATGGAGATCGGCTACACCAAGTGCGACCGCATTGCCAAACTGATTCCCAGCAAGATTGCCGACAAAAGTGTCGTCAAACTTAAAGACGCGATGGAAGTAGAACCGCGTTTGGTTGAAGAGGCCGCGCGCGACGACTCCGTAGCCGGGCTTTTGGAAATGGTTGGGGCTCTTGAGGGCCTCTCGCGCCATACGTCGGTTCATGCCGCCGGCATCGTCATGTCCGACGGACCGATGGTGGATTACGTTCCCGTTTACACCACCGATGTCGATGGGCTCATCACTCAATATGAAATGAAAATGGCCGAAAAGGTCGGCCTGGTAAAATTCGACTTTCTTGGTTTGAAAACCCTTACGGTGATCGACCGTGCGGTGAAACTGATCCGGGCAAGTAAGAAACCAGAATTTAATATCGACCGCATCCCCCTCGAAGATCCTGCTGTTTACCGCATGGTCAGTGCAGCCCATACCATTGGCGTCTTCCAACTCGAAGGCGCTGGGATGCAGCAACTTCTGGTCAAAGTGAAACCGTCGACCTTTGAAGATATCATCGCCGTCGTTGCCCTTTTCCGTCCAGGCCCACTTGGGTCCGGCATGGTGGACGACTTCATCGAACGAAAACACGGCCGCCAGCGCATTGATTATCCCTTACCGCAACTTGAATCGATCCTGAAGGAGACCTACGGGATTATCCTGTATCAGGAGCAGGTTCAGAATACGGCGGCACGCCTGGCGAGTTACAGCTTGGGCGAAGCCGACTTATTGCGCCGCGCCATGGGCAAGAAAAATCCTGAGGAGATGGCCGCACAAAAATCGCGCTTTATCGCCGGGGCAACGGCCAATGGCGTCGACCTGGCGAAGGCCGGCAGTATCTTTGATTTGATGGCGAAATTTGCCGAATACGGGTTCAACAAATCCCATTCGGCGGCCTACGGCCTGGTCAGCTACCAAACGGCGTACCTGAAAGCCCATTTTCCTGAAGAGTACATGGCCGCCATCATGACGTGTGACCTGGACAAAACGGACAAGGTCGTCCGTTATCTGTCTGAATGCCGCCGGATGAAATTTAAGGTTCTGCCGCCCGACATCAATCGCAGCCACATTGAATTTGATGTTGTCAATAAGACCGCCATGAGTTCGACCGTCAAGGGTGGCGTGGGCGTCATTGGCTTCGGCTTGGGTGCCATCAAAGGCATCGGCGTTGCCGTGCTGGAAGATCTGATCAAGGTTCGTGAGGAAAGTGGCAAATTTCAAAACCTGACGGATTTGGCCCAACGCGTTAATTTGCAGCGCGTCGGCAAAAAAACTTTAGAACTCCTGATCCAGGCCGGTGCATTGGACGGTTTTGATATGTCACGTCTCCACTTGATGGGGATCGTTGGCGATCTCGTTAAATTCAGCGAAACCCATCACGCTGCAAAGAACGCCGGTCAAAGGGGAATCTTTGACGGAATTATTGATAGAGATAACGATGATGGTGATAACGATGATGGTGATAACGATGATGGTGATAACGATGATGGTGATAACGATGACGCATCAGATTCTTGTCTTATTGCTCACGTAAATCCCGCGTGGGGCCCAAGTCCGAGCAACGCAAAGCCAGCATTGACGCCGTTGGAATGGCTTGCGCAGGAAAAGAAAATTCTAGGCGTTTACGTCAGCGCCCATCCCCTGGACTTTTACCGTGAAGACGTGAAAATGTTTTCAAAATCTCGCTTGGCTGATGTTGAGCAACTGACCGGCAAGGGCCCGGTGGGTTTAGTGGCCGTGTTTCAAGCGGCCCAAGAACGGCTCACTAAGACCGGCAATCGCATGGCCTATGTGACCCTTGAGGACGACAGCAGTGAGCTGGAGGCGCTGTGTTTTTCCAGGGATATTCCCGAGCAATATCCGAAGCCCGGTTCGCCAGTTGTTGTGGTCGGTTCCATGTCTGAGGGTTTCAATGGAGGCCCGCCACGGTTTAAACTGGAACGGATGATCCCGTTGGAGCAGGTGAGGGTGGAACGTGTTCAGGGTCTAGAAATGCGGATGCGACTCGGCGCCAGTGGCCGGGATCATCTTGAACGTTTGAAGGAAGTATGTGGGCGCCACAAGGGCAGTGTTACGGTGAGTTTCAAATTGCAAATGAACGATGTCGAGGTCGCCGTGTCGCCCGTGGATCTTTCGGTCGATGTTACGGATGCCTTTTTGGCACAGATTTCAGCCCTGCTGATTGACGGTTTTTCGGTAAAATATAAAGTTGGCAATAAGCCATCATTGCATGCAAAGGGGTGAAGCCATGGCCGGACTCAATGTTTCAATCGCTCAGTTTTTCAATTCAGTTTCCAAAAGCAATATGAACAAACCGTGCGAAGATTTTTACGGCCCGAATATTGTTTTTGAAGACCCGATGGTCAGCCTTAAGGGGCGCGATAGTTTGATCAAATATTACACGCGCCTTTATGAGAACGTCGTGGAGATTCGTTTTGATGTGACCAGTGAAATCTGCGTTGCGGAAGAAACCTTCGCGCGCTGGACCATGCACCTGAAACACAAGCGTCTGAAATCTGGTCAGATGATGTCGGTGGATGGCTGCAGCTTTGTCCAGTCGCGAGATGGCAAGGCAGTTTATCACCGTGATTATTTCGACCTAGGTAACATGCTGTACGAAAATATTCCTGGCTTCGGTGCATTGACAAAACTTGTCCGCAGCATTGCGGCGGGAAGCCATTAGCTTGAATGACGTCGAGCCACAATCTGATGTTACTAATCTTGATTCCTTGATGGAAGGGATCAGGCCACGTGTTCAATGGCGTATTCCGGTCAAACGGATCGTCGTTGGGCTTATGGTTATTTTTATTTTGTGGTTTGTTCCTTGGGTGCCGCGTTTGCTCATCGGCAGTGTGACGGTAAAACAGTGGACCAAGAAGAAGGGTCTGACGTACGCCGTTGTCGGTCCTGGCGAATCAAGCTGGGTCGATAAAAAACAGATTTCAAAACATATTTTTAATGCCGTTGTTGTTGCGGAAGACGGCCGTTTTTACCAGCACATTGGGCTTGATTTTCTGGAGATCGAAAAAAGCATCGAAATTAATCGCAAGAAAAAGCGGTACGCTCGGGGTGCGTCGACCATCACGCAACAGGTCGTTAAAATGGCGTTTCTTTCCCGTGAAAAAACCCTGATTCGCAAGGCGCGCGAGGCCGTGGGTGCCATGTTTCTTGAAGCCATCATGTCAAAAGAGGGCATTTTGGAGTGGTACGTAAATCTGGTTGAATTTGGCGACGGCATTTACGGGGTAAAGGCGGCATCAGATAAATATTTTAGCACCAAGCCGTCACTGCTCACGATTGAGCAGGCCGCCCATCTTGCCTTGGTCGTGCCCAGTCCCAATTCATGGTCGGCGGGATTGCGCAAACGCGAGTTGACTCCGTTTGGCGAACGGCGATTTGCCAAAATTGCATTGAACATGAGGCGCCATGGCTACATCACCCAAAATCAGTGGAGCCATGCCTTAGGGACGGGGAATTTTGGTCGGCCGCTTTCGTCCTATGAAGCCTACCTGGCCGAGGCCAATAAGGACCAATGCCTCAGGGGGGATTTGGAGGCCTGTCGCCGCGAGAGTGCTGGTGCTGAAGACGAGGACGGCGACGGTTTGGATGACCCAGAAGTTGCAGATTCGAACGGCGAAGATTCACCGCGTCCCTCCGTGCCGAAGCTGGCTCCTGTGCAAGGCAGCCTCCAGTGAAAAGTTTTACGCTAGCTGGCAAAGACCGAGCGCTAGCCTGGCTGATTCACATTTTGCTTCGGTGCATGGCAAAGACTTGGCGCTTCAAATACACGGGGCAGGAAAATATTTTGGCCGCGGCATCAGCGGTGGCATCGGGTTCGTATGCACAAGTGTTTTGGCATGAAAATATTCTGGCAACTTTAGCGGTGATGTTCGGCACTCGAATGGCTCCACTGGCCAGCCATTCCAAGGATGGTGCGATTGTGACCATGGTCACGGAGAGCATGGGGTATCGGACCATTCGTGGCAGCAGTTCCAAGGGGGGGCCCGAGGCTAGGGATGAGTTGGTCGAGATAACCGGAGATGGCTACCTGCCCACGCTGACGCCAGACGGCCCCCGTGGTCCTCGTCGCAAGTTGAAATCTGGAATTATCGATATTGCCCGCCGATCGGGAGTCAGCATCATCCCGTTTGCGCCGGTGGCCGACCGGAGTTGGGTGCTGCATAAGAGCTGGGACCATTTTCAGATTCCGAAACCATTTGCCACAATTCACGTTGTTTTTGGGGCTCCGATTCATGTCCCGAGTGATACCTCCGGGAGTGCATTTGGTGCGAAGCGCGCCCAAGTTCAAGGGGCCCTCGACGCTGCTCAGGCTCTGGCTGAGGCCTTGGCCGGGCGTAGTCGATAGCCATGATCATGAACATGAACATTGGGCCGTTGGCGCTGGGCAAATGCCTGCAAACCCCTGTTCAAGAACCCGCACTTGTTTGGCCGCTCAAAAAATCAAAATCATTTTTGGTTGTTTCCGCGCATCCGCGCCGCGCGGGCGTTTTTTTAGCCCTAGATAAACTTGCCGGTGCCACTGCCAACGGCAACCTGGCTACCGTCATACGAACATGGGGTGGGAATCTTGCCGTTAAGAGTATCTGGTTTGACGAGCCCCATAAAACTTGGTGGATTCCTGTCGGTGCCGATGCACAGAATCCCAGGGCTTATGTCCAATTGTTGGGCGGCTCGGCTCCAGAAATCACGTTGATAGAATGTGCGCCGAAGCCTTGCGTGCGCATGCGCTTCAGCACGGCGGGGGTATTCACCAAACGGCGCGGTCTGGATTTTGATCTGCCGCACCAGATGCCAGCGGATCGTCGCCAGAAATTTATTGATATCCTACCGGGCTTACTATCACCGCAAATCAATGTGGCACATGCTGCGCTGGATCTGACCTCACCTGCCAACGCGATGCTGCCGTTATACCAGCGTGAAGGTCGTGACAAGTTGACGCGGCGCTTGAAGACGTTGCGCAAGGCTCTTGCAAATCAGGAAAAACATGCCCCTGAAGAGTCCGCTGTTCTTGCGGCGCGGGCCCACGCCGCGCAATTACAAACCGAGGGCAGGGGGCGCGAGATTGATGATGCCTTCAAGGAATTAAAGCGCCTCGAAAGATCGGCTGTCGATGCCGGGCGGCATGTGGGGGATGTGCGCACGGCTGTTGCTGCTGCCGAGGAGGCTCTTGCCCAGTTGCGTGGGGGCGAGATGGCTGAAATTGACGTTGCCGCGATTTTGTCTCGTCACGGGATCAAGGCGCAGGCGGTTTCCGGGAAAGTCAGGGACTCGGGCAGTGCTGCGTCCAAGACCAGACGTCCGGTGGCTTCTGACTGGTATGATTTTACCTTGTCTGATGGCACGCGGATCATGGTTGGCAAGGGTGCCGAGGAGAACGACCGGCTGGTCAAAGGCGCAGCCGCCAACGATTGGTGGTTCCATGCCGTCGGCGTGACGGGTTCTCACGTCATCGTTCCTGGGCGGCAATTCAAGGGGCTAGCAGAACTCCCGCCTCACGTATTGCGGGCGGCTGGGATTTTGGCGATTCATTATTCAAAGCTGCGCGAAAGTCGCGCTGGCGAGGTCTATATGACGCGCAAAGCCCACCTGCGCAAGCGCAAGGGCGATCCCGCCGGGTTGTGGCAGGTATCCCGTTCCGGTTCCGTCCAAATTCGCTATGAGCCAGAGGAACTTGCCGGCGTTTACCGCTGAGGTTGTTGCACAAGAAAATTGTGCCCAAGAAGATTGCGGGGAAACTATGATGCCTGCCTCGAAGGTAATTAAAATAAAAAAGGCTGAATACCTCGGCGAGTTGATGTGGGGGGATTTTGATCTGATCTTTCCGATTATGGACTTATTCCAAAATTCCATTTCAGTCAGGTGGACCTTGATAGCCAAAGGCGATTTATTGAGTCGTCATCAAGAAATTTCTGAATCGGAATTATTTCGATGCCATCTTTGTTGCGAAATTCGCTGCCTTGATAAAGCATAATTCTACGTTTTATCCCTTTCAAAGAGGCAATTGCCTCCAGACCGGAAAAGTCTTCGGGGCGAATGCGTGTACCTGATTTTATTTCAATGGCAATCCTGTCTTTATTCCGCGTGAGGATCAAATCTACCTCGACCTTCGAACTCGTTGGCGCCCAATAGTTCATCTCATCGAAAAGATGATTGTATTCACCCATGGCTCGAACGTAATTGACAAACCAACCCTCGAACAGCGAACCGCGCTCTTCCGGAGCGATTGGATAGAGATTTTTTTTAAGGGATCTAACGAGTCCGCTGTCAATGAAGTAAAGCTTCGGGTGACGCTTTTCCTTTATTCGTATATTGCCTTGGAAAGGTGCCAGCCGAAAAGCCACCAAGGTATCTTCCAATATTTCGATATACCCAGCTACGGTATTTCTGTGAGCTTCCGCATCACGGGCGAGTGAAGAAATGCTAAGCACTTGACCATGTAAAAGCGCTGCAACCGGAAGAAACCGGGCAAATGCCGGCAAATTCCGGACTAATGCTTCAGCCTGGATTTCTTCGCGAAGATACATTTGCGCATAATCTTCCAGGGATTCTCGTTTGTTTTCGGATTGCCAAACGAGTGGAATCGATCCATAGGTCAAGACTTCTTCGAGGTCAAAATCTCGACCCATTTCATTGGGAACAAGCGGATACATATTTCTGCGGGTTGCGCGACCAGCGAGAAGATTTGTTCCAGCTTGTTTTAGTTTGCGCGCGCTAGATCCGCAAAGAGCGAATTTTCTTTTATCACTTTCGATAAATCGATGAACATAGTTTAGAAGATTTGGTAAACGCTGGATCTCGTCTACAACAATCCATTGCTCCCGTGGCGCCGCCTGGACGGCCTGCAAAAACTCCTCGGGGCGGGCAAGATACGTTTGGTACCTTTTCTCATCGAGCAGATCTATCCAAAGCGCTCCGTTAAATTCATCCCGTAACCAGGTAGATTTACCGGTCCCGCGGGCCCCAAAAAGAAAGAAACTCTTGGTTGGCTTATCTATAAGACGCTGATATTTCACAATTAAATCTCAATACGCATGATGATGTTATTTATCGTGGAAAAATGACCTTAAGGTGATTATACGACTTTTGCGCTGACAGACAAGCATTTACCTCGGATTTTGCCGGATTGATTGGGTTACGTCACGCCGGAATTCTATGAGCGGCAACTGCTATCGAAATGTCCTTAACCGTTAGTCCGTTTTAGGCGGGGAAGATCAGACACAACTCAATGTCCGTGGAATTGTAGTAACATACTCCATGAATCTCCTAAAAAAACACCAACGGACGGATCGATGACCTCCTCAGGCTTACCTCAAGTTAAATTGAAAGCCGGCAAGGAAAAGCCGGTCATTCAACGGCATCCATGGATTTTTAGTGGCGCCCTGGACAAAAAATGCGACGAGGCCCTGGCCAATTTGGACCCAGGATCTCTGGTCGATGTGGTCGATCATCAGGGCAAGTGGCTGGCCTTCGGTTATTTCAATCCAAAAAGCCAGATCCGTTGTCGCATCCTTGGTTGGGAGCAGGACGTGGTCGTTAATTCGGCTTTTTGGGAGGCTCGATTCGATCTAGCTTTTCGTTCGCGGCGCGGCCTTTTTGATCCGGCAACCACGACGGGCTACCGCTTGGTCCACGCCGAGGCCGACCTGTTGCCGGGACTGATTGTCGATCGCATCGGAAATTATCTGGTTCTGCAAATCCTGACTGCCGGCATGGCCCGCGCCCGCGGGGCCATCGTCGAAGCCCTCGTCCGTGTCGCCGGGCATCATTTTGGCAAGGACGTTCTCGCAGGAATTTACGAGCGCAGCGATGAGGCCGTGCGCACCCTAGAAGGCCTTTCCCAGACGACGGGCGCCCTGTGGGGAAATCTCCCTTCCGAAGATGGCGTCATCGTTCAAGAACATGGCATGAACTTTCGCGTGGATATTCTGCACGGTCATAAAACTGGATTTTATTTTGACCAACGAGACAGCCGCCAGGCCGTCCGCGCAGTCTCAGCAGGCGCAACCGTGTTGAATGCGTTTTCTTATACGGGCGGATTTTCCGTGGCCGCCGGACTAGGCGGAGCCAAGAGTGTTTTGAGTGTCGATGTCAGCGTTCCGGCGTTGAAGTTATGCGAGGAAAACATTCAACTCAACCGCGCCGCGTGCCGCGATTTGCACCACGAAATTTTGTCGGGCGATGTCTTTGAGGTGCTGCGCCTTTTCCGGGATGAAGGTCGCATGTTTGACCTCGTGGTGCTGGATCCTCCGAAATTTGCCCAGAGCGCAGCCCATGTCGATCGGGCGTGCCGGGGCTACAAGGACATCAACCGCCTTGCCATGCAGATCATCAATCCCGGGGGATTTTTGGCAACATTTTCCTGCTCTGGATTGATTTCGGCGGACCTATTTCAAAAGGTTGTTTTCTCTGCAACCGTTGACGCGCACCGTCATGTCCACATGGTGAGTCATTTGTCCCAGGCGTCTTGTCATCCCATTTTGTTTTCATTTCCACAGGGCGACTACCTCAAGGGTTTCCTCTGCCGTGTGCTGGGGCCCAATATATGAAAAGTCATGATTTTTCCGGAAAAATTGTGATCACCGGGGCAACGGGTCTGGTTGGCAGTCATGTGGCTGCGGAAGCCCGGCGGCGCGGGCTTGAAGTTGTTGCTTTGGTGCGTCCTAGTGCCGACACTTCTTTCCTTGAGTCCATCGGTGCCAAAATGGTCACCGGTGATATGCATGACCGCAAAGCTCTATCGGTATTATGCCGCGAGGCGTCCCGCGTGGTTAATTGTGCCGGGCGTGTCGGCGACTGGGGAAAAATTGCGGATTTTCGCCGCGACAATGTCGATGCCCTGGCCATTTTGCTGGATGAAGCATCCAAGGCCGGCGTCGGGCGATTGATTCACATCAGTTCTCTTGGCGTCTACGAGCCGCGAGATCATTTTGGAACGGATGAAAACACTCTGCCAGCAATCAATTCTCTCGACGCTTACACCCGCTCCAAGACCGAAGCAGAAATCATGTTGTTGGCCTACGCGGGATCGTCATCGGGCCTGTTTGAGGCCAATTACGGCGGGCAGCGCGTCATGCTGCCCTATGCGCAAAAAGTTCTGCGAGCGAGTGAATTGCCGCCTCGCGACCGGTTGACCCAGGCCGTGGTTTTGCGCCCTGGGTTTATTTACGGTGAACGCGACCGGACGGTCCTGCCAAAACTATCCCACGCCCTGCGCAGCAAGCGTTTTGTTTTTTTTGGACCCGGAACTCAAGTGATGAACTCGACCTATGCCGGAAACATTGCCCAGGCCGTTTTTCTGGCATTAGGGAATTCAGAGGCGGCGGGCCAGGTTTTTAATTTGACCGATGGCGCCCGAGTCTCTCGCCGGGAGTTTGTGGGGGAAGTTGCAAAAAAACTAGGTCTGGAAGTTCCGAAGGCATCGATTCCCCTGGCAATTGCGTGGCCGCTCGCGACAACCGTTCACGAAATCGCCCGTCTGATTGGCGCCAAAAATCCGCCGGTGATTAACAAAGCCAGGTACAAGTTTCTTGGCTTGCATTTGGATTTTTCGATTGCAAAAGCCAAGTCAATTCTTGGCTACGTCCCAGATTCCGATTGGAGGACTTTGTTGGCGCGGTCGATCTGATTGGCGGTAACTTTGCCAGAAATTTTGCCAGCCAGAATGCGTTGCCCGATGCGAATCATGGGTTGTTCCACGAGGGCATGCAGGACAATGCCAAGTGCGAGGGACAAAGCCGCTGCGATGACAAAAATGCTGGCGACTTGCCAAATTGTGATCGACTGAATCGATTTCATGTCTAGGGTTTGCAGTGTCGCAATGCCGCCAATGACTATCATCGGAAAATGAAATAAATAGATCGGGAAAACCACCTGGGAAAACGGGCGCCAAAATCTTGCGCCTAGAAAACGGCTGATGCCTCGCAAATGGCGCACCGCCATCAACACGCCAAGGCAAAACAGGCCGCGGTGCAGCGTATGGCAGGCGAGATTGAGCCAGGGAGAAAAATCGGCATAAAACCAAGAGTCTTGACGGTAGACCGGAAAAAAAGCCCAAAGTCCCGCCAAAGAAATTCCCGCCAGCCCCCACCAAATATTCTTACTCTGGGTGATTGGGTGGTTGCCCCGTAATTCCAACTCCCTTTGCCAGGCCCAGATCAGCCCAAGAACCAGGGGGCCAAACCTCGTATGGCTTTGGTAATACATCACGTCGAGGAATTGCGATGGGTCAATGCGCTCCGGGTGAAACAGGTACATCGGCGTTGTGTAGGTAACGGGATTGAGCAGCGCGCTGAGGGCAACAGCGACGAACGAGAGCGCAAATAAAACCTTTAATGCTGCCATGCGATGGGATTCACGGAGGCGCCAAAGACCATAAATCAAAAATGGCAGGATCATATAAAACTGCATTTCAATGGAGAGTGACCAACCCACAGGTATGATTGTTTTCATGCGGAAATTATCGATAAACAGCAGGTTGTAGATCAAGTTATTAAAGGATTTTCGGAGGTTGTCTTGGGCGTATAAAAATATTCCGAGAAGAAATAGCGGATAAATACGAAACAGGCGTTTGAGGTAAAACCTGCCGATCGCAATTCGTCCAGAACGCGCCATCTGGCGGAACAAGGCTCCGCCCATCAGAAAACCACTCACCATAAAGAACACGTCAACAGCCTTGTCGGTATTGAGAAGGAAGGTAAGCCATGGGGGCAGTTGATTTATGAACGATGAAATTCGCTCAAAGTCTTTTAACAGGAACATGGCCCCGTAAAAACTATGAAACAGGACAATCGACAGGCTTGCCATGCCGCGAAGTCCATCGATCACAGGATCTTCGCCAGGAGGCCGGACAAAAATCTGGCGTAATGTCGCCCTCCAGTTCATAAAGTGACCGCCGCGGGTGGCTGCACCCAATGAACCCGCATGCCAGCAGCCCTGCGATTATTGGCACACCCCATCAGCATCGGCTGCATGGATTCAAGTTTTGCAATGACTCTGGCAAGTCCGATTTCTGCAATGGTCATATTCTGGCCCTGCAACGCCATGTGGCGATCGGTTTGGGGGCACCATGCCCAGGCGTTGGTCGGGCCATGGAGTTGCAAGGATGGAGTCCCCGTGGCGACGGCCACATGGCTCGGTCCGTTGGAATTGCCGATAAACAAATCGACATTGGCGGTGAGGGCGGCCAATTCTCGAAATGTCGTCTTGGGCGCCTTGTAGGTGGTTTCCCTGCACATGGAAATAACGGCGTCGATCTCTGATTCCTCGCCGGGGCCCCATAGCCACACGACAAAAGCCCCCCAATTGCGGGCCAGAAAATCGGCGAGTGCAGCATAGCGTTCCAGGGGCCAACGGCGAACATCGCGGCGATGGGTTGGACTGATGGCAATGCGCAAGGGGGCGTCCGATGCCCAGGGATGCTGACCGACAAAACGCATCAGCGGGGCCGTGTCCTTTTCAAACCATGGCAAAATCAAGCGATCAGCCTGGTCGGGGTTGGTCTTGATGCCTGCTGAATCAAGAATCCGGAACTTTTCCCGGACTATGTATTGCTTTGGCCCGTGGCGTGGAACCCACTGGTTGTAACACCACCAACGCGCCGAACGGAAGGCGACTCGTTCTCGTGCCAAAGAACCAAGGGCATACAGTGCGCTGCGCGGGTTGTTCATAAAATCAAATGCGTAATCGAATTTGCGGGCGCGCAAGGTGGCTGCCAGGGAGACCTCCTGGCGCAGAGTCCAATCGGTGCCATAGGTAAAGTAATCGTCAATGTACGGGCAATCATCCAAGATCAATTTGCCCATTTGGTGCGAGAGAAATGTGACGTGACAGCCCGGCATGTTGCGTTTGAGTTCACGCAACACAGGTGTGGTCAGCAGAATATCGCCCAGTTGGCGAAGTTGGATCACCAAAATTTTCATGGGCTGATAGTAATGCAGATATCCTAGCGGTCAACAGCCTTGAGGGTTGGGCTGACCGTTGTTTTGGCCCCCGGAAATCAGGCTGCCTCCAATATTGGTGATGATCGGCAGGAAATTCCCGGTTAACACCGCTGCTCCAATGGTAAATATGCCCTGCAAAGAGCCCACACTTTGTTCCATTCCCGATGGCGGGGTCACGCAGCGGGACTGTGAAGGCAACACATAAGAGCCGCTGCCCTGGCCAAGGCCGGTGCCGGTGGCGATCGTGAAAACGAAAAATTTGTCCGAATCGCTTGTGACCGTGGATTTGGCGCAGTCGTCCGGGGTCTTTGAGTTTGCCTTGCAATAGGTGATGTCCCGCACCTGGAATTTGACCTGGGCATTGGCTCCCGCTGGTGGATTTGCGGCCAACGTCAGTGAGCCAAGTTCTACGGCCGCGGTGGTCAACCATGGCGCCGATTCCTTGATCAGAAGGGCAGCATGGCGCGTCACACTTGAATCTGCCAATTTGGCGGAAAACCGGATCTGGGTGCTCGCATTGCCGGGTAGTAGGATTGATTTGTTGGCCGCGGAATATTGTCCCTGGCCTGCGACGTTTACATCCATCAGCAGTTCCATTTTTGGACAATTGGATTTGGCGCATTGAACTTGGCCCTGACGCAGCACTGCGCCGGGTGCGCCTGGGCCGCTCAGGTCAAAGGCGTGCCTGCGCCCGCAGGCAGTTGCTGTGAGGGAATACAGGACGAATGCCCAAAGGATCAGCGGCGATGATTTTATGGTGTCAGCCATGTAACAGTTATCGGCAAAATCCGCCTAGAACTGAAGATTCAATGAAAATGTCATTTTATTCGGGGTGTTATATAAAACTACT
>CANFEB010000045.1 GCA_947445775.1 Oligoflexales bacterium | reverse complement strand
TAACGGCCCTGCTGGTGGCGGGAATCTCCTCACAGTTGGCCCCCTTGGCGGCACTGGCCGGTTGTTTTCTGGCACTCTTGGTCGTCATTTCCTTTGGTTCAAATTTGATCTTGAGCGGGCTTGCCATCTCGACCGCCGCCGGCTCTATTGGAAGCCTTCTATTGTCTGTTTCCCTGAATGACCCCGGGCGCGCGATCTCCGTGCTGCAATGGTTGCTCGGCAGCCTTTCTGGAAAAAGCTGGACGGATTTATTCCAGGCCATGCCCTTTGCCATTGCTGGCCTTGCCCTAACCTGGCACTTGGGACCAGCCATCGATACGATGATGCTTGGGCCACAAATTGCCCAGAGCGTCGGCCTCGATGTCGCCAAAAAAAGACGCCTTGCCGCGACAGCCGTAGCGTTGCTCACAGCGGCAGCAATCACCGGCGGCGGCCTGCTGCCTTTCGTTGGTTTGATTGCACCCCATGTGGCACGGTGGATCAGCATTCCAACCGGAAATTTAAAATCCAATTCCATCGCGGCCCGCAGCTTCTGCCTAGGTGCCATTCTAGTCATGGTATCGGACTTGATCGCGCGCACGGCTGCCGGAGCCCGCGAACTTGAAACTGGAGTGATCACTGGGGTCGTTGGCGGGCCGTTTTTCTTGTGGTGCCTTTGGCGGCAATCTGGTCATGGCAACCAAGCCAATCAAGTTAATCAAGCCCATCAAGC
Source organism: Oligoflexales bacterium (assembly GCA_947445775.1). Lineage (GTDB taxonomy): Bacteria > Bdellovibrionota_B > Oligoflexia > Oligoflexales > RGVZ01 > RGVZ01. Next base: position 17,742 of record CANFEB010000045.1, on the reverse strand, counting down.
TAATCAAGCCAAGGAGTCGCACCTGTGAATGGCGTGGCGTTTCAGCAATCACGACCTTGCACGGGCCTTCGCGTGTCGAAACTGTGTTTAAGGGGTCGCGGCCAATTACTGGAAAATGGATTTTCGGCAGAATTTTTGCCGGCAAGAATTCACCTTCTCGCAGCCCCAAATGGCGCCGGAAAAAGCTCTCTTCTGGCTAGCCTTGCAGGACTACTGAAACCGGATTCTGGGGGCAGCACATTTCACAACGGCAGCGATGTCGTATTGCCCCATCTGATTTCTTGGCTGCCCCCTGACGATGACTTTGTCCTGCCCCAGGCGGCCAATGAAATCGTCCAGGCAGGGCGCTGGCGATTTCACCGGGGACGACCGTCAAAAGACGACCGTGAAATTGCCAGGTTCTGCCTTGATTCACTCGGGTTTCGTGGGCTCCAAGGGCTCCAGGGGCTCCAGGAGCTTCATGCCAGGCCGTCCTCAGAGCTCAGTTCAGGTCAAAAACGCCGCGTGAACTTAGCCCGCGTCCTTGCACAAGACGCCGACATCCTGCTCCTCGACGAACCGTTTCGCGGTCTGGACCATCCGGCGCGTGAATCCTGCCAAAAAATATTTGAACTTCTGGCAGGCCGTGGCCGCACCGTCATCATCGCAGATCCGTCTTTCTGAGCTGCGGGCCGCGCCCCACGACAACGGATTTTTTACTTATGTTTGAATGTTTTCACGCCGTCCCACGAGTCATCCAACTGCATGGTTTTTAGTTCTGCGATGCGTTCCATGTAGATCCCAGTTGTTTTATCTTCGGGTCGGATCGTCATGCATTGCATCAGGGACTTGCCGGTGTTGGCCCAATCACGTTTCAGGTAATGAATGCGGGCTTCGTTGAAATGCCCGGTGAATTCCCGCAACAAGGATTCCTTGCCGACACCCAAGATATCAGGACGCATCAGTTCATAGACCCGGACTGGTTCCAGCTTGCCCTTGACCCGGATCGTATCGAGATCACGCACATGAAAATCCGTACGCGTGATTTTTTTGAATGTCCGGTCACTTAAAAGAATTTTGACACCGTACTCCTTGGTCAAACCCTCAAGGCGCGAACCAAGGTTCACATTGTCGCCCATCACTGTATATGTGAAGCGTTCTTCGGAACCCATGTTCCCGACCGACATTGGTCCAGTGTTAAGTCCAATACCTATGTCCATAACTGGAAGTCCAATTTTCGGGAAATCCACCCGCAAACGATCCAACTCATACAACATTTTAATAGAAGCCTCGCAGGCCACATCTGCATTATTTGGAATTTCGATCGGCGCCCCCCAAAAAGCCATAATCGCATCACCAATAAACTTGTCGAGTACGCCCTTTGATTCCAAAACGATCTTCGTCATTGGCGTGAAATATCGATTCATCAGCTCACAAAGTTTCTCCGGCGTCATGGTTTCCGAAATGGTGGTGAAATCGCGCACGTCGCTGAAGAAAACCGTCAACTCCTTTTTCTCGCCACCCAATTTCAAGGTTTCCGGGTTTTCAAGAACCTGGTTGATGACATCTGGACTCAAGTACAGCGAGAATGCTCCCTTCACTTTTTTCTTTTCGCGTTCCTCTGTCAGGTACCGGTAGGTTGTCACAAGAATGTAGACGCCAACAATAATGACTAAAGGCGCTGCGGCTGCAACCCATAGCCCCTTGCCAAACCAAAAATAACGGTCAACGAAATAGAACCCCATGACCAAAATCGAGGTGGCGATGGCCGATGCCGATGCCGCCAAAAAGGTAACCACAAAAGTCACAAGAAAACCCAATGCCAGGATTCCCAAGAACTCTATTTTAAAAATCGAGGCCGGGCGTTGCATAAACCGCCCCGACAAAACGTTGTCCATGAATGCCCCGTGGTTTTCAACTCCGTCGATCGCAGCCTCAAACGAGTTGGCTCGGATATCATTGATGCCCGTTGCCGTCGGGCCGGCCAAAAGCAGCGCGCCTTGGAGTTGCTTGCGTTGAGCATCCGTAAATGAGTTGTTCATGGCATCGAGAAAACTGAAATGCGGAAGAGACTGGCGCCCACCAAGATGATTGATCATCGCCCGTCCAGTTCCCAATGGATCCACAGGAATTTTCACGAGATCTTGATCGTCGTTTGGGTTCATCAAGACAATGTCTTCAATTCCGTGCCTATCAAAAAAAACCACTGGCTCGCGCCCCATGGCGTTGGCCACGGTCTTGAGGGCGACGCTGGGCATCAACCGGCCGTCAATATTACGCACAAGTGTGATCCAACGGATCACTCCATCGTCGTCTGGTTCATTGTTGAAAAATCCATGATGTTGCGATGCAGCGCTGATCAACGGAATGTTGGTTGCGATACCATAGGCATTCAGCAGCGGATACGACGCCAGATCTTTCCCCTCCGGCAAAATGACATTTTGAAGGGCAGATACATCCATTGTCTTGATGCCCTCAAACGGGGCTGAACCTGCGGCTTCAGCCTCTCCTGGGCTCGGATAGTAAAAATATCCGAGGACGAGATTGCCAAAAGATTTAACTCCCCGCGCCAGACTCTGGTCCCCCGGACTTGCCCGGCCACGGGCCGCCGCAATGCGGCTTGATTCGGCTTGGGTCAGGCCAGCAACAGACGTTGATAAACCACCAGGAAGCAGATCCTCCAGGAGGGTTCGTTCCGGCTCGCTCCACGTTATATCCATCCCAATCCATGCCACTCCGGCAGCCTTCAAATTGGCAAAAGCCTTCTCAAAAACGCTGCGCGGAAATGGCCAACGCCCAATGCTTCGCACCGACTTTTCGTCCACAGCAAGGATGCCGACCTTAGATTCGGGTGAGCGGGGACCCCGCAGCCTGAACCGCAAGTCCAACAATTTGGCCTCGGCAGTCTTGAGGACTTCCACCAGGGGGGACCTGCGCTCTGTGACCATCCCGAATTGGGCCCACAGGGTCGCTAACGTGAGCCCAAGGCCCAGCCCCAGCGGGACCGCCGAACGACGTAAACCCTTGAGATAACGTTGCCATTGTGATTTTAACCACTTTTGTTGTTCCGTCACGGCCGCGCCCCCAGTTCCCTTATCACCGCCAGGTGATCCCCGGCCGTTCAAGTCATTCGGCGAATTTCCAGAAAAAATCAGGAACAAAGTTGCGGAGGCCGCCCTGGATGCGGTATTCAAGCCATAGTAATCTTTTCCCTAATCCCAATGTTTTTGAGGGGTCCCAATCGTGTTTGGAACACTATTTGGAAAGAAAAACGCAACCACCCAAAACTCTGACCACCGTGTTTCCCCTGCCGGGGGATGGCTGGCCAGGGAGCCTGTCCCAGCGGATTCCTATGGGTCTGTGTCAACGCCAACGCCAACTCTAAATTCCCTGGCCTATGCAAATCGTGACAGCGACGGCCTTTCCATTGAAGATTATGCGCTCCACCACCGACTTTCTTCCGAAGAGGTCTGGAACAAATTGCGCCGCGGCCATCTGGTCGGCCGGACGTCACGGGGAAAAGTTCTGGTTTACGAATCGATCAGCGCAGCCGCCTTGGCCGTGCCAGGATCGCCACAATCGCGGTCGTCAGCCAGCGTCGATGGTGACCTTCCGCCCCTGGAGTTTGGCGCGACGCCCCAGCGATATTCAGCTCCAACACCATCAAATTCAGCTGGTTCCCTGGTAACCATGGATAGCGTCTCTGGTCCGCAATCAACCGAACTGGCTCTGCTGCTGGATCATTTGAGCCTCGCCAAAGAAGAAAACCGTGAAATCCTGCGCCTGACTCAAGACACCCTGACCAAACTGTCAGCCATGACGGATGCCGTCGTTCAAATGAAGGACGAAGTGATCAAGTCCAAGGATTTGCAGCTTGCCACCATGCAACAGGCCATTGCGGAAAAAGAACGCAATTTATCGCAATTGCGCCAAGACAAAGAAGACCTTGAGATGCTCAACCGCACTTTAGGCACCGCTTTGGGAAATGCTGCGGGACCAACCTAAGAGGTGGTACAATCTAAGGAACACATCGATTCAGTTTTCCTTTAGAGGTCTGTTTAAAATGCAGCCAATGCGTCCATATCATCCGCGCCAGACGCTGACCCTGCTGCTTTCATGCGTCATGAGCTGCGCCTTGATCGCATTTTCTTCCCAGGCCGTGGCCCAAGAAATTCCCGAACACTACCTTCCCGCAGGACCTGCTGGTTCAGGCGGGGCCGGCGTGGCCTCAGCCAACGATGATGATGCGATTTGGACCAATCCAGCAGGCATCGCTCGGGTACGCAAAGCTCGCTCCAAAACCGGAACTCGGACCAAAATCCCGAATCTCATCCTCGGGGCAAACTCCAACAGCAGAACGTTTTATGGAAGCCTTGCCAGCGGTGGTGATAGCACCATCGAAGATTTAGCGGCCAATTCGGACGAATTGGGCGACAAACCCTTTTGGGTCAGAGCCGCAATGTTTCCGGTCACCTTGGTCAGCCTGAGTCCGTCATCCCCCGCAGCCTTCGGCATTTATATGAATTCAGTCACCAGCGCCTACATCGATAGCAGTGCTCCGTCGGATGCCCAGGTGACCGCCGTTTCAGACATCGGCGGCGTGATAACCCTCGGCAAAACCAATGTTACCAACCGCCTGAGTTCAGCCATCCAGATTCGTCCCATCTACCGCTATGCGCTAGAAAACACGATCCCATCGAACGACTTGGCCGACAAGTCCGCACTGCAGCACCATTTCACATCCCTAGCCAACAAGGCCACGGCACTGGCCATTGATGCCGGCCTCATGTACACCATGGCTGACTTTTGGTTCCCAACCTTCGGACTCGCCATACTAAACCTTCCCCTGCAATGCAGGGACGATTACCTGAACCCATTTTCAGAAAAGCGCGAGAAAATATGTGGCACCAAATTTTCCGGAGATTTTGGCAGTCCAGACGCCCTGTCCATACTTGACCCAACCGACATCAGGGCCGGATTTTCCATCACGCCCAGATTCGGCCGCGATCTGACCTCGCGCGTTTCCGTCGACATTCATCACTTTGCCATCGCCTCTGGCAGCACAAATTATGGCCTTCCAGGAATCCCATCCGGAAAACTGTTGCATGCCGGTGTTGAAATCTTCAAGGGATCACCACTGGTGCCGCCAGACTTCGGCCTGCGCTTGGGAATAAACCAAGGGTTTTTCACCTATGGCGTCGAAGGCAGAATTGGCTACATGAGCATCGCCTTCACCTCGTATGGTCAAGACACGTCGGCCCAGACCAAGCCCAGCGAGGACCGCCGTTCGTTGGTGTCGTTGTCGGGTGAATTCTGACCATAATGGTTATCAAGTCGGGAAAGGAATCGTTGTGCTGAAAAACTGGATGTGGCGTCATAATGCTTTGCGATCATCTGTTGTTTCTATAGCTCTAGTTGCCACCACCGGATGCTTAACCACAGAAAGTGGATCGAAGCGCGATCATGGCAATGGCGTAGGCGTAAAGCCGTCGAGGACGACTCTAGGCTTAAAATCGCCCACAATCGCCCCCCCAGCCCCCCCCAAGGAAACCAGTCGCCCCGCAGCGGGCCAGGCGCCTTTGATCCTCGCACCGGTACCGGATTCGCAAATTGCCGATTTTGCCAGCCGCCATGCTCTTTCCGTTGCACGACTGAGCGAAACCGACGAGCAACTCTTGCGACGCATTCCGAATCAACCGCAACCCGGTTCCATTCAAGAAGCGGCCATGGTCCTAGGCATCGTCAAAGCCCTCAATCCGGTGAATACCGACGCCAAAACATTCAAAGAATCAGAGCTGAATGGTGATCTGGTGCAAAAGCTGAACCTCAATGCACCAACCGAAACCGCCGCAAATGCCGGTGGCGGACTTGAAAAGGCTGCGTTGACCCGGGGACTCGATGTCCCTGGTGCCATTGACGTAAACCCTTTCCTCCAGAGTGCTTCCGTTGTGAGAATGGTCGCCTTGGCTGCTGACAAGGGCGGGAATTCTGAGGCCTTCACCAAACGACTGCGGGCTGCCTTGGCCAAACAAGTGAACGAGTGGCGCGACCTGTCGGACCGCTATGGTAGGGATTTGGCTGTGGTGCCGATGCCGCCAACACCAAACCTCGTGCCGACCTCGACTCTGACTCCCAACGACAGTATGGCGCCGACCGGAGATGCGGCACGGGCTATCATCGAAGGAACCGGTGATGTCAGTGATCTGCACTCCAGTGATCTCGTCATCAATGAAGCCGTGAGGCAATCTGATGAAGGGCAATTCGACAAGGCCATCGAAACACTAAAGCGCGTCCAAAAGGACAGCCCGCTCTACAAGGTCTCCCAAGACAAGACTCAGGAATTCGCCAACACCGCAGTGCGTGACATGCGCCGCAAGGCTGCGCAGGCGTTCTCCACGGCTAACCAGGCTAACGATCCTGGCACCAAGGGGTCCTATCTGGACAAGGCCAAAACGATTCTTGAAGACGCCTTAAAAAAATACCCGGACGCCGATCAACTCGGAACCGTCCGGGAAAATTTAACTGTGATCAATCGCGACTTAGACCGCCTGCGCTCTTCGCCGCCGCAACGGAAATAACGAAAAGCCAATTACGCCAGGAAATTTAATAAGGCCTGTTTATTCGTCGTCGGCGGCTTCGCTGGATCCGTCATCTGTTTCAACGTCCTCGTCAGCGACGCTCTCGCCTTGCGCTTCGGGGCGGGTTCCTTGACGCATGCGACTCATTGGAATTGGAATGCCAAATTCAATGCCCTCACGTTTGGCCGTCAAATCCACATTCAAACGCACCAGCGAGCGCACTGCCTCCTCGGGTGTCAGATAGATCGGATAGCGGGAGTGGTAGTTGTAACTTTCGAGGATTTTTCGCGGCCGGATCATCACACCGGAAAACAGAAATGGTGAGCGCATACGCTTCCACAACTGCAAGACTTCTTCAATGAAGCCAGGACAGATTTCCTTCTCGTCCTGGAGATCCAAAACCAGATAGCGAAATTCATGGGCAACGAGCCAGTTATGCAGACCAACCGCCAGATCCTGACAGGCGCTGCAATCAGTCGCATTATGAGGGCACGATTTGTTGACGTTAAGGATCACCGCAGCGTCAATTTTTTCAGGTATCAACTCGATCATGGCGGTCACAACGCTCCCGTTCAACTTGGTAGTCCCGCCGGGGTTCGAAAGGTACGAACACCGACGCAATTGGAAATCCGGTCAGAGTTATATGGATATGCAAGGAGCGGGAGGGGGGTCAATGCTTTTTTAGCGGGTCAGAATGCCGAGAGGCATTCCACTTGCCTGATGACAGCCAGCACCTTTATGGCCTTAACCGCCTTTGATGACAGGGTATTTTTGATCCCAGAGGTAGCCTCAACAGCACTTCTAGGGATTTGCTTTTCTTCGGCCGCCTCAAATTTAACGTCGCCCGACCGGAGAATGACGGGTTCGTCGCCCAAAAGCCCGAGGAGCCTCGAATCATTGACTCGGTCTAAAACACCGCTAGCAGCCAGCGAAGCGCCGGTGACCTTGGCCTCGGCATGCATCCTAACATGCCAAACCACCTTGTCGGCGCGCTTCAGGGCCGGGGCAAGGTGCTGGCTCAGGATGACTTGCCAGACAAGGCCATCGCCATCATGAATGAGGTCGAACACGGTTGATGCTTGCATGATTTTCCACGCTGGATGTTTTTAGGGCTTGATCCCATCATACCTCAGCTGGGATGCTGCTCCGAAATGTTCGAGGCAATTCAATGATCATGATAAAAAAACTCTTGGCCCCTGCGCTGACCATTGCCTTGGCACCAGCTGCCATCATTAGCCTTTGCAGCTGTGTTTACCGGTTTACCAACTTGCATGTGTCCGTACCCGAAGGAATCCGCACCGTCGCCGTTGAACCTATTTACGACACCAGCCGTGAAATTCTGCCCCACGAGCTTCTATGGGACGAAATGCAAAGGGCCATTGCGGCAGAGGGCCACCTGATGCTGGCGCCAGCAAATAAAGCCGACGCAATCCTGCGTGTTCGCATCAAGAGCGCGCGATTCTCGCCAACAGGTACTGTGATCAAACCCCAAATCAGAACCAAAGACCCGGCGACCATCTCGCCAGAGCAGACGACTTTACCCAGCTACCGGGAATTCCGAACCCTGACAGAGGCTGCCGAGCTGATGCCGTCAACGGCAGTTTTGATTGAGGTAGAAGTTCAACTTTGGCATCTCGAAACCAAAAAATTGTTATTTGAAAAGTCGTATGTGCAATCGGAAAGCTTTCTTTCAGTTCGACCATCGACTTCGCCGCGTAACAACTATTTACGAGAAAACGAGGCTTTTCGGGCCGACTTCGCCCGCATGTCTAGGGCGATTTCAGAGCGAGTTATTTCTGACCTGTTGATCAAATCAAGCTGAGCGCCCCCATCATCACATCCTCCATGATCACAGCCATCATCATCACCTCATTAAGCATCTTAACCTTTGGCACAAAAGCCTTTGCGTACCCGGAGTTCGTCCGCCACGGATACTTTAGCTGCATCAGTTGTCATTTGAGTCCGGCAGGCGGAGGCATCCTGACGGAATACGGCAGGTCTTACGGCGCAGAGAAATTAAACAGATCAGCAAGCAAGGACGAAGAAAAACCATTCCACGGCCTTGCCCCCGAATTGCCTTCGTGGCTGATGCTCGGCGGCAACATCCGCCAGGTCAAAACAGCCACAAAAACCGACACAACCCACGATGGCCGGTGGATTGCCATGCAGCGCGATATCGATGTCTGTGCAAAGGACGGCCCAGTGACAGCATGCGTCACCGGCGGGATTGTCCGACGCGCCGAACAGGAGACCTCCGGGCAAACGCGCTACGGCATCCGCAAAGCCTTAGTCCAATTTCAATCTCAAGCCCCGACCGGCGAATCCCTGATTACCCGTGTAGGAAAGTTTTTGCCTCGCTACGGGTTGATGATTGCCGACCATACAAGTTTCATCAAACGAAGCCTGGGCTTCGGACTTGGCGATGAACAAAATCAAGTCGATGCCACTTGGACAACCGAGAAATTTGAAATAGCTGGCAGCTACATCTTTGATCGTGTCCCTGGCATGACTCTAAATGCGATGATTCCCGTTAAGGAAACCATGCAAGTCGGCATGAGCTACCGTTCCCAAAATGCGGCGGACTTCACCACACATACTGATGGATTGTTTGCCGGGCTTGGCTTCAGTGATGCGACCTATTTACTGGCAGAGGTTGATCGTCAAACAACCGCATTGGATGGCGGACCACAGGAATTACCGCGAACCAGCACCACCTGGGTGACCTATACGAAACTTGGGCATGAGGTTTCACGAGGCATTGTTACCTACGCGCAGCATCAGGTCGAATTTAAAGAATCCGCGGGCAATACCCAGCGTCGCGATTCTTTCGGCCTGGGAGTCCAAATTTTCCCGCGCCCCCATTTTGAAATCGATACCTACTACGGAAGAATCATTAATCGGAAAAACATGACGTATATGAACATGGCTTACATTTTGCTTCATTATTATATCTGAGAGAAGTGAGGGATCTCGATGAAATTAGATACAGCTATCCTGCAATTCACAAAAATTCATAACACATTTGCTATCTGCGTGGCCTTGCTGGCCTCAGGAGTTAGCCATGCCGCTGTAAAAAACTGGAAAATTATTCCGACTCAGAGTTCCGTCCAATTTTTGGCCACTGGAAAACCGGGGTTCCTGAGATTCAAGGGCGAGGGCGCCAAGCTCGAAGGGCAAGTCACATTGGATGGCTCCAAGCTGACTGGAAATTTTGAGGTCAAACTTGACTCCATCACCACCGGCATCGACTTGCGGGACGAACACATGAAAACCAAATATCTGGAAACCGGAAAGTTTCCCGCCGCAAAACTTTCTTTGAATCCCGTGACCATTGACCCCACAAATAAAGCCCTAGAGCAACCTTTCACCGGGAAGTTGACCATCAAAGGCGTGGAGAAACCGGTCAGCGGAAAATTCACGGTGGCATTCACGACAACTTCGGATGAGGTTGCGACAGGTCAAGCATCGCTGAAATTGAATCTGAGCGATTATCCGGTTGGAGTCCCAAGTCACCTAGGCGTAACCGTCGCCGAATCCATCGCGATATCAGTCAATTTCGTCGCCTCCCCGCTAGAAGCGGAGACTGTATCGAAGTAGAATTATTCTGTTGACTCATTAACAACATTGAAGGGCACGCCAATGAATTTTAAATCCCGTTTTTGCGTGTTGGAACAGCCTAAATGTGCGTCGGCCAGCCTGCTTGTTTTGCGTTTGGTGGCGGGTTTAGCCTTTGTGATTCATGGGTTTGGTAAGATTCAAAACCCAATGTCGTGGATGGGCCCCGAGGCTTCCGTTCCTGGAGTGCTGCAAGCTCTGGCTGCCATTTCAGAATTTGGTGGTGGCCTTTCTTGGATGGCCGGCCTTCTTATGCCGTTGGCCAGCCTCGGGATTTTGTGCACCATGACCGTTGCCGTTTCCACGCATATATTTGTGATGGGCGATCCGTTCGTCAGCACTGGCGGCGGCGCTTATGAATTAGCCGCGGTTTATCTTTCCCTGGCGATCATGTTTATTTTTGTTGGGCCGGGATGTTTCTCACTGGACGCAAAACTTTTTCGGAAAACTTGATTAGTCGCTGGCGCGTTCGCGGCAGAGGTTAGCGCTTGCCGCATATAAAGCTGCCCCCTTTTCGCAGCGTCCATGGTCCATGTTTCGAATGGATCCATTGGGGCAGCCGACTATGGGAGGCCCCGCAGAGTCGGCATGGCGCCACGTCGAGGTCGGCCAATTAAAGGATGCCACACGGCGCCCATGACGCGACTGCGGGGGGCACCATAGTCGAGCGCCGGCCGAATGGATCAATTCGAAACATGCGCCGCACGCAACACTCAAAGGGAGCAGTTTATTCGGGCATCCGCGAGAGAATTGCTCCCGACATGTTGGGCAGGGATCTGTTCTGCCCCATGAACGTGACTGCCAGCTGCAACAGGTACACAGCTGATTCCTCTGGAACATCAAATTCTTTCGTCCGCAGAAAACGCAAACCCCAGCAGGCCGAGGGCGCATCAAACGAAGCTCCCAATCGGGTCTCATAGGCTTCGACCACCGCCGCCTCGTCCTTGGACCTGCGCCCCAGCGATGCAAAAATATTGAACCAGGGAACAATGGATGTCGCGACGTTTGCAGTTCGCGTTGTCACGAGGCGATAAGAGGCAACCCCAACGGCGTCAATATCGACTTCCTTGTCCTGCGAATAGGCCAAAGACCAGGAAGTTTTGAACATTGCCGGCGGGGCGAGGTTGACCTTCACTTTAGTCGCCACCCGATCATAGATATTGTAACTCGCCAACGACGACAGCCCCCACTCGCCCAGTTGGGTACTCACATCCAAAAAGGGCTCGCTCCATGGCCGGGATTCACGGCTCAATTCGTCCGAGATGCTGCGTTCGCGAGCCTTCCTGAAGTCGTAGGTTATCCCACTATTTAAGGTCAACAAGTCAATGTGACCTGCGTCGTCAAGGGAGTAACGGTTGAAAAACCGGTTTTTCCCATTAGGGCCAAACATGTCGTCGTAGCCAAGGAGAGGACGATCGAGGGCAAACAACAACTCGCGACGGGCCTGGCTCGCTAGGTCCGCTGTGGATCGAGCGGAGGCCACCCTTGCAGGGGGCCCGGAATTGGAATCGCCAACTTTTGCATCCAACATATCGGCGGGAATCATCCGCCAGCCACGGGTAAAAATCCGCCAACGATGGGACGTCGATAAACCCACAGTCTGGTATGGACGAAGCTGTTCGTCTTCGGGCAAATCCACGTCGGTGCTGTCAGTCCGCGGCTGGTTCCGGTCCGATTGGAAATAGGTCGGAACCCCGCCATGCTCCAAAGGTTCGCTGCCGTAAGGACCCGCTCTCACCACCGACGGACGCGTCGCGAAAATCACAGACCAGTTCATGAGGTGTTGAATCATGCGTTGGGAATCCGCGAGAGATGAATCGCGCGTCGGTAAAAAACGACTGACATCTGCAAGGCCGTCCAACGGCAATTGAAAGCGCACCCCAAGGCGCCAACTGGACTCTTGGGACGAACGATCCTCGTAGGCCCTAGCAGAAATCAACCTGGTTTCGGCATCCAAAAACTGATCAACTTTCACCGCCGAATCGCTACTCACCGGCGCCAGAAAACGCATCTCAATGCTTTGCCAGCGTCCGCCACCAAGAGAATCAATGGATGATTCCACAAAGCTGTCTTCCTTGCCAAAGTCGCGAATTTCAAAGTGGCGATAACGCAAGTTTCCATACACAGGAAACTTCCTCTGGTTGTCAGGGGTCAAACGCATCAACCGGCTTTGCGTAACTAGTGTTAGCGGCAGTTGTTCGCCATCAAAAGTCCCAGAAGAACGGATGTTGTCCGCCAATTGCGTGCCGCCACCCGCGTAAAAATCCGGGGAATCATAGTGGAGGACGGCTCCTGCATGATGAAATGCTGGATAAGCGCGACCGCGTAAAACTGCTGACTGAAAGTCGTCAGGTAAATAAAGGTCATAATCATAGCGGTGGTCAGACTGAATTAACCCCGATGATACCAACGACAGGCGCGGATTCAGGAATTTGAGGCCGCGCCAAGTTGCGCTTCCGCGCCAAAGGTTATCCGGTGCGGACAACTGCCGCTTAAGATCAAAATCACACGCTGCCTGGCGGGCGGGATCCACCGACAAACAATCCTCGTTCACAGAATTCCAGTAGGTGCCGTCAGACAAGCGCTCGACAAGCGCATTTTGGTTTGTCACAGGCTCCACTGTCGTGTCTTTGGCTGAAACCAGACCGACACCAGAGTTTTTGCGCGCAATATCCAGCCCCTTGGAAAACACGCCAGAGAGCATCTCGCGCCGCCGCAGCTCACGCAACCAGATCTGATCACGCATACCTTCAAGGTTCAGCGACCAGCCTTCATTTTTTCGGATTTGCTGACGCGCATCCACTGAAATTCTAGTGCCTCGCTCTTCAAAGAAATCTGCGGCGAGGGTTACGTCTGCAGCCGGTCCCAGGTCAAAATAAACTGGCTGCGAAAAAACAGTCCCGGAAACCGGGTCGTGACTAAAGACTGGCAGCAAAAACCCCGATTGCCTCGTGTCTTTGAGCGGTATGCGAAAATAGGGAAGGTAAAAAATCGGGATCCCGGCGATCTCAATGACTGCGTTTCTGAAATCTGCGTATCCACCAATTTGAGCCTGACTGCGTTGAGAGCGAACCGCCCACGCTGGACTTTCTCCTGGATCGCATCGGCAGGAAGTAAACAGGGCGTCTTGCATTTCAAAATCATTGCCCCCCTTACGTTCAATAACCTGGCCGCCAATTTGAAAATAAGCGACCGAGACGCCCGACCCGCCAAACCTGCGAAATAATTCTTCGCGGTTCTTGTCCCAATACAAGCGCCTTCGCTGGTAAACCAGACGACGATCGTTGCCCAGGCGCGCAAGTGCAGGATTCTCCTGGACACCCAACAAGTCTTCTTGTTCAAGCAACAAGGCATAGCGGTCGACGAGATCGGCCGACAACTTCTCTCCAGCAGCGGCAGCCATCCGAGAGGCTTCTCTGAGTTGCGCCCGTGAATTGCGGATCACCTTGATACGATTTTGTCTGGCTAATTCGAAATCAATTTCTGCCTGGGAAAAACCCAAGATGGAACGTGAAATTCGGTTCGCTTGATCCGGATCATTCGCCGCCATGGTTGCGCCGTCGAGGCGAAAATCCCCGGTACTCACAAAAAAGCGCAAACGCTCTCCGGTGAATACCTGGCTGTTGCTGATGATGACGATGTGACCGTCTGCCTCGATTGTTCCAGCGCCCTGATTAAAGGCAATTTTGTCAGCAGAAATGACGTTGCCTGACCCAAGGGCGATCACGTCACCGTCAAAAACCTGCTGCTTGCCATCATGGGTAAAACTTGAAGATCGTGCGTCAAAAAAAAGTTCGGGAACGCCTTCCATGGGACTGCTGAAACGGGAAATGTCGTCAGAGGATTCCTGAGCCATTAGCGGGTGCGCCGCAAACATCAAGATCATTAGAAGGGGCAAGACTTTGCAAATCCAGACACCGACGCAGCACAGAGTCCATGATTTGCTCCCGGATTGAGCCAGGGGGAATTCTGGAATTTGCGAGTTCAATCCGGCCAAGAACTTCTCCCACCGCCATCACGGAACCACAAACCACCCACGGGGAATGCTCCGGATGACCTTGCGCAGCCAATGCATCTTGCATCAATGCGCCCTGCATTAATTCAGCCGCTGCAGAAAAATCCTCCGCAAACGGCAACTCACGGTAACGCTCAGGGATCACGTCCCGGGTAAAGCCACGATCATTTTCCATTTTAAATAGCACAAGAGGGCGAAGCTTTCCCGACAAAACATCAAGGATCCCGCCAATATCCTTATCTTTTACGATGGAGACCAAGCCAGGCAATGTGGCATCTCCGCCAAACCTTTGCTCCACAGCCTGCACAAAGCGTTTTGCCCCGTGGGGGTTGTGACAAACGTCCACCAGAAGCCGACGCCCTCCAGAGCCGTCCTGCGCGATTTCACCAAGTCCGCAGCCCCTGGCCAATATTTGCTGAAATCTGCCGCAAAGTGCCGGCCCCCAAGGGCCGCTGACTTCCGAAAAAGCTTCGAACATCCGGGCAACTTCAACCGTACCGTCCCAAGGGGCATCGTTGTGGCTAGGGCTAAACATGGACGCGGACTCAAGCTTGGATTTGGACCAAAAAAACCAAATGGCCGTCGCTGCGGCCACGGCAAAATTTTCCAAAAGGTAGGGTGCAGCATCCGCAAAAAACGCGGGCACCGGAGCTGAAAAACGAACGCCTGGAGCCGGCGTAAAATAAAATTGACCGCCACCAACTCCAACATCAATTCCAAAGTGACGCCCAGCCCAGAAAACCGGCGACCCGCTGCCCTCGGTGACTGCTGTAATAACACGGATGGCCTGGGCATTGTCGCGGTGCCCATCGAAATCCTGGGCATCATGACTATTGGAGGAAAATCCGACAAAAACCGGTTTCCCAGGCCGCAGGATCCCTGCCTTTTCAAAGGCAATTTGACGGATTTCGTTGCCCAAAAACTCTGTATGGTCGATCCCGATGGAGGTGATGATGCTCGCCTCGGGTCTGGAAATATTGGTGGCATCCAAACGTCCACCAAGTCCGACTTCCAAAACATTTAACTCAGAATTTCGTTGCCGCCAGATGTGCATCGCCAGCAGCAGAGACGCCTCAAAAAAGGAAAGCTCCTGCCACAGGCCGGGGTCCACCCTCTGGATAAGATCGGGAATGGCAGCCTCAAGTTCACCCTCGGTGACGGCCCTGTCTGACATCTGGATGCGCTCGGCAAAAGAAACCAGATGCGGCGATGAAAACAATCCGCAACGCACGCCGCCAAGGGCAAGGAGTCGCCAAAGAAACGCTGAAGTGGAGCCCTTGCCATTTGTTCCGGCAACCATGATGGAGGGCGTTTGATGAGCAATCCAGCCGAGCTGTTCGTTGGCGAGTTGCACCCGCGCCAGCCCCGGTTTGATCCGGGACAGGCGCTTGGCAAATAGATCTTCAATGCGGTGGTTCAAATTCGTCAAAGAAAACCCCGCATCATTCCATCAGTGCCGGTGGGTCACCGTGGGCAACAGAATATTCAAAAGTTGAGCAACCGTAACTCGCAACGAATCGCGATGGCAGATCATGTCCACCATCCCGTGCTCCAGAAGAAACTCAGAGCGTTGAAATCCTTCCGGCAACTTAGCCCTGATCGTCTGCTGAATGACGCGGGGACCGGCAAACCCGATGAGTGCTTTAGGTTCTGCGATATTAATGTCGCCCAGCATGGCAAAACTTGCCGCCACGCCGCCTGTTGTTGGATGGGTCAAAACAGAGATAAAAGGAGCCCCGGCATCGCGCATTTTTGCCAGAGCTGCGCAGGTCTTGGCCATCTGCATGAGGCTCAGAATGCCTTCTTGCATCCTCGCGCCACCAGAAGAAGTCACAACGACGGCTGGCTCACGGGATTCAGCAGCCCTGAGAAATAACCGCGCCAGTTTTTCACCGACAACGGAGCCCATGCTGCCGCCCATAAATTCAAAATCAAAAACACCGAGGTGCACGGGACGCCCGTCCAATAAACCCCTGCCAGTAATGATCGCATCGTAGCGACCAGTTCGGCCGTGCATGTCGTGGAGGCGTTTGCGGTATGGCTTGGAGTCCGTAAACTCGAGAGGATCAGTGCTGCAAAGTTCAGCGTCGGCCTCTTCAAAAGTATCTGTGTCGAGAAAGAACCGGACGCGATCTTCAGCGCCCAGATAAAAGTGGTGGTTGCATTTCGGGCAGACGTTGAGGTTGGCAACAAAGTCCTTGCGAAACACAATCTCACTGCACTCCGAGCATTTTTCCCAAAGACCGCTGGGTGGGTCTTTTTTCAGGCTCTTTGCCAACGGTGCCTTGTCGCGATTCAACCAAGCCATCTTTGACCTCCGGGCATTTAGACAGAAAAGGTGCCACACACTAACAAAACCAAGGGCTCCGGGTCAATTGGCACGCTCAATATTTTTGGGGCTTGCAGAAGATTGAACAGTTGGTACACTCGCGGGTAAGCAATCAATATGAATCAGCTTTTAGCATGGCCTGTTTGTTGAAGCAGGCGTGATGAACGTATCCAAGGAAAGGATGCTTCGATGCTCTGTAAGCGCTGCCCCCATCATGTCCGCCACGGCAAGGTCGCCGCTGACGGCAAAACTTTCGAGTTTCAGGACCGCTGCGGCCTGAAAATGAAAAGCTCGAGTCAACAGGATTGTGGGCATTATCCCTTTCCGAAGGGCTTTGATCACATCGAATGTGATGTATACAAGGATACTTTTAAAAGCACGGGGATGAAAAATGATGTGGTCCCGAAGTCGGACTTGCAATTCTCAGATTCCTTTCAGAGCCAATCAATTACAGAAATGGAACTGTTGTAGCCCTAGGTCGCAATGAGACTTCAAATTCTGATTGCCCCCAAGCAAGCAGATCGTTACAGTCGTCTTCAAGTTTGAATTTCAAATTTATGTGTTTGTTCACTTGGGCGTCAAATGGTTGGCCGCAGGTGATTTCGTTAAGCTTTTTGAACCAATTTGACGAGGTAGTACAGAATGAATCGCGCTGAACTGATCGAATCGATGGCCACTGATACCAAGATGACGAAAACCGCTTGCGAAGCATGGCTGAGTGCCTTTGTCAGCAATGTCGAAAACAACATCAAAAAAGATGACGGCGTTAAACTGATCGGTTTCGGTACATTCACCGTTTCCAAACGCAAGGCTCGCACCGGTCGCAACCCGCAAACCGGCGAAGCGATTAAAATCCCGGCACGCACGGTTCCAGTTTTTCGCCCAGGCAGCGACCTGAAAGCAAAAGCCAAGTAATTTTAATTTTTCGTGGTGGCGCGAGTCGCTATGAATTCAAAGCCCACCCAAGCGAAACCTTGGGTGGGCTTTTTAAACTGCTCCACATGACTGCACCTGACATTAAATGTCACTTCAAGCCTTGTATCTCCTTAGGGAATGATGCTCCTTCTTAAGGAGGTGGCTCATGCCGTGCCCACGTTGTCGCAACTCAGCCTTGGTGATAAGAAAAGGGTTTTTTCCGCGAAAGAATCCCGCATTTGACAAGAGCCAGAGATTCCTCTGTAAGTCTTGTCGGACATGTTTCTCACAAACTTCGGAAACTCTCGAAG
>CANFEB010000044.1 GCA_947445775.1 Oligoflexales bacterium | reverse complement strand
TTGAAGCTTATTTCCGTTGTCTTAAAAACAAGAAGCACGTGAAGAAAAAAACGTTTCACCTTCACTACGAAAAGACAATTCATGCACTTGCTCTAGACATAGAGAATAAGACATATCGCCCAAGTTTATCAAGCATTTTTGTTGTTACAGATCCAAAACCAAGGGAGCTATAATCGTCGAGATCCCCACGCCCGCTGCGCGAAATCTAATTACATGGCGCCGTATTGGGAGCGACGTTTTGTAAAAAACTCTTACGCTTGTCGAACAGGCAAGGGTCCGCTCGAAATTGTTTTGAGGTCTTTTGCCATGCGTATGGTCATTCTAATCGTAAATATCTCGGCTCCCTTGGTCAGCGCTTTTTTTGTTGGACTTTGATCGCCATTCCCTGGGGAAGCGAGGTCGGAGACTGCCGCGGCGAGACATGAACGATGATTTAACGTGTCCTAAATCGAGGACATACAATGCTGGCGCTTTCGCGCCAGCGACTAGTTCGATCACTTGGACTCTGATTACGGAGTTGCATCCGGGGCGGAATCTGGATCGGGGCCCACGACCCCTGGTTTAGCCTCAATTCGGCCTTCTGCCGACAGCGGGAAGTCAATGGCAGTCTTGCTGCCGACGACATCCTGGATGTACCAGATTCCTTTTTCACGAATCACATTGACGGTATTGTCGGTGGTGACCAAAGCGGCTGCATCTGCGGCGACCGGCGACGTTGTCGATCCGAGGTCAGAATAAACGAGGCGGAAGGTGATTTCCGTTTCCCGTGGCGTTCGGTCACGACGCTCGATGACGGAATAACTTTTGAGGTTGTAGCGTCGGTCGACATAAGCAGCCTTGATGATCTCTTCGGGTGCGGTGTCGATCGCCTGCCGCAGTTTACCTGCAGTCAATGATGCCAACCTCGTACGTTCTGATGGCACTTCCATGTTGAAGGCGATATTTAAATAAGCCTCGACCACCTGTTCGGGCGTCATGTCTTTGTGGCTTTGGCCACAGAATTTGGCGCAACCTGCGAGCAATAGGCAGAGTGTTGCAAGGCGCGCAAGTGTTCTGAATCCCCTGCGATATTTGTTGCTAGATTTCATGATCTTCATCTCCCGTCCGGTGAGGGCTGGTTTTTACGGATCTTATCCGCATCTTTCCATTTTAAGGTCTTAGGCAGCTTGTTTGGAATACCCTCTGGGCGCGAATGGCCATTTCGCCCATATTTGAATGGCTGTTCTTCGCCAGATCCAGCCACCGCCGGAGGAACATAGGCCCTTCCCCCACGATCCGGATAACCGGTCCGTCCGGGGGTGTGGTCCATGGATTTTCCCGTAGCCTTGTCTTGATTTCGGCCCGGATTGCGGCCCGGCTTTCGGCCCACCGCCGGAACAGGGGTTGGTTTGGCGTCAAGGCCTTCCGCGACCGCTGCTTGAAAGGCAGCGCCAAATTCAAGAGCTTGGGCCGAGGTTGCGGTTCTTAGAACAAAATTGTGCCGGTGGGTCATGAAGTCCAGGTCACCGTCGATCAGGATCAGCTGACGATCGCTCAGTATGGCGGTTTGCCCGGCGGTCATAAATTTGTGTGGTTTGATCCAAGTCGGGATTTCTTGATTTTTGAGAAAGCCCAAACGAGACATGTAGGCGTTGGCCTTTTGGCGTCCCAACAGCACTTGCACATCCACATTCCGGTATTTGGCCAAGTGGAGCGCACCGACCACATCGCCGTCGGTAAGAAACTCTGTGCTCAGCCAGACTCGTTCGTTGGCGGCAGAAATCTTGCTGACGACAGAGTTTTTAAGTTCGCTGAAGTTTACAAATGGAATCACGTCATTCCCGGGGGCAGCCGGATTACCCACATCGGCAAAAGCTGTTGCCTGCTGGCCAAGGGCAAGGAAAAAAACTGGAATCCAGATGCGCCAGGTTTTTTTCACGGTGATTTCTCCGACAGCGGAGCGCGGAGTTTGATGATGAATGAACCAAAGCCGTCGGTCAGGTCTGGATTTCCCCCGAATATCAGGAGCAGGTTTTCCCGCGTCACATACCGCTTGAAGTAGTCTGGTAACCTCATCACCGGTGAAAGCACTTCGATGCTGTTACCGAATTCTTTTTGAACCCATTCAAGATGCCCCGAGGTTTCTTCGGGTTCAAAGGAACAGACCGAGAAAATCAGTTCGCCGCCCATGCGCAGCTGGCGGAGTGCGTGGGTGATCAGGCGCCGCTGCAATTCCGCCATGGCCGTGATTAATCGCGGATCTTTTTGCCATTTGCTCTCGGGATGACGTTTGATCACACCAAGCCCCGAACAGGGTGCGTCCAGTAAAACCTTGTCTGCCGGTACGGGAGCCGTCCATTCCAAAAAGTCGGCGTGGTGCCATTCAATTTGGGCCCCAACATGGGAGGTATGCCCGAGGCGTTCCATGGTTTGTTGGGCGCGCAGAAGTTGGGACTCACTTTTTTCTACGCCAATCAAACGCCCAGCCCCACAACTCAATTCAAACAAGTGCGAGAATTTACCGCCTGGCCCGCAGGCCGCGTCAATGATGACTTGATCTGGTTTTGGATCCACCAGATGGGCGATTAGTTGCGAGGCTTCATCTTGGATCGTATACCACCCTGTCGCGAAGAGGGTCTCTGGATCAGTGTTTGGCGCCTCTTTGCAATGAAGGGCGCCCCGCAAATGGCAGCGATCTGTATGGGTTTTTTCTTGCTTGAGCAGTTCCAGCTGAAACAAGTGGGAATCACTGACGGGGGTTTTGAGTGAGTTGATTCGGACTGTGTACGGAGGCGGTTGGTTCATGGCCGGCAGCATTGCCTCCAAGCGGTCGCTGCGGAATTGTTTCAGCCATCGCTCGACCATCCAACGGGGAAAGGCAAACTGCAGAGCCAGGTAATCAATCGGCTGGCGGGTCTTGTCTGGTTTTGCAAAGTATTGGGCGCGCCGCGCAATCTGACGCAAGATCCCATTCACAAAAGGCACGGCACTGGCTTGGCCTTTGGAGCGGACGTATTCAACGCTCTCGTTGACCGCGGCCCGTTCAGGAACTCGATCCATGTAAAAAATCTGATATGTGCCCATGATCAACGCCGCACGCACTTCGGGACTTGTATGATCCAGATTGCGCGACGAAATGTTTTGCAGGATCCAATAGATTTTTGAGTACCAGCGCAGGCTGCCGTAGAGCATCTCTTTGACCAGGTTGCGGTCAATTCGCTTTAAATCCGCGCCAATGCCACCAGACGCATAGGCTGCTTCCAGAAGATCATCCGGACGGGATTTTGGATTGTGTGGCTTTACCGCCTTCGGATCATGGAAGTTCATGACCTGCAGAAAGGTGTCGTAAGCAATCAATCTTGCTGGGGTAACGCGGTGAGCCACGGTCAAGATACCTCTTGTCCCAATTATGCCACAACATCTCCCAAAAGTGCGGCGACGGAGACCGGTGCCAAAGGTTTGACCAAATCATGAATGGCTTGGGCCAGTTTACGGATTTCCAATTGGGCACCATCATGGTCGCGCAACTTGATGAAATTGACCACGGCCTCCAGTGAAACCGTCCAGGTCAGGGTGTTCATGAAACCGACGGGCAAGACAAACCGCGCCTGCTCTTTGCAGACCCCTAGAGCCAAAAGGTTTTCGTAGGCCTTGTAGGCGTTATGAATGGCACTGTCATAGACTTCTCGGGCCTTTTGATTGTCGTCAACCAGGGTATCCGGAAGGGACGCTTGCTTGTTGGACTTGTGCTGCTTGCGGAATTTGCTGATTTGATGGAACTCGTTTGGAAACTCAACGTAGCGCCCAGAAATTTCGTTCCAGACGGTTGCGACCTCGCGGAATTCGCCACTTGAAAACGCGCAGCCGACTTGATGCTTGTAAAGCTGGCGGCAAACCACTTCTGACGTATGAATCACAAAAGTCAGTTGCAGGTGCCGAAACGGGCTCATGTGTTTATGTTGGGCCAGGTAGCGGATCAGTTTGACATCGCCATCATCCATTTCGGTTTTGCGTTTGCCGAAAGAAACCCTGGCGGCGTTGACCACAGCCAGATCGCCTGAGCCCATATAATCGACGAGTTCGACGTAGCCGTCGTCAACATCGACGCGTTTCCTGAGATTGGATTGGGAGTTGTGGTCCATGAGCAGTTCCCCTTTTGTGCGTCGTCGTTGCGAAATAGCTTTCAACGACGAATATGTGGCATCGGCCCTCAGGCGCGCAAGTGATAATGGAGGACCTGAATGGCGGCCGCCGTGACGCCGCTGATGCGCGAGGCCTGGCCCAGTGTTTCGGGTTGGACGCGGCACAATTTTTCCACAACCTCGCGGCTGAGTCCTGGGAGGTCGGCGTATTCCATGTCGCGGGGAATTTTTGTCCGGTCAAGATCCGCAGCGTCCCGCATCAGGCGCACTTCCCGGGCGATGTAGCCCTCGTACTTGATTTCGATGGTTGCTCGCCGCCTGGTCACGCGGGGGAACTTTTCCAGAATTGGCACTGCATCCAAAACGTCGTCCACGGCGACTTCCGGGCGTTTGAGCAAGCAGGCCAATTTTGTGCCCCGGTTGTCATTGGTGTCGTAAAGTTTTTCGTCAACGCCGCAGTCACCAAAGGTCGCGCTGCGCATGAATTCCATGGCCTCGCGTAGAACGCGCTGGCGGTCTGTGAACTTGGCATAGTCGTGCGTGTTTACGAGGCCGATTCGGCGCCCAAGGTCGGTCAGGCGGCTGTCGGCATTGTCTTCGCGCAGGTGCAGGCGGTGTTCGGCCCGCGAGGTGAAGACGCGGTAGGGTTCGGAGGTTCCCTTGGTGACCAGGTCGTCAATCATGACGCCAATGTAAGCCTCGGTACGACTGAGGATAAAGGCGTCTTCGCTGCGAACCTTTCGGACGGCGTTGACTCCAGCCATCAGCCCTTGTGCTGCAGCCTCTTCGTAACCTGTCGTGCCGTTGATCTGTCCGGCTAGAAAAAGCCCCGCGCACTTTTTGGTTTCAAGGGATGCAAAAAGCTCCGTCGGGTCAATAAAATCGTATTCGATTGCGTAACCAGGGCGAATGATCTCTGCCCGTTCTAGGCCAGGAACAGTTCGGACAAAGGCCAGTTGAACGTAAAGGGGCATGGAGGTCGAAAGGCCGTTCGGGTACACCTCGCACGTGTCATAGCCCTGAGGCTCTAGGAACACATGATGGGAATTGCGGTCATGGAACTTGACCACCTTGTCTTCGATGCTGGGGCAATAGCGCGGCCCGATGCCGGTGATTTCGCCGCTGTAGAGGGGGGATTCGCTCAGGTACTTTTGAATGACCGCATTGGTTTTTTCATTCGTATGGGTCAAATAACAGGGAATCAGGCGCTGCGTGATCCGGTCATTGCTGAAGCTGAATGGGATGATGTCGTCGTCGGAATGCTGGGGTTGCAGGCTCGACCAGTCGATGGTGCGGGCATCGAGGCGCGGGGTTGTCCCGGTCTTGAGGCGGCCAACGCGAAATCCAGAATCCCGCAGGAATTGCGCCAGGCCAATGGCGGGGGCGTCGCCGGCGCGTCCGGCGGGAATTTTACTCTTACCGATATGAATCAGCCCGTTAAGGAACGTGCCTGTGGTGATGATCACTGACGGCGCTTCAAAACGCCCAAATGTTTTAGTTTCGACTCCGGCAACGCGCGATTGTCCAGCCTCGCTGGTGACAATCAGGCCCTCGACCGAATCCTGGCGGATCGCTAGATTTGGCGTGTTTTCTAGAACATGTTTCATGTGGCGCCGGTACAGGTCCATGTCGGCCTGGGCGCGAGATGACCAGATAGCGGGGCCTTTTTTGCGATTTAAAACCCGGAATTGAATGCCGGTGGCGTCAATGGCTTTGCCCATTTCGCCGCCTAAGGCATCGATTTCCTTGACTAAATGTCCTTTGGCAGTGCCGCCGACCGCGGGATTGCAGCTCATGGCTGCGATGCGGTCCACGTTTTGTGTGACCAGCAAAGTCCGGGCGCCAAGGCGAGCGGCGGCAAGGGCAGCCTCGCAGCCTGCGTGGCCTCCGCCGGCGACAATCACATCAAATTTTTCGGTGGCAAAAGTAGTCATGATGGGTGAGTTTTATCGAACTTTATTCAACGAGGCAAGAAGTGCTTAATGAGCTCTTAACTGTTTCTTAGATGTCATATAAATCCACTCAAACCTATTATATTTTCGATGAATTTAATTAGAAATAGGTTGCGTTGATTTAGTTGAAAAAGTTCTGTGATAGCGGTACTTTCCGGTGCTTCAGTCGTCAAATATTCCGCTAATTCGGATCAGAGAGGCCTGTCAATATGGGAACGAGCAATTCCGGGGTTTTTGAGTTGGTTGGATCGATGGGTCACGAGCAGGTTGTATTTTGCCACGACAAGGCGACCGGCCTGAAGGCAATCATTGGTATTCATGACACGACATTGGGGCCTGCTTTGGGCGGGACCAGACTTTGGGATTATGCCAGCGACGACGACGCCCTTGTCGACGTTTTGCGCCTGTCACACGGAATGACCTACAAGGCTGCGTGCGCCGGTTTAAACCTTGGCGGCGGCAAGGCCGTCATCATTGGTGATGCGAAAAAGATTAAATCAGAGGCTCTCTTCCGTGCCTTTGGTCGTTTTGTGAATACACTCGGCGGCCGCTACATCACGGCTGAAGATGTCAATATAAACGTCAAGGATATGGAACAAGTTGCCGGCGAAACTCGATTTGTGACCGGCATTTCTTCCCGTCCGGGTGGTTCTGGCGATCCATCGCCGGTCACTGCATGGGGCGTTTATTCTGGAATTCGTGCGGCCGTGAAGCATCGCCTCGGCAAAGATAATTTGTCTGGCCTTAGAGTTTCCGTGCAAGGGATTGGCTCGGTGGGCAAGTACCTGTGCGGTTACCTAGCCAAAGACGGTGTGAAGCTGGTGGTGACGGACGTGGATCAGTCGCGCATCGAATATGCGGTCAAGGAGTTTGGGGCGACCGCAGTGCGCGATACCGAGATTTACGGTGCAGACGTCGATGTGTTTGCGCCATGTGCCCTTGGTGCCATTTTGAATGATGAAACGATTCCAGTGCTGAAGGCGAAGATTGTCGCAGGTGGCGCCAACAATCAGTTGAAGGAAGAACGCCATGGCGTGGCGCTGGTCGAGCGCAACATCCTTTACGCTCCAGATTACGTGATCAATGCCGGTGGGTTGATCAATGTTTATAATGAGTTGATCGGATACAATGCCGAGGTGGCCCGCAAGCAAGCCGGAAATATTTACAACACGCTGACATCAGTGTTTGCTGATGCCGACAAGCGTGGCATTCCGACCGGCAAGGCATCCGATGCCTTTGCTGAGCGTAGAATCGCGTCGGTCCGCGGCGTGGCGGGCCTTCGCAACACGATCACGAATCAGCCTTGGGCTAAAAATTAAGATTTGAGTTGAGGCTCAGATTTTTTACTTTTCAGACCATCAGTCGCCCGGATGAGCTTCAGCTCGCCCGGGCGAAGTACTATCTCCATCGGCGTTTCGCGTCCGGAGGTTTTGACGGTGAGCATGTATTTACCCGCTGGCAACCATGCGCGAGTGACTAGAAAGCGTCCGGGCAACAGGGTCCAACCGCGGGTATCGGCGGTTTCTGTGGCTGCGGTGACGAGATTGGCCAGGAGTGCCGCGCCCTCGCCGAAATTCCTTCTGGTTTCCTCAACAATAGCCCCCTTGATGAACGCTCGGGTAATCCCTTTGGCTATGATTCGGGCCTTTTTATCGTCCAGGCACTGAGCTCCGATGGCATCCATGTCAGCGGCGACGGATGCCGGAAGCCAGCGATTGGCGAGTGCGATGCCAGTCGCTCCGTAGCCCCGATAATGAAATTGGATCATCGGAAACGACAGCCTGACGATTTGAGTGCCAGTGCCGATCATACTGCTGACCGAAACTTTGGGCGAGATCTGGCCAATCTCATGGACGACCGAAATCTGGGCGGGATTATCACCGACCGCAGCGATGCTGATGTCGGCGGCCGACGTTTCTGCGGGGTGGGCTTTTTTCAACGCTGGGATTTTATCTGACCGGCGGCGCTGCAACAAAAGGCGGTAGTAGGCTTCGATGAGCCCGCCTGGTTTGGAGCCGTCGCTGAATTTCCGGTAATCCGAATCATAAAGGCTGACCGCCTTGCCGTATTCGACAATGGCGTTGTCGTCGTCTCCGCGGGCTTCGTGAATCATGCCGGCCAGGTAGTGCGCAAAAGCATCTTCACTGTAAGCACTTTTTTTTCCGTTGCCATAGCTGCCATTGATTTCGGCTAGTTTAGAGTTGATCCTGCGGGCCGCAACCTGGGCGTTGGGCAAATCCCCATCACCGATGAAGGAAAGGGCTAGCATTGTTTGAATGGCAATCCGCTCGTAATCTTCGCCAGAATAATCCGCAACATCATCACTGACAACAAAGCTGGCAGCAGTTTTGCTGATGCTTACCGTATATAGTTTATCGGCCAAGCTATCGGCCTTCAGCAGATCAGAGCGGCTCCGGTCGGCATTCCCCAGCCGGTCCAGGATCATCGAACGTTCCAGAAAATAAAGCAGTTTGCTGCTGGAACTCGTTTTAAGGCTGGATTTGTCGATGTTGGCAAGAGAGGCGGAGTAATCGCCTTGGATAAATTCAGAGCGGATGACTTTGGTTTCGTCCGTGTAGGAAGCGCAGCCTGCCATGGCGAGGGTTAACACTGCGATGGTTGACACCGCGATGGTTGACACCGCGATGGTTGACACCGCGATGGCAGGCGTGAGCGCTTGCAACGATAAATTCACAGACCGAAGCTCGATTTCTTGAAGGCTTTTTTCAGTTCTTTTTTGCCGGTCCACTCAATCTCGCCGGTTTCGATGTTCGTCAGGCGCATGGTGGTCATGTAAAAGATAGTTTTTTCAGCGCCGCCGTCTTTTGAGTGGTTGGATGATGACATAGAACCCTCGAGCATGAAGTCGGCTCCGGTTTGATTGCCGGTTTTTTTGGCCGAGGCTTGGGAGACAGCGCCGCCGTTCTGGTATTTGAGTTCATCGAGAATCCGCTTGCGGACGGAAACGTCGCTGACGAAACGAACCTTACGAGAGTTGATCAGCTCGTCCTGGACATATTCCGTGAGGGCCTTGGTGTCGATGACTTCTTCGGTGCGATTTTCAATCTGATCGACGATCACGACCGGGGCCTTGCCGCCATGCTTGCCCTTGTACTCTTGCAGCCATGGGCGGGCGAGGACCTGATCGACCAGAAACGAAGCCGTCTTTTTAAGGTCAGTTTCGCTCCAGCGGTCATCCAGGATTTCAGCCTTGTCTGGATCTGTGTATTCCGCTTTTGAGGTGGTGCAGGACGTCGTCGAAAGGCTGGCGGCGACGGTCAGGGCGAGGATTGGTGAAACGGCAAATAGTTTGGTTTTCGCTAAAGTAATCGACATCATCAACGGTTCCTCTTGGTGGGGCGCTGTGGTTGTTCAGCGTTTGTTTAACGGTAACCTAGTGCGAAGAAAAATCTCAAGGCAAAAGGTTATCATAGGTTTACAGGAAATTGAGCGGACTTGTGATTGAAAAACTGTGCTAAAATATTTTACGGGCATATTTGGAGGATCGGCTGATGATGTTTGGCAAAAAGTACGTTTGGCAGCCAACGGCAATCTCCAGTGGGGCTGCTGCGGCCCTTGTCACTGGATTGAGTGTTACGGTCTTGATTGGCGCAGCCCCGGCTGCTCAGGCGCGGAACGTATTTCTCAATGGTGTTGACGTGTCAAGTTCCCGCAGCCAAGAACTTCGCAATGTGCAGGTCAGGATCAATGAAAAGGGCGATATTTTCCTTTCTGCGCCACATTATCAAGTGACCGAAGAGGACTTTTTTACGCCGTTGAGTCGTCTCGCGCCAAGTCAAATGGCGCCTAACTCGATTCCGGCAGCGGAAGCCCCGCCAGGTGCAGCGGCGCCAACATCGGCATCATCATCAGCAGTAGCAGGTTCACCAGCGGCATTAGCCTCCCCCAAGGCCCCCGACAAGAGGGCCGAGAAGGTTTTGACCCCCGTAGCGAAGGCTGAAGATCTGCCTTCCGGGTCATTTGCAAATTCCAATATTGCTGCTGCTAAATCTGGACCTGAGTCGATGCCGCCTGTTTTGAATGCGACGCCACCAGCGACCGGGACGACTTCCCAGAATTCTACTCAATCTCCCGTTTCTGCCCCCACTCAGGCTCAGGGCCCTGCAACTGTCAATACCCAAGAAAATGTTGGCCAGAAGTGAATTTCAGGAATTGCTGGATGACCTGCATCGGATTCGTCCGGGATGCCGCCTGATCGCCGTTAGCAAGGGGCAGTCGCCGGAAAAAATCCGGGATTTGTACCAGCTGGGTCAGCGTGAATTTGGCGAGAACTACTTGCAAGAATTGGAAGGCAAAGCTGCTGAGCTGGCTGACCTGAAAGACTTGCGCTGGATTTTCATCGGCCAATTGCAATCGAATAAGATCCAGAAAATTGTCCGCATTGCCAGCGAAATTCAGACAGCTGCAAATGAAAAACACCTTCAATATATTGACCGCTGGGCGCGAGAGGTGGGCAAGGTCCCGTTTCCTGTTTTTATTGAGGTCAACGCCGCGGACGAGGCATCCAAGGGGGGCGTTGCATCCTGCGACCTCGGGGCTCTCGCGGCATTGGCCGGGTCGCTGCCAGGGATTTCCCTGCAAGGATTGATGGTGATTCCTCCGGCAGAGGTCCAAGATCAGGTATATTATTTGGCCGGAAAATCGCCGCCTGAATTATTCCAGAAAATCAGGTTGCTTGCAGATGCAACGGGGATGGGTAGACTGTCCATGGGAATGAGTGCGGATTATCGGACAGCGCTGGCCGCCGGCAGCGACTGCGTTCGCATTGGACGATCACTGTTTTTTTAGAGGGAGCCCAAGGATGAGCGAATTGATGATGAATGGACTCGGTAGTGTTTTGAACATGATTTTGAACGTTTTGCAGATGTTGGTTTTCGTGTCTGTGTTCATCAGCCTGCTGGGTGCCGATCCATCCAATCCCATTGTGAATTTTGTGGAACGGACAACTGAACCAGTTTACCGGCACATCCGCCAGTTTACCCGCAATATTCCCGGTCCGTTTGATTGGGCGCCATTCGTTGTTTTGTTGATCATTGTTTTCGTTCAGAAAACTCTTGTTACGTGGCTTCTGATACGCGGCCCCGTGGCGTAATGAAAAAGCTTTCGTTTTGGCCCGCGGTGGCTGCATTGTGGTTGCTCCTGCTTGGGGTGGCTCTGGGTAGTGTCAGTCGCCGAACCCATCAGGCGGCATTGAAGTATTATGCTTTGGTGGAGAAACCGCCGTTCTCTGAATTGAGTCCTGGATTTGTTGATGTTGTGACGCTGGGACACCGGGGTGTTGTTGACGATGCATTGGTGTTTCATGCGCTGAATTATTTAATGGACATCCGGTTACGTCAGATGGATCCAGCTCAAGTTGAGGCAACTCTGAAAGCTACGACAAGGTTGAAGCCCAAGATCGAGAGCCTTTACATGTTAGGTTGTCTGGTGCTGGCGCTGGAGTTGAATCGACCCGAAAGTTGCGAGCCTATGATCATGGATGGGATCGGCCTCTTTCCTGACGGATGGAGGTTACCAGTCACCCTCGGGACCATTCTCTTTCATAATATGAAAGACGATGCCAGGGCGGCGATCTTTTATGAGTTGGCTGCACGAAGTCCTGATGCACCGCGTTTTGCCAAGCGGCTGGCAATCAAGTTGCGAGACCGTTCCAGTATGGATTTGGCGGATTTAGAGGCGATCATTGAGACCCTTGGGCCAGTGCTCGGAGAGGATGCTGTGCGCAAGTTTTATTTGAGCGGCGGAGGCCATAAATGACGGATGCTCCAGAAATAAAAGTCCAAAATGTGACCAAGGTCGTTTATAGCGACGTCATCAAAGGGCGGCAGACCATTATCAGGGATTTGTCGGTTGATTTTGCGTCTGGACGATCGTCGGCTTTGCTGGGTCACAACGGAGCTGGCAAGACGACGACGATCAAATTGATCCTCGGTCTGGTCCGGCCTACCACTGGCCATGTGACCATCGACGGTCACGCTGTTGGCGAGGCTCAGCGCCGTCTGATCGGGTACATGCCCGAGGTCAACCGCATTCCATTGGTTCTGACTCCCGTCGAGGTTTTGAATTTTCATTTAGCCTGTTATCGCCCAGCTAAATTGAAAGACGCAAAAAGTCGCAAGGAAGCCATCGAGGCTGCATTGCAGCGTGTTGAATTGTGGGACCATCGCAATAAGCGCGTTGGCAAGCTCTCCAAAGGCATGGCTCGTCGGCTGGCCTGGGCACAAGCGACCATTCACGATCCATCCGTTTTGATTTTGGATGAACCAATGTCAGGGCTTGATCCGACGGGGCGCATGGCGATGCACCATTGGATTTCTGAATTTCGTGCAGCATCAAAAACAATTGTTTTTTGTTCCCACGAGATGAATACGGTCGCTGAATTGTGTGACGATGTCAGCATCCTTCGCAAGGGCCAGTTGGTTTATAGTTCCGGCCATTCTGGGGTCAGCGGGGCAGCAGGAGGTTATCGCCTGAGTCTGTCGGGTGTGGATGAAAATGCCTTGAGGGTATTGCGCGAAACGGGCCTTCGCAATGGCAGCCGGCTGCCGCAGTGGGTCCGCATGCAGCACGAAGGATTTTTGGCGCGCCTGGATTTTGCCGGTTATGCAGATGCCTCCCAATGGGTCATGGCTGCCTTGCAACAGGGTGTAGTAGTTACTGATTTCGGGGCGGCTCCATTGATCGACGAAAGTACGCTGCTCAAATATTTTGGCAAGGATCTCGAAGTATGATTTCAGTATTCATGGTGATGCGCGAAAGTTTTCTGCTGTTGAGGCGTGACAAGATTTTTTTACCCGCTGTCATTGCAGCGATCGGTGTCACGCTATTTGCAAATATTGCCTCAGAGTGGGGCATCGAAGAGTTTCGTAAAATTTTATTCGACGTTGGTGCCCTCGGCTTTCATTTGACTGGGTGCCTTGTCGCGACTTTCTGGGGAACGAAAACCATCAGCGAGGCTAGGGCCGACGGTTCACTTGAAATTCAATTGGCCGCGCCGGTGAGTCGGGTTTCCTGGTTGGTGGGGAAATACCTCGGGCTGGTCCTTGGTTTGTTTTTTCTGTGGGTATTGGTGCTGATTTTTTGGCAAATAATCATGATTGCAAATAATTTCGGTCCGCTGGAGCGACCTCAGTTTCTGTTTTTTGTTTTTCAATTGTTGGAATGGTGTCTGGTGGGCGCGGTGGCTGTGTTTTATTCGACCTTTGCCGGTGCCACAATTGCACTGTTCGCAACCATCTGCACCTGGCTGGCGGGTTTGGTTTCCATGCCAATTGCTCAAAACCTGCCGCCGTATGCGCGGGGGTGGTCGGTCACGGTGGTAGAGCAATTGGCCCGCTTTTGGGATTTGCGGCAGTTTAATCTGGCGGACTTTGCCACGGGGGTAGAGAAAATTCCCACGGGGGAGCTTCAGGTCCGAGGTGTGTATGGCCTTCTTCTTATTTTGGTAATAATTACAGTATCTTGTCTATTTTTTAGGCGCCGTGACGTCCTCGCCTGAATCACAGTATCAATTAGAATCATGATTTCATTTTAATACAATCATTATTGTGATAAACCCAGTCTAGATGGCAAGACGCGAGGACGACAATTTTGATTCAGGCAGCGACGCCCATGTGGCTCGCGAGCGGGCTGCAGCCCGCGAATTGCGTACATCCCGCTGGTGGCAGAGCTTGATTCAAAACGCGATGTGCCAGTACTGCGGCGTGGCATTGGATGCCAAGACGGCAACGATGGACCATGTCCTACCCGTTAGCCGGGGGGGGCGGTCCACCAAAGGCAATGTCGTCCCGAGTTGCAAGCCGTGCAATACCGCTAAACGCGATCAATCCATTTTGTAAGATATTTGTAGCCGACTAGCCTTTCCCCAGATCGGCGCATAGGCTTTGGGCTAATGAACACCTCACTTAAAAAACAGCGACCTCCACTGACCCGGTACACTGTCGGCCTTAAGCACCATATCCGGGTTCGCCTGCGCCACCGGCATCGCCTTCCGATTTTTTTAAAACAAACAGTTTCCGCGCAAATTCATGCTTGGGCCGCCCTGGGTAGTCTGGTGGCCGCAGTAATTTTAGCCATTCGAACGTTTTCCCAAGGCTGGCATCACATGCTTTGGTCAACGGTTTTTGGTCTTTCTGCCGTGTTTTTATTTTCGGCAAGTGCGTTGATGCATTTTTTTTGCGACGGATATCGAGTGTCGAAACGATTTGCAGAATTGCTCGAGAATTTGGATAAATTTTGCATTCATATTTTAATCGCGGGGACCTATACGGCCATCATTGGCATCTCGCTGGTGGATCCTCTGCGAACGCAAATGTTGATTACGGTTTGGACGTTTGCCTTGTGTGGGGTGCTCTACACAATATTCTACAAGCGCCTGCCGGCTATTTTACGTTCCCGGGCGGTTTATACGTCCCAATTTCTTGTTATGGGATGGCTCGTCCTGTTTTGTTTGCGTGAGATGATGTCTGCTCTCTCCGGCACTCAAGTGACGCTGCTATTGGCTGGTGGGGGTCTGTACTCCATCGGTGCGTTGATCTATGTTTTGGAGCGGCCCAATCCCCTTCGGCATTTTGGCTATCACGAAATCTGGCATTCATTTGTCGTGTTGGGTTGCGCGAGTTTTTTCGCGGTGGTTTTTCTCGCTTATTTTTAAGCGGGACAGGATTCTTCGGCTTCGCCTCAGAATGACGGATCACGCACTTTCCGCGGAAAGTGCGCCTCCCCCGCGACGGGGCTCAGCCGTGCCCATAGTGGGATTCGATAAATTCTTTTCCCATCAAATCCTTCGCCGCCAGATTATTGTGCGCTCGGTAAAGCAGCCGCAAATTGTCCAATGTATTTTGCCCCCCAAACGCACGCGGGGTCACATGGTCAAACTCAAGCTGGTGGATGGCGTCGCAGCGCCTGGCACTCTCGGGCCGGGAATCCGCAGGGGCAAAATAGCTGCAGCGGTGGCCATCACGCTGCCGCACCTCCCGACGAAGCGCGGCAGGAATATACCGGTTGGAGATAACTGGATTCGCTTTCGACTCAGATGAACAAGTCGCCTGTCCCAACTCGGGTGATTTTCTGCCGACCGACTTGACAGGATTACGACGGTTGCGAAATTCGCAGATCGCAAGCGACAAAATATCTGAGATCGATCTACCTGGCATCGCCTGACCTAAAAACTCAAGGGCCGCCGCGGCCTCGGGATTGAGCGTGACATGCACGCGGACGGCCAATGCCGGCTGAGCCGAGCCAACCTCCGATTCGAAGAAAAAATCCGGTTTGGTCTCCGCCTCGCAGTTTTCAACGAATTTCTCCTCCGGCTTGTCACGAGTATCCTCACTGGCCTGTACAATTCCCTGAACCTTTGCCCGAACGCTTGCGTGAACGTGTTCCTGAACGTCTGCCTTATCCTGATCACGGATCTGTCCCCGTTGCAGCGAATAGAGGACCGGACGCACGATGTCGCGCTTGGCCGGCTGCGGAAATTCCATCGCCAACACTTTTTCTAATCCGCGCTGGGTTTCCTTCTGTGCCAAGGCAATTAGTCGCGCACAATTTTCGACGGTCAAATGACGCGAGATCAAAGAAATATTTGAAAGATGCAGTCGTCCAGACTGAATGCCATCCAGAATTTCTGGAAACCTGCGAATCGCCCTCACTGCTGCACAGCGTTTCGACGCCGACGACTCCGACAACCTCAGGTCACGCGTCAAGTAAACAAAAAGCGACGAGGCACCCAGTCGGGTATGCAGGTCACGGGCCGTGATCTCAATAAGACAGGTAATGGAAGCAGCGACATTGCTGCGTTCTGAGGCAATGGCCTTATGCAGTGCGGCGGTTAAGTCGGTATCGGAAAGTTTTTTTGCGCCTGAAAAATCCATTGGCATTTCCATTTTCTGTCCCTCGTTTGTGGATCGATGCATCACAGTTTTTACGCCCAGTGAATTTCTTAACACGGGTTTTTTTGGATGGCGCAAAGGGGTCTAGAATCGCCGCAAAGCCGAAGGCCCCTTTGCCCCTCGCCTAGTTTGTTGCGTATCGCTCAACGGTTATTCTAGGTGGTGCGACGCGGAGAATATGCTGCCCCGCAAGGCTGCAATGCCGTTGCGCAAAAGACGTTCAAATTTCCTGTCAAGTAAAATCGGAGGAAAGTCGTGGTTACTTCATTGTTAAATGGAGCCCGTCATTCCGAAGGCGCAGGCGAGGAATTCTGTCTTGCGGGCTTTCCGCGGAAAGTCGAGAATGGTAGTGCTGAGACGAAACCGAAGAATCCTGTCCCGCGGCGGAGAAGAAAGGGCCCCTCGCTGACGCTCAGAATGACGGAGTTGCTGACGGAGGTTTGTTTTGGAATGGTGATTACATTGAACAAGTCTGCATGAACCAGGCGAACAACCCAAAAAATATTAAGATTTGAAATCCAGCGGCTAATCTTTGCCTGGTGCTACCTTGAAAAACGCTATTAGTTCCAAGTGCCGACGTACCTTTTTTTCTGCCAGCGTATGACAGTGATAGCGATGACGAGGTCGCGCCGTTGAGTTTTTTGCGTGCGGATCGGGCTTTTTTTAGATCAAATAAATTGCTCAACTTAATTCCTTTGGTTGGCGAAAAATCAGCGGTTACTACGGGTAATGCCGCGCCCAGCAGCTTTTTGCAGTGGCCGTGAATTGTTGATCACCAGCCGGACGGCCCTTTCGATGTCGCGAGAGGATGCCTCCAATGCTGTGGTGAATACATACCACGCAACATTGCCAGTGCAAGGAGGCGTCGTTTGGGACCCTGTGTAATGAAAGTAGGTCCGCTTTTTCGGAAGCAGTTTTATCAGAGGAAAGCCGGATAATTCCCGTTCATCGCGGTCTCCGCGTGGCAGCGAGGCCAGCAGCAGTTGCAGGTCTTGGTTGGCATCTCCGGCCGCAACGAACACGGCAACCACGGCGAGGTCACCGGCTGCGGAGCGGTGGTTCAGTTGGATTTCAAGTTCGTAGGGGACACTTTGCAGTTGGTGTTCGCTCGGTGTGTGGATTGAAATTGAATGAAGGTGGTAGCGATCTCCCTCGATTTCAATGAAGTTGTTGCCAGACACCGTGGCAAGAAGGTCTTGCCCCCGTAAAGTGGTGACCACATTGCTGTCGCGATAATTGAAAACGAGGGGTTTGAGTTTCACATCGATTTTGGTGTTGTCCAGATCAATGGGGGATTGGCCCCGCACGGATCCGCAGTCGAGATAGGCTGGATCTAGGCGATTCCAATAGCGCGGCCCCGTTGACCCTTGGTAGTTCCAAGGCGCTGGCAGGGCGGCATTGATTTTTCCAGGCGCCTTGGGATGAGCTTGAGGGTGGTCCTTGTTATGAGGCTCTTGAACATGCTCTTGATCCGGCTCTTGCTTCTGTTCCGGCTTCTTCTCTGGCTTGTCTTCCGCCTTGTGTTCTGGGCCGGGCGTGGGTTCGCTACCAGCCGCAATCATGGCCGTATTTTTTTCGTCGGCCATGTATAACGCCCAATAATAAAACCCCGTGCCTCCGGTCATTGACACCAGTGATGCAATCATCCAGGCAAGGCCTTGATCCATTTTCACTGACGCACCCTCTCCTACTTTTTAAAGGCGAGTGGCTCAACCCGTCCCCGTCCTTGCGGTGGCAGAACAATAATAACCCAATTTCCACCAGTGATGCCCGTGAAGTTAAGGTTTTTATTCGCAACATTGACCGCAAGAGCGACAACAGCCGTTTTGCAGTTAGTTACCCGTCCCGTTGCGGGGGCCAATTGGCACACTTTAACGCTGACGTTCTCCGCCGGTTTTTCAGGGGAAGTCCTGCTAAGAATAAGATTTTGCGTGGTCCCCGCTGCTGCCCCCCTAGTGACGGTTCCGAAGACAGCAGGCGATTCCGCCAGAGGCGCTCCCGTTATTTTTAGCCAGCGATGAATCGTGGGGGACAACTGAACGCTACCAAACGTGTCGCGGCCGCGCAGGCATAAAGTCCGGAACCCATCCGCGGCTCCATCGTTGATGCGCAGTGGGGATCCGACGGCCGTGAAGGCCCCGTAGGTGACACCGGTCGTGCAATTGGAAGTCTGGGAATAAATCAGCGCTTGCTGCGATGAAACAACGCGGACGCCGCCTATCACCATGCTCCAGGTTGTATTCCCGGTGGGGGAGAAAGGCGCGCTGCTTTCGATAATGGCAATGGGTGGCTGCGGGGCTTTTAAAGTCCATTGGTATGTGGATGGTGAGGTCTGCACGTTGCCAGCAGTGTCGCGGGCTTTGATGCACAAGATTTTTATTCCTGGGCCTCCGGCGTTGACCACGAGTCTTGTTGCGACGGGCGAAAAAGCACCATAAACGGCCGAACTGCAGCTTACGACGCCGCCAATGATGCTCCACTGGTAATCGATCACGTCGTTGCCGGATACTTTTGCGTTGACGCCTTGCTCCGTTGTTTCCTTGGGGGGTGTTTCAGACAAAATG
Organism: Oligoflexales bacterium; assembly: GCA_947445775.1. GTDB lineage: Bacteria > Bdellovibrionota_B > Oligoflexia > Oligoflexales > RGVZ01 > RGVZ01. Next base: position 514 of record CANFEB010000044.1, on the reverse strand, counting down.
GCGATTGGGGCCACGGTATCTTTTTGCCAAGTATAGGAAGTCGGCCCCGCTGGGTTGTTTTGTTCATTGCCGGCAGTGTCAGTAAACGAAGCACATAAGGTATAAGTGCCGTCGGCCAATGGCATGTTGTAGATGATTTTTGTTGTGTTGGTTGTGATTGCCCGTTTCAGGGCATTGGCCAGATTGGTTGCGCTGCAAGTATTTCCTGATTGAACTATATAACGATAAGTCCCGGCTTCATCAGCAGCAACCCCGACGTTGAGGCTTTTTGCATTTGAAATAGCAGACGGAAGGCCACTAAAACGCAGGGCGTTGGCGGTCGTGTCTTGAACCCACGACAGGGTCGAAGGTGGGTCTTGTTGGTTGCCGGCCTCGTCTGTGGCTATGACGCACAAGGTGCGTGGACCATCGCCCAATGCAACCACCGCAAGTTGAATCGGGGTTGCTGCCGTTTGCGGTGGGGACCAGGCCTGGGGTTCGAACTGAGGAGGCCGAGGGCATTGGCTGGCTGCCG
>CANFEB010000043.1 GCA_947445775.1 Oligoflexales bacterium | reverse complement strand
ATCTCGCGCCACCTGACCCGCGAAAATTCCGTGCGGCTGATTGCCATGGCGCAAATGGAAACCCAGCGTGGAGTTGAAAAAAAGTTGGCCTTGGAATTTCCGCAGCCGGCAAAGCGCGACACCTTGCGGTCGGTCGTCTATTTGTCGCAAGGTACGGAAGCTCCGGCTCAAGCTCCGGCTCAAGCTCCGGCTCAAGCTCCGGGACAAGGTCATGATCAAGAGGCGGACGGGCCATATTTTGTGTTCGAGTCTGGGGCGGCGTCGTCGGGATTTGGGGCTGGAGCTGGCGGCGGATCTACATTTGGATCTGGCAACGTTGAAATAGCCCTGGGAATTCGCATGCATGTCACGCTTAATCCCAGCGCCGCGGCGGACTTTGAATATTTGGTTGCCGCGATGCCAGGAAAATCCCACTCTGATATTTTGTCCCTTGCTCTTAATGAGCTACGCAAGCGTCGCGAGCTGAAGAAGAGTTGCGAGTTGGGCGCGGGAAAATCGCCGTCGGCGCCTCCATCTAAGGGCTCAACTGGGACGAAGGCCCACTCCGACATTTTAGATGTCGCACCGGTTTCCACTGCCACCGCCGCCGTCGCGAAAGATTACGCCCGTTCGCATGATGACGGCACCACCAGGATGTCTAAGGTTTCCCTTGTCAGTAGGACGTCCAAGTTTCCCCTTGCCAGCAGGTATATTTCCGTGACGCTTCGACGGGAGGTTGCGCGACGGGATGGCCACCGCTGCACCTATGTGGCCCCCGTTGAAAGTCAGCCTGATGGAGTTGAGATGACTGGCGTGGGGATAGGCTGTGCGGAGATGGCAGGCGCGGGAATTACCAGCTTTGAAAATAGCAGCGCGAGGCGCTGCGAAGCCATCCACCAACTAGAGTTTGACCATGTGAACCCGCGGGCATTTGGGGGACAGAACACCTTGGGGAATTTGCGCCTGCTTTGTCGCGCGCACAACAATTTGGCGGCAAAGGATCTCATGGGAAAAGAATTTATCGAGTCGCGCTATAGGCATGGCTGAGTTTCGGCCGGCCGGAGGGGACGGAACAGGAGAAAGGCACTTTCCGCGGAAAGTGCCTGCCGGTCATTCGGATGCGGCGCAGGATGCCGAGAAGAAAAGATTCTTCGGATGCGGCGCAGGATGCCGAGAAGAAAAGATTCTTCGGATGCGGCGCAGGATGCCGAGAAGAAAAGATTCTTCGCCCGCGGCGCAGGATGGCGGTTATTTATTGGTTTCGGGTTTACTCGTTTCACCTTTGCCCGAATCGGTGCGGGCAGCATCCGCTGGGGCCTTAGCAGCAGTCACTGGGGCCGCAGCAGCATCCACTGGGGCCGCAGCGTCATTCGCAGAAGCTGCCGGTTTTTTATTGCCCCCACGGAAATCAGTCACGTACCAGCCGGTGCCGTTCAAGACAAAGCTGCTCTGGCTGATCAATTTTTGGAGTGGTCCGGAACCGCAAACCTCGCATTGAGAAGGGGCGGGGTCGGAGAATTTTTGCAGCATTTCGGAAACTTTACTGCAAGCAGCGCACTGATATTCGTAAATCGGCATAGAGAGAAAACCCCGCAACATCAAGGAATGGATATAGCGGGGTTCATAATTGGCTTGCGTCAAAAAAAGTCAAGAAGCTTTGTGCCGAGACAAGAGACTTGCCTGGCGGGGGGGCTCGATAACTTAAATGACTTACTTACTTTTACTTACTTTTACTTACTTTTACTTACTTACTTACTTTTACTTGCCAGCACCGATGGCGGCTGAATCAACGCGCTGCTTCAGTTCCATGCCGGTTTTCCAAAACGGCAGGCGCTTGGGCGGAACGACGATCTTGTCACCGGTTTTTGGGTTGCGCCCTTCATAGGCCTTGTATTCACGGACCGTGAATGCCCCAAACCCGCGAATTTCCACGCGATGTCCAGTGCACAGGGTGTCTGTGATGGCGTTGAAGAACAGTTCAACAACTTCTTCCGCTTTGGACAGGGTAATGTCCGTGCGTTCCGCGAGGGCTTCGATTAGTTCCGACTTTACCATGGCGTCGCCAAGACCTCCGAGTTCCAGTTTCAACTTACAACCAGCAATTTGATACACCGATAATACCAAGATCCGAACAATTTTGGCAACTTAGCGTCAAAAAAAGTCTGCCCCCGCAATCAATCCCCAAATTAGCCGCCCAATCGCCCCCCAAACAAGCCGTCACCTTCGGGCTTGAGATTTTATGGTTGGAAACGCACAATGGCCAAGATTAACCATTGTTGTCGCTATGTTCGGAGGCCAGTCGCTGGATGGACCATATACTGTTAGAGCAACCTGTTGCTGAACTTGAGTCTCGCATTGACGAATTGAAACGCCTTGCGTCAAGCCAGTCGATGAATCTCGATTCCGAGATTTTCGACCTTGAAGTCAAAGCCTCTGAAGTTCGTCGTGAAATTTTTTCAAACCTTACCGCCTATCAAACCACGCAACTTGCGCGGCATCCAAGGCGCCCAAACTCCTTGGAGTTGATCGGGGCCTTGTGTTCGGATTTTATCGAACTCCACGGCGACCGCAATTTTCTAGACGATCCCGCCATTGTTGGCGGTCTGGCAAAAATAGACGGGCAATCAGTGATCATTGCGGCTCATCAAAAAGGTCGCGGCACGAAAGACAATATTTACCGCAATTTTGGAATGCCCCGTCCCGAGGGTTACCGCAAGGCGTTGCGCCTGATGTCGATGGCGGAGCGATTTAATCTGCCAATTTTGACGTTGATCGACACGCCGGGAGCCTATCCCGGCATCGATGCCGAAGAACGCGGCCAGTCGGAGTCCATTGCCAAAAATATTCTCGTCATGTCGCGATTGCGTGTGCCGATCGTCACGGTTGTGGCCGGCGAGGGTGGCAGCGGCGGGGCCTTGGCTCTGGGTGTTGCCAACCGGGTTCACATGCTCAAATACGCCATTTATTCGGTGATTTCACCAGAGGGCTGTGCGTCGATCCTGATGAAGAGCGCAGCCGCGGCACCTCAGGCCGCAGAAATGCTGCGCATGACTTCCGCGGACGCCCTGAGGTTGGGTGTCATTGATTCAATCATCGACGAACCAGAGGGCGGCGCCCACCGTAATATCGAGCTGACGGCCTCATTGATCAAAGCGCGTGTTTTGGCGGACTTTGCCGAGTTGAAGGGGATGTCCGGCGAAAAATTGCGCGACAGCAGGATCGAAAAGTTCATGAAAATGGGGTTCACCGGAGACGGTGCCAAAATCATGGGCCTTAATTGAAGGCGATGCCCGTCACGTGATGCAATCAGTTTCATGTCCATCTGATAAGTCCATAACGCACCGCGTTCTCTTTCTTGCCGCAATGGCACAGGGGAGGTCGCGGATTGTGTGCCCATTGTTCAGCGGCGATACCCGCGCAACCATGAATTGCCTGGCGGCCCTCGGCGTTGCCTTTCACGAAATTTCCGGGCCTGTTGCCGCGATTGAAGTGGATTCGCCGGGAATTTCCGGTTGGGCAATCCCTGACCACGACCTTGACGCCGCCAATAGTGGTACAACAGCGCGTTTTTTGATTGGAGTTCTGTCGGCTTGCCCAGATATGCGCGCGACAATAAGTGGCGACGCGAGCCTGTCACGCCGTCCGATGCGGCGTGTGCTTGATCTGCTGCAACAAGCTGGAGCCCCGGCATTCGATGGCAACGATTGCCTGCCCATCACCATCAGCGGGCGCAGGCTGCAAGCCTTCGATGTCAAAAGCCTCTATGGATCGGCTCAGGTCAAAACGGCGATGACCTTCGCCGCGCTCACGTGCGACGGGCAGTCCCAGGTGACTTTGCCCGATGGATCGCGCAATCACACGGAAATCTTGTGCACTAAATTAGGCTTGCCCGTGGCAGCGTCGCGCCAGGGTGGGTTGGAGACCATCACCATCCACGGTCCGGCAGAGATCAAACCCTTTGAAGTCACTGTGCCCGGCGATCCGTCGTCGGCCGCATTTCTGGTGGCAGCGGGACTGTTGTCGGGCCACGGAATTATGATTCAAGGCGTATGCGGAAATCCCTTGAGGTCAGCTTATCTAGACGTTTTGGATCAAGCTGGGATCACCGTAAAACGCATGTCCGTCGCCGACAAAAATTTCACCGAGTCGGTGGAGAATTGGACGGTGCCGGCAGTTTTGCAAAATCGTCTGATGATTCGTCCGGCCGGGGAAATTCCAGCGGCATGGGCGCCAGCCATCATTGATGAAATTCCTGTCCTTGCAGTGATTTTGGCCTTTGCCCCTGGGGCAAGCGTGTTTCGCGGTGTTGGCGAATTGCGCTTTAAGGAAAGCGACCGCCTTGCTGCCACCGTCAGGTTGTTGCAGGCGGCGGGGTGTCCGGCCCAGGCCGAGGGCGATGACCTGGTGATTCCAGGTGGGTTGAATCCGGCCGCCCTCGAAGGTTTTGACTTTGACCCGGCTGGGGATCACCGCCTGGCGATGGCGGCAATGGTTTTGGAATTCATTGCTCAAAAAACATGCACAATTACCGGCAAATCCTGCTGTGAAGTTAGTTTTCCTGACTTCGCTGCCGTGCTAAGTTCCATGGACTCAAAACACCCAAAAAAACGGGGAATCTAGTTGTGACTACCCAGAAGAAGCCCATTATTGTTGCAGTGGATGGTCCTGCCGGATCCGGCAAGAGCACCATTTGCAGTGAAGTGAGCACCAAAATCGGGTGGTCTTACGTCAACACTGGCGCCCTTTATCGTGGAGTTGGTCTTTTGGCCCGGGATCGCGGCATTGACCTCGAAGACGAAGCTGCGGTTGGGGCGATGCTTGAAAAGTTGGCGGGGGAAATCCGTTGGGATTACGACCACCACCAATTGTTTTGCGGCACTGAGAATTTGACGCCGCGCCTGGGCACGGTCGAGGCCGGTAATGCGGCGAGTTTTATTGCCAAGCAACAGAAAGTCCGCCAGCTGTTACTGCCCGTCCAACGAAGTCTGGCCATCAATGCCCCCAAGGGTGCCATGGTGGACGGTCGCGACATTGGGACGGTGGTGTTTCCCGATGCCAGCTTGAAGGTATTCATGACGGCCAACCTTGAAGAACGCGCGCGCCGCCGTTTGAAACAACTCGATGGCAAATCGGGGTCGGCAAATCCATCGGCTTCATCAAATCAGTCCACTCCCTCGCTGGACTCCATCATGGATGACATTGCGCGCCGCGATAATCAAGATTCCAAACGTGGCGAAGCCCCCTTGCGCAAGGCCGACGACGCCGTGGAATTTGATACGAGTGGTTATTCTCAATCAGAGGCCGTTGATGCCTTGATTGCAATTATCCGTGATCGCGGCCTGCTGGGTTAGCACGTCCCGCCCCCGCAGTGCGCCAATTCTTAATTCGAAATCAGATGGGCAAAGTCAACCGTTAGGTCGTCGTCGCTGTATGCCGATGCAGCGAAGGCAGGCATTCCGCCGCCGCCATTGCGAACTTGCGTTTGAAAGGCGGCCTTGTTGCGAGTGAAACCCAAAAGTGATGGGCCGATCACTCCGGCTCCGGTGGTGCCGTGACAACTTGAACAGTTGGTCACGAATGAATCCGACAACTTGGTTGGGCCGCTTGAACTCCCACCGTCGCTAGAACTGCCGCAGCCTGCGGGCATGATAGCGAGACCGGTGAGGCTGACAAGGCTTAGGATAACTAGGAGGCGCTTTGGCGAGGTCATCGATTTTCTCCATGATTTTTTCTAGGATTTTATTCAGGTCGCCCCGGATTACAGAGCGGGTTTGATGAACGGTCAATTCAATGATTTCAGAAGTCTTGCTCGCATTCGCTGCGGATCGCGACACCGCCTCTGCTAATTCTGTTGCAAACTGTTGGCCGAGGGCCTCAAACCGCGTCGCAGTCGCTGCGTGAAGCTCACGGATCAGCAAATGATTTTGATTCATGAGGCTCAAGATGGTGTCGTTTTGGGCGGAGATTTTTGACTCCAACCCGGCCGAGCTTTCCTCCACGGCCATGAGATTGGCCTGAACCCGTTGCAAGGCAGCCTGCAAGGAGCCATCAAGGCCGCGTTCAATTGAATCCACCCGGTCGGTGACCTCGCGCAAAAGCAAGCCCTGAGCCTGACGGAATTCCGTTGCGAGGGCTTCCAACGCGGCCTGAAAGTTAGCGCTGTTTTGCGTGGCAGTGGTGGCCACCTTGTCGATGAGTTGGCCCGTCTCGTTTTCGAGGCGCATTAAAACATCATCCAGAACTTGCGACGACTTCAGGTGGGACGCCGTGGCGCGGGTAAAGGACTTGTAGGCAGCGATGTCCGCGGGCCTGAAGCAAGGGCGGATGTATCGGTCGACCCGTTTTTTGCCAACCCGTAATTCGCGCCCTGAAATTTGGGTGAGCCTGGATCTGCGGATGCCGAGTTCCGTCATGGCTCCATCGACGTCGACCGAGAAATCGTTGAAGTGCGGTTCGTCACCGCGCAGCCACATCACCATCGGCAGGTCGTCGGGAATGGCATTCGCACCAGCCCGGCCAGCAAAGGGGCCTGGCATGGGCGATAACGTCAGAGAATCAAATTCGCTCAATTCATTTGACTCGTTGTGCATAGACCACCCATCGGTTTTGGAGTTTGTATGATTCTATCCTTTGCTCGTCGAGCATGTTTTCCACATACAAGCGAAAGCCGACTAGATGGTCGCCTTCGGAAAATTTAGTCAGGTCAAAATACATACCCAGATTGACCGGGCTTTTGCCCAAGGGTTTGGCGGCGACGTTGCCCCGGGATTTGATTTCTTCGGACGATTTATCTTCGCGGTAAAACGTCGGTGCGGCGCCTAATTTAGTCATTTGTTGTGACGGCGTCATCTCCATGTAAAGCATGCGGTCGTGGCCGATTGCACTGAGCCAATACATCGGGAGCATTCGCTCGAAGGTGGATTTCAAAAAATCAAGGATTCCAGATTCCTGCCAAGGTTTCATGTTGGTTTCGATTTTATAATCTCGCGGATTGTCCTTCAGCGCGAGGCCATAATAAAAACCGCTGCCGGCATTGAGTGCGTTGGGGCCGTCGATCGGATTGTAGAGGATCGCAGGCAAAAAGATTGCGTTAGAGAAAAACGAAATTTCTGTGTACATGCCCAGTTGAAAATTGAGTTTGAGCAAAGTGTAAAAATAGGTGATGCGGACAATGCTGCGCACTGGGCCGGTCTTGAAAGCCTCTAGTTCGCTGCTGACGGAATTGTGATTGGCCTCAAACGTTAAAAAATACTTCAAGTCGGCACGCAGGAAAAACGTCGTCGAATCTAAGATAGGCAGGAAGGGATCTTGTTCAGCCTTGGGCTCTGGCCGTTTCATGTCAACGCGCCGCGATACCAGCCAGTTTTTTTGGTCAAACCCATAACGGTAACGCGAGGTTTTGACTTCGGCATTCTGGCGGTCGAAGACTACGTAGCGCCGGGGACTGAGGGGCGGGGCATTTCGCGGAAAGATGCCCAGATAGACGGCGCCGGCTTTGTTGGCTGGCGCCCAAGGTGCGGGGGGCATCGGCAGCCCCCGGTAGTCAAAACGAACTTCGAAGACTTCGGTCGGGGCAGTGCCCTCCCATTGGACAGGACGCTCTGCCGGGCCGATGTCGTCGCCCATGATCGCCAATTCGTCCTGCAAGTCGAACAGGTTGTTGCCCGAGCCGGCCGTCACCGGGGTTCCCTGGTCCAAAACATAGTCGCCGTCGGAGTTGACCTCGTCCAACTGGAAGGGGATGGCGATGGCGTTGCCCTTGCCGTCATTGCGAAAGAGGCGGTAGGTACTCAGGGGGCGACCCGTGGCGGCCCGGACCTGGGAGCCGTAAACGATGACAGGGGCGTGGTGCAGGCCCTGGGCTTTGGCCGTGCCCGTCAAGAGGGCGAAGCATGGCAATAGCGCCAAGCCCGTCAAGAGGGCCCAGGCGGGCAATGACCAGATAGCCATGGGCGCCATCTGCACGGGTATGCGCGAAATTTGCCTGCTTTGGCGAGTCAATTGCGGATTCCCCGGTTGTCTTTGGAAAGGTTACAATATAAATCTCAAAATGTTGACTGCTTATCGAGGTTTACGGTGAAATTCAGGCCTTCAAAAATCTTGCCCATCACCATGGCCGTCACCATGGCCGTCATCATGTCCTTCAACACGGCCCATGGAGCCAGCGCGGTCGCCGGGCATAACGCGAAAAAACCGCGCACCCCGCTGCCCGAATCTGCACAGATGCAAATCGCATGGACCATGGTTCGCTCCAAGGTGACGTCTTTTGGGGCGACCAGTCGCAATGAGAATTACCGCGAAGTGTGGCATTTGTGGCGCAAGGCCGACGGCTCGTTGATTCTGATTTCCCCCAGGTCCAAGGTTCTTGTCCAGCAGGCCTCGCCAGACCAGTCGATCGTCACCAACGAGGGGGATTTGGCAACGCTGCTAGGCCTTCTTCCGCGGCCAGTTTCAGGCGGCAAAGTGCAGTTGAACCTGGTGGCCAGTGCCATGGCGCGACCGCTGTCCATTGACCTCCAAGACCCCCGCGTTCCGGTCACCGTGCAATTCAATTTTGGTGACGAGGAAAGCTACGCCGTCAACTTTGAAATCCAGAGTTTAAAGTCGGAATAGTTGTCCCCTGAAAAATAAGTTAAATATAATGCTTACGGTCGGTTACAGATTTTTAGAGGCCGTATATTTACTGGCTCAGATCAAGTTGTTCGGGGCATATCCGAAACGCCATTCATGTCTAAGCTAAATCAAAAATCATTTGCTCTGAAGTTCCAGATTACCCTGGGGGACTATTTGCGCGTGATGGAATCGAACAGCAACAAACCCCTGACCGTCGGTGGCCTGGCAGCCCCCTTTGGTTTGACCTTGGATGATCTGGCGGCTGCCGGCATTGCGGCAGATGAAGCCTGTGATTTCCTCCTTTACGGACATGTCACCGAAGCCCTCGCTCATGATTTTGAGCCGGGGGATCAAATCGATTGCGTTGATGTGGCCCTTGCGGCTGCGGAATTGGGTTTTGAAAATGCCGAGTCCTTTATCGAGCGTGGCCCCTACATCCTTGCCGACATCTTCGGTCGCTGATAGATTTTCGCCTCACCATTGATCGCTCCCGGGCTCCGTATTGTCCGGCTCGAATTAATGCGGAGGCACTGTTTTCACCATGGCAATCACTACGTCAATCAAAGTCACCCTTCCCGATGGTTCCGAACGCACTTATCCGATCGGCACGACCCTGAACGATGTTGCCAAGAGCATTGGCGCAGGACTCGCCCGCGCCGCCCTGGCAGCGAAGGTCAATGGCCAGATGAAAGACATGGCAACGCCGTTGACGACGGACTCGCTGGTTAATTTTGTGACCCCAAAAAATGACGACGGCGTGGACGTCATCCGCCACACGACAGCCCATTTGATGGCGATGGCCGTGCAAAAACTTTATCCAGGAACTCAAGTCACCATCGGCCCGGTGATCGACAACGGTTTTTATTATGACTTTTTGTTTCCAGCCGGCGAAAAGGTCAGCGACGCTGATTTGCCGAAGATCGAAGCCGAGATGCGCAGTCTAGTCAGCGCAGATTTTCCGGTGGCCCGCGAAGTTGTGGCGCGGGATCAGGCCGTCGAAATTTTTTCGGCAATCAACGAAACTTTTAAGGTCGAGATCATCAAGGAGCTTCCTGAGAACGTCGAGATATCGATGTACAAAATGGGCGGCTGGTTTGATTTGTGCCTTGGGCCCCATGTGCCATCTACCGGAAAACTCGGCGCTTTTAAATTAACGACAGTTGCTGGGGCTTATTGGCGCGGCAACGAAAAAAATGCCCAATTGACCCGCATCTACGGTACGGCTTGGGGCGACAAGGCCCAATTGGAAGCCCATCTGACGCGCCTGGAAGAAGCCAAAAAACGCGACCACCGGATATTGGGCAAACAACTTCAACTTTTCAGTTTTCACAAGGAAGCCCCGGCCCATCCCTTTTTTCATGCGAAGGGTTATGCCTTATTTAATTCATTGATGAAGTTTATGCGCCGCTCCAACACCGAGTTTGGATTTAATGAAGTGGGCACGCCCCTCGTGATGAATGTCGAGTTGTGGCACAAGAGCGGCCATTACGAAAACTACCGCGAAAACATGTATTTTACGGAAGTGGACGAAAACGAGGCCGCCATCAAGCCAATGAATTGCCCGGGTCATTGCCTGGTCTATGGCGCGGACCGCCACAGCTACCGAGAACTTCCGGTGCGTTTGTCGGAATTTGGGCGCGTTCACCGTCACGAGCGCAGTGGGGTGACCCACGGCCTGATGCGCGTGCGGTCCTTCACCCAAGACGATGCCCACGTGTTTTGTGCGCCCGATCAAATCGGGGTCGAGGTCAACAGCATCCTGGACCAGATCGACAAGGCTTATAAAGGCCTGGGCTTCAACGAGTACAAAGTCGAGCTGTCAACGCGGCCCGAAAAATCCATCGGCTCGGATGAAGTCTGGGCGGCGGCCGAGGCGGCATTGCAAAAGGCTCTCGAAACCCGCGGGCAAGCCTATAAACTTAATCCGGGTGACGGGGCTTTTTACGGTCCTAAAATTGATTTTCATTTGATCGACAGCATTGGCCGGACCTGGCAGTGCGGCACGGTGCAACTAGATTTCTCGATGCCGGCCCGGTTTGAACTTGAGTATGTCGGCAGCGACGACAAGATGCACACGCCGGTGATGATTCACCGGGCTGTGCTGGGCAGTATCGAGCGTTTCCTCGGCATCTTTATCGAACACTATGCGGGGCATTTTCCGATTTGGTCGGCTCCCGTTCAGGCCCGTGTGGTCAACGTCTCAGAAGATCAGCGTGAATATGCCGAGAAAGTCTACGCCGAACTCAAGTCGGCCGGTGTGCGGGTCGAGATTGACGCGCGCCGCGAAAAGCTCGGGTATAAAATCCGAGAGGCGCAGCTCTTGAAAACTCCGTACATGCTCGTCATTGGCGACAAAGAGTTGCAGGCCGGGGGGGTGACCGCGCGCTTTCACGACGGGACAAATCTGCCACCGATGAGCATTGCTGGTTTCGTGGAACACATCAAGGGCGAGTGCGGTGGGTTGTGGGGCATCTAGTTTAGCTGTTTAGCTGTTTAGCTGTTTAGCCTTATGCCGGCTGCAATAGGAGCAACTGTGAAAGAAAAAATATTCATTGGCGTCGCCTGGCCCTATGCAAACAACGAGCTTCATATCGGGCATTTTGCCGGGGCTCTTTTGCCACCAGATATTTTTGCGCGTTATCACCGCCTCAAAGGCAATGATGTCTTGATGGTGAGCGGCGCGGATTCCCACGGCACGCCGGTCACGGTGACGGCCGAGGCCGAAGGGCTGTCGCCGCGGGATGTGGTCGAAAAATATCATGAACGTTTCATCACCAGTTTTGAAACCATGGGGATTACCTTCGACCTGTTTACGACGACGATGACGGAAAATCATTTTTCGGTTGTCCACGACATGTTCAAACGCCACTTGGAAAAGGGTTTGATCTATACGGAAGTCACCAAGCAGATTTTTGATCCGAAATCGAGACGTTTTCTGCCGGATCGTTATGTCGAGGGGACTTGCCCCCATTGCGGATTTGGCGAAGCTCGTGGCGATCAATGCGACCAGTGCAGCAAGACTTACGAAGCAACGGATTTAATAAATCCGCGTTCAAAAGTCAGTGGCACGACGGACTTAGAAGTCCGCGAGACCGAGCATTTCTTTTTGGATTTGGCCAAACTCAATGAACCGTTGATCACTTGGATCAATGACGACGAGAAATCCCATTGGCGTCCCCATGTTTTGAATTTCACCAGGGCGCAACTTGAAAAGCGCGACCTCCACGGCCGGGCGATCACGCGCGACCTTGAATGGGGCGTGACGATACCCGTTGCGGGCTACGAGGGCAAACGCCTCTATGTCTGGTATGAGGCCGTCATCGGATATTTGAGTGCGACGCGGGAATGGGCGCGGCTGCGTGGCGAGGATTCTGCGGATTGGGAACGTTTCTGGAAAAATCCTGGATCGGGCGAAGGCGCCAAGTCCTACTATTTCATTGGCAAGGACAACATCACGTTTCACAGCATGATGTGGCCGGCGATGCTGATCGGTTACGGTGGCCTGAATTTGCCTCATAACGTTCCAGCCAACGAATATTTGAATAGCTCCGGGCGCAAATTTTCCAAAAGCCGTGGCAATGCGATTTTCATGAACCAAGTCCTTGAGAAATATCAGAGTGACGCCTGGCGTTACGTTTTGACGGCAATTGCGCCCGAGACGGCCGATGCTGATTTCACGTGGGATGATTTTTTGGGGCGGGTGAACGGCGAACTCGTCGCCAACTGGGGCAACCTGGTCAACAGGGTGTTGGGGTTTGCCTACAAACGCTTTGCGGGTAAAGTCCCGGAGCCGGGCGAGATTGACGCATCGGGCCAAGAGCTTTTGGCGGCTGTGCGCGGCGGGTTTGAGAAAGTCGGCGGACTTTACGAGGCTGTTAAATTACGCAGCGCCTTGGAAGAAACTAGAGCGCTGAGCGCAAAGGTAAATCAGTATCTGAGCGAAAAGGCCCCGTGGACGTTGATCAAGACCGATGAAAAAGCGGCGGCGACGGCGATCTATGTTGCCTTGCAGTGTATCGAGTGGCTGAAGGTGTTGTGGTCCCCGATACTTCCTGTCAGCAGCCAGGCGATTCACGGATATCTGGGTTTTGAGGGGCAACTCGCGGGCCATTTGGAGCGCAAAGAGGTCAAGGATGCCCACGGCAAGCATCTTGTCATGATGTACGACCATCGCGGTGCCTCGGGGACCTGGAAGGCCATTGAGCTGGCGCCGGGTCAGGCGCTGCGCGAGCCGGCGGCTTTGTTTAAAAAGCTCGACGAGAAGGAAGTCCTGGCTGAATCAGGGGGCGACTTCAAATAGCCCAAAATGGAAAGTAGATGATCTTCTTGTCGTGATCGACATGGGTCGAGCCGCCGTACAATACGAGTCCAAACCTAGAACTGTATTTTTTGATAAAGGCCTCCACCAAATGGGTGTCGATGTCTTGAAATCGTTGGGTTGATTTGACTTCGATCGGAATGACTTGGCGTCCCGTTTGAAGGACGAAATCAATTTCACCCGATCCAAATGACAGCGCATCGTTGGCTGGCTTAATGCTAAAAGGTTTATAATAGTAAATGCCGGACTTTACGGGGATATGCGCAAGGCAATCAATGAGTCTCGTGTGAGTGTAGGACTCAAGGCGAAAACCAAGGTCTTGGGCGTTGGGTTTCGGGTCGACGAAGTAGGAGACGAGCCCTGGGTCCACCCAGGAATACGTCGCGAAATAAGTTGAGTGGGTTTTTGCAGCTTCGCCTAAATACGGCGTTTTTTTGAAGAGATAACCATGATTCATGAGGTGGTCGATGACGCGATCGACGGCCGTTCGTTTGGTTGAGCGTAATGTTTGCTGGACACCTTTGTAGGTAAATTCCTGGGAATTGCGGTCGGCAAGAAACTGTCGAATCTCGTCATCAGCGGCGACCGTTGTCTGGTACGTCTCGGTGATTCCACGCTCCGCCACGAGTTTGATCGCTGTCATAGCCTGAATAAGATCCGGCGCAAGCCATGCTTGCGGTAATCCGCCGACAATCAGATATCGTTTGACGATCTCGTGGACTTTGTCTGCAACTTTGGGGCGCCATGGCTTGTATGTTTCTAGATCTTCGAGATTGGCGATGAGATCGATAAAGTGATGTGGTCCATCTTGGTCGCAGAGTTGGTGATGAGCCAGTATTTCATGCATAGAAAGCGGGAATTGAGGAATCACCATGGCGCGACGCTGCAGACGATTGTTCGCTGTGGTCCGCAAAAAGGCGGGATTTGACCCCGAGACGGCGAATTGCGCACTGGCTTTGTCGTAAGCCAATTTTAGCGCGTCAAAAATTTCCGGCTCCTTTTGTACTTCATCAACAAAAATGAACGGACGATCGGCGCCCTTCGCGATGATATCGTTGAGGATGCAAGATGATGACGATCGCACCTGGGAACGAAATTTTGAATCATCTCCTTCATACTGAAAAAGTTGGTATGCAAGCTCCTTGGACATTTTTTGGGAGACTGCGCCAAGCAAATGGGTTTTGCCAGATCCCACGATGCCAGGCAAAATGACTCCGTGGCGCCCTGGCGACGTGAGAAAATCTATTAAATACCCGAAATTATTACGGTAAATATCCATGAAGTGCGACCATTCACTCCCTGATATAACGGTAAATGTAAGTTTATTTAAATAGATTTACCAGTAAATGTCAAATTTATTTGTGAGATTTACGAGACAAGAAACTAGGGCCACTGGTGACAAAGGCGACATTTTTCAGCGGCTTCGGACCATGGTTGGGCTGCGCGAATGATCCGAATAGCGTTACAGCATCGTTTAATGGAAAACCGCCTCGGAAACGATCTCAAGTAACGAAACTGCCGCGTCGGCGAAAGGCGAAAGCCGTCAAGGACACCGCCGATGTCATGAGTCGGCTGGGAACGACGCTTCAGGAGCGGCGGGTGGCTCTGGGGCTGACCCAACGTCGTTTTGCGGAACTTTCCGATTTGCAGGTCGCCACGATCGGCAAAATCGAGGCGGGCGATCCAGGGGTCAAACTGGGCACGTTGAGGGTGTATCTCAAGCTGTTGAACATGACGTTGCTGGCGGTTGATGCCGCGGATCTCGAGGATGATTGATGGTCAAATCGTCGAAAACGACGGCCGAGTTGAATTCGGTCGTAGTCGCTCTTGACGGCGAGCCGATCGGCATCCTGTCGGCTACGCCGGACAAGTATCGGTATTCCTATTATGTTGTTGATCACATAGGCGGACCAGAAAACAATAGGTTTTCTAAAACGGAAGACCCTTTCAGTTTATCGCCTTGGGCTCCTCAGCCGCTCTTCAGCCGCCGCAAGGCGGCTGAGTTGATGTGTTGTACCGAAAGATCAGTGACCAGGCGGGCGAAGAAAATCAAGAAAAATCAGTGAGCCTTGGCCCGCGGGAATCAAACACAGGAATTATCAGAGGCCGGCTGCCAATCGCATCGACGACGGCAAACGTAATCAAATGCTGAAACTGGCTCGCGAGGTCTATCCTAAATGATCTACAGCCGTGATTTATACGGATGACAGCGGCTGGGCCGGCGGCGAAAAACGCCGGAATTTTTCTCAATTTGTGCGCGGCTTGGATGAGATGTCGCTTGACACGATTTTTGACCTTCAGGCTTCGCCATTAGTGCGTTCTTCGATGCATGTTTTAATTTTTTCTGAAAAATTTGCGCCCCGCAATCCGTGTCAATATTGACTGCCCTAGCGGGGATCTTTTTGACGGCATGGCCAATACGAAAAATTATTCGTATAAAAACCGATGTTATGTTTCCACCAAGAAACAAAGGGGTGAAACATGTATGACGCCTGCTCAGGACGCAAAGAACTTCTGGAAATTGTGGAAGAAACAAAACAACTGCACACCCGCGAGCGAAGTGTAACCTTGGAATCCGTGTCGCTCATCGGAGAACTTGAACGGCGCAATGCTGCCGTTAACTTATCGATGACCTCGGCACAATTTGCGGTCCACATCGGACTGACGCCGAATCAATATTGGAAACGTGCCCAAGCTGCACGGCTGATTCGGTTTCATCCTGAAGCGCAAAAGCTGCTGGAATCCGGCGAGACTCAAGTGTCTCACTTGGCCTTAATCGCGCCGAAAATCACTCAGGCAAATTCTGAGTTGCTTCTTGATGGTATCAAGCACAAATCCAAAAGAAGGGGTCGCGCTTCTATTGTCGGGCGTTATAAAGTTAGCCCCCGAAGGCAATCTTCTGCCGGCGGAAGCGACATTTGAATTGCGCGTGACTTTGACCGAATCACAAGGAGAGTTATTGGACCGAGCCCGCGAGGTATTGTCCCATAGCGGCCGCATGCCGTCGCTGCCCGAGATTTTGGTTAAAGCCCTCGAAGATTTGCTGGATAAACGTGACCCACTAAGGAAAGCCGAACGGGCGAAAGCACGCGCAGAAAATTCTCCTTCCTCAGAGAAGGAAGCCTCTGCCGAAGTAGAGACCGAGGCCGAGGCCGAGGCAGAAGCAGTCTCCGCCCTCGCTTCCCCGGGGAATGGCGATCAAAGTCCAACAAAAAAATCCCCATCTCGTCCAGCAATCCCGGCTGCGACCCGTCATGCAGTATGGCTGCGCGACCGTGGTCAATGCACGTGGAGGCATCCCGGCGGCGATCATAGGGAAGATAATTTGACCTTGCGGTGTCGTCGCCACAATCAAGCCGCTGCCGAACAGGAACTCGGCACAGGTTTCATGGCACAGGCGCGCAAGCGCGCAGCTGGGGCGGCCAGCCAGGTGAATTCCAGCGTTTGGTCGAAACCACAAATGGGACGATAGTGCTGATTAGTTGAGGGGACTAAGTCGCTGATAAATGTCAGTTGTTTTAATTGCCAAGGCTGAGTCCGAATTATTAATTGAGTCCGCCTATTAGTTTCATCCGCAAATATCCGATAATACTTTGACAGTTCCTAACCGACATTCGGTTTAGTGATTTTTACGTTGAGCCGTTGATTGGAAAATCAGGGGTGCCATTTGCGCTGTGTTATGACTATTTTTGGATATCAAGACGGCTGGCTGCGCCCTGGTCTGAGCCATACTTTTGCGGTCTTCGCTAAGGTCGACATAAGTGCAGGCCAAATGATCGTTCATGAGTCGGTGGACATTAGTTGGCTGCCTCAGGGGTTGCTGCCAGGCCAACAAATCTGGGATTGGCTCGTCCCCGTCACTGGTCGAAACTTCAATCTTCGTGAATCTTTGACCAGTGCCAACGCCCCGGGCATAACGGCAAAAACCTTTGGCCCGGTCGAGGTCAGCCGTGAGCTTTATGACGCAGCAAAACGCAAGGCCGCATGGTTGGCCTCCGGCAGCGTCAAGTATGTGATTATGGACAATATTTTTCGTAACCGTGCCGGCTCATTCGAAGAAGGCGGCGCCAGCAATTGCATCCATGCCGTCTGTGACCTGGCTATCACCAAGTCTTTGAACACCCACGTTACCTACGGCCACTATGCCAGTGAGCTGGTTTTCAAGCATTTTGATCCGTTTTTTGTGAAGGGACCAAGCAGCATGTCCCAAGAGAGCATGCACCATGTGGTTTCCAACATCTTGAATCCCATTAGTCGCGAAGAAATGCGTGTCGCCTGATCTGCATTTTCTGCCTATTCCCATTTGTTTTCCCAACGGGTAACCTTTTTCTACAGTGAACGGCATCATTGCCGAGGCATTTTTCAATTGTAAAAGGGGTGTCCTATGAAAACGTATTTCCGAAAAGGGCAGCGCCGCATTGCCGTTGCCGCAGTCGTCTTGGCGGCCGCTGGCATCGTCATCAATTGCGGGAAAGACAGCGACGATGATAGCGATACTGACAGTACAAGTGCATTTGCCCTCGTTGTTCCGGGCAGTCTGGCAATTGCCTCGCCAACGGCTGCGCAGACCACGACGGCCCTTCGTTTGGCGGTCGAAGCACCACAGGATTTCAAGGGACGCGAGGAAGCCATGGCCGCACGCTTGAGTTGCGACGACGCAGCCACTTGCGCACGCAAATTTGTCGCGCCGACGATGCCGGTGAATCCGTCTTGTTATGGCCCTCAGATTGATTATCGGAACCATCCAGACGGTGCCGGTTCTCCAGCCCAGTTGCCGAGCGGTGATTTGGGCATCTGGACGTCAGCAGAGTCAGATGGCACGGCATGTGTTGCGGCGAAAATGAACTCTCAGATTGAATCGATTGCGGGTTATGCCCAGTTGGCACTCGACATGACGACGATGGTGATGGGTGCCGCGAATCTTGCCGGTGCAAGTTTGCCAGCAGCAGCCGGTGATTCCGTAGACCTCAAGGATGCTGTGGTCAGCAAACTGACTGGCCAAGACATCGGGGCTACCATCACGGCTGCGACGTTGAGCCGGGTCGCAGACAACGGCGGGCGTGCTGCCTATGAAACGACCATTTCGGTCACGCCCTCGGGTTCCCTTGCCGGCACCGTGACCGGGATGTCCATCAGCGTCCGTCATGTTGCCATGGATGACACCAACGCAACCTACAAAGGCAAAATCTGGATTCTAATCACGTCGAGTGGTTCAGAGGCAGGCCAGGGGATATCTGTCCTTTATTCCAAGACGTCAGAGACTGCCCTCAAGTACGAAATGCGCTCCCGCAAGGCGAGAAATTCAGCCGATGCGTCCGCCGCCAGCATGTTCGACTCTCTGAATAACGTGAATTACCCGGGCACGAACGGGGCTCAGGGTTACAACTGGGCGATTGTGGACTTGAATCCCAGCACGGCGACAGGAACTGTGGCCTACCTTTGGGTTGCAGGGTCAGAAATGGAGAATACACGTTCGTTCTTTGCCAAGACCGAAGCCAGCGGCTCATCCGTAAACGGTACGGGCTATTTTGGATTCGGAGATGAGCTCCGAAACTTCACGACGGCAAATTATAAAACGAAATGGATTGATCGCATGATTTGCAATTGGGCTGGCCCGGGAAATCAGCACACGGGCATCACAAAATTACAGAAGCAAACGATGACGATGACCGGCGGAAAGTTTGTTGTCGGGACGAACAATATTACCTACACACCGTCCAATGATTGCAGCAATAATGTTGGAGCTGGCAGCAGCGGAACCTTTGGGTGGAAGCTCCCTTCGGGCAGCAGCTATACCAACTTTGGAAGCTCGAATGACCTGGTTTCAATCACCGGTGAGAGCATTGATATTCCGACGGCACCCGACGAGGTGATGTGATTTTCTCTGTCTCTTTCCTTTTCTCTTTTTCTTTTTCTTTTTTGATTTTTGTGAACGCGAAGCCTCCCCGGAGACGGGGAGGCTTTTTTTTGTGATCAAAAAGCTGCCGAGGACCGCTTCAGGACTTTTGTAGGATCGATCAAGTCGCGAAAGACGACTTCGTTGTCAGAAATCGTCAGCAGCATGCCGTCGATCTTGAAGGTCCGGCGGATCGCACCATTTTGAGAAAGTGAAGTTCCTCCCGTTTGCGTGATTTTGTCGCCAGAAATACTGACGACTATAGCCGACTCGTTCCTCCCTTGAAGTTGGCTAGATTGGGGAGTTATGGGCACCACGGCCATTTGGCTCTCCCCGTCAAAGTAAAAAGCCTGGTGATTCTGGTTGACCTCGGAATATCCCGACATGCTCAGGACGGAGAGTTCCTTCATCTCTGCTGGTTTGGAAACATCAAAGAGCGACAGCTTGACACCGCCCCCCGTGTCACCAACACCGACCCCCAAAAGGCGACCCGTCGCGGTCGGGTGCAGGTATGCCGAAAATCCCGGGACCTTAAGCTCTCCGACCAACTTTGGATTGTGCGGATCTTTGATATCAATTGCATAAAGAGGGTCCACCTGGCGAAAGGTCACGAGGTAGGCCACGGATTCCACGTAACGCACGGCCATGATTTGCTCGCCCGGTGCCAGGCCAGTGACGCGTCCTGATTCCAACAATTGATTGCCGGCTTGCTTCAACAGAAAAAGGTTATTGGAACGGCCCATGTCACCGGGGCGTACCGGAACGACTGGTCTCTCGCTCCAGTTGCCTTGATTGCCCCCTCTCTCAGGGGAGTCGCCGTCCGTGGCATCGCCTTCGCGCGACGGTATATGTTGGGAATTGGTGGCGATGGCCAAAAAGGCTTGGTCGCCAGCGATGATTTCTCGCATGGCAAAGGCATTTCGGATGAAACCAGAAACTTTGCCGCTGGCGACGAGAGAGATATTTCCGTTGCTCTTGTCCAAGGCGATTTTGTGCAATCCAATGGTGTCCTGGTAGGTGGCCTCGCTCAGAAACAAACTCGATTCATTCATGTAGATCTGTCCAGATCCTGCCAAAACCCCGAGGGATTTTTCAGCCTTGGTTGGCTCACTGAGGTCGATCGATACGACCTTGGTCAGGTTCGTGCTGAGCGGGTTGACTTGGGGTTTGGCGATGTTGGTGCAGGAAATGCCATGAATCTCGTCATTAATCT
>CANFEB010000042.1 GCA_947445775.1 Oligoflexales bacterium | reverse complement strand
TACAGCCCCCGACGTCCGAGGCAATTCCCCGGTAAAGGTAAAAACGCAGGAAGAAGCACTTGCCGGGCAATCCTTGGTGGATCCCGTGATGTGTGCACTGCGCTCGGTCCACGAGTAGAAAGCCCCACTGCCGGGAAGAAGCAGGGAAGAAGAGTCTACTGGAACTTTGAAGGTCAGGGGCATGGATGCCCCTTTTCGGTGAAAGACAGCGTCTGCTGATACGTTGACGTCAAATTTGAACAAAAGAAATTGAAGTAAGAATTGCATGTCGAGGTAGACCTTGCCGATTTCGATCGCCGTCCTTTTTACCTTTCCGACCAAATCGCTTTCGTCCAAATGGATGTTGAAAAAATTCTTAGGCTTAAAAAAAAGGTCGAGCCCCCCGGATTCAACCGCCGTGGTGCCAGCAAATTTAATGCGCTCAAAGACAAAGAGATTGCTGGCAGAGGGCAGGTATTCGTAGACATCTGTGGTGATGCGACGGGACTCGGGCTCAAAGAGGACTTGATCCTTATCCGGCAACGCTG
This sequence comes from Oligoflexales bacterium, assembly GCA_947445775.1. GTDB lineage: Bacteria > Bdellovibrionota_B > Oligoflexia > Oligoflexales > RGVZ01 > RGVZ01. The sequence continues at coordinate 19,581 of CANFEB010000042.1, read as the reverse complement.
CCAAGGATGGAATTGCCCCAGTGGCGCTGGATAGCAAAGCCGCCATGACGGGCAGCAGCAGGCGGGGGGTCCACCTTGGCATCATCAGACCATCACCATTATTACATTCCCAGTTGGCCGCGCCGCACGAATTCGGCCAATTCCATGGCCCCCCGTGAGCCAGTGGCGATCGACAAGATTTTTGGCGCGGAATTCCAAGCGATCATGTTCAGGGAGTCCGAAGCATAGGTCTGGTAGATGAGCCCTTGAAAGTTGCCAGGTTCAGACTTGGGCAGGTCAGCCGTTTCGCCAGACATGCTGAAGTGCAAAATCTTGTCTTGCCGTTTTGGATCGCTGTAGACCACGACAGCGACCTTGGTCGAATCATAATCCAACACACTGGCACCCTCGATGTTCAGACCAGTGCTTTTGGCGGTCAGGATTTTCGGCTTGAATCCAAGGTCCGGATAGCTTCCCAGATATTCCTTCACTTCATCCAAATTGTCCGTGGGCAAGTCCAAGCGGTCCTTGCCATCCTCAACGAGGGCGACACTCTCGTAACTGAGGACGTCCAAGGTGTTCAATTGCGGTTTGCGCGGCGCTGACTTGTAGACAACGGCAAACACAATAGCCAAGACGATACCGGCAAATGCCAATTGGCGCATCAATCGACGTTTGGCCTCAAACGTGGAAATTTCGTCGATCCTTTGGGCTTCTTGCGTGTGGCGGATTTCTGACGAGGCGACTAGATCCTTGAGTTTTTCCATGTCCCTCTGGCTCAAGTGAAATTTCTGAATTGCGAGCTGCAATTGCCCCCGGCGCAGGCGAAATATCGAAGCAACGCTGTCGAATGCGGGGGTAGCCTTGCGGAGTTGGGCAAATTGTTCGGCAAGAGCGGCTGGAATATTGTCATCGACCGCCTCGGCCAGCCACGACCACATCAGCGGCGAGACCGTCTGTTTGCGGTTGCCGTAAAAGGTTTCGCGTGCGCCGGCCAGCAGATTTGCCGTCTCCTTGGCCCCATCGGTAGAGCCGGTCAGGAGTGTGGAAATTTCCTCGTGGGAGAATCCGCAGATGTCTGCTGCTGCAAAGGCGACGCGGGCCTTGCGGTCCTTGATGTGTGAGAGTTCTGATATGGCCGGGTCAAAGGCGTCCAGCTTGGCCGGTTTAATTTCCGGGCCTGATAGGATTTCCCGCGTGCAATGGAGCACGAGTGACATCGAAGGGTATTCGTCATTGCCATGCTGGGCCAGACTGTCCGCAATGGCTTTGAAAGCCTTGTGGGTGACCCGGTGGGCTTCCTTTTCGTTCAGCGTCACGGAAGCGCAGAAGCGGTAGACAAAGTCCGCTTCGGAGCAAAAGCGTTCCGAAAATATATTGAAGAGTTGCTCCTGGTTCATTGCGCCGTCCCGTAAGTCGGATGGTTATGTCGAGTGATGACATTATGTTAGCAATCTGGAGAAGGTCCTTGCAAGTTCGGGGGGGAAATCGTTTTGAGGGCACTTTTGCAGACGTGTCTGGTCGCCTTTTCGGGGTGGGGGCTATAACAAATTTAATCGGAATAAATGCTATAAAATACAGATTGTTAAAGTTAATGCGTGCTGGGTATCCTGATGGCTATATATTTGAACTGACCTGAAGAAGTCATCCTGAAGAAGTCATGCCGAGGAAACCATGCTAAGGAAATCATTAACCGACTGGCTCGTGGTTGTTCCGGCCCGGCTTGCCTCGACCCGCCTTCCCGACAAGCCAATCTTAGACCTGGCCGGTAAACCCTTGATCGTCAGGGTTTACGAAAATCTAGGGCCTTTGATTGCAAACGGGGCTGTGGTCGTGGTCGCCGTGGACGATGAGCGCGTGGCCACCGTGTGCCGTGACCATGCCATTCCACACATGATGACCAGCCGGGACCATGCCACCGGCACGGACCGCTGTGCGGAGGTTGCTGCCCGCCAAAGCGAAGCTCGCCCCTACATTTTAAATATTCAAGGCGACGAACCCTTTCTTGCCCCCAACGATCTGATGCGCTTGTGCGGCGCCTTTGCTGCCCAGAAGTCCCAGACGTCAACAATGTCAACAAGAGCCCCAATGGCCAGCATGTATTTACGTTCCCACGATGCCCAGCGATTTATTGCGCCATCCTGCGTCAAAGTCGTCTGCTCACCATCCGGTCATGCCCTCTATTTTTCCCGTAGTCCCATTCCCCATGACCGTGATCATGGCGGTAAATTGGCCGGCGATTTTCTTGTGCACATGGGCGTTTATGCATTCGATCGCGAAGCACTGAAGCTTTTTTGTGCCCTGCCCCCGAGCCCTCTTGAGGCAACCGAAAAATTGGAACAGCTCCGCGCTCTTGAAGCTGGTTGGAAAATTCTGATGCAGGAGGCTTCCGCTGAATCGCTCGGCATAGATACTCCTGCTGATTTGGAGGCCGCGCGTGTCCGTTTTCGTTAAACATCTTATTAAATGGCTATTTGTCCCGACCCTGTTTTTGGTCGCCGGCATGGCCCAAGCTTTACCGATCGGATTTGGGCGCAATCAAGGCGATTTGCGCTTTTCCGAAGCCTCCAATGAAAATTTCATCGTTTATTTCGATCGCGAAACCCCCGCTGAAGGCCGATTTACCCTGGGTGCCCTCGAGGCCGCCCGTCCCCATCTGGAAAGGTGGATCGGCATCAAGCGCGACAAGGCATTGCCCGTCATCATTTCATCGGTGACCAACGGCCCTTCCTTTGCAAATTTCGTCACCGATGCCCTTGAGATCCAAACCATGGGGCAGGGGGATCGCGCCCTAGTTTGGCACGAGTACACTCATGCCATGATGTACCGGCACCTGAATAATATTTTTGGCCCCGCCGGAGCCATTTTGCATTTGCCGTGGATGCCCGTCTGGTTCATCGAGGGGTTGGCCGAAGCGACCAGCGTCTCTGTTGGTTCGGATTTTATGGCCTCCGTCGAACGCCATCAAGCCTTGGCGGGTGAATGGCCTTCCTACGACCGGATGCATAGCCTTTACGGCTCGGCCTTTTCATCGCGGGGTTATGCCGTGTCTGGGGCTTTTGTGACTTGGCTTTTGCAGAAGTCTGATGGCGCCACTCGTTTGCCCCAGATTTTGCAGCGTTTTCGCGACAAGTCGATGCCTTGGTGGTGGCCTTGGGCCGCTGTGCCCTTCAATGGGTTTATGCCAATGGATGACAGCCTGGGCACTCCTGGCCGCGAACTGTTCCGTCAGTATCAAGAGGAGTCCACGGCGAAACACCGCAAGGAGGAGGGGGATGCCATCCGACTCTTAGCCGCTGGTACTGCTGTGCCTGTTGAACAAGTGGCTAAGAACAGAGATATCCGGGTTGGGCAAGATTTAATCTGGCTGGAACAACGCAAGGATGTCACGCGCTTTTGCCGCCGGGATGTCGCCAGAAGGGGGCCAGTGACATGTCCAGCCGAGGCGCGTTTTCCTGCGTCTCTTGATTTGCTCGGCGTGGATCCCGTGGAAAAAAAGGTTTACCTGTCCCAGCGCCACCACAACCTGACTAGCGATCGCTTTGATATTTTAAGTTGGCGCCCCGGTGAGAAAACCCCAACGCCTGCAACTTTGAAATTTTCTGCAGTCAATGGGTTGCACCCGGTGGCCGTCGCGCGCGATGGCGAAGACTTGCTGATGATCGGGGCCGGCCGCACCCATCGCTACCTGATTGCTTTTGCTGGCAAGGCGACTGACAAGGTGGCCGACAAGGCTCGCGGCGGTGCTTGCCTGGGCATGCATCGTATGGTGGATTTTCCAATCTTGATGGAATCACTTTCGGCATCAACCAATTTAACCATGGCCTTTTGGACTCCTGCTGGAACGGTGGCCAGGCGTTTCCAGGCCGGGCAATTGCGCCGCGAGTTGCCGTTGAGCGATTGCAAACCAGTGCCTGGACCAAGTTCGCCCCTGCTGGAGGCGGTGCGTTTGGGGGCCGCCAACAATATCAATCTTGATGACGCCCTGGGCATAGCTTCCCATCCTGTCAAACGGGTTGCGACTGAAATTCCAGGACCAAAAAAGAGTGACGTTGATGGAAATGCAGGCCCGGAGATTGAAGTCCGTGATGCCAAATGGCGCGGACGCAGCGTCCTTGCGTTTCCTTGGATCGGTGCCGATGATGCCTTGGGTCCGCAATTTGGTTTTGTTTCCGTGCCGCTTATGGACCACTTGCAAAATGAAACGCTGCGCCTCAGTTTTTTGGTGGGCGCGGCCAGCCGTTATCCCAATACGGACATACGCTTGATTTCGACCCGCTGGCGCCCAACCTTGTCGTTGGCCATGTTTCGTCAACAGACCTACAATGGATTGATCAGGGATTCGTCGGATGGAAGTCTGGCGTTGTCCTATCTGGATGAGGCCGGGATCAAGGGGGATGCCGACATTGCCTGGCATGTTGGCCCGTCAGGATCGGGAACCACATTGGTTTTAAGCACGGGATTCAAGCGCTCAGTGTTGGCGCCCTACCTTGGACCGAAGGGTGTCCGCTCTGGTTGGCTGAATGAATTGTCGCTGGGCCTCACGGCGTCCACAAACTTTATGGCTGGGCGCCTCGGATTGAGCGAGGGGTTATTTGCCCGCGTTGCTCCTGAGGCAATCAACGGAGATTTTGACTACGACGCAGTTGGGGCTCAGGTGAATTTGGCTTGGGATCCGCAGTTGTTGCGCTCAAGGTTTGGGTTTGGAGTGGAAACGTCGCGAACTCGTGGCCAGAAAAAGCCAGCCTTACGTGAGGTTTATCGCCCCTTAAAAACGTTTGTTCCCGGCAGCGGCGGTGGTTTCAACAAGAACAGCTTTGCAGTGGCTGGCGAAGGCTGGTTGTTGGCGGGGCGATATGGGGACACACAAGGGCGGGTCAAGGCGGACTGGACGGTGCCGCTGGTCGAGGATTTTGAAAAACTTCTTTGGATATTTTACTTGGATCGTCTCGACTTCAGTGCGTTTCTAAATTATGGCGGTGCCTGGAATGGCGCGTCGCCGGCGGCGGACCGGCTGATTGCGGCCCACGGCTACAACCTGGATTTGCAATTGGATAATAAGGGCGTGCGGTTCAATGTCGGTGGTGGCGTCGGCCAGGTATTTGAGAAACCCTGGGAAGCCTACATGACGGTTGGTTTTGACGCGCTATTCTGATGATGTTGCTGGTGATGATGTTGCTGATGATATTTCTGACGATGTTTTTGATGATGATCGAGGTCCCATGCCAGGAAATAGTTTCGGTCAATTTTTTCGCATCACCACCTTCGGCGAATCCCACGGTGGCGCCGTTGGTGTGGTGATAGACGGCGTGCCAGGGCGTCAGACCATCGATTTGGATTTGGTGCAAAAGTGGCTGGATCGCCGGCGTCCGGGCCAGGGCGACCTTGTCTCGCAGCGCCAGGAGGCCGACCGAGTTGAATGCCTGTCGGGCCTTCAAGACGGTGTGACCCTTGGCTCGCCAATTTGCCTGATGGTCCGAAATACTGATGTTCGCCCCGAAGATTATGCAGAATTGAGTACGGTTTATCGGCCCTCCCACGCCGACTTTACAACGGATGCCAAATACGGAATTCGTGCGGCCAGTGGTGGCGGGCGAGCCAGTGCGCGTGAAACGGTCGGCCGGGTGGCGGCGGGGGCGGTTGCCAATCAAATTGTACAAGCCTCTTTTCCTGGAATCGAAGTCGTCGCGTGGGTGGAATCTGTCCATGGCGTGACGGCTTCGGTGGATCCGTTGACTGTGACCCTGGCCGAGGTGCACCAGAGCGCTGTCCGTTGCCCAGTTCCAGAATCGGCCTCGGCAATGATTAAGGCGATTGAAGCGGCCCGGGCTGACGGCGATTCCGTCGGTGGGGTCATTGGGTGTGTCGTGCGGGGGTTGCCAGCAGGACTGGGCGAGCCGGTATTTGACAAATTGGAGGCGGATCTGGCGAAGGCTCTGATGAGCCTGCCGGCAACCAAGGGTTTTGAGGTCGGGTCGGGGTTTGCTGGAACCCTTTTGCGGGGCAGTGAGCACAACGATGCCTTTGTCGCTGTGCCCGGGATCCATGGTCCGACTGCCACCAACCGGTCCGGGGGAATTCAGGGCGGAATCAGCAATGGGGCTCCGGTCACCATGCGAGTGGCTTTCAAACCAGTGGCATCCATTGCCAAGCCGCAAGATACGGTAACTAAAGATAAAAAGAAGGTGGTGCTGGCTGGGGTTTCCGGACGCCATGACCCCTGTGTTTTGCCCCGGGCGGTCCCCATGGTCGAGGCCATGGTTTGGATAGTGATTTTGGACCATTTACTCAGAAATAAGGGCTTGCAACTGGACTCCACCAAGGTATAACTGGCCGATCGGTCAATTAAGATATCTATGAGACGGTGGGGGCTAGCGTGGAAAGAACGGCCAAGGCTAATCAGGCTAATCAGGCTAATAGTTCTATTGTCGTGTCTGCAGCCTTTGCAGCGGCAATGTTTACGGGTGCATGCGGCCAGAAGGCTGGCAATGATTCCAATTTGTTCCATGATGTTGACGATCCGACCCTCAGCACATTGAGTCATCAGTGGGGCGAAGTCACGGGAGAGGACTATCTCAAGTTCGTCGCTCCCCTGATCCAGCTTGATGATGAATTCCTGCCAGCAAATAATCCCCTGACTAAACGCGTCCAGACATGGATCGACCGCCTGGACGAGAATTTGCGGTCCAAGCACCCGGATCAGATGACCGGCGTGCCAAAGCCAAAAGCTCGCATCATTTTAAACCCGAGCCTCAACGCTTTCATCGCTCCTGTTCCAGTTTGTCATGATGTTGAAGTTCGTTTCAAAGGTCGCTCCGGCAAGCCGATGACCGATGGTATTTTTTTGGATATCAGCGGCGGCGCTTTCGATGTTTGGCCTTCGGATGAAATCAAGTGCATGCCTGCCGCCAAAGGTCAGGCAGGACGTGATGAAATCGCGGCTGCCATCCGTGAATTCAACGAGCGTGCGCCGAATGGTTGCAAGATCTCGCTGGAAAAAGACGGGGCAAAGCACTTCATCGCGCCGAATAGTTCCTGCGAAGAATCTTCGGAAATGGAAAATTTCGGTGGATCTGAAACGTTGGTTCTTTTGCGGACTGCCGATTGGGTTAACGTTTATGCCGGGTTGATCACGGAGATGAGCGAACGCGAAGTCGTCGGTGTGCTCGCCCATGAATTGGGTCATTACTACCGATCTCACGTCAATGCCCCGCGCAGCATGTACGATTATTTTTATCGCGCCGAGGAAAATGTTGCCCCGTCCCGTCCGAAGGCAGTTTCCAATCTGGCGTCTCTCGGCAATCAGGCTGTGCAAAGCAGTGAACTGCTTGGCAGCATGGATCGATTCAAGCGGGTTCCGCACCAGAAAATCCACTCAGCCTTGTTCATGGCCACGGGTGAGTTGGCGCGCGGAATTTGTGATAAAGATTCGGACCTTTATAATCCCAAAGCCTGCACCAAGCCTTGCAGCGACCTTTCCGAGGCGACTGACAAGAAGGAATTTAAACAGTCAGTCCTTTTGTTCCCGCTCCGCGAATTGAATGCAGATGGTTTGAAGAACTATGGAGAATTCGAAAGCCTGGCGATCCAGTGCCTGGCGGAAATTCCGCTCAAGAAGAGTCAAGATTCTGAAAGCGCCGATGGCATCACTTGGGACGACTTTCTTGATACGGTCGGAGCCCCCTCATGGCCGGGCTGGATTGAAGATAAACCAGAGATCCGTGTGGCGATGACCACTTGGATGCGCGACATCATCAAGCGTTTGCCTGAGAAAGCCCCGAAGGGTGCAAATGATTTGGCTGTATTGATGAAAAAGGTTTCGACCTACCTGTGGGATAAAGAGATTGATGCGACCAAGGCCATTCAGCAGGCTTACGACCAGCGTGTCGGCTTTTACACCAACGAGCAAGAGGCTGACGAGCTTGGCGCGGAATGGATGACAGAACTCGGATTGAATCCGAAGTCTGCTGTTGATACATACCTGCGGATCGGCAGGTGGGCTGAGGGTGAAGGCAGCAAGGCCTCTGCGAGCTTGATGGAAACCCCCGCTGATCAGTGCCAGACGTTGTATGAAAACGAATGGCGCGATAGCGACGGCAAATTCAAGTTTATTGCGATTGGTGATTTCACCGATTCACATCATCATACCTGCTACCGTGCATTCAACGTGGACCGCGAAATCCGCGCCCACAAGTTGAAGGCGTCCGGTGACGGCAACCGTGGATTGCTGCCGGCTTCCGAATGGAGCGACCTTCAGAAAATTGCCGAGGAATCCACTTCAGTTTTAGACGAAGGCAATGCTGATGCAGACCTCTTGTCAGACCGCCATCTCGCGCGTGAGATCAAGCGGGCTGCCAGCCACACCAGCCATTTTGTCCACTCTGGTTGTGCCTTCTCGCCTTTCTGAGGGTGATGAGACGCTGACCGGTATTCTAACAACGATTTGATTTGGTGCAGGCTCCAGCATGGAGCTTGCATTTTTTTGGTCTGCCCAGTCGATGCCAACGGAGATCGCCAAACGATCTGCCAGTTCCCGGGATCCATCTTCGACCATCATGGCGCCGCGAAGTGCGCCATCCTGCTGAGACGCATCAATTTGATGGTTGCGCTCGGCAACAATGCTGATCGTCAATTCAAGGCACTCATCATTGATCTGGCGTCCCCGCAGGTTCAAATAGACTGTGGTGGCGGCCGGCAAGTCCCCCAGGCAATCAATGGCTCGATAGAAGAGCCATTTTCCAAAAGCCTTGCCTACGACTTCATCCAATCGCATTTGTTTCAGTTCCAACTGGGCCAGGCGCACGAGGATTCTCTGGCCCGGTCGGGCCAGACCAAGCATGGAGGTAACATCTTGCAACTGGTCGCCCAAGGCGAGGCTGGTGGCGGTGATTTTATTGGCGGCATCCGTCCCCCGTACTAGCAGGCTTACTGCGGGGCGGAGATCCTGGAGGCATTGCTTGAGGCGCGCTGGCAGTTCAAAAACCGTGGCGAAGGACCGCTCCTGCACGCTGGTCATGGCAAGCACGCCGCCTTCCAATTCCGATCTTCGGGAAAGCTGATCGCTTGATTCTTGGAGCAGTCTGGTGAATCTCTTCAATCCCATGGTTTGCGTGCCGTGGCGCCATGAAGCGATCAAATTTGACAGTCCTAGAAAAGGCTCTTGGCAGTAATGCACGACATCATCATGGGCGGTGCACAGGGCTTGGCAGGCTGCTGCAATCTTTCTGGCAATGCCCTCTTGCACCAATCCTTGCTGGGCGTGATCCAGGGCAGAAAGGCGCAAGCGGTTTAGTTCGTCACGGGTTTCATCGAGTTGACATTGCAGGTCTTCGATCCACAAGGCGTTTTCTTTGGCATCAAGCCTCATCAGAGCGAACCGGTTGCGGTGCAGTCGGTCCAGGGCGATCAGGTCGGGGGTCATATCGCCTTCGGAGGCAAGATCACTGGCCGCATAACCGAGGGAAAATGACAGTTTACTGTCGTCGTCCGAGGCCGCGTTGGAAAGTAATTGGCCTAAGGTCCGCGTATTTTTTTCTGATGTTAGTGAATCCAGATTGGAATTCCAAACGAGGCGAATGTAGATGATCGCTAGCATCAGGAGGCTTATCAGGAAAGATAGAGTCGAAACGCCGTTGAGTTGGGCAATTAGACTTTGGCTGATTTTTGCGCCGAAGCGCAATTTCAAGGGCAATGGTTGCCAACGCGCATCAGAGTTGAGTGTGTTTTTGTTTAAATTAGTATTGGTGAAGGTTGCCTCCGGGGCAACGCGGCGCATGTGTTGATCCAGACGAGGATGTTGCTTCAGCCACGGCTCGGAGAGGGCCGTTTGGGCGATCATCCAACGGACTGGCGTTTTTCCGTCCCGGACGTCTTTGATGGCAATAGCGACCTGGAGAACAGGAGTTCCATTTTTGGAATTCCAGACAACCTCAGATTTGGTTGTATTGCCAATCCTTGGGCACAAGGGTTTCCAATGATCTCCAGCGCCCAGGATTTGGCGGCTGGAGTTCGCGATCGAATTGCAATTGGCGTCCAACACGGCCAGATGCTCGACCTCCCCAATGCGCTCGGATGCGGCAAGGGTTTGGGAGACGCTGTTGGCATAGTTCCACTGCAAGTTTTTTTGCAGCGAGGGTTCATTGACCAACGTGTGCAGGCTGTCGCTCATGCGGGCGATGGTGGTTTGCACAGCCGTCGCCGTGAGGTGATCCAGGTCGGACGCCCCACGTTGATAGGTCTCAAGCCACGAAGCGCCTTGCCTGCACGTCACCGACAGGGCTGCGGCCCCGATGGTGAGCGCAAGAATGCGCCTGGTGCTAAAAAAGGACGCAAATGCCATGCTGCTACGCCCGTCCGCCGCTAACTGAGTTCAGATTATTGGTATGTATTGAGTATAGCCCGGATCGCTTCCCAGGGCAAAATTTGCCCAGCGATCTTTATTCTGAATGGTGCCGGGTCCGCCGGCGCCCGGCCTTGACTTCAGAGTCGCGTTTTTTTCCGGCCAAGCGGCGTTCCTTCGATCCTCTGGTTGGCTTGGTCGCGCGGCGAATTTTGGGCGGTTTCTCGACCGTGCGCAGCATGTCTGCCAATTTCTCGCGACAATTTTCGATGTTTCTCGGTTGATCGCGGTACTCATCGCTGGCAATGACGACGTGGCCATCGGTGGTGACGCGGTTGCCAAAACTCGAACGAAACCTTGTTTTCACGGCCTCGGGGATGGTTCTGTTGTCATCAAGGCTCCACTTCAAAATGGCTTTGCTGGAAACTTTATTAACGTTTTGGCCCCCAGGACCACCGCTGCGCGCAAAACTAAATTCTAATTCATTATCGGGAATCAAGAGGCGCTCGGAAATTTTCATGCAGGTCACATCCCCACTTTCAGCATCAATAAAATCGCCAACACATACATCACCCAGTGCACCTCGCGGGCTTTTCCGGCAAGAAGGTGCACGCCGCACCAGCTTAAAATACCGGCCGCAATTCCGTTGGAGATGGAATAGGTCAACGGCATCAGGGCGAGGGTCAAGAAGGCGGGAAGTCCCGTCAGGAGGTTGTCCCATTTCACTCGGGCTAGGCTCCCCATCATCATGCAGCCGACGATGATCATGGCGGGGGCCGTCGCTTGCGGCGGGATCACTCCGGCCAAAGGCCACAGGACAATGCTAGCCAGAAAGAGCACGGCAACCGTCAAGGCCGTCAGCCCGGTTTTACCGCCTTCTTCGATGCCGGCCGCACTTTCAATGTAGGTGGTCATGGGACTGGTTCCAAGGAGGGCACCGGCAATGTTGGCTGTGGCATCGGCGGCAAATACTTGCGAGGCACGGGGCAAGCGCCCTGACGCGTCGAGTAGCCCGGCCTTTTCCGAAATGCCGACTAAAGTCCCCGCCGTGTCGAAAAGTTCGATCATCGTAAAGGTAAAAACAATGTGGATGAGGCCCATGGCCATGGCGCCCTTCAAATCCAGGGCTAAAAATAAGTGGGTCGGCCAGACGGGTGCGGCGATGATGCCGTCAGGAAATCCGCCAAACGCCTGTCCGTTGAAGACCGGGGCATTGGTCGCAATCGCCAAAATGGTTGAGGCGGCGATGCCGTACAGGATGGCGCCACGCACGCGCCGCACCATGAGAACTGTCGTGACCATGATTCCGGCCATGGTGACGATGACGGCGGGTGAAGACAGCTTTCCGATTGTGATTAGTGTTGCGGGATGTCCAACGACGATCCCGGAGTTGGTGAATCCGATCATAGCCAGGAACAGGCCAATACCGGCCGCCGTGGCATATTTTAATTCTTGGGGGATGGCCGTGAAAATCACTTCGCGGATGCGGGCAATGCTGATGGCAAGAAACACCAGGCCGCTGATGAAAACGCCGCCTAGGGCTGTCTGCCAAGGAACTCCCTGGCCGGCAACCACGGTGAAGGCAAAATAGGCATTGAGCCCCATGCCGGGGGCGATCGCCAAAGGGTACTTGCCCATAAAGGCCATGAGCATGGTGGCAAACGCCGTGGCCAGGGCCGTCGTGGTTAAAAGTTCCGGTTGCAGGTCCAGACCTGGGATTTTGATGGCATGTCCCAAGACGCTCGGGTTCACAAACAGGATGTAGGCCATGGTCAGGTAGGTGGTCAGTCCGGCCCGCAGTTCAGTTTGGACGGTGGATCCATGGGAACGGATATTGAATATCCGGTCGAGGGTTTTGCTTAATTTCATTGTTGTTAGTGCCCTTTGATTCAGCCTAGCCCAGTAGCAAATCGTGATTCATTTTGATTTTATCATCATAGCGTGCTTTCTTGACGCCTAGGGATTAAGGGGCTTTTTTTGGTAGTAGCAGCAAGCAATATCGTCATCCACCGCGCCGCTGAATTGTGGCATGTGACCAGCCCCGTTGCATTTCCAGCGTCCTCGGGGACCATTCGCCGCGGACGTTTGGGCGAGCGGTTTCGCTTTGAGGCCCTGTCCAACGTGGGCCTTGCCATCGATGAAACCACGGGCCGGATTCTTGGAGCGGGCGACTTTCACCAGATCAAAGCCCGTCATGAGGGTGCCAAGGTTGTCGATCACGGTGATGGGGTAATCCTTCCGGGGTTTGTCGATGCCCACCTGCATTTTCCGCAGTTGGACACGATGGGTTCCCACGGCAAGCACCTTATCCAGTGGCTTGAAACCTTTATTTTTCCAGCAGAAGCCAGCTTTAGTGATGCCGCCGTTGCCGGGGAGACGGCAGGGCGCTTCACCAAGGAACTCGCCGCCAACGGTGTGACCACGAGTGTCGTCTTCAGTAGCGTCCATCCGATTGCCGCTGAAGTTCTCTTCTCGGCATTTGAGGCGTCTGGCTTGCGTGGAGTAGTCGGCAAGACCAGCATGGATGTCAACGCCCCCGCGGCAGTGTTGCTTGATTGGCGTGCCGATATCGAAGCCCAGGAAATTCTGATCAAAAAATGGCATGGCCGTCACGGGCGCCTTTATTATGCCGTGACCCCGCGCTTTGTTCTGACCTCGTCCAACGATCAAATGAAGGCCTTGGCGGATCTGCACGCTCGCCATCCGGATACTTTTGTTCAGACGCATATCTCCGAGTGTGAGGGCGAATTAAAGAGCGTGGCCCAGGCCTTTCCTGAAGCCCGCGACTATCTGAGCATTTACGAGGATTACGGCCTGATCAATGACCGGACTCTGCTTGGGCACGGAATCTGGCTCACGGAAAGTGAACGCGAGCGTGTGGCAGGCCACGGAGCGAGCGTCGTGCATTGTCCGACCTCGAATTCATTTTTGGGGAGCGGGCTTCTGGACCTTAAAAAAACTTGTGATGCCGGCATTGAAGTCGCCTTGGGTAGCGACATCGGTGCTGGGACGAGTTTATCTCCGTGGGCAACCATGCTTGAGGCCTACAAGATCCAGGCTCAGCGCAGCCAGCCCCTGGAGCCAGAATCGTTGCTTTATCTGGCGACCCTTGCCGGGGCCGAGGCCCTGCATATGGACGGTGACATCGGCAGTTTGGATCCCGGTAAACTCGCTGATTTCCAAGTGATTTCATTTGCGAGAAAACCCATACTTCACGAACGTGTGACGCGGACTCGATCGCCTGCTGAGCGCCTTTTTGCCACGATGGTCCACGGTGATGACCGGATTCTCAAACGCCTTTATGTTGCTGGGCGCTGCCTCCATGACGCTTAGCGTGGTGAGTGATTCCGTTGCTGCTCTGGAATGTGCCAAATCATCGGGCACAGACCCAAAAATCACAGGTTTTTACGCCGGGGTTTTGAGCCTTGCAGAGATTGGCCTTGGCAGCTTGCTGCACGGCTTGAAAATTCCGATGACGGGAACTTTTTTGTCGATCAACCAGGCTTTGTTTTTAACCCGCGTCGTCAAATTAAACCGAGCCAATGATGATGTCCGGACACTTCCTTTTCGCGTTTCCAATATCACAGCCCTGCTGAAATCGTTGTCTCCTGCGGGAAAAAAGTTGTTGCCGATGCTGGCCATTGCCGCTCAGGGGCTGTTGTTCACCGCGGGGACGATTATTTTTGGGCCCAACCTCATCGGCTGCATGGCCGGCGCAGCCATGCTCGCCGTCTGGGGCGTGTTCCAACCAGTGGCAATCCTGTGGCTTATTTATGGATTGGTTTTGGGTGAGGATCAACTCGCCAAAATTTTTGCGTATTACAGCAAGCTTTTGAGTGGCGTTGTCGAAATAAATTCGGGGTTTCAGGATCAAGTGATTCGGGTGATTCTGGTTTTTGTGGCCATCAAGTCACTGGTCTGCATGGCCGTCTGTCTGGCCGGATGGCGCGCTGAAGTGAATGAGCAACAGTTGCTGAGCGAGCGTCTGGTAAAGCTTGGATTGAAGGGCTTGCCACGCGGTGATGTTGCGTTACCGTCCGCAGCCTCTGGTCCTTCTAAAGGCTTTTTTAAGGCATTTAAAGGCGCTTTGAACGACATCCGCCGTCCGCTGTTTATTGTTCCGCTAATTATGACCGGAATTTTCTTTTGGTTTGCCGAGGATGAACTGGCCCCGATTCTTTGGGGAGTGTTCCGTCCGATGGCTGCTGGTTATTTGCTTTTTTTGGCGATCCGTCTGTTTCCTGTCGAAACCTGGATCAAGCGTGCCGGACTAGGCGGGACGGCCCTTGCGGCTGCCGTTGATGTGATCAACGGCAGCCGTTAGCGGCTCAGGCTAGTCTTTCGCACGGATGGCGATAATCAATTCACGAATCTGGTCGATGGCATCCTGCTCACCCGCCAGTTTGGCTTTCGTTAATTCTGCGACCAACTGCTGATCGGAATCGGCAAGATCAATTTCACCGGTCACATGAAACGAGGCCAGTCCCGTTGCTGCCGCGTGGCGCGACCGTTGCAACATCAACTGGGGGGCTGAGCTGCCAAACGCCCCGCGCAAAATATTGATTTTTAAAAATCCTGTGACGAGGTTTTCAATCGACAGCATATCCGACGACGAGGCGCCGGAAGCCGCGGGAGCCGCGGGAGCCGCGGGAGCCGTGAAAGCCAAACTCATCGCTGAAAACGGTAACTCCGGCTTGTATGCCAGTTCCCCAAAGGTCAAAGCCCGGAGCTTGGCAAACGATGCCGTGACTTGCCCAGCAAGTGTTGAATCAACGGCCTTGACGACCAGGTCGGCCAGGTCGGCACGTTCGTCCGGGGTTGCCCCAAAGCGTTCCTGGGACAAAATAGCCACTCGAATGCCCAGCCCAAGTTGCTGAGCGGCTGCGCTCGCAGGTCCTGGCAAACTATCCATGGCGAGGGCAGCATTCAGCATTTGCATGTAGGTTGTCCGGTGCGCGTTTTCGTTGACGCCATCAGGCACGACTCGAAACTTGCGCAGGGATTTTGCGTTGTTGACCAGATTGACGCGCAGAGACTGTGCCCCTTCCGAAACGTAATATCCGACTAGATTGGCAGCGGCCTTTGCAGCCAAAGGCGCCAACAACTTCACATCAGCAGCATTTTTGGTTAGCGCTGGGTCATTGAGGCGAGTGATCAGTCGGTGCTCAAGGGCGCGTAGGGCCTCGGCCAGGGTCATGGGTTCGACACCCTTGGCGCCGTCATCCAACGTTACTTTATCGAAAGCATGCTGCAGTCCTGTCAGCGGGTTGGATTCGGCATCGTAGCGCGTGCAAAATGGGTCAACGCCACCGTCGGTTGAATCTGCCTCGGTGTCATCGCAGGCCGGAATCACGGGATCTGTGGCAACGACATCTTTGCCGTCGTTATAAAGTTGCGAGATCATTTGGCGGTCGTATTCCTGGGACGGACCATCGGTCGCGCCTGGCTTGGACACAAGGCCGGTTTCATGTTGGTAGTAGTTGTAGTCCATCACACTCCAGGTTGTCGGATTGGCTTCTCCGACAGGCTTGCTGCCGTCAAACGCCATGGAACCCTTGAAGTTGTGGGCCATTCCAAGTGCGTGGCCGACCTCATGAAACAAGGTCGCAATGAACACGCGGCGGCCGAAATCATCCAGCGCGGCGTCGCTGGCCGCGTCGAGGGGCTGCTCCAGAGAAGCCAAGGCTTCTTCGGCTGAACGCATGCAGGTCAAAACCCGGCGCTCGCGTCCGAATAAAACCGCAGTTCCGCGGGGCTCGGCGCTCGTGCGCAGAGCTGCCTCGACAGACATATTGTTTTTGGAATTTTTCCAATCCGGATGACGACGCGAATAAAGCCCCCGGGCGATGTTGTACCAGGCGTAGGGCATGTAGATCAGGCTGTGGCTTTGAATACCCGTCATTGGGTCAGCAGCCTGAGATTCATAGGCGGCACCTGCTTGAGCAACGGAATCGAAGTTGATGACGTTAAAGCGTGGGTCACCCAATTTGACGCCAGCTGGCAAATAGCCTTTGAACTGTATTACGGCGTAGCCCATTTGCGGAATAAAGTAGCGGTTCCAACCTTCGACTCCGCTTTTCATTTCGTTCATAAAATTAGCTGGCGCATTTTTCGTGACATACCAGTCTATTGTTTCGCCCGCTTTGACGTGAAAACGATTGGCGAATGAAGTTTCTTGGCGCACGGTCCGAATCAGGCCCGGACGGTCGACGTAGACCTTTTCGTTAGTCAAAAAGCGGTAGCGTTCCGCTGCAGGATTGAGCGACGCTTCGTTTTCGATCCCGCGATACTCCGCGGGGACGAGGGTGTCGCGCGGGAATATGGACTCCATGTAGGTTTGCACCTGGCCATCCGCCAGCAGAAGCGCTGTTTCTTGCAAAATATAATTGCCCTGAGCGACATACTCGAAGGACCGCAACCAGTTCATTTTGACTTCCGGGCCGGCTGTCCCGTTCATAGTCATATTGACCAGGTGTCCTGGGCGATCCAAGGCGATTGTGATGGTCTCGCCGTCCGAACGGACAACCTTGTACTCGTTAATAAGTAGTTCCGGGTGGTTGATGTCTGATTCAAACAAGCGGTCTTGGTTGGACAAAAGCTGGAGGCGATCACCAATCAGACGAAATGTTGCCGGAACATGCCCGATGGCTTGTGCCTGCGGAACCAACGCAAATTTAGAGTCCGTGCCCGACGAATATTGCAGGTCAAAGCCATAGAGAAATTCGCGATCGAGGAGCAAATCCCGGCGCAAGGTTAATTCGACTTCAACGCGGTGGTTAGCTGGCATGGGGGCTGCCATGGGGGCTGGCAATGCCGTGACGAGAACATTCGTGGCAACGGGTTTTGCGAGGTCTTCTTTGGACAATTCTTTACGGTGCACCTTAGCACAGCTAGCAAGAGAGCCAGCAAGGGTGGCCAAGGTGGCGGCTGCAATCAAAATTTTTGAACCATTAAATGATCTATTGAAAGCCATGGGAAGCACCCCTTGCGAGAGACTCTCGTTGCACCGAAATATTGGAATTCTTTAACCTGAAATCTCAAAATCCAGGGACAGCGTCAAGGTCAAAACCAAAGTTTCAAAGTCGACTCCTATGGGCACAAAAACGTTGGTGACAGAACATTTGCGAGCATTATTAACAGTGCTTATGAATCGCCTAACTTTTGGTCGCCCACAGTCATTTCGTATTCAATGATTCTGGCAAGTTGCGGATGAAATCGCCCTGGCACGGACTCTGCATCCTTCCCTGCAACAGCAATCCATTGCAGAGAGGGAGCACACCCATGGGGCGTCAGCACCAGATGTCAGCGACTGTTACCGGAGTCGTCATGGCCTTAGGTTTAGTTTTAGGCTTGGGGGCTTCTGATTTGGCTTTTGCCCAAGACATCCAATTGCGTCTGATCAATGTCCGCGGAATTGGCAACGGTTCAAAATGCAGCATGGATTCCGTCCATACTCTTTTTGCCGGGGAATCCGGCTCCGTATTATTCGATAAATTCGGAGTTGATTTGCCTGCCGGGGCTGCACCACGCCAGAATTATGCGGTTTCAGTTTGCGAGGTCAACCTTGGTTTTGTTTTGCCGCGGGGGACTTACCTGAAAAGTGCAAATGCCCAAGTCACTGCCGGGGCCATTAAAGACCGGGGAGCAGCTGGATACATGGACGCTTCCTATCATCTGTTGCGCCAGGCCAATTCACTGGCCCCTGCGTTGTCAGGGTTGGGGCCCTTGGGACGAATTCTCCATATGAGTCGTGTTTTTTATACCAGAGACGCTGTTCATGAGCCCTTGTTCGACATGACGGACATGAAAGTATTTGGACGCCATCATGTTCAACAAATGTGTCAGTGGACGCGCAGTCGTCCGGTCAGCCTGGCCCTGCAGACCCGCCTGACCGTCGCCGCAACCCGCCAGAATGCGCGACAGTCCGCAATCCTGCAAGTCGACAGCAGCGACACCCAGCTCACATTAGGGATGATGACTGGGCAATGCATTTGAAACGTGTGAACACGGTTCAATTTTTATAAAAATATCCAGCACGCGATTTTCAGAAGGATTAGCGCCGGAATTTCCGGCGCTGTTGCCCGCCAGATTAACCGCCAAGTTTTTTGGTTTTTTTGCCGTTGTACTAACGATCCACGTGTAGTCGAATCCGACAATTTTTGGCTCGCCACATTGAAGCGGTTTATATAACGCCTCGTTGGGTGTTCCCCCCAAGGTAATGGGTTTGCGCCTGCCAGTGGATGAGGCGGCGGCCTCCAGTATTTCTTTCCGTGCGTCAATGATGGACTGACCAATTTTAAGTTCGGTGGCAACGGTCAATTGGACACCCTTGGGTTTTTCGATGTCCAATGAGGTCTCGGCGATCACGTCAGAGATTTTATGGGTCGCCTCGGGCGCTACTTTTAATCTGATGGCACACTCGCGCCCAAAATCCCGCCCGGTTTTCAGCTGATGGCTCCCATTCAAGTGCAGCTTTGGCAGGTGAAAGCGGATTCGTTGGTATCCGGGATGCTGGCTTGGGACTGGGGAAATTTCTTGGGTGACGTCTCCTGGTATATCGAACTTTGCGCGACAGCCGGAGCCAAGGGCAAACCATTCACTAAAGACTGCGGGAGATGCTGAAAAGGCGGGGGTTGAGAAAAACGAAAGAATCAAGAATGGAGTCAGCCTGATGTTTTGCGATAAGTTTTTGAAAACCATGGCGGACCTCATTAGAAAGACAAAGCCGGTATCGAACGGTTTAGGTCCGATACCGGCCGGCATGGGTAGAATTCACCAAATCATCTGATTGGGCACGTGTACACACCAGCAGTTGCTTCGAAACGAACGTCGAGCCCGTCAATCTGGGTGATGACGAAATCGTTGGTCGTGGAGCGACTTCCGCTGGCCGTGAGCTGTGCTTGGTACATCACAGGAATGTTTCTGCCACACATTCCCCGACCGTTCACCAAGAAGTCATCTCGGCGGGAGGCAGTCTGGATATCGCCATCAGCACGGCGGTTGCGACCAATCGAAACGTTCAGCGGCGGCAGACGGTAGCCTGCGAAGCTGCTCATCACGCCAACTCCGGCTTCGGAACCGAGGGATTTCGAAACACCGAAGGAGACGTTTTGTGTCAACGTACCGATATAAAGTCCCTTGGCCACGCTGGCTGCGATGCGTGCCATACAGGTTTTGCGTGCGGCCAAAGGCGCATAACGGTCCGCTAATTCAACGCCCAGATTCGAGAAGACCACCGCCACGTCATTGCCTGCTTCAATGAT
>CANFEB010000041.1 GCA_947445775.1 Oligoflexales bacterium | reverse complement strand
GCCTGGTCTTCGAGATTGCTGCCTTGAACTTGAGCCAGCCCCGTCACGGCACCCAACCAAACCGGATCCCACCCCGCCAGCCAGGGGGCCTCGCCAGAGCAGAGGGCTGCAAATAAATCCTCGTCATTCTCTAGGGAAAGAATTTCCAGCGGCCCTTTACTGCCAGCCTGGAGCCACGCGTCCATGGTGACGAGGGCGTTATAGCCAAGCCCCAAGCCGACATCCAAGACACGCACTGACCTGCCATCCGCAAAGTCAGAGGCAATTCCGGACGCGTCCACGTAAAGGCTTCGGGCCTCCGTCGCCGCCCCATCCGCCGAGTGATACCACTCGAAATGACCCGGGTGGGACAAGGTCCATGAGCCGTCGGCGGTTTGATGGGCGTCGCCCAAGGCGCCAATTGGTGATTTTTTAGAAAAAGATATCAATTATTTCAGGTATTTATATGACGATTTATTTTTTGGAGCCGATTCGAAAAAAAAGTCTCAATTCAAAGAGCTAATTAGCCGTTAACTCGCTTTGATGAAAGCCCTCCGATCAACATTGTCAGCGAATGCCGCAGCCGTTGCGATTTCAAGCCACTTGCTGCTTGGCGGCTGCTCTGGTGAATCTTTGGTCGGCAATAACGTTGCCGGAGGAAAAAAAACCCCGCCAGCGGAGATTACTGCCAACGGGAGCGACAACGGGGCCGGCTCTGCAGCAACCGTCTCCCAAGGAAACCAAAACGAATTTCAAGGCGTCATTGAACCAGAGCTTATCGCTGCGGCGTATCTCGTATGCTTCAAAGTCGACGCCCAGGGTAATCAAATTGCGTGCAACCTTTACGATACCAAAACCGATAAGCGAATTCCTGTTGAAACGCTTCCAAATGCATCATGGCGGGCTTATGCGGATGACAAGTCCATCCCAGCAATTAATTCGTCATCACTCGGTTCGCAATTCAAATTGGCCTTTGCTGCTGGACCGGTGCCGCGTATCGCAACGTATATGGGTCGATCTCCAAACATCTACGTCGCTTTCACACTACCCGGGACAACTAGCCCCACCCCTTTTTCAGGAAGCCTTGGGTCCATGCCAATGCTTAATGACATGGAGGCATTTGGCGTCGTCAAAGACCTAATAATAATCAGCTTCGCCACTCCTTTTGGCCCATCAACCCTCAGTGCATTTCTCAATGTGATAAGACAAAAAATGAATTCAAATCCAATACAATGCAGCAACATCGAAAGGGCGGCGCCTTGCCTTGGAAACACGTTTTTAATACCCGGAACGCTGGACAGCGTTTCGATGAATGCCCCCGATAAAAACCATTGCCTAATGGTCAAGAATTTGACTTTTACGATCTGGTGCTCCAATTAGTGAGGGCCGCGAAAGACGGGGTTCTTCGCCTGCGGCTCAGAATAACGGGTCGTGCACTTTCCGCGGAAAGGGCCCTTCGTGAGACGCAGAATTCAATCACGCCCATAATGCGATTCGATAAACTCTTTTCCCATCAAATCTTTCGCCGCCAAATTATTATGCGCACGACACAGCAGGCGCAAGTTGGCCAAGGTGTTTTGGCCGCCAAACGCCCGCGGGATCAAATGGTCAAACTCTAGATGGTGAAGGGCATCGCAACGCCTTGGGCCGGAAATTGCGTCGAGGGTAATGGCAGCGCCCTTCTTTTTAGAGCCATCAGGGCAATTATAGTCAGAAGTAACATAGCGACAACGGTACCCGTCTCGCTGCGCGCCCTCTCGGCGCAGAGCGGCGGGAATATACCTGTTGGCCATGGGTGGGCTTGCGACAGGGATAGTCCTCGCAACGTTTGGAATCACGCCGGACAGCTTCGATTCAGATGGCGGCTGTGATTGACCTTGTGATGGCCGCTGCGATTGACCCTGTGAATGACCTTGCGATGGCCGCCATGATGATTTGCCGCCAGCCAACTCACGACGTTTGCGGAGCTCGCCAACTGCTAGGGACAAAATATCTGAGATAGATTTTCCCGGCATCGATTGCGCCAGAAACTCAAGGGCCGCCGCGGCCTCGGGATTGAGCGTGACATGTAAGCGGGCGCCCACGGCTGGTTTGGCCGACCCGGCTGCGAACAAAAAGACTGGTTCTTCCGCCTTGAAATTTTCGTTGTCATGCCCTTTTTCCTCGCCGCGAATATTATCGGCGGTCGAAATATTTTCAGGCACATTTGGCTGAATATTTTTTTGGATATTTTCTTGGAGATTTGCCCGGCCATGAACAGCGCTTTGATCGCCCTGCGACAAATAAACGACTGGCTGTATGGTGTCGCGCTGTGCCGGCAGCGGAAATTCCAAAGCCAACTTTTTTTCAAGTCCACGCTGTGTTTCGTTTTGTGCCCAGGCGATCAGCCTCCCAGAATTTTCGGGGGTGAGGTGTCGCGAGATCATCGAAATATTTGAAAGGTGCAGCCGACCACACTGAATGAGACCCAATATTTGCGGGTAGTTGCGAATCGCCCTGACCGCAGCGCAGCGTTTTGATGCCGACGATTCCGATAACTTCAGGTCACGCGTCAAATAGACAAAAAAAGACGGCGCGCCAAGTCGTGTATGCAGGTCAAGGGCCGTGATCTCTATAAGGCAGGCGATCGAGGCGGCGATGTTGCTGCGTTCTGATGCTATGGCCTTATGCAGTGCGGCGTTTAAATCGGTGTCAGAAAGTTTTTTTGCGCCTAAAAAATCCATTGCTAAATTCATTGGTATTTCCATTGGCTGCCCCTCGTTTGTGGATCAATGCATCACAGGTTTTGCGCCCAGTGAATTTCTTAACACGGGTTTTTTTGGATGGCGCAAATGGGCCTAGAATCGCCGCAAAGCCTAAACTCCCTTTGACTCTCGCCTGATTCGTCGGGTATCGATTGGCAGTTGTTTTAGACCGTGCGGCGTGGGGAATACGCTGCCCCGCAAGCCTTTAATGCCCTTGCGAAAAAGACGCGGAAATTTCCTGTCAAGTAAAATCGAATGAATGACGTAATGGATTAATCGCTGAATGACAAATATTGACCCGCGCACTTTCCGCGGAAAGTGCGCGGCCCGTTATTTTGAGGCGGAGAGGAAAGGGCCCTTCGCTAGTGCTCAGGGTGACGGATTATAAGAGAGGATCCTTTCTCAGCTGGTCTATGATTGCGATGCACAACGCAGGCGGCACTGCCGAGCCAGCACCGATGCAATGCATCACCGCCATATTGAGCAAATCCGAGTCGTTGGCACCGCTAGCCTGCATCCGGCTACTGGCCCTGCCATCGTTGTCCACGGATTTACGAGAAAAAATCTTCCCGCCGGTTGCCCCCACTTCGCCATAGCCCTCGCCGACTTGAAAGACGAGGCACCAGTCGATAAATGCAGCCTTTACGGCTTGAATGGAGAGGGTCAACGGCCCGTCGCCACGCCAGACTTGCCAACCCGCCGAGGCCAATTCAGGCTTGATAACGTCAGGGGCCAGTTCCGTCATCGCGGTACCACGCCGCAGGCATTCCATCCAGGGGCGCAAAAACAGCAGGGCATCGGGCGTGTCGTGGACAAAAGCGCAGGAGATTGTATTGGCAGTCGTGGAAATCACATTAAATTGAATGGCCTGGGTCAATTCCGATGCCAAAGCCAGGTGCAAAATCCCAGTGATTACCGGATGGCCCGTCTCCTTGCCCCCTGAGGCCGCGAATTCTGAATCCCCATTGCCCACAACCGCAATCTGCAAACCGCCGTAACTCCAATTGATAACAGGAAATACCGCGCCGCCCTTGCTTCGCAGGGTCGCCACCGGACCGGACGCCAGCCCGAACAACAAGGGGAAACGTTCATGGCGACGACGATCACTTGCAGGCTTAATGGTGCTGGTCATTTAGGACTCCAAACATGACGTAAGGTCCGTCGGCTGTATTTTTGAGCACGGATTCATTGATTTTTTCATAGAAAGCAGTTAGATAGAAGTCGCTCGCCACACAGCAGCCGCCATGAAATGACAGAATGATCTGGAATTTCAGTAGGTTAGGTTGTCGGCACACGGAAGTTTTGCTGTGTGTTGATGCCTGTTGCTGTCTTTCAAAGGTGATCATGAACCGCATTTTACTGAACCGGGCAATCGAATTAATTCAAACACAGCTCCAGAGCGCCCCATTGGCCTCTTCGGGGCTCGAATGCATTGAGGCCGAATGGCTGGTCTACGAAAAGACGCTCCGCGTTTTTGTGGACGGCCCGGAAGGTGTCAACCTCGATACCTGCGCCGCTGTCAGCCACGCTCTCAACGACAGCCAAGAACTTGATTCCCTGATTTTGGGAACTTGGAACCTGGAAGTCAGCTCCCCCGGTCTGGAGCGTCCTCTACGTCGCCCAGAACATTTCCGTAAATTCATTGGGGCGACGGTCAACGTCAATCTGACTGAAAAGATAAGTGAACGGCGGCAAGCCAAAGGCAAGCTGCTGGATGTTTCCAACGACGAGCTGGTGACCCTTGAAACCGACGAAGGCCCTTGGTCTTTTCCGGTCGCAAAGGTGCACCGCGCAAATATTGTTTTTGACTGGGAAAGGAGCCAATCGACATGACTCTCATCGACGCAACTGAGGTAGAAAGCGAACTACGCAAGGTCATTACGACCGTAAGTCGCGACAAAAATCTGGACCGCGCCGTGATCGTGGATGCCTTGGAGCAGGCCGTGATTCACGCCGCCCGCCGCACCCTCGGCATCAATGCGGACCTGGAAGCTCATTATAATGAAGAGCTCGACGAAATCGAGCTGTTCCAATTCCGGACTGTCGTTGACGATGTCGATGACGAAAGCCTTGAGATTGAAGTCACCGAGGCCAAAAAGCTCGACCCGGGAACGGAAATCGGCGACGCCTTGGGCATGAAAATCAATACGGCCCAGTTCGGTCGCATCGCAGCCCAGTCGGCAAAACAAATCATTGTCCAAAAAGTCCGCGACGCCGAACGCGCGCAAGTTTACGAAGAATTCAAAGACCGAGTCGGTGAAGTCCTCAGCGGCCACGTCCGCCGCATGGAACGCAACGACATCATCATTGACCTTGGCCGCACCGAAGCGATCATTCCTTACCGTGAACAAGTCCCAACCGAGCGTTACCGCGTGAAAGATCGCGTGCAAGGTTTCGTGACTGAAGTGAAACGCTCGTCGCGCGGACCGCAGATCATCCTGTCGCGCGCCCACCCAGGTTTCTTGATCCGTTTGTTTGAACAAACCGTCACGGAAATCTATGACGGCATCGTCACCATCGAGAGTGCGGCCCGTGATGCTGGCTTCCGTTCCAAAATCGCAGTTTACTCGCGCGATTCATCGGTTGACCCGGTCGGTGCTTGCGTCGGCATGAAAGGCTCGCGCGTTCAGGCGATCGTCCAGGAACTCAACGGCGAAAAAATCGACATTATTCCATGGGATAAAGATCCCGCACGATTGGTCTGCAACGCCCTGTCGCCAGCTGTGGTTTCAAAGGTCATCGTCGATGAACAAAACCACAGCATGGATGTCGTTGTTTCTGAAGACCAACTCTCCCTGGCCATCGGAAAACGCGGCCAGAACGTGCGCCTTGCAGCGCAGCTAACTGGCTGGAAGCTGGACATCAAGAGTGAAAAGAAATTGGAAGAAGAAATGGCAGGCACGAAGGCCTTCATCGCAACGATCCCCGGCCTTGGCATCATGCAAGCTGAGATCCTTGTCAACGAAGGCATCAAGTCTGCCTCTGAAATCGCAGAACTCAGCCCACGCAATCTGGTTCGCTTGCTGAACATGGAAGAGGCCGAGGCTGAACAGGTGATCAAAGCTGCCTCGGAAATGGCGCCTCAACAACCCATCCCAAGGCAGGCCGTAAAACCAAGTGCGCCGGAAAGCGCCCGCGAAGAACTGTTTGCCAGTTCATCAGCTAACCCACAAGAACAGCGCGGACCTTCGGCTGCCGATACCGCACGCAACGACCGCATCGCCGTATTTTCGAAGCTTAGTGGTGTGGGCGAAGCGACTGCGCATGCTCTGGCCGATGCAGGCTATGGCACGATCGGCGACATCATTGCCGACTCAGTTGAAGAAGTTGCCCAGAAGACAGGCTTGTCACTTGGTATCGCACGGACCGTACAAATGGCGGCCGACCGTCACCTGCAGTCGGAGCTAAAAGGCTAAAAATGAGCGTAAAAATCAGAGTCTATGAGCTCGCCAAAGAGCTCAGCATCGACAACAAGGTGGCTGTCACCAAGCTCAAGTCAATGGGCATTGAGGTCGGCAGTCATCAGAGCACGCTATCCGGCGATGAGGCCGAGCGTCTGCGCGCGGTGATTCGCGGCGAAGAAACCAAGGCGGCTGCTCCAGTGGCCGCAGGTGGTGCACGCCCCACGGTTGTGATCCGTCGTCGCAAGGCCGAGGCCGCACCAGAGGCGCCTGCTGAGCCGGAACCGGTGGAAGTCGCTTTCGAAGAGCCTGAAGCTCCAGCAGTGGTTCATGCCGCTCCGATCTTCGAAGAACCGATGGTTCAAGAAGCACACGCAGTCTCGGAGGAAGATCCTTCCGAAGAACCTGCTGAAAAACCCGCAGAAGCGCCCGTCGTTGCAAGGGAGTTGACGCCGAGGGCAGTAGAGCTTGCGGCAACCCCAGTTGTTGCGGATGAAGCGGCAGAATCCGAAATGGACGAGCCAGAGCAAACATCCGCGGATGCAACCCAGGATTCAACCCCGACGGCGCCTGCCGCCGAGTCGGCAGTTGAACAGCGCCGCCGCACGCTTGCCGTAGCTGCAAGCGCAACAATCATTCGCCGCGCGAGCCCAGAAGAAGTCGCCGCCGCCAGTGCCGCACGCGAAAAGCAAGAGGAAACGTCCCGGACGCGAACCATGCGCCGTGAAGACAGCCGCGGAACTCGAGTTACCGGTATGGGCTTGCTTCATGACCGCGCTGCTCAACAGCGAGCCGCTGCAGCCGCTGCCCCAGGCACTGCTGCTCCAAGCACCCCAGGTGCAAGGCCAACTCCAAGTGTAAGGCCGGCCCCAGGCGCAAGCACGGGTACCAGCACAGGCACAAGCACGACCTCTGATTCAGATGCCTTTGGTGTTCGTCGCCGCCCAGGTGAAGTCCACCGTCGCGCCGCTGAAGAAGAAGAACAGGCAAGGCTCAGGGCTGCAAAAAATCGTCGTACGAATGCAGCGCCGATCAATATCCGCGCCCTGCTAAGTCAGCGTGAAGAAGGCGATGTTGAGATCGATGGCGCTCCAACAGCCGCTCCCGAGGAAGTTCAGCCGCGCGTATTCACACCCAGTGGGCCACGCAGCCGCCGTGACGCTAAACGTCGTAAAGATCTGAAGCGCACCCAGGTGACCCAGCCACGTGCCGCTTACCGCGTTGTCGAGATGGGCGAAACGATTCCTCTCGGCGAACTCGCAAAACAAATGAGCGTCAAGGCCGGCGAGATCATCAAGAAACTGATGAGCCAAGGCATGATGATGACCATCAACGCCGAAATCGACAGCGACACGGCCACCCTCTTGGCCAACGACTACGGTTTCGAAGTGAAGGTCAAAATCCCGACCATCGACGATATTCTGGAACGCGCTCCCGTCGAAGCCAAGGACTTGGAACATCGCCCGCCAATCGTGACCATCATGGGCCACGTTGACCACGGCAAAACCAGTATCCTTGACGCGATCCGCGATGCCAAAGTTGCAAGCGGCGAGGCCGGCGGCATCACGCAACACATCGGCGCCTATCAGGTTGAGCGACACGGCAAGCAAATCACTTTCCTCGACACACCTGGTCACGAGGCTTTCTCGTCCATGCGTGCCCGCGGTGCCAGCCTGACTGACATCGTGATTCTCGTGGTTGCCGCCGACGACGGCGTCATGCCACAGACGATCGAAGCCGTGAACCATGCTCGCGCGGCCAATGTGCCCGTGATCGTGGCGATCAACAAAATCGACAAGCCGAACAAGAATTTCGACCGCATCAATTCAGAACTTGCCGAACACGGCATTCAATCCGAGGAATGGGGCGGCGAAAACCAATTCGTCAAGGTTTCTGCCCTGCAAAAAGTTGGCTTGGAAGAACTGCTCGATGCCATTTTGCTCCAATCAGAAGTTTTGGACCTCCAGGCTCGCCCAGACGGCATGGCCATCGGTGCAGTGGTGGAAGCGCACCTCGACAAGGGACGCGGCCCAGTTGCCACGGTCATGGTTCGCGAAGGCCTCCTGAAAACCGGTGACTATATTGTGGCCGGCCAACGTTCTGGTCGTGTCCGCGCAATGACCGATCATCGCGGAACAGTCATCAAGGAAGCTGGCCCAGCAACTCCAGTTCAGGTCATCGGTCTTGATGGAGTTCCGGAAGCAGGCGATCTTGTTAATGCGATGCTCGATGAACGCCAGGTGCGAGAAGTCGTGGCATTCCGCCAAGATCAACTTCGCAAGTCCGCATCAGTCAAAACCAGTGCAGCCAGCATCGAAGACTTGCTGAGCCAAATCCAATCCGCCGACAAATATGAAGTCCCGATCATCCTCAAGGGTGACACCCAGGGCTCGGTCGAGGCTGTTTCCGAGGCGGTGCTAAAACTTAGCACCCCGCGGGTTGCCAACCGGATCATCCACAAAGCGGTCGGTGGCATTACGGAATCTGACATTACCTTGGCGTCAGCCTCAAAGGCGATCATCCTTGGCTTCAACGTCCGCGCTGGACGCGGTTTGCAGGAAGGTGCCGACAAGGCGGGGATTCCGATCAAGTACTTCAGCATCATCTACGAATTGGTTGATGCCGTGAAGGCGATCATGGCCGGCAAGTTGCCGCCCGTGGTCAAAGAGGTCGTCCTCGGACATGCTCAAGTCCGCCAGACTATCAGTGTGCCAAAAATTGGTACGATTGGTGGCTCAGCGGTTACCGATGGCAAAATCACGCGGAATTCGTTCCTGCGATTGATCCGCAACGACATTGTTATTTACACCGGAAAAATCGGCTCGCTGCGGCGCTTCAAGGATGACGTCCGCGAAGTGGCCAACGGTTTCGAATGCGGTATCGGCATTGAAGGCTACCAAGACCTGCGCGAAGGCGATGTGGTCGAAGCCTACGTGCTCGAAGAATCCGCGGCGACTCTGTGAGGGTTGAATGAGCATCAGACAAGACCGCATGGCTGACGAAATCCGTGACATCGTGGCCTCCTGCTTTGCAGGGGGTCGGATGCAGGATCCGCGCCTTCAAAACGTAACCATCACGGCCGTTAAAATCAGTTCCGACCTGCAAATCGCATCCGTGTATTTCCGGACCATGCCGGGCGAGGACATCAAAAGTACCCAGAGCGGCCTGGACCGGGCCGCGGGTTTTTTCCGTGCTCGCCTTGCCGAGACACTTGATGTCCGTCGCGTTCCGGTCCTTCGATTCTTCTTTGACGAGAGCATCGAACGCGGATCTCGGATCGAAGACCTGCTTACCAAGCTTTAACCGGACAAGACTTCGTGGACCAAAACAACAAAAAAACTATCAAGTTTGATCGTCCGCTTTGCGGCATGCTCGCCGTAAACAAGCCTAAAGGCATGATTTCAAAAGACGTTTCTCGCTGGATCGAAAAACGCATCGGCCGCCAGAAACTGGGTCATGTCGGAACTTTGGACCCGATGGCCGAGGGTGTTCTTTGTTTGCTGTTCGGCGGGGCGACCCGCCTGCAGGATCATCTGCTTGATTTGCCAAAAACATATGAATTCGACATGAAACTTGGCGTCGAGACCGACACCTGTGACATGGATGGCGTGGTCACGGCCGAGGCGGACGCTTCGATGGTGACGCGGCAAAATATTGAAGGGGTCCTCGACCAATTCCGCGGCGCGATCAGGCAGATTCCTCCAGTATACTCGGCCATCAAATTCAAGGGACGTCCCCTTTACGACTATGCCCGCAAGAACCAAGGCGATCAGGTCCCGTTGGAGGATCTGGCGCGCACGGTCGTCGTTGAATCTCTTGAGATGCTTAACTTTGAAACAGGTGTCGCAACCTTTCGCGCCCGTTGTTCCAAAGGAACTTACATCCGATCCCTGATCCGGGACTTGGCCCGTGCAGCAGGCACCATCGGCACCCTGAGCCGCCTGGTTCGAACGGAAGCCTCCGGCGCAAACCTGTCCACCTGCGTCACCCTTGAAGGCATTGAAAAGGCCCTGGAAGACACGCCGGAAAATTTCGCAAAACTGCTGCTCCCCCCGGAAGACCTTGCACTTGGGCTACCTGTTTGGCAGGCTGTCCATCATGATTGCTTGTCACGGCTGAAAAAGGGCCAAACCGTTTCAGTAACGGCAGATTCGTGGCTGGCAAACTTGAAGAATAATATCGTCCATGGAAGTGCCGGCAACGCGGATGCAATCCAAGTGCTGTTGCTGGACGACCGCGGGCATGCTTTCGGTCTGGGTGAAACCAAAATGGCCGAAGGCGGCAGATTCCTGATCACTTTGAAAAGAGGACTTTCATGAGCCAGGCACCCCAAGATTATTTGTTTACATCCGAATCCGTCAGCGAAGGCCATCCTGATAAAGTCGCTGACCAAATCAGTGATGCCGTTCTTGACGCGATTTTAGCTCAGGATAAACGCGCCCGCGTGGCCTGTGAAACCCTTGTCAAAACTGGGCTTGTCGTGGTTGCTGGGGAAGTCACCACCCATGCCCGCGTGGACTACGACTCCATCGCGCGCAAGGTCATTGCTGACATCGGCTATACCGACGGCGAACTCGGCTTCGATGCCAAAAGCTGCGGCGTGATCATGGCCGTTGGCCAACAGTCTGAAGACATCAGCATGGGCGTCACCGAGGGCCAAGGCCTGCATCAGGAACAAGGTGCTGGCGACCAAGGCATGATGTTTGGTTTCGCTTGCGATGAAACCCCGGAACTGATGCCGGCCACCATCAGCTACTCGCACCAACTCCTAAAAAAACTTTCGCAACTGCGCCGCACTAATGACGTCAAGTTCCTGCGCCCGGACGCAAAAAGTCAAGTCACAGTCGAGTATCGTGGTGGCAAACTTCTTCGCGTTGATACCGTGGTTGTCTCGACGCAGCACTCGCCAGACGTTTCCCATGACCAGCTCAAGGAATACGTGATTGAGTCCGTCGTGAAAAAAATGATCCCGGCGGAACTTCTACAGAAGACGACCTTTCACATCAATCCGACCGGCCGCTTCATCGTTGGCGGTCCTCAAGGCGACTGCGGTCTGACCGGCCGCAAAATCATCGTCGATACTTACGGCGGACACGGCGCTCACGGCGGCGGAGCTTTCTCCGGTAAAGACCCGAGTAAAGTCGACCGTTCTGCGGCCTACGCATCGCGTTATATTGCAAAAAACCTCGTCGCTGCCGGTTTGGCCACAAAATGTCTGGTCCAAGTCGCCTACGCGATTGGCATTGCTGATCCGGTCAGTGTCTTTATCGACACCTACGGAACCTCCAAATACTCTGGTAAAGATCTGGCGGATCTCGTCCGCAAAGTGTTCCCGTTGCGCCCAAGGGCCATCACCGACCACTTTGACCTGTTGCGCCCGATCTACCTTCCAACGGCATCCTATGGCCATTTTGGCCGCAGTGAATTTCCGTGGGAAAGAACGGACAAGGTGGATGCACTGCGCTCCTAAGGGAATGCGGTCTCCAGTTCGTAAAGTCAGTACGCAAGGAGTGCGTGATGCCAACGACCGGCGAAACTAGTTCATTGGGCCAAAAAAATTCCTTCTCTGGTAGTCGTACGCCCATCAAGAGCAAGCGGATGATCGTGGTCAACCGCGATCTCCAGTTGCGCTACACGGGGGCGGCGGTTCTGGTTGGAACGTTAACGACGTTTTTGACCACGTTCTTCATCCTGTTGCCGCTTTATGTTTTCAAAATTCTTGTCATTCCGCGTTTTCTGCCTTGGCCGATTTTGTTGGTCATGGGGCTGGCGTTGGTCATGAACATCCTCAGTGTCTTCATCCTTGGCCTCATCATGACCAATCGGATTGCAGGCCCTCTCTACGCTTTGATTCGTGCCATGCGCCAAACGGGACGCGGCGATTTCAATGCCCACCTCGGAGTTCGCAATACGGATGACTTGAAATATGTGATCCGCCATTTCAACGACATGACCGCCGCGCTTTCGCGCATGACCAAAGACGACCTGGAGATGCTGGACGGACTCATGAAAAATGCCAATGAGCTGCACAACCGAATTGGCGGTGAGCCTGACCAACAAGAAAATGCCCATACGGTTCTTCACCTCATGAAGGACCTTCAGCAATTTAAAATCCATTTGAACAGCCGGGTGGAACCACCGCCCGCCCAAGAAGGGGATGCGCCATGATTGAACGCCTGACTGGAACAGTTGTCCAAAAAGATACTGCGCGCATTGTGATTGATGTCAATGGCGTGGGCTACGGCGTTGAAATGCCGCTGTCTTCCATTTGCACCATTGGGGGACACGGACAAACTGTGACCGCGTGGATTGAAACTCATGTCCGCGAAGACGCAATCAAACTGTTTGGTTTTGCCAGCATGGAAGAAAAAGAATTATTCAACATTGTGTGCTCTGTTTCCGGCGTCGGTCCGAAAATTGGACTTGCCGTACTTGGAGCCCTGCAACCGGCGCAGATTTTTTCGGCGGTTATCGACGACCGCAAGGAGCTGCTGGAATCCGTCCCAGGAATTGGCAAGAGGCTTGCCGAACGGCTGGCATTAGAGCTGAGGCCCAAAATCGAAAAGTATTTGAAGTCACGGCCCGCAGCACTTGGTGCGGCCATGGCTGCTGCACGCGGTGGGGCAGTTGCCGGGGGACGAACGGTTTCCCCAGGAGACCTCTTTGATGCACTCTCTCAGGGCGGTGACACCGGGGTACAAATGATGGCCGATGCCCAGTCCGCCCTTGAAAACCTTGGCTTCAAGGATAAAGATGTTACCCAGACACTGGGCAAGATCTGGAAGGATCAGGATGAATCGGCCGGATTCTCGGGGAAAGACGGCCTTACCAACCTTATCCGCGGAGCTCTGGCCGAACTAAGAGGGTGGTGAAGTCATGGTCGAGCTAGCTTCAAAAGCGTCAGAAAATACTTCGGTCGCCAACGTGCAAATTGAACGCCTGGCCACCACCACAAAGCGAATTGACGATGATAACCTTGAGGCACAGGCCCCAGGCATCCGCCCGCAAACTTTTGCCGACTACCCGGGGCAAGAGTCCGTAAAAGATAACCTGCAGATTTATGTCGCTGCGGCCAAACGCCGTGGCGAACCACTCGACCATGTACTTCTGCACGGACCTCCAGGTCTGGGCAAAACCACGCTGACCCAAATCATCGCCAATGAATTGGGCGTACCCTTTGTCAGCACCAGTGGTCCGGCAATCGATAAACCGGGCGATTTGGCCGGAATTTTGAGCAGCCTTCAACCAGGAACATTGTTGTTCATTGATGAAATCCATCGCCTCTCGATCAAGGTGGAAGAGATTCTTTATTCAGCGATGGAAGATTTTGCGATCGACATGATGATTGGTCAGGGGCCATCAGCCCGCAGCGTGCGCATGGAAGTTGCTCCGTTCACCCTAGCCGGCGCGACCACGCGGGTTTCCTTGTTGTCGCGCCCGTTGCTGGGGCGGTTTGGGATTCAAGAGAGGCTGGAGTTTTACAATGAGGCGGCGCTTTGCCAGATTTTGCTGCGCAGTGCGCGAATCCTTGGCATCCAGATTGAAGAGGCGGGGGCGCGCGAAATTGCCAGCCGCTCTCGCGGAACCCCGCGCCTGGCCAATCGCCTGCTGCGACGGGTCTGGGATTTCGCGGAGGTGCAGGGCTCTGGGGTAGTCACCAGCGCTTTGGCCGGAGATGCCCTGCAACGTCAAGGCATGGATACATGTGGACTGGACCGGATCGACCGTATGATCCTCAAAACGGTGTATCATCATTATGATGGCGGGCCGGTGGGCATTGAAACCCTGGCCGCAACCTTGAATGAAGATCGCAGCACGTTAGAAGAAGTTTACGAGCCCTATCTGGTGCACCGGGGTTATCTTGCTCGGGGGCCGCGTGGCCGGTATTTGACCGACATAGGCCGCAAGCACGTCGAAACAAGCGGCTCAAAGGGCTGGGAACAGGATGGGATTTAGCAAACTCAAAAATTCCAGCAACCTCAACTTTGATGAGATTGCTGTTCAAGAGAATCCTGCCCAAGACTTGCCCCTTGATGGGCAACCGAAAAAAACAAAAAATTCTGGCCCCCGAAAAGACAATTTCATCAAATCTTCCATTGCCGTGCACGACCGCACACAGTTGGAAACTGTTTTCGATTATCCGCTGCTGCCACTGAAACAATTTGAGCGCCACAACTTGCGTTATCAAGTTGAGGTCTACATATTTTTGCCACGCCAGATGGGGATCAACCCGGTCTCGTATCCGAAGGAACGGTTCTATAGCGACCTCAGGCCACTCCTTCGCCTGCGCGAGCCCCGCCTTGACTACGAGCAATTGGTCGGACTTAATTCCTCGCCGGCCAGATCGCCAGTGAATTTCATTGCCAGATACCTGCAAGAAACTGGCGACGGCAAGGCGTCTTTTCCTGAACGCGAGGTGATTGACGAGGCACGGATTTTCGCCTGCGCATTGGCCGGATATTACCTGCGGCGGGTGGAACGCAGATCAAAACGACTGCGTCGGGCGGTCAGACGGCATTTGCTGGAATTGTCAGATCAAAGCCAGCTTGAGCTGCAAGATGCATCTGTCGATGCATCCCAATTTCTGGACAGAATCCACACCATCATGAGTACCTGGCGCAGGCTCATGGACAGCGCCGCCAAGATCGACCTTGATGGCAAGGGGCGCGTTCACCGTGAGCTTAGAGTTGTCGACGAGTACTGCACCTATCGAATCCGCGACGGCCTGACCAAACTGTCGAAAACATTAAGCAACCTGCAACGCAATGAACATTTGCCACAACTTGACGGACTCGATCGCAAGCTGGGGGCATACGCCCGGTTTGATCACTGGTACAGCCTCAAAAAATCCTATGGTTGGATCACGCGGGCGAGTGATGATCTGACGATCGAGCGGTATGTCTTTCGCCGAGGCGTTTTGAAGCGGCGCGTTTGGCAGGTTCTTTATCTGGATGTCCGGACCAGGCCGCTATTCGCCTTTCAACAGCAGTTAGGGGCCATGGTTGCGGCGAGCCTTGCGGCATTCTGGGCCGTTAGCACGGAGATTTTGATCCGCGTCAAGGCGGCCAGCCAACCCACCAGCCCACTTAATTCCCTTGGCACCGGAACAATAGTGATCGTCGTTGCGCTGATCCTCGCCTATGTATTGAAAGACCGCATCAAGGAACTCGGAAGAAGTTATTTCCGATCGCGCCTGATGCGTTCCATTCCCGACAACAGCGAAAGGATTCTTTACACCAACTCAGACGGTCAAAAGCTGGGGCTTGGTTCTATTTCTGAATACACGCGCTTTGTCGCTCCGGCCAAACTGCCAGAGGAAATCCGGGAACTGCACCTGAAATTTGATCCGGAAGGGCTTGCATCGGAGGAGGACGCCTGCGACGCCATCCATTACCGGAAGGTGATCGACCTCAACGCCAACATTCTGCGTAGCCATATTTATCAGCTGCGGGCTGTGCACGATATTTTGCGCCTCAACATCGAGGCGTTCCTAAGTAAATTGGATGATCCCTTGCATGGCACCGAGATGCTGGATACCGAGGGGCGTTTGATTGAAATGAAAATGCCCAAGGTCTACCACCTGGACTTGATTTTGAAATATTCGCAGATTGGCCGCTCGGCAACGGATGCCCGCGCCACCTTTGAAAGCATCCGGCTCGTCGTCAATAAAAAGGGCCTGTTCCGAATCGAACGCATCGATCGATTAAATTTTAAGCAACCATAGAGTCGCGTCATATTTGACACACCGGTATATAATTAATTTACGATTAAACGTCAGAGTCTTGGAAAATGCTAAAGAGTAGTTTAGACTTTTCTGAGTTGTATAGATCATAAGATCTTAAATCATAAGAGCTTAGATCCTAATTTCTCCTGGAGGACGAAACTGTGCTTATAAAGAATATTCGTAATATCATGGCTTCTGCGGCTGGTGTTGCATTGGCGACCTCGGCAATGGCTGATCATCACATGCCTAAAACGGCAACCGTCGCCGGGCAATTTCGCTCTGAAATGACCTACAACGACGACGGCCTTGCAAAAATCGAGGACGGCGGAAAATCTTCGTCCACAACCATCCTTGGCCTCAAAGATGTCAGACTTTACGTCAAAGGCTCGCTGAACGACAAAGCCACCTACGACTTTGGCTTTGACTTTCTCCAGGCTGAATCGTCTGACCTCGTCTATAATGCCATTGTGAACTGGAAAGTTTCCGAAATGGTCAGCATGACGCTTGGTAAGGACTACGTCCATCAAGGTGGTTACAGCAATTCCGACAATGTCTTCATCAATAACTGGGGCGATCGCTATCAGAAGCTGGCCTTTGATCGCACCGCAAACGCAGTAAGCTTACACTATGCGCCAAATTCGATGCACAACGTGACGGTTCAGCTTGTGAATGACCTGATCGACGATCCAGCTACCGACGACTCTGAAGCATTTTATAATACGTCCCACAAGCAACCAGCTGCCATCCTCGAGTACACCGGTGAATTCGGCGCGATCAAGCCGCTGGTCCAGTACGGCCAGTACGACATGAACCACTCATCCTTCTGGAACGTCGGTGCCCGCGCCAAGTTCGGTGCTACGGCTCTGACGTTTGATTACGGTGCCAATTCGATGTCTATGCCAGTCGGTGCGGCTGACAAGGCAGTCGTTTTCAACAACATGACGCTACGCGCTGAGCACGACATGGGATCTTTGGCTCCCTTCTTCTGGTACAACAGCTATAATCGCGTGGACAAAGAAATCACTGGCACCGAGACCAAGACCAACGCGGCAGGCGAATGGTACGACAACGCGAACCAGATCAGCGTTGGTACGTCCTTCAAGAGCTTTGGCGACAACTTTGCTCCGTACGTTGCATACCGTATGACGTCGGGCAAGTTCCTGAACAGCGCTAACCTAGAAAAAACCGGTAGCGAAGGCCAATTGGCCGTCGGCCTTGCAGGCAATTTCTAAACGAAGTTCAAAATAAAAAAAGAAGCCCTGGCGAAAGCCGGGGCTTCTTTTTTTCGCAGTAAAAAAGGACCCTTCGCTGCGTTCATGGTGACGGACGTGACGGAG
Organism: Oligoflexales bacterium; assembly: GCA_947445775.1. GTDB lineage: Bacteria > Bdellovibrionota_B > Oligoflexia > Oligoflexales > RGVZ01 > RGVZ01. Next base: position 6,514 of record CANFEB010000041.1, on the reverse strand, counting down.
GTGAACTTAAAATAAAGCGCCACGGCAAACGGGCGTCTGCACCCGCATAGGCGACCTGGGCCACTGAGGCTTTTGAAACTTTTGCAACTTGTGACTGCCTCAAGTCCGCGAATTAAAACCGCCGCCGGAAATCCATCCCGTTCCGTTCCGTGACTAAATTCAAGCAATGATACATGCCGTAAATTAAATAAACGTACGCCACCCCAGGCCGACCAAACATCACTTCTGTGCGCGGGGTTCGCCCCTAGGATGCATGGCAGGCCTTATCGGCTTCGCCAATGTAAGCCTCAGTCTCGATGATCCGTGTCGCAAAAAAGCCCGTTGAAGTCTCGCGAATTAGCCTACAACCGATCAAATCCCTGGCAACCTCCAAGGTCGGACGATCGTAGAACTCGACATTCAATGGTTTGGGCTTTTTCATCGGCTTCTTCATAAGGTAGAAAGTTAATATATGAATTTACGCCCGACAAAGAGCAAAATATCTGGCCGCTGGGTCTCCGAGTTGGAACTCGCCGTTGCCCTTGATCGCGCCGTCTTGACACCAAATCTCCGCCGAAAACTCGCAACATCACAGCACCCGGCCGGCCCAGCCACATTGCTTGGCGCCGAGTCCGTTCATTTCATCTGGGATCTCAAACAAAGTGGGCGTGACCTGGCCGACAATAGCGAGGCCCTGGTCTCAGCCACTCTCCAATGGCTTGACTCGTTACTGTTGCAATCTGAGACATCGCAGACATTGCAGGCATTGCCGGATCAGGGCGACGCGGTTCAAGAAACCATCATTGTAATCACTGCCAGTTACGGTGAGGCCGCCAAAATCGCCAGCGGCCTTAGGCCTGATTTTGCCAACGCCATTTCCAGGGATCTCTCCAGGCTGGCCAGCCTCAATCAGTGCACGCCGGAAGAGATCATCCGCCGCCATCTGGCGACGACCTACGTCGTGGCTTTTTGTGGTTTCCAACCGGGATTTGCCTATCTGGAACCGCTGCCCGGATCGCCTGCCATCAGGGCCCCCCGTCACGAGGCGCCGCGGGCAAAAGTTCCCGCCGGGGCCGTTGCCCTCGGTGGGCCGTACTGCGGGGTCTATCCTTCCAATGGCCCCGGCGGTTGGAACATCATCGGCCTGACTGAAATGCGTTTTCTTGATGCCACCAGCGGCCGGGAGTTATGGGCTCCCGGTGATCTCGTACGGTTTTCGGGGGTGGCGCAATGAACCCTGATATTTTTGTAGCAAGCCTCATCGAGACACTCAAATCAGGGGCTTTGATGCAATTTGTTGGGCGGGCCAAGCCGCCGATGGATCCATGGGCGGTGCGAATTTTAAATCGCGTTCTAGGTAATATTTCCCCAGGTCAGCCCGAGGTTCCCATTATGGAATGCACCCTGACCGGCCCCATCATTCGCGCAAGAAAGCCTGCCATCATTGCCATTGGCGCCCCCAAAGGCGCACTATCCTTGCCCCTCTGGGAGCCAATCCGCCTTGCCGCCGGTGAGGAACTAGACTTGCGAAACCTTGGCGGCAGCGGGCGCATTTATTTCGGTCTGGTACGAGACGTTGATTCTCCGGGAAATCCTTACCGGCAATTCGGAAAATTATTGGCAAACAGTCGCCTGCGCTCTGCGACCCCTTCGCCGAGCGAGCTTGCCTATTTGGCGGATGGCCCGCCTCAATCCCTTGGCTCAGAAATGGTGAATCTCTGCGGACAAACGTTTCGCCTGCTGCCCGCCTCGGACCGCAGGGGACTGCGTTACAAGGCTCCCCGTGAAGTCAAGGGTGGACGGGAAATCCCCCCTGAACCAATGACTTACGGTGCGATTCAGCTGCCGCCCTCGGGAGATCCCGTCATCGTCGGGCCCGATGGACCTGTGACCGGCGGCTACGCCCGCATTGGCACGGTGGCCTTGGCAAGCCTGCGCCAATTGGCCTGGCAACTGCCCGGGGACGCCGTCACCTTCACGCAGATCACACGGGCAGAAGCCCTGAGGCAGGCCTTAGATCTAGAAGAGGCTCTGGCCCGCGATGTGGTCCCGTGTTAAGCAAAAACCTCTGAAAAAAGTTCGTGTCCAAATTTTTTTTTCATTCTCGATTTGTCACAATAAAGTTTTCACAATGGAGCCTTCACCAATGAACCAACTGACCAAGCCCCTTGCCAGTTATGTCCATACCCGCAGGGCCGGTGGGCTGATTTTTGTTGCTGGCCAAGGCTGCCGCGATCCGCAAACCAATACCTACTCGGGCCTGACGTTGAATGCCGACGGCACCGTCGCCTCCTACGATATCCGGGCACAGGCCCTCGGCGTTCTGACCAACATCGAACGGGCACTGATCGCCGAAGGCTGCACCCGCAGTCACATTGTCGATGTGAACGTGTTTCTCACCGACATGAAGGACTTTCAGGCGATGAATGAAGTCTGGAATCAATTTTTCGAAGGCCACGGCGCGCCAACCAGAACGACCGTTGCCGTGCGCCAATTGCCCGGCTTGAATTTCATTGAGATGAAGGCCGTTGCTGTCCCGAACTGACACGAGATTATTTTTAAAGAAGGAAAATCCCGATGGCTAGTGGCTGCCAACACAACAAGGGCGATCGCAAACAGTTTTTGAAGTCTCAGGTACTGCCAGACCGCTGCCGCCATTTTATCAACGGAAAATATCTAGACAGCTGCAACGGCGAGGCCTTCAAGAAGACGCTGCCTGCATACAACGAAAGCTGGTTTGATGTTGCCCTTGGCGGCACTGCGGAAATCGACCTCGCAGTGCAGGCCGCAGAAAAAGCCGCATCGGGACCGTGGAGCCGGACCACACCGGGCGACCGCGCCAAGATGCTGCACCGGATCGGCGATTTAATTGAAGCCAACGTGGAAACGCTGGCTCTTGCGGAATCTGTCGACACTGGAAAACCTTATTCCGAAACTCGCAACGGCGACATTCCCAGATCGGCGCAGAATTTTCACTTTTTTGCAGATCTTGCCGCACACCAGAATTTCGAAACTTGGATCGGAGACGACGGCTCGCAGCACACAACGATTCGTGAGCCCCTTGGCGTCACGGGCCTGATCACCCCGTGGAATCTCCCCCTTTATTTGGCGACATGGAAACTTGCCCCGGCACTGGCCCAAGGCAACACGATCATCTTGAAGCCCGCGGAACTCACGCCCCTATCGGCGACACTTCTGTGCGAACTTTTAAACGAGGCTGGAATCCCCGAGGGCGTCGTCAATGTTGTGCATGGATTTGGCGCCAACAGTGCAGGCGAAGCTCTTGTTCGCCATCCCGGAGTCAAAGCCATTTCGTTTACGGGGGAGACTTCGACCGGGTCTGCCATCATGCGAGACGGTGCGGACACTCTTAAGAAATTGTCCTTTGAACTTGGTGGCAAAGGGGCCAGCGTCATTTTTGAAGATGCCGACCTTGATTTGGCGATTCCTACCGCCTGCCGCGCAGCATTTCGCAATCAGGGGCAAATCTGTCTGGCGGGGTCACGACTTATCGTGCATGAAAAAATCGCGCAGACTGTCGTCGACGGAATTTTGAATCACATCAAAAAAATAAAAATCGGCGACCCCCTTGATGACGCGACCACAATGGGCGCATTGATTGCCAACGACCATCGCGACAAGGTTGCTGGATTCGTTGACCATGCGCGCAGTGGGCGTCTCGGCGAAATTTTGTGCGGCGGAAAAATTCCAGACGCACTGCCAACAGCCTTAGCCAGCGGTGCCTTTTACGAACCCACGGTCATTGCCGGCGTTGCCCAAAATTCTCGCCTAATCCAAGACGAGATCTTCGGGCCGGTACTCACCGTGCAGACCTTTAAAACCATCGACGAGGCCATCGCCCTCACCAGCGGAGTGCTCTACGGCCTTTCGTGCAGCGTCTACACTCGGGACGGCGCATTGGCCCAGCAATTCGCGCGTTCGGTCCGCATGGGTATGGTGTGGATCAACTGCTGGTTTATTCGCGATTTGCACACCGCGTTTGGCGGCATGAAGCGCAGCGGCATCGGTCGCGAGGGCGGGCGCTACAGTTTGGATTTTTTCTCGGAGCATAAAACGATTACGACAGCATTGGTGGCCAAATTATGAATTTTGGACTTACTGGAAAAAAAGTCTTGGTCTGCGGCGGCTCATCTGGATTGGGATTTTCTGTGGCAGAAGCGCTCGCCAAAGAAGGCGCGCAAGTTTTGATTGTTTCGCGCTCCCCCGAAAAGCTTGCGGAGGCGGCGACAAAAATCAAGGCAACAACGGGCACAGCGCCGCAGACTTTCGCCTGCGACCTGGCCCACAGCAGCGGAGTTGCCGCACTGCTCGCTCACCTTCAATCAAATTCGAGTCCCATTGAAATACTTATCAACAATGTCGGTGGCCCGACGCCTTCGGCCGCGGCAAATACCTCTCCGGAAGCCTGGCGCAGCGGATTTGAACAACTGTTTATGAGTACCGCGGCGTTGACGCAGAACCTTTTGCCGTCCATGCGCGAGCGAAAGTGGGGGCGCATTATCACCATCACTTCCACCAGTGTCCTTGAACCGATCGATCATCTTGCCGTGTCGTCAGCCATGCGCTCGGCAGTGACGGCATTCTCGAAGACCCTCGCCCGCGAAGTTGCCCGCGACAATGTCACGGTCAACACGGTGCTGCCGGGCGTGATCCACACGGGACGCATTGAGTCCCTGCGCGAGGCCAAGGCCGGTCGCGACGGGACATCTCTCGAAATTGAAATGGACCGGACTGCACGGGAAATACCCGCCCAGCGCCTCGGCAGGCCCGAAGAACTCGCCAGCCTGGTGGCGTTTCTCGCCTCCACGCAAGCAAGCTACATAACAGGACAGCAAATCGCTGTCGACGGAGGCCTGACGCGCGGTGTGTGAATGACGGCGGACTTAGAGCCGCGCAACGATTCCGGACGCGCCGTAGATAAAAATATCGCTGAAGTGCTCGCAAAGTCGCTGATAGAGAGCGCCAAAGACGCGTGTGCTTGATGCAAAATATTTCATTAGTGTTTTCGTCTGGTTTCAATGCCCGGCAGTGACAGTTAGCAACGATGTTTCATCTCGCCCCTTTGACTCAGCCGAACTGGTGGTGACGACGCGAATTCCCAACTCGTGGCATCATCAATCATGGCAATGCCCCATATTGAAGTCTGGATAGACCTCGCGAGCCAGTTTCAGCATTTGATTACGTTTGCCGTCGTCGATGCGATTGGCGGCTGGCCTCTGATAATTCCTGCGGTTAATTCCTGAGGGCCACCGATTCTGGTTCTTACGCCTAAGGTTCATAGAAATACCTCCCGCTGCCATTAAGGCCCCCCTTCGATCCCTAACCCATTGATTTGGATAGGAAGAGCTTAGGGGGTACGGGACGAAGTCGCTGATTAATTCAGACGGGACGATATCGCTGGTGAATTACACAATAAGACTTTTTTTATTGTGGCACCCCGAGCCTAACCCACCTAATTTCCTACCGATTTTCGGTAACCTTTTTTTTGAGTCAATTCGCGTTCCTTTTTTAGGCCCCCTGCCCTCAATATTCCTGCGGTTTTACCGATCCCCTCTATATGGAATATAACGATCATTCATACCCATCCGGCTGCTTCACAAGGTCTGTCCTTGACGGGGCAATCTTGGCGTTTCGCGTCGTTGTCGCGGTGTTGGCGACTGTGATTGTGACTGGATGTGAATTGATGGGCGACGCCAAGGTGACTCCCATTATCAGCCAGGGACCGCCGATGGCGGCGTTGGATTCCCAGGTGGACATTGAGCGGGTAGCGGCATTGGTGCCAGCGGAAAATAGCTACGCCAACAAGACAACATCCATTTCGTTCAAAGTCTCCGGCACCTGCATCTCCGGATCGGTTGCGGTTCTGATTCAAATCGAAACCAATTCAATATCTGCGAATCTCTCGTGCAATGAAACCACTGGTGAATTTTCTACGGCTATCGATCTGAGCGCAATTTTGGATGGGCCTCTAGTTATTTCTATCAGCTACATGAAAACTGTTGTCAGCACAGCGCCGATTTATGTGCTTCAACGGAACATCGTCAAGGACACCGTAAACCCCACTCTATTTTCGATTCCAGCGTCCTTCACAGAATCGGCTGGCGTGATCAGTTTTTCTGGCGTTGATGGCACAGCGCTTTACCGCGCGACGTTCACCCCAAACGGTGGCGGCCCGGCGGTAACAATTGAATCGACGAATCCTAACATTACGGTTTCTTCCCTTAACGTCGGCGTGACCTATACCGTAAGCATCACAGCATTAGACGCTGCAGGCAACGAGACGCCGTCTTCAAATACCGGTACATTCACCAAGACCGATACGGATCCCCCGGTGTTTAGCTCGTTTTCCCTCGCAGGCGACGCGGCGAATGGCTACATCAGCAACGCCGAGAAAAATGGATCCTCGGCCCTGGCAATGTCACTGACTGCGTCTGGTCAGACATCGACAAAATACGCAGTCGGCGGATCTGCCGCGGCCTGTTCCAGCATGACCTTTGGCGCGTCGATACCCACG
>CANFEB010000040.1 GCA_947445775.1 Oligoflexales bacterium | reverse complement strand
GGGACCACCAATAAAATTTCTGTGCAAACGGTTTTCGGTTATGCCGGCCAACTTGCCGCAAGCAAGGCTGCAAATATCGGTCCACCATTTATGGATCTGGAATCGGTTCTCAACCAGCAGACTCTTGAATTCCAGGAGGATGCGGCTAAGCACATGCAGGAGATCGCTCCCGGTGAATCGGTCCAAAAAATGTACGGAGTTGCGGCAACTGATATTTCTAACTGCCCATTTGTTCCGCCAACATTGCCCGATGCGAATCCAAAATATTCTCTTTGCACTGCGCTTCCTACCGGCGGTTATGCTCTTTCGGGAGCATGCGCAGTTAATGAAATCATGGTTATCATTAATGATGGTAAAGCTAAGGGTCGTACCTGCTGCCCAATTGGAGATGGAATTTTGTCGAAAATTCCAGGAGAGGTAAACCAAGAAAAAAAAGAAGGATTATGCGGCCCAGATGAAGTAGCAACAGGCATTAAGGCAATGACTGTCCCCTATTGCACCAAAATTAATACTCAGTCTTTTTCATTGGAGCCAGCAGGAGGTGCAGTTTATGGCACAAAAGCATCCGCAGGTTTACTAGGAAAACTAGCTGCGAAATATAATAAAGGTGATAGCTGCACTTGCCCTGAAGGGACAGTAATGATCGGTGGACACACTCTAGCTAATAATGTTTGCAGTGATCAATGCGTTAAAATCGTACCTAAACTGAAATAATATTGATTCGGAATTCGTGCGAATTTGATTCGCCGACATCAATTAATCAGTGCAACATTCTTTCTGGAAAAAATATCTCGCCTTATTCGCCGAGGTCCTTCGCTAAGCTAAGGACACGTCGCTGGGGCCTTCGCGCCAGACCAACATCACGCACCTAGGCGAATATTGCGTCCTAGAAACGAGCGCGATTACAAAATCAGAATCAGAAATTTAGACACATTGCCCCCGCCCCCGCTGCCCCTCGAAACCGAGGTTATTGAGTAGCTCTGCCGGTCAGGAAAATCTCCTCAAAACATTCTACGTAAGACCAATCCATAGCCCGTGGTCTTGCCCATGAGGGCGTCGTAAATGATTCCATCCTCTACTTCCGTCTTGCTGATGCTTGGTCCATAGGTGCCGTGGAAAACAACTTCCGTCAGTTTGTCAAAGTTCTGGGTATAGCGCAGGGCAACTGCGCCGCCTCCAATTGAACCAGCATTCATAGCGCCTGCCGTGCCGTAGTAGGCTGGCTGCCAGGCCAAATCCACGCCAAGTCGACTCCCGCCAACGGCGTGCTCGACGGAAGCTTCATAGGAAATCTTACTGTCCAGTTCAGCATCTACCTTTGAATAGTCATTCCAGGTTAAAGCAACTCCAGCATTCATCCGGGAAAAGGATTTTGAGTAACTAAACCGCGCAGATTTTTCTTGGTCTATATAACCATCTTCCTCGTCAATCTGGACCCTAGGCTGAAAATCCAAACCAACCTGATGCCCATTGTGCCGCCAGCCCATGGACCACAGGGCATAGTTAAACTGAATCGAGCCATCTGCGATATTCTCTGAGTCCACCGTGGTTTTCTTCGCCTTCTCAGATGCCACCAACTGCACCGCAAGTGTCAACCGTTCGCCTAATGATCCGCCAAGGAACACGGCCAAATCTGTTTCTGCCGTCTTGATTTCAACCGGAACTGTGTATCCAAGGTTTCGACCTGTGGCCGGAATCAACCCCAATTTGCCTTTCGCCGCAACGACTTGAGAAGATCGCATGAGCCCAACCCTGAGCCCTCTCGTCGCATCAGGATCAGCATCATCAGAATAGGGTCCGCTCAAAATCATCAGCCCAAGATTTGAGAGAGCCATGTCAAATGCCAACCCACTTTCCGGGCTTACTGTTCCATAGATACTTCCTTTACCAATCAGATAGGTCAAAGAAGCCGACCCCTTGGGCAACAAAACCAGAAATGCTGGACTCGAAATCCCCGCGTCCTGACTTGGATAGAACTGGCCCCCTTGGTCCGGCAAGTTGGCGGGGCCACTCACTGGCGAGGACTGAGCTTGAGACGGCCCATAAATCGACAAAATCGACAAAATCGCAATAATCAATGAAATCAGCGACATTCCTGAGGCGCTTGATGATTGGCCCATGGTCCAACTCCCGAGGGAACAGCAAAAAAAAAATAATTAACTGGCCGGCCAAGTCTAACATTTTTGCTGAGAGTCAGGTTAAGAGGGGGGCGCTTTTGAGAAATACTTCTCATCGTCACTCGGAAGGAATCCAACATGTTTTCCATCAACTCACGCATCAGCAAAACCTTACAACGCCAATGCCTCGTGATCACCCTCTTGACCTCTCTGGTGAGCGCCATGGCATTCTCTAACATTGCCCTCGCCAGCGACGCCCACATCAAGTCATATGCCGATAGAATCGCCGCCGGCGCCGCTGTCATTCATGAACTTGAAATCATCCGAAGCAACGGCGGCATCAATCCGGACTACTTCGCTTACATCATCAAGGGTCGCGTAGAAATTGCCAGCAATCCTTGCATGGCCATGGGTCGCAAGGTTGAAATGAAGGTCAAGAATTTCGGAAAAATCCAGTTTGTCTTTGCGGAACTCGAAAGCAAAGAGTTCGAAAAGCTATGCACAATGGAACATGCGCCCGTTTTTGTTGATGTTGCAAAGACGGTCCGCGGATCACACTCCAATACAGATGAGATTTTCATCCTGAATGTCGATGAGACCTTGCAGCACGAAAGATTCAATCCGTAAGGTCAGGGCGAAAATATGTGACCTCGATTATTTAGCTCGGCATTAAAACAGTGACCGTTTCCGCAATATTGATAGCACCACCAAAAACGCCGATCCGGCACCCGCAACGAAAACAACCAATGCGGGGGCCGGAATCCCCAACAACTCGCGCCCATCGGTGTCTCTGGCCAGCATCGCTCCGGCGACAAACAGTGCCGCCGCCAAAAGACTGAGGGCCAGGCGGGCCGATGAACGATCGAGGATCGCACCCAGTTCATCGACACTTTCACTGTCAATTTGGACTCGCAAGTCACCATCCAACGCTGCCTTGAGCAGGCGCCGTAGCTGCAACGGCGCGTGGCGCAGCAAGGCGGCGCCGTCGCGCGCAATGATCAGAGCCTGATCGCGCAAGTTCTCCGGCGAATACAATTCCTTGACGATCTGCGCGGTAAACTTCTCGCAACTAGAAATGATTTCAAAATCGGGATTCAGGTGCAGGCCGATGCCTTCAAAAGATGCCAAGGTTTTGATGAAAATGATCAATTCCTGCGGCAATGGCACGCCGTGACGCGCTGAAATCTTGGCCAGATCGAACAACAGCCCACCCGATCGAATCGCCTTTTGACGCAATCCGATAAACGGTGCAACAGCATTGGCAAGGTCGTGCTGAAAACTTTCTAGGTTAAAATCGGGCGATGGCTCCGATAATTCAACCACATGTTGAACCATCCGTTCGTAGTCCTCGCTTGCCAGAGACACCAACAATCCCGCCAAATGTTCGCGGGTCGACTTCGAAATGCGGACAACGAGTCCAAAGTCCAGAACCCCGACTTTATTTTCCGGCAGCACCAGCAAATTCCCGGGATGCAAATCACCGTGATAGATGCCGTCCACAAAAACCATCTTCAGGAACATCTCCAGTCCCTGTTCGACCAACAAAACGGGATCCAGACCCAACCTCTGAATTTCAACCTTGTCCCACGGCGATGTTCCGCGCAGGTAAGTCATGGTCAAAACGCGCGGCGTTGTATAACCCCAAAAAATTTCGGGAATAACTACGTAGGGAACATTACGGAAATTCATCGCGAATTTGCTGGTGCTGCCAGCCTCGCGAATGAAATCCAACTCGCTTGACATGGCTCGGCTGAGCTCCGCCGCCATCGTGGGCAGGCGGATGGATCGCAGTTCAGGAATGTATTTTTCCAACATCGTTGCCAAAGTCGCAATCAATTGCAGGTCGGTTTCAATTTGCTTCTTGATGTTGGGACGCTGGACTTTGATTGCCACTTCCTCGCCCGACGCCAATTCCGCCGTATGCACTTGAGCGATGGATCCAGCGGCAAGAGGCTGCTGATTGATCTTGACGAAGTCCGCGAGACGCTCCGCCCCTAACTCCTCTTCCAAACGCTGACGAATGATCCCATAGGGCAGCGGTTCCACTTGCGTGTGCAACTTGCGCAGCTCCGCCAGGTATTCCGGTGGCAATAAATCCTCGCGCACGGCCAGCACCTGACCAAGCTTCACAAAGGCCGGCCCCAATTCCTCCAAAACCATACGAAGCCGAACCGGCAAGGATAGGTCGCGTTCTGCAGGCAGTTCCGCACTCGACTCAGCCTCGGCATTACGAAACTGATCGGGCGTCAACCACCGGTCCAGACCGGATTCACGGATGAAAGTCCAAAATCCATGACGGGCAAACACGTTGACTATCTGGGCCATCCGCCCGACGTTGCGCACGCGCCGTCCCAAAGCTCCGGGAAGGGGAATTCTTTTGAAATTATTTGGTGCCATCTGGTGCCCCCGGATAACTCTTCAGCACATGGTTATTTGAGACTGTGAACCGACGCCGTCGCCACGCGGGCCTTGGCCATGATCTCTGCCATTTCATCGGCCGGATTACTACGTATGACGATACCGCTTCCAACCGCCAATTCATACGCTGCGTTGGCTTGACGAACCATAGTCCGAATCAACACCGAGGAATCAAAGGATCCGTCCGGACGCCAATGAAACACATGGCCCATGTGATATCCGCGCGGCCTGCCCTCCAATTCAGCGATGGCCTTCATGACTTCGACCTTGGGCGCACCCGTGATGGAACCCGCTGGACACACGGCGCTGATCAAGCTTGCCAAGGTCGTCCCCGCCTTCAACCGACCGGTAACCTTGGCATGCAAATGATGGACATTGGTGTGTGAGCGCAATTCTTGCGCAACCGGAACTTCAACCGAGCCAGATAGACAGATGCGATGAAAATCATTGCGCATCAAATCAACGATCATGTGCAGTTCCGCCAGGTCCTTGGCACTTTCAAGCAGGCTCTGGCCCTTGGCAGCGTCCTTCACGGGGTCAGATTCCCGAGCGATCGTCCCCTTTACGGGAAAGGTTTCAATACGGTTACTGGAGATGGCAATAAATTGCTCGGGACTAAACGAGACGACGCGCACCGCCTCATCAATATCAATGAGGGCCGACCATGGACCTCCGACCACTTCAATCCTGTTGCATGGCCAGCCCGGCGGGGCCTTCCCCGTAAGTTCAAAAAAACGCAACAAGTTGAGTTGATAGAATCGACCCTCACGGATGAATTCAATGACTTGGGCAGCCCGCCCCAAATATTCCTCGTCCGATATTTTGGCCTCGCAATGCGGCTGCCAGATGGCCCACGCTGCTTCCGGTTTTAGCGATGCCGGACTCAGATCCTGAACGCCGCCAGATTGCGCCGCCGACTCAACCGCCCTTGCCAGCAAATCATCGATCCGCGCCAAAGCGGTTGCACGCAAATGGGTCGGCCACTTACCGCTGACGACCTCTCGGCCCACGTCAAACTCAAGGCCAGTTTCCACGGCCCAACATTTGGAAAGCCTAGGTTTAAAATCTCGCGTCAGGTCGTCGTAGGCAAGAATCCCAACCAAGCCGCACGCGACCCCTGGCCAACGCGAGGCAACTTCGGATTCCCCATTTGAAGCAAACTGGCAACTTAGCACCTGATCCCACGGCACCAAGGCCCGGGAAAGCCCCATCAGGGCGGATGATCCCCGGCCCCCAAGAAATAAATTGTCGCCGCGACTGTCTGCCCCCAGGATCAACCACTGGAGCAATTCTGAGACAGGCCCCGTTGTGACGGCGTGCAGGCCGTGACGCGACAAAATCGCACGGGCATCCAGAACCTCGGCGTTTGCTGGCATGCTGCGAATGTCGCGATTATGGGAATTGTGGCGATTGTGTTGCATTTCGGGCCTATTCATCTAAGATTCCCGAAGATTTTTGCACGAGGTGTATCGACATGGGAATTGAAATAGCAGGATTCAAGACAATTGGCGTAATCGGTGGCGGTCAGATGGGCGCGGGCATCGCCCAAGTCTGTGCGACCCATGGACTTCAGACCATTCTGGCAGATGTCAGCGACAACCAGCTCCACAAGGCTAAATCCGGCATTGAGGCTTCCCTGGAAAAATTGACCGCCAAAAACCTCATTGACGCGCCCACTCGCGAGCGGGCCCTGAAGGCCCTTAGCTTCAAAAATGAATTACAAGCCCTTGCCGACTGCGACCTGATCATCGAGGCCATCACGGAAAACGAACGGGTCAAAATCGAGGTCTTCCAAAAACTCGACAAGATTGCCCCTGCGGCCACTATTTTTGCCAGCAACACTTCTTCCATTCCCATCACCCGCCTTGGATCTGCCACCAGTCGCCCGGGTCAGTTCATCGGCATGCACTTCATGAACCCGGTTCCATTAATGAAACTGGTAGAAATCATTCCGGGCATGACCACCACGGAAGAAACCACCCAACGCATCCTTGATTTGGCTCATGGCCTGGGCAAGGAAACCTCACGCAGCGCGGACTACCCTGGATTTGTCGTCAACCGTATCCTGATGCCGATGATCAACGAGGCGTTTAATGCCCTCATGGAAGGCGTGGCTTCGGCGGAAGACATCGACAAGGGCATGAAACTCGGCACCAATCAGCCTATGGGGCCATTGACCTTGGCCGATTTCATTGGTCTGGACACCTGCCTTGCCATCATGCGCGTGCTCCACGACGGACTTGGGGATCCTCGCTACCGCCCGTCCCCTCTCTTGGTCAAGCATGTCGAGGCTGGCTGGCTTGGACGTAAAGCCAAACGCGGCGTGTATAAATACTAATTGAATTCATAACGGGGCCTGCGTGCACAACCATTACGAAACTATCATTGTCGAATCAACCCGCAATGGAACCGTGGCCCGCCTGGTTATCAACCGTCCGGCCGCCTTGAATGCTTTGAACCGCAAGGTTCTTGAGGAGCTAAAAGCGGCCCTGACCAGCATCGATGCCACGCCAGCAATCAGGGTTGTTACCATCGAAGGTGCCGGGGAAAAGGCGTTTATCGCCGGAGCAGACATCGCCCAAATGCAAAATCTTGACGAATCTGAGGCGCGCCGTTTCGCCCTTCTCGGACAAGAGGTCACAATCCTAATCGAGTCCATGCCGCAAATCGTGATCGCCAAAGTGCGGGGCTTTGCCCTTGGCGGTGGCTGCGAACTGGCCATGGCTTGCGACATTTTGATTGCTGCCAGCAACGCCAAGTTTGGACAACCGGAAGTGAATCTCGGCCTGATTCCGGGCTTCGGCGGCACGCAACGCCTTGCCCGCCGCGTTGGCCTGCCTGTTGCATTGGACATGATCTGTTCAGGCCGGGGACGGACCCTGAAAGCCGAAGAAGCATTTCACGCAGGGTTGGTTTCACGAATGGTCGACCCAGAAAATCTCGATACAGAAACCGAAACCTTGCTGGATGCAATCCTTGCTGCCGGCCCGGATGCCGTTCGCACCTGTAAAAGATTGGTTCGGGACAGCCTGAACATCAATCTGGCCGCCGGTTTGCAAGCCGAGGCCAGTGCTTTTGCCCGGTGTTGGTCTGTTGGGGAAGCCAGCGAAGGAATGAAAGCATTCCTTGAAAAACGAGCACCTGCATTCAATTTGAAGTAGTCACGGCCTTGACGCTGAGGCCGATCAACCTTAGTTTCAAAGCTCAGAAATGTTTTTTAATCCTGAAAGGGGAGATCTCCATGAAAGATTTCGTTGGAAAATTGCAAAAAGAATTGGCTCACCTACAAAAAACTCTGAAGCAGGAAGGTGACGATCTGGTCAAAAAACTGCGCACGGTGACCAACAAGAAGTCCTTGAAGGCTACCGGCAAGCAAATTGAAAAAATGGTCGAAATGCGCCTCAAAAAGTTCGAGCCACAAGTGTCCAGGGTCGTGTCTGACCTGCGCAAAAGCGCGAAAAAAGCAGGCATCAACGTCGATGCGATCGAAAAGACCGTTCGTGCAAAACTAGGCGTCAAAACCAAAAGAAAAGCCGCAGGTAAAACCACTGCGAAATCCCGCAAGGCTCCTGCCCGCACGCGCCCGACCATGAAACGCGGCAAGGCGACCGGCAACTCACACGAGCCAGCCGTCAACTAATAAGGCCATCTATGAAGCTTCTGGCCTGGTACGACCAAAACAAGCGCTCTTTGCCTTGGCGGTTGGACCGGGCCAGTTTGCGTGATCCCTACCGGACGTGGATCAGCGAAGTCATGCTTCAGCAGACGCTGATTGCAGTTGTGATCCCTGCCTATCAACGATTCCTGGAAAAGTTCCCCGATGTTTTCACCTTGGCCCGCGCGACCGAGGATGATCTCCGTCCCGTCGTAAAAGGGCTCGGCTATTACCGTCGCTTTGGCATGTTGCACCGGGCGGCCAAAATCATTGCCGAGGCCTCTCCCCAGGACACGCCAGCTTGGCCCCAAACCCAAGACGCTTGGAGGGCCCTGCCGGGAGTCGGTGAATACACGTCGGCTGCGATTGGCAGCATCGCCTTTGATATTCCCGTTCCGGTCATCGACGGAAACGTTGAGCGAGTCCTTTGCCGTTTGGCCGACATCCGTCAAGCGCCCAACCTGCCCGCGCTAAAGCCACGGTATCGCAAGATGGTTGAAGGCATGCTTAAGAATTCCGGCGCCATGTCACGCCCTGGGGATTTCAATCAGGCCATGATGGAACTAGGTCAGCGTGTCTGCACGCCCACAAGTCCGAACTGCGGCACTTGCCCCTTGGCGTCCGGTTGCATATCCAGGAAGTCAAAAAGCCAGCATCTGGCTCCGGCGCCGAAAATCCGCCCTGAATATCAGGATGTCCGCTTGCGCATGATTGTCGCCGTCCGGCGCAACCCCAAAAATGAACTTGAAGTAGCCTTGTTTCGGCGTGGGGCTGGGCAGCGTTTTCTGAAGGGCAGCCGGGGGTTCTGGTACAGTGAGTTGGTTGATCCTTGCGCTGAATTTGCTGGATCCTTCCGCCATTCAATTACTAGGCACAGGATCACGGCGGATGTTCAAATTCTACAGGTGAGTTTTTGCTCAAAAAAAATCAGCCCCTTGGCGCACATGACGAAAGAAAACCCCGACTGGCTACCAGTCGAGGCAATTGAAAACGAATTGATTTCCAGCCTTGACCAAAAGGCCTGGCGGCTCACTCTTCGTCAGCTGCTGTCTTGATATCTGCGCCAGCCTTGAAGCTGAATCCGCTGACTATACCGCTTACATCCAGCTTCACCGCGCCAAGAACTGGCACGCCTGCAAAAATCGCTGCGCGAATCTGAAGGTCCTCAACGTCCTCTTCGGTGCCAATCTCAGATTTGGCCGCCATGGCAATCAGATCATGGGCGAGGTTAAACATGCCGCTAAACCCACCTTGCAGAGCCGAGGTTTTCACATCGTAAATCAGGATCTTGTCGCAATGCGGATAGAAGTTTCCATCCATGTTGCGAGCATCAACATAACCTTCATGACGAACTTTGAAATCGGCCCCAACATAAGAACCATTGGTGCGCAGGCTTTGCATGAATTCCGGCGTGAAATACTCGGCTGGCACCATGACCTTATTGGTGCCGGTCTTGCGGCCAACCATCTGGATATTAAAGTCATAGGTCATGCTTGATTCGTAGGCTGGGCCGGACTTATGCCCAGGGACATAGGCATCCACGCTGACGTCGACCTTGCCACTCAGGATCATACTGGTGGTTCGCGCAGAACTTCTATCAAGATCGTAATGGGCTACCTCACCGACCGGCGAAGCCTGAAGGCTGGTCGAAACCATTGCCACTGCGAATGCCACGGATCTGACGATATTGGAAAATTGAGCTCGCATGAGTCCTCCGAAAAAAATTGCTTGTTGGTTGCTGTAGTAATCATACCCGAAACAGAGTCGTTTTAGAGGGCTTCCGTCCCGATGAGCTTTCAGGTAGCATGCGGCGGTTGACCCTTGCAACGCTAGGACGATTCAAAAAATATGCCGATTTATGCATATAAATGCGCTACTTGCGACAAATTCTTTGAGGTTCACGCGCGGATGTCGGACCCCACGCCAACCCGGGGCGAGGACTGCACCAGCAACAAATGCGAGTTGCAAAAGATGATGAGCCAAGTATCTGTCGGGGCGGCCTCCGGTGGAGGCAAGCCATCTGTCGATCGCGCAACGGCATCTGAGGCCCCGGCTAAGCCAGCCCACGCTTGCGGTTCGGGCTGCAAACATTAATAGAAGGTGTCTCACATGCCCAAGAAATCCAAACTCCCTTTTATCGTCGCCGGCGCGGTTGCCGTCGTTGCTCTGGCAATTTCAGCAGCCTTCATGACCGGCCAACAGTCGCCGCTTTACGCCTCTGGAAGTGTCAGCATTGCGCCGGAACTGATCGCCTCGGCCAAGGGAATTCGTACCTTGTATGTCGTCGCCCTGCCCGGCAACGGTGCTCGGATGCCACTTGGCGCGGCGCGGTTTAATGTCGCTGCCGACGCATTGGCCCATCCTCAAGGCAAGATCCTCGACTTTGTGCTGACTCCGGAGACCATGACCATGATGCCAGGCGCAGTAGCGGGCGGCATGCCGGAAAGCTTCACCATTAAGGCCCGACTGGACACGGACGGAAATGGCGGCATGGACCAGCCGGGCGATCTCACCGGCGAGGCCACGGAAGTTCGTCTCGGTTCAAATGGCGTTGCCATCACCATAAACAGCGCGGTGAGATGACCCTCAAAACCGAAAAACTTTTTTCTGATGCCTATGGAATCGACCGGGCCATTGCCCTGCTGAAATCTGGCCAGCTCGTGGCCATTCCAACCGAGACTGTTTATGGGCTTGCTGCACTAGCCCTTGATGCCAATGCCGCTGCGGAAATATTCGCTGCAAAGGAACGCCCTGCGTTTGACCCGTTGATCGTCCACGTTCCGCGTGCGTGGCATTCTTGCGCTGAATTGATCGAGGCGGATATTTTTTCCCCCAACAAAATTGGCCCGCATCAACAATTGGTCATCGACTCTCTGATCCGGGCATTTTGGCCCGGCCCGTTGACCATCGTCGCCCCGAAATCGGATAAAATTCCAGACATCGTTACCAGCGGCCTTGGGACTGTCGGCGTGCGAATGCCCGATCATCCCGTCGCCCAGGTTGTCTTACAGCGTCTTGGTCAACCGTTGGCGGCCCCCAGCGCGAACCGGTTCGGGCGGATCAGCCCGACCACGGCGGATCATGTCATTGCAGAATTGGACGGACGGATACCAGCAGTGCTTGACGGTGGTCGCTGCGATGTCGGAGTGGAATCGACCATTGTGGCGGTTGAAAGTAACGGGTCTTTAACCGTGCTTCGCCCCGGCGGAGTCAGCGTCGAAGCCCTACGTGCGGCGCTCGCCTATGAACTCAAGTCAAATGCGGATGCAATCCAAATTCAGACCATTGCTGCCGGACACGTGAACTCGATTCAGGCGCCGGGAATGCTGGAAAATCATTATGCACCGCGCAAACCCATGTTGCTGATTGCTGCAGGCACCAGCGCGCGCCTCTCAAAAATGGATGCCGCAAACATCGAAGGAATTAAGAATGCCCTTAGGCGTTTCTGTCCAGATGCACTGAAGGTCGGCTATCTCGTCACGTCAGGTAGCCCAGCCGTGCACAAGAGGGGGCTCGAAAGCGCCCTCGGACTTCCTGTTCATGTTGAATCCCTCAGCCCAAAGGGAGACATGATTGAAGCAGCCCGCAATCTTTTTGCCGCGATGCGCAAATTGGATGACGAGGAAACTCTATCGTGCATTATTGCCGAGCCATGCCCCAACGAAACTGGCCTGGCCTTTGCGATCAACGACCGCCTGAAACGCGCCGCCACCCCGTCATCCTGAGTGAATGCGAAGGATCTCGTCTTTTCCGTCCTCTTGAGGCCCGTTCAAATTAAAACCAAGTGGCAAGGCGCATGTATGCCTGCCTCGCTCCGCGCAGAATCCGCAAAGCAGACTTTTCAGAATTAGATTCGACGAACCATCCGCCAACAGATATTTTCCACGAATTCCTCGAGTTGTCAGAATTCTCGGATCCGCCCCACCCCAGCGTCACGTCCGGATTTATCAGCCAGGACCGTTCTGGCCCCGTTATCGTAGAATCACAGCTGATGAACCAATCCTCGAAAGACTCGTTGGTCAGCCTCAGAGTCCCGGTGTAATCCCAGGACGTTTCATTCACTGCAGTTCCCGCTGGATTTTTTCCGGTCACACGAGAAGCCGTCGCATACCCTTCCGAGTACAACTTCAAATGCTTTGAAAAAACATAGTCAAAACCACCGCCAGACCGCAAACGATCCTCAATGGCTCCACGACGATAGGAGGAATCACCTAAAAACTGTGACGTATCACCGGACGCCAAAACGAGAATTGACGCCAATTCGTTTTCGACCACCAGACTAGGCGCACGCCCAGGTTCATAAAGGCTAAAAGCCCTCAAAACAAAGGCATTTCCGCCATAGGAGGCAAATGCGCCATAACTATTCATTCGCGGAAAATTTTCGGTCGCATCCAGTTCCCAGAACGGCGACTGCTCCGTAGACTCTGCCGATTCAACCAGCGTCAAACCCAACGAGGGAGTCCGCTGATGGCCACGCCATGCAAACGCAGAAAAATCCACGCCGCCAGCGCTGCTCAAAAATCGAGCTCCCATTTCGCCCTCGTTCACTCCCCGCGGAATTGCCCCGGAAACAAGCTGCTGTTTGACCGTGCCCTCCAGCCCAGAAGCAATCAAAACCCGGCTCACACCAGCCAGCAATCCGTTGACCTTCTCGCGATATCCGTACCCATTTTCGCCCTTCGGCAGGCGATGGTGCTTGCCTCGTGGCACCAGCATGAATTCAACGCTGCCAATTCCAACAGAGGTATTGGCCGAAAATGCCTCAACTGGCTCAATAATCTGCGCCGCGCTGTCAAATCCGCCGTAGCGTAAATCAAGTGCTGTCACTGCATCACTGGTCCGCGGCGAAAGTGATTCCATCCAATCAAACTGAATGCGCCCGATTTTCATCGCCCAATTTTCAGTGAGCCAATCGACATAGACCTGCCGCGTGTCGGCCTCGAACCCCTCGTCCTCGCGGACTTCCTTAGAGTAATTGCGAAACTTGATTGTGGGTGTCGGAAAAAGTGCCGAATCGTAGCGTAAGCGCCCATCAACCACCGTCGTCACACCTTCGCTGACGTCAGCGACCTGGCGTAATCCGACTTCAGTGATTTGATGGCGCAGGCGTTTATCATCAAGAAAAAAACGAGCCGTCTGGGAAGCCCTTCCCTGCAAGTCCACCTTTGCCATTCCGACGTCAGTGACAAACGCCACATGAAATAATCCGCCGGCAAATATCAGCGCCATAAAATTCCGGACGAACCTGCGCAACACAGCTCCGTTGGTATGTCGCAGCGAGGGCACTTCAGTTCCGTCCAAGATTTTGTTTTTCAAACATCAGCGCCGGAAATGATTTCTGTTGCGGATTTTTGAATTTCAATTTCGTCAAATGACCGCTCTTTAGCAAGTTTTTGAGGATAAAAGTGCGCGGCCGCTCCAATCCAAAAACGTCCCCGAAATCTTCAAAAGTCCCCTCACGGATCGCCTTGCCACTTTGGGTCATGTACACGACCTTGACGGGGCGCATGGTTTTGGCATCCACCCAATACTCGATTTTGTCGTAGGTGACTGGCCGGTCTGGAATAGAATCAAGCTCCAAAACATGCGAATCCTTGCCTCCGACCTTTTCCAAGGCTTTGTATTTCGCCGAATAATTCCCGATAAACGACAGCCTGGCGATATCTCCATAAGCAGCATTACCCGTGAGCTTCTGGTTCGCGGAAATCCGCACCGGCTTAGCTGACGTCGGCACGAAGACATACATGTCAGGCCCGCTCATTAGCACCCTGGTCCCAGACTCTGACCTAGGCGTAATAAACTTGACCAAGGCTTTGTCTCGCCCCTTGACCAAGGTTTCGTAATTTCTTTTATCGGTTTTGCCATCTTTGGTGTCGGCCAGTTCGACTTCGACCGTATAATCACCCGTTGGGTTGCGAATAACTTCGGCCTTTTCCAGAATCACCTTAGGGTCAGTCTGCCCTGCTGCCATTGCAGATTTTGATACTCCACTTGTCCAAATGACCGCTAGCGCCAGCAATGCGCTGCAGATTTTTTGCCACCCAAGATTCTGTTCAGCCTTCATCGATTCTCCCGTCTTTGATCTTGATGATCCTCCCGGCCATGTCGGCAATTGCCTGATCATGCGTGGCCACGAGAATGGTCGTATGCAGTTCACTGTTGAGGTGCTTCATCAAATCAAGAATTTGACTTGCGGTCTTTGAATCCAAATTCGCCGTTGGCTCATCCGCGATGATGATTTGTGGATCCTTGACCAAAGCCCTGGCAATGGCGACGCGCTGACGTTGGCCGCCGCTCAGTTCCGCCGGCCGGTGGGCGGCAAATCTTTCCAATCCGACACTTTTAATAGCCACTTTGGCCCGCTCCCGGACTTCAGCTTGGGTATAACGCTGCTCCAGATAGAGGGTATATTCCACATTTTCCAGCGCTGAAAGGACGGGAATCAAATTGAAATTTTGGAAAATAAAACCGATGCATTCCTGCCTCAGGTCCGTCAAACGCCCTTCGTTCGCCTGGGTCACATCCTGACCGCGAAACTGGACTGAGCCAGTTGTTGGCTTTTCGATCAGGCCGACCACGTTCAGCAGCGTGGATTTGCCACTTCCAGACGGCCCCTGCAATGCCGCAAACTCGCCCTTGCGAATCGTTAAGGTCAAGCCAGCCAATGCATCGACCGGAACTTTCCCGACCATGTAAGTCTTCGTGACGTTATCTAGATGGTAAATGTCAGACATTGCGACCCAGCGCCTCCACAATCCTGATGCGTGCCATGCGCAATGCCGGAAGGACACCCGCCCCACCCGCAACCAACACACACAAAGTCAAGGTCCACGGAATATTGGCCCACGGAATTTTAAACGCCACATGAAATGGCACGGACATCAGCGGCGGCGGCGGCATCGTAACGCCCTTGGACAGCGCCACCGTGACGATCAACATGCCGATTCCAACGCCGATCAAACTTCCCAGGGTCGACTGCAGCAACGATTCAAAAAAGATCATGATCGCAACCGAATGGCGGTGGGTTCCAATGGCGCGCATGGTGCCAAATTCCCCAATCCTTTCCAATAAACCCATCATAAAAACGGTAACAATGCTGATCGTGGCGATGATGAGAATGATAAGCCGAAAAACAAAGACCTGCTTTTCAACCCAGCCCATCGTGTTGTCAAAAAACTCGGCGAGTTTATTCCAATGCGCCACCTCTAGGGTGGAATCATAACTAGCGACTAAACCTTCGAGTTTTGTCTTGTACTGCAACTCGTTGTCATCCTTGAACCCGATCATGACGATGGGCGCACCCTCGACCCGAAGCAACTGTTCGGCGACCCGATGGTGAATAAAGTAGGCCCCTTGATCGAGTTCAGTGATTCCAGTTTTGAACGTTCCAACCATTTCCAGATCCAGGGCATTCATTGATCCGGTCTTGGTGGTAACAAGTACGGTCACCATGTCACCTGGATTGACCTTCAACCTCTGGGCTAACTTAAACCCAATAAATATGGAGTGGTCGTCGCCGTCAGCTAAATGTTTGCCTCGTTCAACCTGCACCAGAGTCAAAAACCGGCGTTCTTCCTCGGCCTCAATCCCAAATCCTACGCCTCCAAACGATCGGTCATTGTAGTTGACGAGCCCGTAAAAAATTTGACGCTGAGCAAAAAACGACAGCGGCCCGACTTCCTTTTCGATTTTGTCGCGCAATGCCGCGGCCCCCGTTATCTGGTAGGCAAAAGGCTCGTCACTGTCATTGTTTCGAAAACCCTGTTTGGTCACCTGATAGTGACCATAATTCGACGTAATAACATTACGGCGAAAGGTCTCCTTGACCCCGTTTACGAAGGATTGAAATACGACCATGGCGGCGGCGGCGCTGGCGACTGCCAGCAGGCTGATCAAAGTTCTTCGCAAAGATCTCAGGAGGTTACGACTTGCCGTTCGCAGCAAAAATCGTCCCCAAAGTACGCGAGCATTGAAAGACCGGTTCATTCGTAATTGCCTTCGATATTAACTGCACATTTTCCAACAAAACGCCGACTGGCCGTAACGCAAAAAAGCGTGGACTGGTCCGCCCAATAGACCAAAAACAAGCTCTCAGTGCAAACCCGAATATCCACTCGGCTCGCAGACCGCTCTGATGTACAGTCGTGCGTCTTTCACACCCAGGGGAATTATCCTTGAATCAAACTTGGCTTTTCGGATTATTTGGCATCCTGATTTTGGGATTTCTGGCCCTTGACCTTGGGCTGTTCCACAAGCGTGACCGTGAAATAAAGTTTCGCGAAGCGATGACGTGGAGCGCATTTTGGATTGGCCTGGCCCTCGCGTTCAACGGCGTGATCCTGCTAAATCTTGGTCACGATCCCGCCCTGACGTTTTTAACCGCCTATATTGTTGAATTGTCTCTGAGTGTGGACAATCTCTTCGTCTTTTTGTTGATCTTTTCGGCCTTTCGAGTCGCCCCCCGATTGCAGCACAGGGTCCTCTTTTGGGGAATCGTCGGCGCCCTGCTGATGCGCGCAGTTTGTATCGGAGTTGGAGTTGCCGCCCTGCAGCGCTTCCAGTGGTTGACCTATATTTTTGGCATCATCCTCATCTACGGCGGCATCAAGGCCGCGATAGGTCAAGACGATGACTTCGACCCTGCCCAGGGAGCTGTCGCCAGATTTTTCCGTAAAATCATTCCCTTGACCCACCAATTTCATGGCGATGCCTTTTTTATCCACGAAATGGGCCCTAAAGGCGGAATGCGCTGGGTGGCAACCCCGCTATTTTTGACCTTGATGGTGGTGGAGGTATCGGATTTGATCTTCGCTGTGGACTCAATCCCGGCCGTCCTGGCGATCACCACCGACCCGTTTCTTGTCTACACATCAAATATTTTTGCGATTCTCGGCCTGCGCTCGATTTACTTTGCTTTGGCGCGGGTCGTGGATCTCTTTCATTACCTGAAATACGGACTTTCATTCGTTCTAGTTTTTGTCGGCATCAAAATTCTGATCGCCCACCACATCCACATTCCGGTAGGGATTTCCCTTGGGGTCATCACCGTGAGCTTGCTGGTCGCCATTGCCGCATCGTTGCTCTTCAAACGTAAAGTAGGGACAAAGTAAAAAAGCTCACCCCCCCAACGACCGTGGCGGCAACCAATCCGACTAAAAGGGGCTTGAATCCAAGCTTCTTTAGTTTCGCAAAATCTGTATTCAATCCGATCCCCGCAAGAGCCCCTGCCAGCGCCCACTTTGAAACCCAACCGGCAGTATCGAGAAACGATGCCCAGCTGCTGCTCCCCCATGACTTGCCAGCGCCAATACTCGACGCATCGCTTAAAAAAACTGCGTCTCCGATTGATCGCAAGACCACCGCCAGAAGAAACGCCAAAACAAATCCTGGAATGGCGTCCCTCATCTGCCGCCACGAGAATCCGCGCTTTTCATGATTCGCAACGGGGCCATACCTCGTGGCAATCAGCGGAATGAGCACTGCCATGCTCATATTGCGAATCAACTTCGTCACTGTTGCCGCCTGAAGGGCTAGGGGCTCTGAAAATGCCTCCTGGTAGATGATTCCGGCCCCCGCCACTTGGGAGGTATCGTGAATGGAGGTTCCCAGAAATATTCCCGCCAGCATCGGATCCATCCCGAAATACCGGTGCGCCAACCACGGATAGGTAAACAGGGCCACCAGTCCAAAAATCGTCACACACGCCACCGCGTAACTGGTCTCGTTTTCATCGGCTTCAATGGCAGGCCCCATGGCAACGATGGCCGTGATCCCACAAACACTTGTTCCAACGGCAATCAAGGCGCCCAACTTTGGGGGCAGGCGCAGGCGATTATTGAAAAAAGTGACACAGATCAGCGCCGCAGCAATGCAGCAGATTATAACTGGCAAGGCTTTGCCGGTGATCGCGCCCGTGGTCCCCAGCGCCAACTTGAAACCGAGCAAGACAATGCCTGCCCTTAATCCGGTTTTCAAAACCCAGGAAATTCCCGGGCGCAACCGTTCATGCACGCCAATGGTGTTTCGGACTAAAAGACCGACGATGACCGCCAGGCTAATGCCGCTGACGAGATTATGGGCATTCTTGTCTGCCGGGTTTATCCCCGACAAGCCCGCCACAAATACACTCAAGTGATCTGCGGCGAACGTGCCTACGATGGCAATAACGAGGGCCGTGCCAATTCCAGGAAGCAATCTCACGGCGGCCAATCTCATTGCCGTCACAACGAAACCTGCATTCCAACTTCAATCACGCGGTTGGGTGGAATTCCGAAATAGGCTGTCGCCGGCAAGGCATTACGTGACAGGAACGAGAAAAGATCTTTGCGCCATCCGGGCATCGTGTCTGGCCCGTCCGTCAATAAAATGTCTCGGCCCAGGAAATAAGTCGTTTTGGACTCTTCAACTTCGAGCCCAGCTTGCAGCCTGGCCAACCGGAAAATCTTTTCAACTTTTGGGCTCTGCATGTAACCAAATCTGGCGATAACTTCGTAAAACCCTTCGCCGCGGGGAAAGACTTCGACGGCTTCCTTCAATGGGACGAATGGAACTTCTTCGGTCAAAATCGATAGCAGGATAACCTGACGGTGAAGAATCTGATTGTGTTCAAAGTGATGCCTCAGAGCCGGCGGGACAACCCGCGCATTTCCTGTCATAAAAACCGCCGTACCGGGGACTCGATGTGGACGATTACCTTGAATCTCTTCGATAAAAATCATGAGGGGTGAAAACTGGGATTCCATCTTCTTTGCCAAAGCGTTTCGCCCGCGTTTCCAGGTCGCCATGATGGTAAACACAAAGCCACTGACGACAATGGTGAACCATCCGCCATCGCTAATCTTATGAAGGTTTGCCGTTAGGAACGCCAAATCAATTCCTAGGAATACCACCACCATGCACGCGGCTTTTGCCGGGCGCCATTTCCACTTTTTGACCGCGACAAAATACATGAGGAACGACGTTATCGTCATGGTCCCCATCACGGAAATTCCGTAGGCAGCCGCCAAGGCTGATGATGACTTGAACAAGAGGACAAGTGCGACGCAGGCAACCATGAGCAAATAGTTAATTTCGGGAATGTAGATCTGGCCTCTGGTTTCTTCGGAAGTATGAATGATGGTCAGGCGCGGCGAGTAACCGAGCTGCACGGCTTGCTGAGCCAAACTAAATGAACCGGAAATCAATGCCTGCGAGGCAATGACCGTGGCCAGAGTCGATAGGACAACCATTGGATAAATGCCCCACTGCGGCACCAAACTATAAAAGGGATTGCCGGCGGCTTCGCTGCCGCGCATCAACAAAATCGCACCCTGGCCGAGGTAGTTGATCATCAGGCACGGCAAGGCCACCCACAAACAGGCCTTGATGATCGGCTTGCGCCCAAAATGCCCCATGTCGGCGTAAAGTGCCTCGGCTCCGGTCAAACAAAGCACAACGGCACCCAGGACCAAAAATCCGTGCCAGCCGTGAGTCGCCAAAAGTTTAAGGCCGTGGAAGGGATTGAGGGCTCCTAGAATTCTAGGCTCGGCGATGATTGCAGGCAGGGCCATCAGTGCCAACACGCCAAACCACAGCGCCATTGCCGGGGCAAAAATTCGCGCAACGCGGGCAGTGCCGTGGCGCTGCATCAAAAACAGCGAAACAATAATCGCAACAGTTCCTGGAATGATCACAGGTTTAAGCAGAGGTGTCGCAATCTCCAGACCTTCCATGGCTGACAACACTGAAATTGCAGGTGTAATCGTCCCATCAGCGGCCAACAAAGAAGCCCCGATCAGCCCGCTGAACATGATGACTTTAGAAGTTCGTGACGGGCTCTTTTGATGAAAACGGGGCGTCACCAAGGCCATCAAGGAAAGAATGCCCCCCTCGCCCCGGTTGTCCGCGCGCAGCACATTGAACACATACTTTCCAACCACAACCGTCAGCAGGGACCAGAAAAAGAGTGAAATGATCCCAAAAATATTCGACGGAACTGGCTCTAGGCCAAAAGCGCCAGAGAAACACTCCTTCACGGCATAGAGCGGAGAAGTTCCAATGTCACCAAAGACGACCCCCAGGGCAGCAAATGCTAGTGCCCTCTCGGAGACTCCGCCATTGATCCGATGACCTACCGAGGAATCAGTATTTCCAGAAACGTGCTTCAAGGTTTTTTCCTGATATAATTACGATTACTTATGCCACAAAGCTGCGACAAATTCGAAACCAAAAATAGTGACCGACCCAAACACCAGAGCATTGATTGCGACGACCAGGTAGCCAAGTCCCAGCAGAATTGAATCACCCTCGAGCACACCGATCGCCACCAGCACGACGCCCAATGCCGGTGGAAAATTCGTTCCCGGCGGCAGGGGCATGGACAGCAGCCCTCCGCATATGGCCATGGCGATCCCTGAAAGCCTCATCACCCCAGGAAATCTCACGAAAATCCTGCCCCGAGGCTTCACTAGAAATTCAATCTTACGAAATACCTTCAATGCCAAATCCAAAGCCTTGATCAAAATCTCAGCAGGCAATTGCTTGCGCCGCCAACTGCTGGGGATCCACGGTGGAATGCCCGCAGCCAGACTAACAGCTGACACCACAATCATGATGCCAAAGGGAATGGAAAGTCCGGGCAGCGGGATTGGAGTCAAAAAGGGAATGGCCAGAATCAGGCAAACAAATGCATGCCCCCGTGCATTTAACGCCTCGAGGAATCCGCCAAGGGTCAGCGGACCTGAGCTGGCAAGGTCACGCAACTTGACTAGGTCATCTGTCAATTTTGATTTAGCGTCGGGCATTTGGAGCCCAAACCACCATGAAGCCGGTTGTGACCGCACGGACCACCGTGGCGATAAAAAACAGGGCTCCCATGGTCAAAACAATCATGGCACCCGAGGGCACGTCGATCCAATAGGCAAGGATGAGTCCAATTTTCACAGAAGCCGAGGCAAACACGGAAGCAAACAGCAATTGCCAACCGTAACTGCCGCGCCAAAGCGACGCCGCCCCAGCGGGAATTGCCAGCAACGAACTCACCAGAACAACACCGGCCAAGCGCATCGAGAAGGCCACCACCGCGGCGCATAAACCAAACAGCGCGTATTCGGCCAATGCCACGCGCACGCCGGACATGGCTGCCAGTTCCGGATCAAAGGCGGCATAGGCAATCCTGCGCCCCCAGGTGAGCGCAATCACTGCAATCACCACGGCACCTCCGGCGGTGATCACGAGGTCTTCCGGGGTCATGCCTAGGACGCTGCCAAATAACAGGGCTTCCATATTAATGGGGGGCGCACCGGAATTGCGCCTTAATGCCAAGCACAAGACCCCGGCTGCAAACATGATGGGAAATAAAATACCGATCGCTGCATCGCCACGCAATTTTCCGGTGCGACGCACCCATGCCATCCCAAATCCAACCAAAATATTTAATGGCAAGGCCGTCCAAATAAAATCGGAACTTGAAGCGACTGCAACATTCAATAAAGCTACGATTCCCGCCGCGCCAAACATCGAGTGGGCCAGTCCGTCACCGACAAAGGTGATGCCACGCTGAAAAACCAGAACACCGAGCATGGCGCATGCGACCCCCACCAGAGCGCCGCCGGTCAAGGCCCGAACCATGAAATCCTGCGCTAAAATTTCCGCAAAAAAATCGATCACGATCAAACCTCCTTTCAGCCTGTCAGCCCCTCAGTATTCACCACTGCCACTGGTGATCGCGTGCTCATGGTCATGCCCGGTGAAGGCCGTTTCGCGGACCCGGGGATCGTGGAGGACGTCGACTGGGTTGCCCCATGCCATAATTTTTCCGCTCTCCATGAAAATGACTTTCGTGGCGCAATGTTCCACCACTTCCAGGCTATGGGTGATCATGACGACGGTCAGTCGCCGTTGCTTGGCCAAGCCGTCCAGCAATGACGTGATGTCGGAAATTCCTTTGGCATCAACGCCCGCCATGGGTTCATCTAAAATCAAAATTTCCGGGTCTGCTACCAAGGCTCTGGCCAAAAACGCCCGCTGCAATTCTCCGCCACTCAGATCGCGAAGTTCTTTTTCTAACAAATGTTCTCCGCCAACAATCCTTAGGGCTGCCGCTGCCTTGTCACGCGCGTCACGCGAAACCACCAGGGGCCACGCTCCTGACAAATGCGCAGCGATCACTTCGACCACGCGGGCTGGGAACATCCGGTCAAAATTCTTACGCTGGGGTACATACCCAATGTGTTTGCGGCCCTCGCGCGGCGTTTTTCCCAACAAGGCGACAGATCCCAAGGTCGGCTGGATGAGTCCAAGCATTGCTTTAAGCAGCATTGTTTTGCCGGCGCCATTTGGCCCGCAAATGCACAGAAACTCACCGCGCTCCAAAATAAAATTAATGTCATTTAGAATTCCGCGCCCTGCGATGACCAAGGACATACCCCTGACATCTATGGCAGGGGACGCATGGGGGCTAGAACCTGGGGAGCCGATGTTTTGGTTGGCGCTCATTCTGGTGTCTGCACTCATTTCCCTGAAAGTTCCTTCGCAAATCCCTTGGCGACTTCCTGAGTCAATCGAACGAGGTAGCGGTCGTAGACCCCGATAACCTGGTTGTCTTTGCCTGCCCCGGCATTGCTGGCTTTGGGATATCCATTGGGATATCCCAATGGATTGATCCGCGCCACCGTCACACTGGCCTCACGCCCCAAGGCCCGCGCGACCGCATCATCAATTTGCTCCTCGGCCAGGACGACACAAGGCTTATTTGCTTTGGCCAGTTGGATGAGTTCAGCCAAGTGGCGCGGGGTCGGTTCAACGTGGGGAACCGGTTCCAGGATGCCAATAATTTTCAGGCCGGTGATGCGGCCGTAATATCCCAGGGAACCGTGGGCCAGAATCACGCTGGCGCGGGGCCATGATTTCCCGTCGCCAATGATCGCCGCGTTTAGCCCGGTCATCCTCGCGGCAAAGGTTTTTGCCCTTTGCATGATTGCCGTGATGGCGGCGGGGGCGGGGGCGAGCATTTCGGCCAGATGCTGGGCCACAGCCATCGCTGCCTTGCCCATTCGGACGGGGTCGGTCCAAAAGTGCGGATCCCATTGTCCTTGCATGGACTTGGCAGCCGCGCTGCCCAAAGCAGCCAGACCCACCGTGTCGGCGTAAGTCGCGGCGGCGACATGAGGTAAAATCTCGAAAACTGGGGTTTTGTTGCCAGCCGCGCGGACCATCCAGCCATCTGTTGCCTGATCCACAATCAATAAAAGACCGGCTGAACGCAGGGTCCGGATATCTTTTGCAGAAGCTTCGTAGTCATGCTCACTGCGTCCGTAGGGCAGTGCCGGTCTGACATCAAATGTCTCGCCGGCAATTTCCTGGACCATGGCCTGGACTGGATATACGCTGACAAGAATGAGCGGGCGGGCAGGTGGTTGTGCCGGCCGCTTGGCGCCAAAAGTCACCCCTCCGAAAAGGCAAAGTAGCGCGGTCAACATCATCCGGAACATAGTCAAAACTAGCCTCAATCTTGGTACTGCCTTTTGCGTTGCCATCGGAACCGCCGTTCATAGCACGTCCTGTGCCCCCCGTCATCTCAGAGCGCTTTCTGACAAAAAGCGCACAGAGTGCTTTGACCGCCGAACGTCTTCCAGCTACTCTCCTTTCCAATGAGAACCGCCGTCTTTGTCGCCACCAGATATCTAAAGTCCAGCCGAGAAAACCGCTTTTTCTCCTGGATCACTGCCCTTTCCATCGGCGGGGTTGCCATTGGCGTGGCGGCCATGATCGTCGTTCTCTCGGTCATCAACGGGTTTGAGACGGAACTCAAAAACCGTTTTCTTGCGGCCAACGCCCACATCCTAGCCTTCAATTTCCCGGGTGGCTTAGAAAAACCAGAAGTCTGGGCGGAAAAAATCCAGCGCGATTTTGGCGTGCACCTTACGGGCATGTCGCGCTTCGTTCATTACGAGACCATGGCCCGCAAAAACTCGATGCTCCACGCGACATTGATCCGCGGGATTGACCCCGCCAAGCGCCAGGACGTCCAAGACCTGCGCCCTCTGGTCGAACCGGCGTCGGCACTCAATGAGCTCCAAGCTGAGCTCCAAGC
>CANFEB010000039.1 GCA_947445775.1 Oligoflexales bacterium | reverse complement strand
TTGAAGCTTATTTCCGTTGTCTTAAAAACAAGAAGCACGTGAAGAAAAAAACGTTTCACCTTCACTACGAAAAGACAATTCATGCACTTGCTCTAGACATAGAGAATAAGACATATCGCCCAAGTTTATCAAGCATTTTTGTTGTTACACATCCAAAATCAAGGGAGGTAATTGCGGCAAATTTACGGGACCGGATCGTGCATCATTACATCTACGATTACATGTCGCCGTATTGGGAGCGACGCTTCGTTCCAAACTCTTACGCCTGTCGAACAGGCAAGGGTCCGCTGAAAGCGTGCGAGGATTTACGCCAATTTATTCGCCGCTACGAGCATCACCGCAGCGCGCCACTTTTTTATCTTCAGATCGACGTGCAGAATTTTTTTCCGTCGATTGATCTGAACGTTTTGTACAACTTGGTAACCCATCGTTTGGAGAACGAGCACTACCGGTGGCTATGTAAAACGGTGATCTACCACCGGGCAACGACGCGGGGGAATTTCAAGCTAACGTCTCCGAAAGATCTGTGGCAGCGGCTACCACGCTATAAGAGTTTGTTCGCAGCGCCCGAGGGCAAGGGTCTTCCAATCGGAAATCTGACGAGTCAGTTTTTCGCAAACATTTACATGAATCATGTCGATCAGTTCATTGCGCACCGGCTCAAGGGTCGCTTTCTCTTTTGGCAGCGATACGTGGACGACATCTTGTTTTTGGGCGAGGACGTCGAGCAGCTCAAAAGTATTGTCCCGCTGGTGCAGGAATTTATTTCTCGCGAGCTGAAGATAACGCTTAATCCGAAAAAAACCGTGCTTCAGCCGCTGTCACGCGGCCTCGACCATCTTGGCTACTTTCATAAGCCGGATCATCAGCTGGTTCGGCAACGCGTCGTGAACAACTGCAAGGTCCGGATCAGAGGCTACCAAAACGCAGACAAGACTTTGGTTGATCCTGGCGCCGTATGCTCGGCGCTCAATTCCTATTTGGGTTATTTTCGGCAAGCTGCCAGCAGAAAGCTTCGCAAGCACCTCGCCGAAGAGGTTGTCAACGCGGATAACTTTGCGGGTAAAATCATAACGAACGACGCGGTGACGAAGCTTTTGCCGGTGAAGGACGTAGCTGTTCGGGAGGCGCGGGTAGTGAGAGAGAAGGCCTTGCGCGCGGAGTTTTGCGAAGGGTTCGTCGGCAGCGAGGACACCGCCGCACGGGAACGTCGTGTGCAGCAATATCTCAAGCGCTGGTATTCCATCGGCGACATCTTGGAGGCTGCGGGGGATCACTTTCGTGAATCCCCCTCGGTCATCACTTTTGTAGAAAAAACCTAACATGGCGAGACATGTACGATGATTTAACGTGTCCTAAATCGCGGACGTGCAATGTGGAAACTGACATTTTTCAGCGACTTCATTCCCTCTATTTTTTGTGGTGGACGGGAGTGAATTTTCTTCAATGATTAAGGGCGCTTAGTCTATTAATGCGGCATCATCTCTCATTTCATAGAAATTAGTGCCGAAGGATCTCTAGCGGGTATTTTGGTGGAATTTATGGGGGGCGAGTGAGATGCGCTTTTTGGTAATATTAACGGCCGTTGGAATCGCCGGAATCATCGGCTGCAAACCGACAGTCGAGTCCAATGCTAAATCATTCATGCCTGGTCCCACAGAAATCACAGTTGATTTCATGGGGCATAGCTGGCTCATGAGAAAAACATCCGGGGCCGATGGAACACCTGCGCCGCAAATGATGTGCACCAGTGGACAGTGTCCGAATATTTTATTTTTTGATGCGGTCACCGTTGCCCCAGGACAGCAAGCCCCTAGTGCTGAGGGTAATGGAGTCACTGGCGACGGGGGACATTAACGAACATTAACGGTGCGATGTTCCGGCTCATTTTAACGGCAGCCCACCATACGGGCATTAGGACAACTGTGACAAGATGTCGATCCATTCGGTTTCGAGATTTTGCATTTCAGTGGCAATGGCTCCGAGTCTACCGATTAAATCCTGATTCGATGGCGCCACGGAAAGTTCCGCGGAAATGCGATCCTGATCGGACTGAAGTTTCCCCAGCCGGGATTCGATTTCTTGGTTGCGTCTCTCCAGACGTCGGCGCTGGTTTGCCGCTTGTTTCTGCCGATCTCGGTCCTCGCGGTGGCTGGGCAAAGCCTTGGCTGCATGGTTTGCCTCCGTCGACACTTGGTTGGTCCCAGCGGCAATTTTTGGCGTATCAATATCATGACGCATGCTGCCCCGGCGCAGGCTCCAAATGTAGTCGTCGTAGGATCCGTGAAAAATATGGGCGTAGCCATCGCGGACTTCGATGATTTTTGTGGCAACCATTTTCACAAACGTTTGGTCGTGGCTGACAAAAATAACGTTGCCTCTGAACATGTGAAGGCTATGTGCTAAAGCTTCGACCGTATAAAAATCCAGATGGTTCGTGGGCTCATCAAGGATCAAAAGGTTGCTGCCGCTGAGCAAGATTTTTCCCAGGGCGACCCGAGCTTTCTCCCCTCCCGAAAGATTGCTGATGCGTTTTTTGACGTCATCCCCGGAGAACAGCAAACTCCCCGCAAGGTCCAGTATTTGTTGGCGAGGGGCGCTGTGGGGCGCGGCGTCCAGAAGCACATCGATGATGGTCGACGCATTCGGCAGTTCCGCGGCAACATGTTGAGCATAATAGGCGCTGCGGACGGAAGCGCTCGAATTGAGCGACCCCGACTGGATGTCGAGGCGCCCGGCGATGGCTCTCACGAGGGTGGATTTGCCGGCACCGTTTTCGCCGACAATGGCAACTTTATCCCCCGACGTTATTTCGAAGGATGTGTTTTTGATGATGGTTCGCTCACCATAACCAAGAGCGAGGTTTCGTGCGATAACATCAATCCGCCCCGGAGTAGTTGGCTGCGGAATGCTGACCCTAGCCATGGCCGGGAGGGGTTTGATGTCGATCGATTCCATTTTATCGAGTTGCTTGAGGCGGCTCTGTGCCGCGCGGGCCTTGCTGGCCTTCGCGCCAAACCGCGCGGCAAAATCACGGATGGTTTGTTTTTTGGCCTCAACGCCACGGGAAGTCTTTTGAAGTTGCTCGCGGAGTAATGATTTTTGTTCGAAATAATCGTCAATCGAGCCCGGGTACTTGATGATGTCGCCCTCTTCGACCTCAAGGATATGATCCGTCGTGCGCCGCAGAAATTCGCGATCGTGAGAAATGAGCAGGAATGTGCAGTCCAGTTTGATCAGCAGGTTTTCCAAGACGATCAGGGTTTGGACGTCCAAGTAGTTTGTTGGCTCGTCCAGCAAAAGAAGGTCTGGCTTGGCGGCGAGCAAGGCGCAAAGTTGGACGCGCATCCGGTAGCCGCCAGAGAGTTCCCCGAGGGGGCGTTCCACCATGAATTCCGGCAAAGCCAAGGCATCTAAAATCCCCGTGATTTCCCAGATCTGCGCACCCGAGTGCTCCTGGATGTAAGCCAGTCCTGTTAGCTCCAGCGGCAGTTGCTGGTCTTGGCGCAAGATTGCCAGGCGCAGGTTGGTTTTCTTGACAAGATTTCCGCTGTCGAGGGTTTCATCCCCCGTGATGATTCGGAACAGAGTCGATTTCCCGGCACCGTTCGGGCCGATGACGCCAACGCGCTCGTTTTGATTGATGCTGAATGTGGCGTTGGCGAAAAGCGTCTTTATGCCATAAGACTTGGTGCCATTTGTCAATTGAAGCAAATTCAAAATTGTCGCCTTATTTTTTTTGGGCAGGTCGAATTAGTTTTTTTGGAGCCATTGGTGTTTCTTTGGCCGTCCAAGATGTGACCAGCAGATCAAACCAGTCAGTGTCGCGCAGGCGTGAGTAACGCTTTTTATTAGCGAGGATGTCTGTGGTGGCGAGCATTTGATTGGACTTTTCAAAGTGCTGGCGCAGATCTCTGCTCATGATTCGTTCGACAAATCTTTTTGCGGCACGGTCGTCCTTGGCTTCCCATTCATCAGCCCAATCGAGGGCAATCGCTAATGTGCTGGCGTTGAGGGTTCCATTGGATAACTCAAGTGCCGTGACGGCATTGCCATAGCGCTTCGCCCTGGCAAAGGCATTGGCAAGCAGAATCAGGCGACGCTTATCAAGCTCGGGATTTTCGCATCGGAAACTGAATGCATCTTTGATGGTTGGCAGGGACTCAAGGGTTTTCAGCTGGATTTGGCAGGTGCCATCTCGGACCGATTTTGTGCCTGCCGTGCGTTTGATAAAGTCCTCCAAATAGACAGAGGAGCGAATCATGCAAAAATCAAGCGTGGTTTCTGCCGGGTTTAAAAAATGCGTTTTCAAAGCCGTCCCCAGGTCCGGTGACTTGTCGGTGCTGAACGTCAAAAAGCGATCATTGAACTTCAGTGCTCCGAGAGCTTCCTGGTCTGGTTTGGTGAAAAAACTGATAGTGCCAGATTTGGCCTGACTTGGGGAGATGGGAGCGTCGGGTAATTTTGGCGCAGATTTCAGCGAGGCCGATACTTTGAAGCGCCATGAGTGGGTCGCAGACGCCTCTTTTTCGACTTTGATGAACTGTAGGGCGGTAACTTCGCTGGCGTCTGAAAACAACTTCATGATCTCCCGGCTGGAGGGTGTTTCTGGGCAAGCCAAAGTGGGAGATGCCAGAAAGAGGACACCGATAACGCCGATAACGCTAACGACCCTATTGCCGCTAATGACAATGCAAAGGATGGAGAAGAAACAATTCCTCACCTTCACCCCTTCAAGGCAACGATCGTAACGCCGTCGCCACCTTCTTGTTTTTCACCAGCCCGCAAAGCGATGTTGTAAGGGCAATCGCCGCGAAGGGATTTGCGGATCGCATTTTTCAATTTATCAGTGCCATGTCCATGGACAATCACCACGGCACCCTCGCCGCGTAGCAATGCTTTGTCGATAAAGTCGAGGGTTTTGGTGACACCGGTTTCGGAGTCCATGCCACGCAAATCCAATGTGTTGGTCGGCGTTTGCATGACCAGCGGCGGAATCTCGGGGGGTGGATTAAATGGCCGTAGCTTTGGTGGCGTTTGTGATTTGCCGCGTTGCAATGACTTGCTGCTGTTATCCGTTGCCACCATTTCCGCCATAATGCGCAGATCATGAGCGGACACCCGGAGCTTCACCAAGCCGACTTGAACTTCCGCGGGGGAAGAGTCGCCATCTGCAGATTTCAGGATCTGGCCTTCCTTGCGCAATGGAACAACAAAAACTTTTTGACCCGCGCGAAGAACCTCGCCCGGATTCACGGTTCGCCCCGGAAGGACTTCGCCCTCACGGCCACGCGCAAGAATCTCGCGACTTTTCTGATCAAACTGGCGCAACTTGTCACCCGACGATGTCGTCAAAATCGCCGCGGCATCCATGGCATGCAAAATGCCGCTTGATTCAGCCTTGCGCAGTGCCTTCAGCGCTGCTTTCAGTTGATCTTGCAGGTCCTGCACGCTGTGACGCATTTCGTCCAGCTCGGCCTCTTGATTGACAGCCGCATTGCGCGAGGCCTCGCGGCGGGCTTCTTCCAGTGCCTTGCGCTCACTGTCGAGGCGCGATTGAGACTCTTCGACCGCAAGTTCTTTGCGGCGCAATGTGAGCCGCGTATTTTCGGTTTCCTCGCGGGCCAGCAGCAATTGGTTGACGGCATTTTCCATGGTCGAGGCACTCGTTCCGCGCAGTTGTTTGGCGCGTTCAATCACCGAGGCCGGCAGGCCAATTTGACTGGCGACTTCGAGGCCGTAACTTTGGCCGGGGACATCGAGGATCAGTTTGTAGGTGGGACGCATCGTCTTGAGCAAATATTCCATGGAGCCGTTGCGGAATTTGCAGGCGAGCTGATGATTTTCCTGGGGATCTTTTTGGCGGACTTCTTGATGCCCGTCTTCACGATCTTTTGGGGCGCCACCGCCATCGGCTAAACCCTTCAGGCTGTCGTAGTGTGTCGTTGCCAGGGTCATGGTGCCACGTGTCGCCAAGGTTTCTAAAACAGCCTGGGCTAAGGCTGATCCGGTTTGGGGTTCGGTGCCGACGGCAAGTTCGTCCAGCAGAACGAGGTCTTCGTTTCCGGCTTTTTCAAGGATTGGTTTTAAACCAAGAACATGACCGGAAAATGTTGAGAGGCTGGCGGCAAGATTTTGCGAGTCGCCAAGTTCCAGAAAAATATTTTCAAACAAATAGAGTTTCGAAGTCCGGTCTGCGGGGATGAGAAGTCCAGCCTTGGCCATCAGATGCACCATACCGACGGTTTTCAAGACAACCGTCTTGCCTCCGGCGTTGGGCCCCGAGATGATCAGGCAACATTGGGTGCCGGTCAGGCTGACAGTGTTAGCAACAGCCGTATTTCTCAATTTAGTCAGTGCTGGCGCGGGGGTCTCTAGAGCGCCCGGCGCGCCCGGCGCGTTCGGCGCGTTCGGCCCGTTTCTATTTTCGTCTTTGCCATCAAATACAGGGGCAGCCTGTTCTGGGGCCTTTCTGATCAAAGGATGCCGTGCAGACCGGAGGTCGATGATTGGGTGATCGACCAACTCAACTGGATTTGCATCCAATTGAATCGCAAGGCCCGCCTGGGCTGTCAGGAAATCCAATTGCACCAGTTCATCGTAGTCAACGCGCAGGGTGTCCAGCTCGGTTGCGGCTAGGCTGCTCAAATTCTTGAAAATCTGCAAAATTTCCAACTTTTCGGCCAATTGGTTTTCCAGCCATTCGGCGTTGAGCGGCGCAACACTAGAGGGCTCAAGAAATAGAGTCTGGCCACTGTCGGACGTATCGATGATCGTTCCCGACACACGCCCACGGCCATCAAGGCGGATCGGAACGACATAACGTTCATTGCGAACCGTAAAAAAATCATCTTGCAGGTATTGCTCGACGCTGGCTTCACGCAGAACTTTTTTGATCTGGTCTTCGATGCGCTTTGCTAGGGTGACCTTTTTGCGCCGGATTGATGCCAGTTCCGGTGAGGCATCATCAAGTAGTGAGCCATCCGGGCTGACTGCCCTGTCGATGGCAGTCATCAGTTTGGGGATCGGATAGATCTGGCCTTTGAGGCGAGCCAGGGTTTCGCTCTTGCTGGCAAAACTGACGCAGAAACCGTGGACCTTTTGAATCGCTGTCAGAAGTTGCAAAACCTGCCGCAATTCGATGCCGCCAAGGATTTGCCCAAGGCCCAGGGCCTTGAAAATGCGGCGCATCAGCGGCAGGTCGCCGATGGGGGCGCGATACCCCTGGCGAACAATGTCCTTGATGGACGTGGTGTCGGCCCAGCGACGTTCGATTTCCGGCCGTTCTAGATTTGGCTGGAGTTCAAGGCAAAGGGTCTGCCCGTCGTCCGTCTGGCTGAAGGCAGCAAGGGTTTCGACCAGCATGGGCCATTCAAGTTTGTCCAAGTCGATGGGTTTCAAGCCTTCCAAGTGCTCCACGTGAGGGCGTTTCGCCGTTTGCGAGTTCGCGAGTTGCTGATAGGATCATAGATGAACTTGCCGGGATAAACACCGATAATATTTAAGGTAATCTTCACTTGACCCCTGTGACAATCATTGGCCCTGTCATGTTAATCGCGCTGATGTTCGGGCTGGTCACTGGCAGCTTCCTTAATGTCTGTATTCTGCGCCTTCCAGATGGCACCTTTTTCAGAAAAGCCCGATCCCATTGTCCGGCTTGCGACGCGCTCATTCCTTGGTACCTCAATATACCGATTTTGGGTTTTGTTGTGCTGCGCGGCCGCGCCCGTTGCTGTGGCGCCAAGATATCCTGGCAATATCCGCTGGTCGAATTTGTCACTGCCCTGTTGTTTGTATACGTTGCCATGCGTTTTCCATTCATTGATGTTGGAGGGGGCCTGGAGTTTGCGCGCCAGGGCGAGGCAGGGATGCCCCGTCCTATTTTGTTGAATCAACCAGAAGCGTGGCGATTCTTGCATGCCCTTGTTTTTTGTTGTGTGCTCCTGGTTGCATCGGTGATCGATCTAAAATTGCTGATCATTCCCGACGTGCTCAGTTTAGGCCTGATTGTGACCGCCCCTATCGTGGTGGCCTTGCACCCGGATTTGGGCTGGCGCAGCTCTCTGGGGGGAGTTTTACTGGGGGGCGGCATTCTCTATATTGTGGCCTGGGCCTACTGGTTCCTGCGCCACGAGGTCGGGATGGGGTTTGGTGATGTTAAACTTCTGGCCGGCATCGGCGGGTGGCTGGGCTATGAGGCGATCTTTCCGGTTATTTTGATCGCTTCGGTCAGTGGGTCACTGGTGGGGATCGGTGTTATGATCTGGACACGAAAATTCCATGGCAAGACGGCTTTGCCATTTGGCCCGTTTTTAGCCTTTGGTGCAGTGGTTGATTTATTGTTCAGTCAGGAAATCAGGGAACTATGGATTTCGAACGGACTATAGCAGGGCCTGCGGCCGAGTTGGCTTCAGCCTTGACCCAAGCCAGCCGACTTTCGGAATTGCTGCGGACTTTTGGCGAACATCTTTTATGCGAATACAGCGTCGAAGTTTTTGACGTCTGGTGGTTTCAAAAGCCAGCGCGTGGATCGCGGGCTGATGTCTGGGCGCGCGGAGAATTTAGGGTTCCCGGAGCTCGCGATCTGAACGTAGAAAACTTCGGCGTGGCTTCAAAGACAGTTGAATCTGACCTTGAAGACCATCAATTTAATCCTCCCGGACAAATCTTGACGGGTGATTTCGTGACAAGTGACTCCGGCAAGGGCTTTTATGTCGCCGTGCAGGGATGCCCTGGACGATGGCTGGTGGTGTTTCTCCGCGAATCCGTCCATGCGTTGAAAGTCTGGCGGGCACAAGCTGCCCGGAGACGCAGCACCCAGATTCCAGAACATCTGGCTAATGAAATCCGCGAATCCTTGTTTGTAATTGCCGTGCAGTCGTTTGCCGGGCATGCGCGGCGGCAATTTGAATTGGAAGATGCGCGCAAGGAACTTTACATTGACGCGCTGACAGGTCTTTATAACAGCCGCTATCTAGACCTTTCGCTGGACATGGAAGTGCGTCGGGCTAGCCGGTTTGGGACGAGTTTTTGCGTCTTGTTCGTGGATGTCGATGCCTTCAAAGTGGTCAATGACACCCACGGACACCTGTCGGGCAGTTCCATGTTGACTGAGATGGGGGCTGTGATCAAAGACGCCGTGCGCGAAGTGGATGTTGTTGCCAGGTATGGCGGCGACGAATTTGTGCTGGTTTTGCTGGGCGCTGCGATTGACACGGGCAAGGTGATTGCCGAGCGCGTGCGCGAGCGTGTGGCGGCGCACCGGTTCCGCACCGTTGCTGACAGTGATCATGTGCATGTGACTGTTTCCATTGGTATTGCAGCCTTTCCTGAAAACGCAAGGAACAAGGAAGAGCTGCTGCGGATGGCCGACGAAACTATGTATAGCAGCAAAAAAAGCGGTAAAAATCGCGTCACCGTCCAAAGCACCAATCTGGGAGGAAGCCATGCAGGGCAAGGTCGTCACGAAATCACCGTCTGAAAGTTGGGTCGAAATGACCGAATTGGTCATGCCCCAGCATACGAATGCCTTGGGCACCGTCTTTGGCGGAGTGGTGATGTCTTGGGTTGATATTGCGGCAGCG
Organism: Oligoflexales bacterium; assembly: GCA_947445775.1. GTDB lineage: Bacteria > Bdellovibrionota_B > Oligoflexia > Oligoflexales > RGVZ01 > RGVZ01. Next base: position 15,232 of record CANFEB010000039.1, on the reverse strand, counting down.
ACGTGTGCCATGAGGCATGCCACCAAGACGGTTGTGACGGCTTCGATCGATGCCATGCATTTCATTTCACCGATCAAAATTGGCTGGATTGTGACGTTGAAGTCGGCGATCAACTTTACGTCGAATTCCAGTTGTGAAATCGGGGTTAAGGTTACCGCCGAGAACCCGATGACCGGTGAGAAGTTTCATACGGCCAGCGCCTATTTGACGTTTGTGGCTCTTGACAGCCATGGCCGGGCAACGCCCATTCCTCAAATTAAGCCGGATACGCCAGAGGAATTTGAACGGGAGGCGGCTGCCCGGGCGCGGCGGGCGGCTCGCCTGAAATTGCGTGAACACTTGCTTGCGCGCAAAAAGGCTGATTGATGAAAATTCTGGCCAAGATCATTGGGATAACGGCCTTGCTGGCGATTCCAGCCTTAGCCCTTTCAGCTGAAAATTCGGTGGAGTTACCCGGAGATAGTTCTCGCGAGGACTCTACAGACATTTATTTGATGACCGTGGGCATCGGCGACCAGATCTATTCCCGGTTTGGCCATACGATGATTCGCATCGTGGACACTAAAAGAAATCACGATGCTGTATACAACTGGGGGATGTTTGATTTCGCAGATCCTGGTTTTGCCTGGAAATTTTTCAAGGGTAACCTGCTTTATCGAGTTGGTGTGCAGGGGTTTTCACGGACTCTCGACCATTACCGAGATTTCGAAATGCGCCCGGTTTGGCAGGAGCGCCTCAACCTGACAGCAGGCCAAAAGCGGAAGCTCATCGAGCGCATCTCGTGGAACATGCGTCCGGAAAACGTGCGCTATCCGTACCATTACTTCCTCAATAATTGCGCCACGAAACCTCGGGATTATTTGGATGAAACTCTTGGCGGCGTGATCAAGGAGTCCTTCGAAAAGACTCCTGGCAGCAAGACTTGGCGGCAATACGTCCGCCAACACATGAATGACAATCCTATTGTCGGGTCCGGATTGGATGTTTTGTTGAGTCGCAACGTCGACCGGAACCTTTCGCAGTGGGAGGAGATGTTTTATCCGCTGAAATTGCGTGAGCATCTGGCGACTCTGCCGGCAGTTGGTGATGATGGCCGCCCCAATGCTGGTGGCAAGATGCTATTGGACGGCTCGGTGCAGCTTGTGAATCTGCCGGATGCGCCTCTGGGCGACCGAAATAACTTTGTTTTGGCCCAATTGCTGTTTGGGGTTCCCATTCTATTCTTCTTTGTCGCGATGGTCGGAGCAGGTAGTGTCAGGCGCATTTTGGCCGATGCCCATCCGTCAGAATGGACGGGACGCATTGCTTGGACAACCCTTGACACCAGTCGCAGGCTGATGGTCCGAATTGCGCAGGCATGTCTCGGGCTGGCTCTAGGTGGGTGGGCGTTGTTGTCTGGGGCTTTTGGAACGAGCATGATCATGTTGTGGGTTTTTTCTGTCCATTTTGATGCCTACCACAATGCAAACCTGTGGCTATTTTGGCCCACTGATTTTTTGTTGTTGATCGTTGGGTGGCGCTCAGTTCGAAATGCCTTCCGTGGTCACCATAAAAAGCAGCGTCCCGTTTTGAGCAACAGTGTTCGTTTCTACGGCGGGCTCCATGTGATGGCTCTGCTGACCATGGTTTCCTTGCGCAAGTTGGAATTTATCGAACAGGATGTTGATCGTGTTCTTTACAATATGGGTATTCTTGGCGCCTTTATTTATGTGGCTGCCTGGTTCGGAATGATGGATTTTGGCTTAAATGTTCCCGACTCGACTTTGCAAAAGCAGGTTGATGATGCTCCGCAATGAAACTCAAACCCTGTTGGCACAGATGAAAGAGTTCTGCCCAGGACTATTTGATTACTGCATGCGTATGACAGGCGATATGACCAAGGCATCGGAATTGGTGCAGGATGCCTGTGGGGCGTTCGCCGAAACGATTTCGGGTGGCGGGCGCATGAATTTGGCCGACGACATCAGGATGTTTTTGTTTCGCGAGGCCCGCGTTCTCGCTGGCAATGGCTGGTACGCTGACACGGCGTCATTGCAGAACCCGGGGCTAGTGGTCGGGCAGTCCGACTTGGACTTGATTCGGTTGGATGATGTCTTGCGCCACCTGCCAGGTGAACAGCGCGAGGCGATATTGCTGGTAGAACGCTATAAGTTTGCGCCTCAGTTGGCCGCCCAGATTGCCGGTCGGGCGATTGAGGATTTTGATGTGGCCTTGACTGGAGCTTGGCAAAATCTATTGACGCGGTTGCCTCCGGGGGCTGTGCCAGTCGGATCCGCCGGCAAAGCTGGTCCCATTGAACGAATTCCTAATCATCCGGCGCCGGTGTTAGAAAGTCACATGCCAGTGACGAATTTGAGCGAGATCATGGAGGAACTGGAATTTACGCGCCGCGGCGTAAAGCTTAGCCGTGGATTCTGGTTGTTCCTAGTGCTTGCTGCCGGTGGCGCCGCAATTTTTTATTTCAAATATTATTCTCGTTAACCCGCGTCGATGGTGCCATGAAGCGTTTTTTAAATTATTCAAGACCCGAAATTCGTGCTGCATTGTGCATGGGCGGCGCGGCGTTTTTTTTATTGATGGGCTACGAATTCATTCGTAGTTCAGCCACCTCTTTGTTTGTCGCGGAGTTCGGCAAGGATGCCATCCCCGTTGCAACGCTCTTTATGCCCTTGGCCGTGATTGCATTTCTTTATACCTATGGACGTTTATTGGGCCGGTTTGGGGCCAAATGGACGTTGGTGGCAACGACCCTTGGTTCTGGTTGTTTGATTGCTATCGGATTTGTTGCCCATCAATCCGGGCTCAAGTTTGCTTCAGCAGGATTGTATGTGTTACGCGAGGCCTATGTCGTTTTGATCCTCGAACAGTACTGGTCCTACATCAACAGCAAGGTTACCCGCGATGATGCCCGCAAATTGAACGGCCCGGTTTGTGGCATTTCATCACTCGGCGCAATCGTCGGAGGTCTGACCACGGCAGCCATCGTTGGCAACGTTGGATCCGAAAATCTGTTGCTCCTGGCTGCACTTGCCTGCGTCCCGGCCTCAATGCTTTCGGTACTGGCCTTTCGTATTGGCGGTGATCCCCGCGGCCAAGGCAGTCACGCAGGTCATGTGACGAAGCCCGCTGGTCATGGGGCAAAGGCTGATTGGCGCGATGTCGTCGGGCTAAATCTGATGCGAAAAGAGCCCATTTTGGCTTGGATCCTCGCCATGGTTCTGACCACTCAAGTCGTTGCCGCAATGACCGATTTTGCATTTCAGGGGATGCTTGCCGATGCATTGCCGGATACCGATGCTCGGACCGCATACCTTGGGAATTTTTTTGCGAAGTTGAACATGTTTGCCCTGGGGCTGCAATTCATCGGGGCACCAATCTTGCTATCATGGCTGCGCTATGACTGGATCAATCTGGCCATTCCGACCGTCCAGATTGCGACCTGCGCATGGGCGGCCATCGAACCATCGCTGGCCAGTACGGGCGCGGCATTCATGACGTTCAAGACCCTTGATTATTCTTTGTTCAGAGCAGCGAAAGAGATTCTGTATATTCCCCTCAGCTTCGATGCGCGCTATCGTTCGAAAGAACTTATTGATGTTTTTGGCTACCGGTTTGGCAAGGGCGGCGCATCTTTGGCGGTGACGGCAGCGGCGGCTCAAGGTGTTGTCTTTACGGCCGGGCGTTACGCGGCACTGGCTTTGGGCGCGGTGTTTTTTTGGCTGATTTTGGTCATTCCAGCTGTTGGCCTGTTGCGTCGCCACCAACGGTCTGCCGATTAAGAGGCTGGGGCAATTATTGTCTGTTTTTGGAATCCGTTTGATGATGATATAAAGATGATTCATGTAAATTTTTGATTTTGAGGAGGATTCATGTTGTTTCGTTATGCATCTCTTTTGGTCCTTGGAACTCTGATGGCGTCCAACGCCTTAGCGGCTGACCCGACAGCCCGCATCACAACCAATATGGGTGTGATCGAGGTTCGCCTTTTTGCATCGAAGGCGCCCAAGACGGTTTCCAATTTTGTCGAACTTGCCCGCAAGGGGTTCTACAACGGCATTATTTTTCACCGAGTCATTCCTGATTTTATGCTGCAAACGGGCGATCCCAAGGGTGATGGCACGGGGGGGCCGGGGTACAACTTCGCGGACGAAATCGTTTCCGATTTAAAGCATGACAAGGCCGGAATCCTGTCCATGGCAAACTCTGGGCCTGACACCAATGGTTCCCAGTTTTTTATCACGGTCAAAGCAACGCCGCACCTCGACGGTCGCCATACGGTATTTGGCGAAGTTACAAAAGGCCTTGAAAATGTGATCGCGATTTCAAAGGTAAAGACCGTCAATGATCGTCCGGAAAAGACGGTCAAGATGGAAAAAGTCGAGATCATCGGTGATTTCAAGGCGGTTGCCGTTGAGAAGGCCAAGGAAATGTCTGAGGAAGAGTTGCGCAAGGTGGCTCAGGCCCCGGTCGACAAACTTTTGAAAAAAATTGGTGAGGCGCAAGGCCTTGGATCATTTAAAAAGAGCACCTTGAAAAACGCGCGGAGCAAGGGCGCCAAGGCTCAGATTGAATTTGGGGCGGAATTTGAAAAGGCACCCAAGGCCATGATCGTGGTCTTTGGCGAGGTCAAGGAAGGTTCTATTGACGTCATGCAGTTCTCGTTCGCCAAAGCCCGCTAGAACGCCCGAGCAAGGGAAATTGTGGTAAACTCTGGTTTGGAAACATCCAGAGTTCTACTCATTTCGGCCTGGGGAGGTTCTCATTATGTCCGTTTGGTCTAACTTGTCCGGTATGTCCGCCTTGATCAGGTTGCCCAGGTTGCCTAGGTTGTCCGCCCAAAGCCTGCGCCTTTTTCCGGCTATTCTTTCTGTTCCCTTTGCCATTGTGGATTTTGATAAGACGGTCCCCCTGACTTCAGTGGTGCACTTGGACGGCGCCCACGCCGTTATCAAAAAACAGACCCACGTTCAGGAAATAGCCGGCAAGGCCTGGTACGTCGTCAACACTTCAAAGTGGAAAGACGTCCCGTCCTTTGTTCGCGGCAGTGGACTTATGAGTGAATATGTCGAGGGCAAATTCGCAGTCATGCAGCTAGACGACGCAGCGGCAGAGCGGTTGTCAGGCGAGCTCCACTCTTCCGGAATGGCCTGTGGAGTTCTCACACGCCTCAGCAATGCAACGGTCAACATGGCTCCTGCGGTAACACCAGTTCCATTGCGCCCGGTAGACACAGAAATCGCTGCGGTTACTGCTATGGCTGGTGCGATTGATGCCAACAAGATCAAAGCCATCATTGATGAAATGAGTCAAATCACCACGCGATTTCATTCGACGCCAACGGGCATCAGTGTTTCGGATTGGTTGGTTGGCAAGTATCGGGATTTGGCTGCCGGTCGCAGCGATATCGAAATTTCCAAGTACGACCATACGGCGATGAATTCTCGCCAAGCCAGTGTTGTGGTCCGCATCACCGGGACAAAATTTCCCGAAGAAATATTAATCACGGGCAGTCACATTGACAGCGTCAACTGGGAGGACGGCACAAAGTTGCGTTCGCCAGGTGTTGACGACAACGCCAGTGGAACGGCGACCAACCTTGAAGTTTTCCGGGTGCTCATGGCCAATGGCGCAAAGTTTGAGCGGACCGTTGAAATTCACGGTTATGCGGCCGAGGAAATTGGCCTAGTCGGCAGCCTCCACATGTCGAACGATTACAAGGCGGCCAACAAACGTGTCATTGCCATGGTTCAGCAGGACATGAACCTCTACAAGGAACCGGGAACTCCAGACAAAATTTGGTTCGTTGAAGAAAATACGGATGATGGCTTCAACAATCTTCTTGGCCTTCTGGTGGACAAGTACGTGAAAATTGCTTGGGGCAAAGGCTCGTTGACTGCGGGGTCGAGCGATCACGCTTCTTGGAGACGTCGTGGATACGCGACTTCATTTCCGTTTGAGCATCCGCAAGACCATAATCCGCACATCCACACAGCGGATGATACAACGGCGAACGCCAATGCCTTCACCCAATCCGCCGCTTTCGGAAAATTGGGCCTGGCCTACTTGGCCCACTTTGGTGGCTTGAGATGAAGGGTTCGAAGACCGGAATAACGGCCAGGTTGTTGATGGGCCTTGGAATGTCCCTTGGCCTTGCTCCTACATGGTCACTTGCTGCTTCAGCGGCCCCCAGCGGCCTCGTCCAGGCAATTCAATCTGAAATTGATGGCGAGGCCAATGGCATTGCCCGTGGATATTTTATTCAATTGGGCGAAAAAATAGCGCCCGAGGATATCGGTTTTCGTTCCGAAGTTTTTTTGCGGAGCGCAGCCGGGGGCTCCGCCGGTGTCGCCGGCTCCCAAACATTGGAACGAATTCTGGTGACGGCCTATATTCCCGAATCCTATCCGGACGGCATGATCATCGATTTCCGGGCGAAATTTCGCAAACATTTCGAGGAGCAAGGCTACGTGGTGGTTTTTGGGCCTGAGGCGACTCAGGTGGATACGAGCGCTTCATCTGCGGCGCCCTGGTTTGATTTTCGCGTTCGCCGCGCGCCACCGCCGTGGTTAGGTGAGGCGGCGCCAGCGCTGTCCACATCCCCAGCCGCCACGGCCCAAGGCGGGCGGCAGATGACCCCTAAAGCACTGATTCAATTATTCGGGGGGCGGGTGGACTTGGATGGCATAAAGGCAGTTTTCGCGCCCCTTTGGTCTCAAGTTACAGGCGCGCTGCGGGGCATGGGTAAAGCCGAGCTTTCTTTGGTTGCTGGTGCTGGTGCCGCCGTGGCGTTTATCCTTCTGGTTATGATTGCCCTGGCTCCCCTGCGGATTTTGCGCCGACGTCAACAGGCGCAGATGCGTTACCGCCAATATCCACAACGGCGTGTTAGTGGCGCACTGCCAATGCTCGGCGAACCACCGTTGTTCAAGTCAGGATATCGTGAGGATCTGGGGGGCAGCCGTGTCGATCCAGAGGTGGAACGAATTCGCTCTGCCATGGCCCAGATGGGGATCAAGGAAGTTCTCGAGATATTAAGAAACCTGGACCCTCATTATAGGGACCAGGTTCTTGCTGGACTCAACGTTCACAAGTCGATCAAAGCGCGGATTGAAAAAGCCCTTAATTCCGCTGATTAAGTGGATCAAGGGCTGTTTCTTCTGATTACATTTACGCTTAAATTTCTGTTTACATGCCCAGCCACATGACAAGCGTGTCATGTGCGGATTTGATAAACGGTGCGAACACCAAACTCAAGATCGCCATCAACTTCATCAAGATATTCAGCGACGGGCCCGACGTATCCTTGAATGGATCGCCGACCGTATCACCAACGACAGCAGCCTTGTGGGTGTCGCTGCCTTTGCCGCCATGAGCGCCGCTTTCGATGTATTTCTTGGCGTTGTCCCAACCGCCGCCGGAATTCGAGGCTGAAAGCGCCATCACGACTCCAGTGACGAGGGAGCCAGCCAGCATACCAGCAAGAGCTTCAATGCCAAACAACACGCCGAAGAGCAGCGGAGAACCTAGAACCAGGATTGCCGGCGGAATCATCTGCCTTAATGCCGCATTGGTTGAAATTGCCACGCAGCGCTTGTAGTCCGGCTTGGCCTTGCCTTCCAAAAGTCCTGGTATGGTTTTGAATTGGCGGCGGACTTCTTCGATCATTCCAAAGGCAGCGGTGCCGACGGCCAGCATGGTTTGGGCGGTGAATAGAAACGGCAAGACGCCCCCGACGAGGAGACCGGCAAATACTTTCGGTGACAGCAGGTTAAGCGAATCGATCCCCGAACGGGTCAAGAACGCGGCAAACAATGCCAAGGCCGTCAGCACGGCAGAACCGATCGCAAAGCCTTTACCGATGGCAGCCGTGGTGTTGCCAGCAGCATCAAGGATGTCGGTGCGTTTACGGATCTCGGGACCAAGGTGAGCCATCTCAGCGATGCCACCAGCATTGTCACTGACGGGACCGTAGGCGTCGATGGTCAGGCCGATGGCGATGGTTGAGATCATACCAATGGCTGCCAGAGCGATGCCGTACATACCGGCCAAAGTCCAAGAGAAGTAAGTCGTAACGGCAAGGGCGAGCACTGGAATCACGGCGGATTCGTAGCCCAGACTCAAGCCATAGATGATGTTGGTGGCGGCGCCAGTTTTGGATGCATCAGCCACACGCCGGACTGGCCCATAGGAGTGGGAGGTGTAGTACTCGGTGATGTAGCCGATCAAAAGTCCTGACCACAGGCCGGCGAGGACCGAGGTCAAGACACCATTGCGGGTCACAATCATTGAGCCAAGGGTGAAGCTGTCAACCATGGCCACATTGGTGACGCCAATGATGGCAACGGTCATAAGGATGGTGGAGAGCAGCAGTTGGCGTTTCAATACTGGCTCAACCGAGGTGGCGTTGTCCTTAATCTGGGCCAACAGGGCGGTGATCAAACACACGGGAATTCCGACGGCCGTGATCAGGATCGGATAGAGTCGGGCAGTTTCGTTTTCAGCAATGCCGGCAGCTGTAGCGCCGATGACCAAGGCGGCACAGGTGGCTTCTGCGCATGAGCCGAAAAGATCCGCGCCCATTCCGGCAATGTCGCCGACGTTGTCACCGACGTTGTCGGCAATGACTGCTGGGTTGCGTGGGTCGTCTTCTGGAATGCCCAGCTCAAGTTTTCCAACCAGGTCAGCGCCGACGTCAGCGGCCTTGGTGAAGATACCGCCGCCAACTCGCCCGAATAGAGCCACGGTGGAACCACCGAGGCCGAATCCAGCGACCATTTCCATGGCGAGATGAAAGTTGCCGATCATGTCGGTGAAGGCAAGGACCAATGTCAGCATGCCCAAAAGGGCCAAGCCGACCAGACCAAAGCCCATGACGGCTCCGGACTGGAATGCCACGCGAAAGGCGGCGCTCAGGCTCTTTCGTGCCATGACCGTCGTTCTGACGTTGCCGATGGTCGCGATTTTCATTCCTAAAAAGGCACAGACGCTGGAAATAAATGCACCAATCAGGAAGGCTGCGGCGCTATAGGCCCCTTCATTAATATCTGTGGTGCCTGGATTGTCGAGTGCTGCATAGATGACAGCAGCAAAAACTGCCGCAAAAATAGTTACATATGCGTATTCCTGCTTGAGGAAGGCCATGGCGCCATCAGCGATGGCATCTGAAATTTCTTTGAAGCGAGCCACTTCCTCAGTAGTCCCTCCGGATTCGAGAGACACAGAACGAACGCGAATAGCAAAAACCATCGCGGTAATTACTGCCAGCAGGGCACACGCATAGATCACAACGACAGCATTCACGGCTCGACACTCCTTGGCCAAAAAAAAGACAGGTTTCTGCGATTTCGAGACCCTAGGTTATGCCTTTGCTGGGTGGTGGCCGGCAAGGACAAAAAAAGGCCGCGATCCATCTTGGATCGCGGCCTGATTTGTAATTTGGCAGGCAGATAACTACCCGCCCCAATTACATTTTCCTGATTACTTCTTCTTCTTGCGGACGGCCTTCTTGGCCTTCTTTTTGCCGGCTTTTTTCTTAGCGGCTTTTTTAGCAGGCTTCTTGCCTTTTTTAGCTGCCTTTTTAGCGGGCTTCTTGCCCTTTTTAGCAGCCTTCTTGCCTTTTTTAGCTGCTTTTTTAGCAGGCTTCTTGCCCTTTTTAGCAACTTTTTTGGCAGCCTTTTTCTTCTTTTTCTTCTTCTTGGCCGGTGCTGCTGCTTCTACAACTGGAATTTCGTGGGTACTGAACATGATCTTTCTCCCTGAATGATCGCTTAGTCTTGTTACCGATTAAAAAATAATAACATACGAATGATTAAATCAACAATCATTTACTTTCGGGTGTTCGTCAATGCAGCGAGAGCCTGTCGTGCTTTTGTATTTAGAAGGGCTGGTTGTGATGATGCGCGCGATGCTGCTGGGCGGACTTCAATGGACCGTCCCGACCCACGCGCATGCATTTCATTTGCCAGTTGAATGTCGGATGTCAGGATCAATAATAATCCTTCCGTACCCTGGTCCAAGATAAAACGAATGAACTCCCCCCGATCTTCTTTGGTCGATGGATTGATCTGCCAATTGTAAATATGGACCGGTTTACCGCGCGCAAATTCCTCGGCGGCATCATCCATGGCAGTGTCGCTCAAGTTTTTCTGGCCTTCAGCGCAAACCTGGTTGAAATCGGCTAACAACACGTTTACAGTCTGCAACCTTTTTGCGGCACCTAGAGCCTCGGTCCAACGCGGGTCCGTTGTGCTCACTGCCGGTAGCCCCAGATTCTTCAGGGTGGTCTGCCAGGCTCCGTTCAATCTACTGGCCTGCTCGTCCAATTGCGCTAACTTCTGAGCCTGGGACTTGCTGCTGTCGCGTACCTGGGTCAATCGGGCCAGGACACGCTGCTTTTCTTCGCGGTAACGGATGATGGAACGGGCCTCGCCGAGGATGATTCCAGGATGCGACAAATCTGCGGCCTTCTGGCTGTTGGTCAGTTGGCGCCACTCTATGATGAGTCGCTCCAGGGTTTCGAAACGAGCCAAGCGGTCACGCATTTTATTGCGCAATTCGTCCTTTTCCTCTTCAAGTTTGATCAATTCAAAACGGTTGAGCAGCAAATCCACCAATTGTTCAACCCGAAAGTCCGCTCCGTCAGAGCCAAGCCCAGTGACATGGACCATTTCCAGCCAGCCAGCACGGGCGGCCGAGCATTCTTCGTCGAGCCGGCTCATCGCCGCAGCCAGTCCGTCTCTTTGGGCGTCGATGTCGGAGCGGATTGCAGCAACGTGATTTTGCATGACTTCAAGACGCTTTGTGGTGGATTCCATGGTGGCTTGGGTTGCGTCAAGCATTTCGACAAAAATACGTGGTGGAAATTCCGGGGCCCGCAAAGGTTGGGGGGGCGGGGGCGCCTGGGCTCCGCCTTGGACCGAGTCCTTGAGTTTTTCGAACCAGGTTTGCGGTGTTCTTTCGCGCATGAGTTGTGCGTGAACCGGGGAAGAATATTGCAGGACAGACGATGGAACGGGGGACATTTTTAGGCGCAGCAATTGAACGCTAGCTTCAAGTTCTCCGGAAAGTTCGTCGTCGCGCCGGATGGACTGTTCCACCGAGTGAATGTGTTCGGCAATCAACGGATCGAGTTCGTCGCGGGTAGAACCAAGGATCGTTGTCCATTGGTCGTGCAAGGTTTTTGTTGCCTGATAGCGTGCGAGGCAGCCAAGGGCCTTGCGCCATTCGCGATTAAGTAGGGCGTTCTGCAAATTTGGCGATTTTTGCAGACCAAAACTCGACAGGCGCAGGTTCAGTTCATGGTCGATTGCGCGCAGTCGGTCTTGGATTGCGGCGATACCTTCTGCCGGGTCTAGGAGCGGCACGGCCAGCGCTTTGATCTTGTCGATCAATTCGATTTCGGGAAATAAGGTGTCAATCCTGCGTTGGTCATCGCGGGAGAACGCTCCGGGAGTTTCTAGGCTTCTAAGTTCCTCTTGGATCGCTGCCGCTTCGCGGGTCAGTGGCTCAATTTCGTTTATGAGGCGTTGCAGCACAAAAGGATCTTCGGCGGCGAGGTCAACGATTGCAGCCCCCAGCACCGATGCAATCCTCGACGTTGCTTCCTTGAGGGACCCCTCAACAAATTCCTTGAACTCGGGAAGCCTCGTCTGGTTTCTGCCAGTGGTTGCCCCTGATTTGTCTGCGCCAGGTCGAGTTGCGTTGCTGTGGAATTCTTTATGGAATTCTTTATGAAATTCGCTAGGGGATTCTCTGCGGGATTCTCTGCGGTTCCACGGCGCGAGAGCCGGCCGCCCTTGGGGGCCTTTTTGGACATCAAGTATGGCGGCAATATGCTCACCGTCTGAGGTGGATCCGTTATGATCCCCCATGGCAATGTCCAGATCCAAGAGGGCAGAAATCAATGAAGTCCGGATTTGCTCGCGGCTCAGATTTTCGCCATTTCTGGAAACGGAAAACCCTTGGGTTCCCCGTGTGATGACCCAGGTGTCTCCGGCACTGTCAGCAATCTGAATTGCAGCATCCGAAATCTGGTTTGATGGTGTTCCGTTCAACACCAAGGCCATGGCCGCAGTGGCCTTGCTCCGGGCATCTTCGTTGGCAGTCAGGAAACAGACTGCGTGGCGCAACCCGGCTGTTCCTCCTGTAAAACGAAAAACTTCCGGGTCTTGATTGCCGTTGGCGCGGTACTTGATCGCAGTGATGATCACGATAGATCTCCGCTGGTCTAATTGTGACTTTCGCAAAATAATAGGCGTAGAATCATCATACACGTTCCTTGAGGCAAATGGTCAGATTCAGGGGGTCGGGATGCGAGATCTGGCAAAAAATCCTGCGGGCGCCCTTTTTCGCTTCCTGCCTCCCGAGTGGTCGCGCAGGGTGGGTCTTTCAGCAATGGCCGCTGCATCGAGATTGGCGATTTCAACGGAGTCCACGGTTTCGTTGTTGGATCATGCCCTTGGTGTTGATGTCCCCGGCTTTGGTCATTTGCCGCATCCCGTGGGTTTGGGTGCAGGATTTGAACGCGACGGAGCAAGGCTTCGTGCCTTGGGGGCCATGGGATTTTCCTTTGCTGAAATAGGCTCGGTGCTTCTAACGGCCGAAGATCGCATCTCACTTCCAGTGATTGGCGACCGGACTGGCCGAGGCATTCGTCTAGGCAATGCCGCGCCTCACGAGGTTGAACGGGCAACATGGCCAAGTGGCAATGAAACTCTGGACGCCGTTGCCAATCGTGTCGGCGAATTCAATCACGGGCCGTTGGCCATCAATATTGAAGTGCCATTACAAGTCGGACCGGTGCGAGCGGTGGCCATGGTTCTTGGGGCATTTCAACGGCTCCGAAAGAACGGATTTCCTGTCGTTGTCTTGTCCTGGGGAATTCCTAGGTCACCAGATTCTAGCGCCTCCCAGGCAGCGATGATGGTGGCCGTGCTGGAGGCTTTAGCCTCGGAGGCCGCACTTTTGCTGGGGTTCCCGGTTTGGGTGAAATTGGCACCAAATCTGGCCCGGGAAGATTTTCAAAATATTGTCGATACCATTGCCAGCTTGGGCTATCAGGGAATTATCGCGGGATCGGCGCGCCATGTTTCATGGCCGGAGGCAGCCATTGTGTCGGGATCGCCAGCCTTGTCGGTAACCAACCAGTTGCTAGAGTGGGGGTGGGCGGTTCACAAGGGAACCTTGCCCATGATTGGCTCAGGTGGCATTACCACTGGGGAAGAGGCTTTTCAGAAAATTTTGCGGGGTGCGGCGGCGGTGGAGATATTGACGGCGCTGTGGTTGCGGGGCCCCTTGGCTGCCAGATTGATCCGGAGCGAGTTGCATGCCGAGATGCGGCGTTTCGGGGCGACAAAAATTAGTGAATGTATTGGTGGCTTTTACTGAATTGCGCGTTTGTTTGTTTGTTTGTTTGTTTATTTGTTTCTCTTGTCTTGTCTTGTCGTTTGTTGCGGAGAATTGCCCGTGTCCATTCAACTTCCAGTCGTGCGTCGAATTCGCGAAAACGTGCACGGCACTATCGATCTCTCAGAACTTGAAGATCTCGTCCTTTCCCATCCTTACGTTCAGCGAATGCGGCGCATCAAACAACTGGCTTTTTTGCAGTACGTTTTTCCCGGGGCATCTCATTCGCGCTTTGAACATTCCCTGGGCGTGATGCATTTGGCTGGCGTGGCCTGGGAGAAGCTGCGGGCCAATCAAAAGCGCCTGGCTTCGGGGGCGCGGCAGTTCAGCGATTACCACGACCGCGAGATCCGCGGTAATGCCGGGCACGGACTCCTGTCGCCGACCTTTGACATGGTCGATGATTTTTTCGAATCGACATACACACTCCAGGCCCTGCGCCTTGCGGCCCTGCTTCATGACCTGGGCCATCCACCGTTCTCCCATTCTGGCGAGGCCTTTTTAGCCACCTGGAAAACGGTTCAGGAAACGGCCAAACCGCGACCGAAGTGGTTGGATCGTTGGCTTGATCAAAAGGTCGAAGCCATGAAGAAGTCAGGAAAGGACCCGGCCAAGCAAACGGTCCGTCACGAGGTTTTTACCCTGTTGTTGTTGGACCAGTTATTCACCGATGTTTATGCAGACAATCCAGATGTCATGCGTATTGACCCTCAGGATATTGCCTCGATTATGTCTCCCGATATTCCACCGGTTGAGGGCTCACCACTGTGGCGATTCGGCGCGTACCGGTTTTGCCATGAATTGATTTCCGGTGAATTTGACGTAGACCGGATGGATTATCTCCTCCGTGATTCCCGCGAATGCGGTGTTGTGTACGGTATTTTCGATGAGAGCCGCATCTTAAATTCATTGGGTATGTATTTTGACCCCAAGGACCAGTCCGTCCACCTTGCGATTCAGTTTTCGGGGATGGCGGCATTCGAGGATTACTTGCGGGCGCGGCATTCGATGTACTTGCAGCTTTATTTCCACAAGACTGCCGTTGCAGCCGAGGCGATGATCAAGCACCTGGCTCGCTACATCGGGGGATGGACGCTGCCCACTGAACCCGAGCTGTATGCGCGCATCGATGAGCACAGCATTTACGGTGCGTTGCTCGATGCTGCAAAATCACGATTGGCACAGAAACCAGAGGAACTCGCTGATTTTACTTCGACCTTGGACGATTTGCTTTTGAATCGCAGATTTTGGAAGCGCGTTTTTGAAATCAGCGGACAGGATGACCAGTCGGCCGGGGAGGGAATGATGGCCCGGGCCGAGGAAATCATCAAAAAGGCGGGGTGTCCTGTTGAACGGATATCCAACAGCAATTCCCTGACGCGTTTTCGGCCGCGGGGTTCCAAAGACGAGCCTTCGCGCTTCAAGCTGCGGCTTATCAAGAAAGATGAACGCCAAGTTCCCAGGGTTTATCCCATTGAAGATTTTTTCACGCTCAATACTGGCAATTCTGGTGCAGTGCGCGCCGAGATCACTCGGCTTTATGTTCAGTCCGGCAAGTCTCCAGACGGAACCCCGTGGCCAGATGTGGTTCGTGCCCGTTTACGTGCCGATCTGCCTTGAAGCAATTATAAACTGCTCTACATGACTGTACCTGGTGCCCCACTCGTCAAAAACAAGACGGGGGAGGGCGAGAGTTGCGCTTTCATCAATTTCTCTGGCCTTTCAGTCTTGGAGCGGTTTTTTTCGTCGATCATGGAGTTGTGGGTGCAAATATAAAGGTCGAGGCGGCACTGGAGGCGGTCGATCCGTTTGGTTGTGCACCAGGTCC
>CANFEB010000038.1 GCA_947445775.1 Oligoflexales bacterium | reverse complement strand
TCCATGGCACGCGTTTCTATTGAAGATTGCCTTGAGAAGGTCGACAACCGCTTTGCACTTGTGATCATTGCTGCCGACCGTGCACGCCAACTCATGGACGGCGCTGAGCCCCTCGTGAAAGCGAAAAATAAGGACAGCGTTATTGCCCTGCGTGAAATCGCAGAGGGTGAGATCGTTGGACAAAGCGCTCCACCAGTGACCTAAAAAGCACCTTCGGCATTAGCGGTGGTGCTTTCTTTATAATCGAAACTTTCTGGCCACCGGTGCGGAATCTCCCAGCACCATCGATGTCAGGCACATTTCGCCGACTTCCTCAGTTGAAATCAGGGCTGGATCAAACCAGCTCTGGGCAGCGAGTTGCTGTCTGAGGTCTTCGCCGTGACGTGACAGGATGGCATCCAGCATCCGGCTGCGAAACTCCTCATAAGCCCAAACATCCTGCTCATTCTCACGCTGCAGGTGCTGGTATTCGTCAATCAAGTCGTGAATGTTTGCGACAAGCTGCTGCGAAACAAACTGGCGCACGAATTTTTCGATTCGCTGGCCATTCCGTTCCCACAATTCCCTTCGTCGACGCTTTCGATAAACCTTGAGTTCATAAACGTTTTTCATTGGTACCCGCCTCCTTCGTTTCGGGACTTGTATATGCTTTCGGAACATTTGCTTAAAATATTAACAGTATCGAATATTTAGCCACCAGGCAGAAATTGCCCGTTTTCAGGCCTTTGACTAGGCAAATTATTCATAATATCAGGTACTTGCGATTATCCACCGGCTTCGATAAAGTTATTAGAGGGGGGCTTGTTTTTATGAATTTACGCGTCGGAGATACGATGTTTCTGCCCCGGGGCGAAACCGCCGTGGTCACCGACCATGACTCTAACCAGGGCACGTTCAAGGTCTCTACGGACGAAAAGCTTGGCAAGTCCGTCAGCCGCCACGGTTACATCAACGGCCTGAATATCGAGCAGCGCTCGAACCTCATGAGCCTGATGGATCGCGTCGGCGAGATGGCAGATCCCAAGGAACGTGTCGGGGAACTTCACAAGAAACTCGATGAACTGCGTGCCGATCCGCGCCAGTGGCAAATGGCCCGGTATGTTGAATCAGAAATGGCGCACATCATGAACACTTTCAGCATTAAGCCGACATCCTACACGGCGGACCTCGGGCTGCTCAAGGATGCCAAGTAACGCGAATCGAAAACATTAGTTCAATGATTAATCAGGGGAGGTTCAGTCATGGCTCAGATCGGTGATCTCGTTCCAAAGGCAGGCATCTACACCCGGCCCGGTGTTGTGGTGGAAAAAAAACTTGATGGCTCGGTCACGGTGGATACTGACCCGATGATGGTCAACAAATTCCATCGCTACGCCAATACGTCCGGGTTGAATGAAAATGAAAAGCAGATGTTCAACACCATTCTGGACCAAATTTACCAGAAGAGTGACGACGTTGAAAAAATCAACGACATCCAGGGCGAGATCGACAAACTGAAGGCCGATCCAAACAACCAGAACATCGTCCAGTACCTGCGCAATCAGCAGTCCTACCTGGTCCGCCAGGCCAAGGCCATGCCCCGCAGTTACAACTGGGACGAAAGTGCTTTGGGCAAGGAATTCTAGTAACTTAAGCCGATTTGGGATTTTCCGTGTCACCGGATTCCATCTGGGCCAACAGTGATTTTGCCTTGGTGTAGGCAGGGTCTTTGATCAAGGCCAACTTGATGAAGTCGCGGGCGACATCGACCTTTCCCCAGCGCATATAACAAAGCCCCATGTTGTAAAACAGCATGGGGCCTTTTTCTTGCTGGGGCAGCACAAACTGCGCGCGTGCATACAATTCCAGTGCCGCCTCGAATTTCCCTGATTTCACGAGCTCAATGCCGTGGGCGTTGAACCGCGCGGCTGCCCGTGACGACACGCGCGACTGGGCAAGAAGATGACGGCAGGCCGGCAAGTCACCGGCAGAAAACTTCACCATGGCCAATCCATTCAGCGCCAGATTCGACATGCCATCCCGATCCAACGCCAACTGATAATAGTGCTCGGCCTTAACATGATCATTTGCCTCGAGGTGAATGTCGCCAATTTCCACCATCAAACGGATACTTTGACGATTTTGCTCGTGCTTGTTCTGGATGACGGCCAACGCTTCCTCGAAACGACCCAGGTGCCGCAGGCACCGGCTCAAATTGACATGAGCCCGGTGATAATTTGGATTTAAATGACAAGCCTGACTCCATTTTGAGAGCGCGCCTTCGGGTTTGTCCAAAAGGACAAGGAGGCTCGCCTCCAAATCCAAGTTTCTAGCCGAGGGCACGCCACCGGAAACTGAATCCGTTTTGAGCAGAAATCCACGCGCCCGTTCGATCAGAGCTGCATATGCTTTGTCGCTCAGGGCACGCTCTGCCACCACCGAAGTCTCCGTCGCGAATTCACCAGCGTCATGCCCGTCCAAGCGTCGGGCTTCGCGCTTATCCCAGTAATGCTCCATGGCTGTGTCAATGTGACGCAACAAGGAACGCCACTGGGTATCGGAACGGGTTTGCCCCAAACTCTGTTGGCCCAGTCCCACAACTGCAGCTTGCCAGTGTGCCAGAAAATCCCGGTTGGCACAGACCAGGTCCACTTCCCGGTTGCGCAAGATCACAAACCGCGTGATGCCGATTTCACCGAAATAAAGAGCGTCCTCCCGGACGACATCAGTGGCGAGAATGATGATGCGGTCGGAAATATCTGCTTCACCAAAAAGTTCGGTGAGTTCCTCAACAATGGCCCCGCCAGGACGAGTCCGACAGCTCCAATCAACGACAATGGGGCGTCCCGTGTCTAATCTGGCGCGGCTGTCTTTCAAGCCAATGGACGACGGCAAGCGCAAGGGCGCCAGACCTGACCGATGAAGGGCCTGTCTGACGAAATTCCAAACCCAATTTTGATCATCAGCGATGATCACAGCCTCTTGGAAAATTTTCCGGCTACCGGTTGTTGTCATACCCGCAAGTTCTCCTGGGTCGCAAAGCAGCGGCCGCCTATCATTAGCTATCGTCACGAAATCCAAGGACGATTAGGCAATAGTTGCCCTGGACCACCGGAAATCCATTGAGAGAATGACAAAAAGCAGACTCTTGGCGCATGATGTTCGGAAGATGGATCTACTAGAAAAAATCGTCATCATCGGCACTGGACCAGTTGGTTCATGGTTTGGCCATGAGCTGTTGTCCGTCGGAAAGCAGATTGCCTTTGTCGATGAAAATCCAGATGCCCACGAACACCGGTGGACCATCGAGGTGGACGACATAACCAGCACCCATGCGGTAACCGTAGACCGCAGCTTGCTTGCGGCTGCGCGAGTCATCTTTGTGGCCACCAGAGCCCACCATTTATTTGCAGTGTGGCAAGATCACCTGGCGGTGTTGCCCTTGGCTCTACAGCCGACACAGCGGCAAACTATAATCTTTTGTTGCAATGGCTACGTGGAGCCAATCATCAACACTTGGCAGGCCACTAGACCTGACATTCACTTTCAAATCGGGATTGTGACGGCAGGGATCGCTGAAAAAAATGGCCGAAACTTTTTGCGAACCGATCGCATCGGCAAATGTTTTTACGGCCCGCTTTCTCCAAATGCTGGGCCAAACGAATATTCACCTGAATTTATTTACGACCCCGATATCCGCGAACGCGCACGCAAAAAATGGCTGTTCAACACGGCGGCCAACACTCTGGCAGGAGTGTTGCAATTACCGCGTAATGATTTGATGATTCATGCCTACCGCAACCGGCTCCGGGAACTTTTTGATGAAGCGTTTGATCTTGGGTGCGAACTCTGGGACGGGTGGCAGCAAAAAAACCAAGAAAATCCTGGCCACCGTGAAACCTTGTGGCTCGAACTGTGCCAACTCATCACCGATACCGGCGCAAATGAAAATTCCCTGAGCCGCGCCGCACGCACCGGTAAAGGCACCGGTGAAGCTCAGTTTCTTGGTGGTGTGGCTTTTGGTCACATTGGATATCCGGAACTAAAACGCATGACCCGGTTGCTTTTACCCTGAGCCCCTCGTCATGACGGGGCGAAGCCTCAAACGGAGAATCAAGAGCGGAGAATCAAGAGCGGAGAATCAAGGACGGACCATATTCTCCGGACGAACGTGCTTGTCAAAATCCTCGGCGGAAATCACACCCAGCGCCATGGCAGCCTCACGCAAGGTCGTCCCCTCATGATGAGCCTTCTTCGCGACCTTGGCAGCGTTATCATAGCCGATGATTTGATTCAGGGCCGTGACCAGCATGAGCGAGTTATTCAAATGGCGCTCGATCACCTTTCTATCGGGTTCGATACCAACCGCGCAGTTGTCGTTAAAGCTGTGCAAGGCATCGCTCAGCAATTTGCACGATTCCAAAACATTATGAATCATGACGGGTTTGAAAACATTTAGCTCGAAATGACCACCGGCACCAGCAATGCCAACGGCAACGTCATTGCCCATGACTTGCGCCGCCACCATGGTCAGGGCTTCGGATTGAGTGGGATTGACCTTGCCCGGCATGATGGAACTACCCGGTTCGTTTTCCGGAATGGTGATCTCGCCAATTCCGCACCGGGGACCGCTGGCCAACAGGCGCACGTCGTTGGCGATCTTCATACAGGCCGTGGCCAAAAGGCGCATGGCGCCGCTGGCGGACACCATGGCATCGTGGGCAGCCAGCGCCATGAACTTGTTGGGGGCTGTGCGAAAGGGCATCCCCGTCAATTGGGCGATTTTTGCGGCGACGTTTTTTGCGTAATCAGGATGCGTGTTAAGCCCCGTGCCAACGGCGCTGCCTCCCAGGGCCAGATCCATAAGTCCATCGAGGGATTCCTTGATGCGCTTTTCTGAAAAATCTAATTGCGCAACGTAGCCAGATATTTCCTGACCAAGTGTCAAAGGTGTAGCATCCATCAAGTGCGTGCGGCCTATCTTCACGATCCCGTCAAAGGCCCTGGCTTTGGCGTCGAGCGTGGCACGCAAGGTCCGCACGGCCGGTATGAGATCATTTTTGATCGCCTGGGCCGCCGCCACATGCATCACCGTTGGAAAACAGTCATTAGACGATTGGGATTTATTGACATCGTCGTTGGGGTGCACAGGTTTTTTACTGCCCATGACGCCGCCGGCAAGTTCAATCGCGCGGTTTGAAATGACTTCATTGGCGTTCATGTTGCTCTGGGTGCCGCTTCCCGTTTGCCAGACTACCAGGGGAAAATGTGCGTCCAGCTTTCCGGCGATGATTTCATCGCAGGCCTGGACGACAAGTTGGCATTTTTCCGGCTCAAGTTTTCCAAGTTCTAGATTAACGAGGGCTGCGGCCTTTTTCACGGTGCCAAACGCCTGGATCATAACTGGAGAAAAACGGTGGCCACCAATTTTAAAGTTCTGCAATGAACGTTGGGTTTGGGCGCCCCAATATTTATCAGCCTCAACTTCAATCGGACCGAAACTATCGGTCTCTGTCCGGAACTTTAGTGCCATGGGGCTACTTTCGTTTCCTGTATTTTTGGTCATCGCGAAATCTCCTCTTGCTGGTTTCAGACAAGTTTCATGCGTACGGTGAAGGTGCTTCCCCCACCAGATTTGCTTTCTACAGTTACCTGGCCACCGAGTCCGGCAACCAGATGTTTGACAATCGAAAGGCCGAGGCCAGTCCCGCCCATCGCGCGCGATCTGGCCACATCAACACGGTAGAACCTCTCGAAAATACGATCAAGGTGCTTCTCAGGAATCCCGATGCCCGTATCACGGACGCTAATCTCTGCGATTTCTGTCTGGAGTTCCCCATTTTCGCTGGTCCCTGTTACCGCCCGGCAATCCACCCAAATCTGGCCAGATTTTGGCGTGTATTTAATGGAGTTGCTGACTAGGTTTCCGAGAATCTGGGTCATGGCCTCGCGCTCACCCGCTACGATCAGGGGCTCATCAGACAGTTTTAAATTTAACTCCAAGCTCTTGCCTGTAGCCTCGTCTTCATATGCAGCAATCACAGTCTGGGCAATGCTGCGCCAATCAACCCGCATGGTTGTCCATCTTTGTGCCTGCGCCGCACCTAATCCAGCCTCCTCGTGACTTTCGATGCGGGCAAGGCTCAAAATGTCTTGAACGAGATTGGTCAGACGCCCGACATTACGATCGATTTTCTCCAAGAACTTGACGTTGATCGCCGGGTCTTCCAGTGCTCCGCTAAGCAGCGTCTCGACATAACCGCGGATTGCAGTCAGAGGGGTTTTTAGCTCATGGGAGACATTAGCCACAAAATCCCGGCGAACCCGTTCCAACCGACGAAGATTTGTAATGTCATGCAAGACGATGACAACCCCAGCCGAACCATCTTGATCTGAACCAACATCATTACCGAAGGGCAAAGCCTTGGTGGCGATATAAGTATGGTTTTCCCGTGGCCCAACCACCACTTCCCGTGTGACTAAATTTTTGGTTTTCCGCGCATCACTGATCAAATCAGCAAGATTGTTGATGGCTGGAATGCTAGCGAAATTTTCGCCGCGAAACAGACGCAAATCACTGCGCAAAAATCGCGAGGCGGCTTGATTGCTGAACAGCAGGCGACCGGAGTTGTCGATGGCAATGATGCCCTCGACCATAGCCGCTAAAATCGATCGCAATTGTGCCCGGTCGCGGGACATGAGGGCAATGCGGCTGCTGACTTCCTCGCCCAAGACATTCAAGGTTTCGCCAATGCTGCTCACTTCAACAAGGTCTGTCGGTGCCACCCGTTCCTCGTAACGCCCACGCCGCATAGCCTCGGCAACACGGATCAAATCTGCAAGGGGCTGGGCGAGGCGTTTTGCCAAAATAAATCCAGCCACCAGGGCAATGCCCAAGCCCACCAAGGCAATACGAATCCATTCCGTGGTCAGCTGTTCACTTGCCCCCATCCTGCTCGCCGATACCATTTGAAACGCCATGGTGACCAGAGTCAGACCGACGACGACGGCAACGAACGCAAGGTAAATCCGGGCGACCAGACGCGACCTCAAAAAGCCGACGGATTTATTGGGAAATTCAGGTCTGAGATCAGCTGTCATGTTTGACTCTAATATTTTTCATACTTCCCTGCATTTGTAACCCACGCCACGCACTGTCTCGATAAATTCTGCATCGTCACCGAATTTTTTGCGAATCGCTCGAATATGAACGTCAACGTTGCGATCAATGACATAAACCTCGGATCCAGAAATCTGTTCGAGGATTTGATCTCGGGAAAAAACCCGTCCTGGACGGCTCATCAGGAGGGCTAGAAGTTTAAATTCGGCCAGGGTCAATTGCACTACATTTTCCCCCACCGTGACCACGTGGCGCGTCTGGTCAATCACGATAGGGCCGACACGAATGCCAGGGCTAGGGCTAGGGCTAGGCGCAACGTGAATGCCAGGGCCAGGGCTAGGCGCGACATCAAGGGCAACGCGGCGTAAAACGGCGCGAATGCGCGCCACCAGTTCTTTGGGGCTGAATGGCTTGCTGAGATAGTCATCGGCACCCACTTCCAGGCCGACCACGACATCGCTCTCTTCGCTTTTTGCCGTCAGCATCACCAATGGCAAGCGGCGCGTCTCAAAATTTTCGCGAAGTTTGCGGCACAATGTGAGTCCATCCATGCCGGGCAACATGATGTCCATAACCACCAAATTAAAGGGACGATGGTTAGAATCCTGATTGGGCTGGGTCGAT
Source organism: Oligoflexales bacterium (assembly GCA_947445775.1). GTDB lineage: Bacteria > Bdellovibrionota_B > Oligoflexia > Oligoflexales > RGVZ01 > RGVZ01. The sequence goes on along the minus strand of CANFEB010000038.1, from coordinate 17,128 downwards.
GTCAAAACGAGTGCCAGAGCCTCGGCTCCGTTGTTGACACAAGTCACCCTAAAACCCTCGCGTTCTAGGACGTATTGGAGCAGCTCGCAGATGTCGGATTCGTCTTCGACAATCAATATGTGCTGCTTATCGTTTGATTTGGCCTTTTCTGGTGGATTAGCCTGTTTGACGATCTGAACTTCAGTCATGGAACTGCCTTTATTGTTAAGTCCTTGTTAAGCCCGTACCCCTGCCTGCTTCTATTTGATACAACCTTGGCGCATTCTGATCAAAAATCAAGCATCGGAGTTAGCATGCAGATCAAAAATTTCCTGAAAAATACAACTTCGTCCCTAACGCCCGTTTTAGCAGTGATCCTGATGACCACCATGCCAGCCACAGTAGCTAAAAGCGAAACCCTCATCAATGGCGCAGGCGCAACTTTTCCTCAGCCACTCTATTCACGTTGGTTCAGCGATTACCGGAAAATCGACAAATCGGTCGCCATCAACTACCAGGGCGTCGGCAGCAGTGGTGGCATCCGCCAGCTCCTGACCGGGACGGTTGATTTTGGTGCCTCCGACGAACCGATGAACGCCGAGGAATCTGCCAAGGCCAAAGCCCCGATCCACCACATCCCAATGGCCTTGGGAGCCGTTGCCATTTCATATAATCTCCCCGGCAACCCCGCCCTAAAACTTTCCCCCGAAACCATCGCTGATTTGTTTCTCGGAAAAATCACCAAATGGAACGACGCCAAAATTGTCGCCACCAATCCCGGCCTTAAACTGCCAGATCTAGCCATCATGATCGCCTATCGTTCCGACGGCAGCGGCACCACGGCCATCATGACGGAATATTTGTCTGTCGTAAGCCCCGCATGGAAAACGAAACCAGGCCAAGGCAAGTCGGTCCAATGGCCCGTAGGCCTAGGCGGCAAAGGCAACGCTGGCGTCGCTGGGATGATCAAACAAAATCCGGGGACGTTGGGTTATGTTGAATTGGTCTACGCTGTGTCCAACGGACTCCCGGTTGCAAGCATCAAAAATACTGCGGGCCAATTCGTTTCACCTTCGATCAGCGCTGTCACCGCAGCTGCAAAAACCAGCTCCAAGGCAATCATCGCTGCGGATTTTAAACTCAGCATCGTGAACTCCGCCGGAAAAGACGCCTATCCCATTTCTTCGATGACTTGGCTTTTGATTCCGGAAAACATGCCGGCCAACAAATCAGCGCCATTAACTGCTTTTTTGAAATGGGCCATGAGTGATGAAGCCCAAAAAACAGCCGAATCCCTTCACTACGCACCTCTGCCAAAAGAGGTCCGCATCGCAGCCTTGGGTCGCATTGGAAAGCTAAAATTTAAGTGAGATCCGATCGGATATTTAACTGGATTTTACGCGGGCTGGCCTTGACCGTGCTCCTCGGCTTTGTTCTGTTGGTCTGGTTTCTCTGGAACGAAGCCTTGCCGGCATTGCGTTCGGCTGGCCTCGGATTTATTTGGAGCACAGGCTGGGACCCAGTGTCCGGTGACTTTGGTGCCTTGCCCTTTTTGTGGGGCACCCTTGTTTCTTCTATTCTCGCCCTGATGCTCAGCGCTCCAATCAGCATTGGTGCCGCGCTGTTTTTGACTGATATAGCGCCCAAGTCGATTCGCACGCCCATTGCCTTTCTGATTGAAATGCTCGCGGCCATTCCAAGCGTCGTTTACGGAATTTGGGGGATTTTTGTGCTCGCGCCTTTTGTCCGCGAACACGTTCATCCGCTGCTCAACGGCTGGCTTGGTTTCACTCCATTTTTTGAGGGTCCGCCCTTTGGCCTCGGCATGTTGACAGCCGCCATGGTTTTGGCCGTCATGATCACTCCGACCATCACTGCGGTTTGCCGCGAGGTCTTCCGATCTGTTCCCGACCTATTGCGCGAGGCCGCAACCGGAATCGGGGCCACCAGATGGGAGACCATTCGCCTGGCCGTGATAAGGCCCAGCATCAGCGGAATTTTTGCCGCGATGATCCTCGGCCTTGGCCGCGCGTTGGGGGAAACCATGGCGGTCACTATGGTGATTGGCAATCGTCCGGAGATTTCCCTGTCCCTATTCAAGCCGGCAGCCACCATGGCGAGTGTCATTGCCAACGAATATGCAGAGGCTCAGGGCGACAGCCATTTAAGCGCCCTTGCCGCAATTGGCCTGGTGCTTTTAGTCGTTAGCTCTCTGGTTAATTTTGGCGCGCGCTGGATCATTGAGCGCACGGAGTCAAAAACTCATGTCTAAGGCTGACGCCCCGCGATTGCCTCGGATCCAACGCCGCAGGCACTTTAAATCACTGATGGCCAATGCGGTCATCATGACCCTCGCTGGATTTGCGATCCTGCCTTTGATTCTCGTTTTTTCGTACATTGCCAGGTCGGGCTTTCCAGCACTAAATCTGGACTTCTTTTATAAGCTGCCGGCCCCTGCGGGCGAAACTGGCGGCGGCATGGGCAACGCCATCCTCGGCAGCGTGGCCATGGTCATCATGTCTGGCGTGATGTCGATTCCCCCGGGACTTCTTTGCGGACTTTATGTCGCGGAATTTTCACACCAAAAACTAGCCCGCCTTCTAAGATTTGTGATCGACCTGATGACGGGCGTTCCGTCAATTGTCATCGGACTTTTTGCCTATGCCATGCTGGTAGTCCCGCTGGGTGGATTCAGCGCCTGGGCCGGCAGTGCCGCGCTGGGCATCATCATGATGCCGATTGTCAGTCGGACGACGGAAGAAATTTTGCGCCTGATCCCAGACCAATTACGCGAGTCGGGCTTGGCTCTGGGGCTGCCCCGCTGGAAAGTTTTGCTGCGCCTGATCATGCGAGCCGGGCGCAGTGCTATTGCGACGGGCGTATTCCTGGCTGTTGCACGGGCTTCTGGCGAAACCGCGCCCCTGCTATTTACTTCGTTCAACAATCAATACTGGTCCAAAAGCCTGAGCGAACCCATCGCATCGCTGCCCGTGCAGATTTACACGTATGCCATCAGCCCATATGAGGAGTGGCATCGCCTGGCTTGGGCTGGATCGTTGATTTTAGTGACCGTCGTTTTTGCCATTAACCTGCTGTCGCGCCTTCTATTGAAGCGCACTTCCAACTGAGGAATCTTGCCGTGCAGAAAGTATCGACAGCCGTCATTGCAGCCGAAAATATCTCCGCCTGGTACGGCAGCAACCGTGCCGTTATCGACATCAGCCTGGGTGTTAATCCTGGCGAAGTGCTGGCATTGATTGGACCATCTGGATGCGGAAAATCGACTTTTCTGCGTTGCCTCAACCGCATGCACGAGGAAATTGATCACACTCGAAGCGAAGGCCGCGTGCTCTACAAGGGCGAAGACATTTACAGTGATGATGTCGATCCCGTCGCGGTGCGTTCGTGCATCGGAATGGTTTTCCAGAAGGCCAACCCATTTCCAACCATGTCGGTGGCAGAAAATGTCGCCGCCGGTCTGCGCCTGCGCGGCGGTTTTTCCAGGTCTGAAATTGAATCCCGGGTCGAGGGCGCACTGCGCAAGGCTGCACTGTGGGAAGAAGTTAAAAATAAATTGCGCGCACCAGGCACGAGTTTGTCGGGGGGACAGCAACAACGCCTGTGCATTGCCCGGGCCCTGGCCGTGCAACCAGAAATCTTGCTTATGGACGAGCCGACCAGCGCCCTGGATCCGATCTCAACGGGCCGTATTGAGGAGTTGATGACCGAGCTTAAAAAATCAGTCACGATTATTATTGTCACCCATAACATGCAGCAAGCAGCGCGCATTTCCGACCAGACGGCCTTTTTCTTGATGGGTAAACTGGTGGAACATGGCAATACGGAACAGATTTTCAATTCCCCTACCCGGGAAGAGACCGAAAACTACATCAGCGGGCGGTTTGGCTGATATTCAGGTCGTCCCGACTAATCTTTGATGTCGAACTTCTGATCGCCGCCCACGAGTTCGACACCTATAAGGCCTTCAACCCCCCGTAAGCACTGCCTTTATCCTTCTATAACCCCCCGAAACCATTGACTTATCAAAAATCCTTATGGAACGGCCCGGTTTGGCATCCGGATTGCATTTACCCAGACACAGGTAGAACAAAAGGGGGATTTATGAAGAGCATCAAGTTTCTGGCCGTTGCGGGTATTCTCGCTGGGCTGTCGATCAACTCAGGGGTGGCTTATGCCAAGCGCAACCAGCGCGACGGTTTCAATTTTGGAACCAGCATTCGCATGATCACCAACAATGACCGGTCTTTTGCAGACAGCGTAAGCAACGTTGATGCAACGACCAAGTCCAGCTCTCAGAGCTATAACCCGTTCGTCGGCTACTCAACTGGCCTGCTGAACCTGGGTCTTACCGCTCATGTAGAGTCCACAGATACTACGACGACTGAACACCAGAAAACCACTGGCCAAGTCATTGACCGCCAGTCGAGCTCCGACATTAAAGGCACAAGCGTCTTTGGTCGCTTCTTGTTCGGCAAGGTCATGTTCTTTGAACTTGGCATGGGCATCTACAAACAAAAAATCACGGTGAACAACGAGTACAGCAACAATTCGGGTAGCGGGTCATTTAGTGGAAACAGCACCTCCTACACCCTCGACACAGCAGGCCCTGGCTACCATATGGGTGGCGGCTTGGAACTGCCGATCGCCGACGGCTTTTTCTTCACGACGAGCTATCTTGTGCGGATTTTCCAACTTCGTGATATCTCTGATGGATCGTTTGGCAACAAGCTTGCCTACCAGCAAAAGCGCGAATTGACCTTCGGCATTGAGCATTATCTGAACTAAGAGCATCCCCATCTACCTTGACCCTGTACAAAAGTCCGCTCGATCTACGAGCGGACTTTCTTTTTGCTGCGTACTGGTCTTTCGCGCTGGAAGTTGACGGCGGGAGTCATCGGCAGTATCAACTTTATCCGATAGACAACATTTATGGGCTCTCTCTACCATGACCCTGTACGAACAAGTTTGTAAGCAAGGTGGTCAAGATCAAATCGAAAAGATCGTCCGCTCCTTTTACGAGCGGGCTTTTTTCGATGGGATCATTGGCCACTTCTTTTTTGGCCGCGATCACGAAGAGCTGATCATCAAGCAAACGAGTTTTACGGTCGCTCTGCTCGGCGGCCCTAGCATTTATAAGGGTAAGCCTCTTGCCACCATTCACAAGTCCCTAAAAATCAACAACGCCCACTTTGGCCGCCGCCAAGTGATCATGAAAGAAGTTCTGGAAAATTATAAAATCCCAAGAGATCTAGCTGCCGCGTGGCTGGACCTTGAAGAACGCCTGCGGCCTTTGATCACGGGCGGATGAACAGGACCCTGATATCGCCGACGCCCCGCGCCTGGCTCATCGCCGAAGGTGGTGTTGTGCTGACGGCCACCTCGGCAAATTCAACGCCAGCGCCACTGCCATGGCACTCTGCCGTGACCCGCCTGATCACCGGAGTGAACGCCACGTTTGGTGAAGAACGCTACCGCTACCTGCGCCGCCGCATAATTTGCGACGGAGAAATCTCCACCTGGAACCGTAATCTAGTCAAGGTCTGCGCCAAGCGCATCACAGACTCTAGATCGAAAGAGGGAACTAATTCCATTCCAGATTTTTTTTCGGCAATCAGCGAAGCAACACGGGTCATCGATGTCGGCATCGACCTGACCTGCGATCCAACCTCCGAACGTTGCGCGGAATCACTCGGCCAGAAATTAACGTCCTGCGATGCCCTAGATCTGGTGGCGGGGATGGTGGCGGGGATGGTGGCGCGGTTGGCGGCGGGGGTAGCATCAGCCAAGATTGATCTGGATAAAAAATCCGATAATCAAAAACAGGCGAAACAACATCAAATACCGCGCTGCGTGGCTAGCCTATTGGTCGACCGCGACGGTCGCTTGCTGGGCGCAAACGTCAATACCAACGTTGGATTCCAACTGCGCCACGCCGAGGTCAATTTGCTCGTGAGCCTTGCGGAACGGGGATTCACGCAGATCCCCCCAGGGGCAACGCTCTACACCTCACTTAAACCATGCCGGATGTGCGCGAGTCTGATTTTGGCCTTATCCCCCATGGAGGTGTCAGCTTCAAAATCCCCTACTAAAAATCTTCCCTACCGAGTCATCGCCTTGAGTGACGACCCCGGCCCCCACGGCCGCCATCAAATGCTGGGCAGTTCTCTGATGCTCGCCTCAATTTGAGCTGGCAGTTGCTTTAAGCTTTCATTCGGCGGCTTATTCCGCAGTATTTTCCGTGTCAGGCGGCGAAAAAGCGTCGTCCTCGGACATCTCCGGCAACTCGCCTATTTCGAAATCATCCCGCTCATCTTTAAAGCCACGGCGTGAATTTTCGCTCTGTTTTTCTTTGTTGGCACGGACTTCAGCCTTGGCACGGTAAAGCACGCGCAAGGGCCCGTTGCCATAGCCAAGCATGTCCCGCAAACGCTTGGTGATGTAGCGTTTATAGGACTCCTGAATTTCATTGGCGACATTGCAGAAGATAACAATCGTCGGCGGCCGCGTGCGGACTTGAGTCGCAAAGTAGAACTTCGGACGCTTGCTATATTTACGGATCAATGCCGGCGTGTGTTCATAGACAATTGCCCGCAGGGCATCGTTGAGTTTGCGTGTCTCGACACGACGATCGTAGTCAGCGGCCAGTCCTTCCACGACATTCATGATCTGGTGAATCCGCTGGTTTTCCAGACAAGAAACAAAAAGCACGGGAACATGTTGCAGCAACTTCAGTTTTATTTTCAAATCCGCTTCATAGTCACGCGTCGAATTTGAATTTTTGTCTGGAATCAGGTCCCATTTATTGATGATGATGGCGAGGGGTTTATGGCGCGAAGCCACCAGGTCAGCCAGACGGGCATCTTGATCCGTCAGATTTTCATTGGCATCGATGATCAACAAAACAATATCGGCACGTTCAATGCTCAAAAGACTGTGCATGACGCTCAGACCTTCGACTTTGTCGTGAATTTTGGAACGACGACGCATGCCAGCCGTATCAACGATTACGTATTCATTCTTATTGAACGTCAAAGGCGTATCGATAGCATCTCTGGTCGTGCCAGGAAGTTCGCTGACCAATGAACGCTCTTCACCCGTCAGGCGATTCAGGATCGATGACTTACCAGCGTTGGGACGGCCAATCAGAGCAATGCGCGGAGCGCCTGGAGCTAAACGCGAGTCGCCCTTTGGCGCCAATACCGCCAAGCGTTCCTCGATGGTCTCCAGCAGGACGTCAATCTGACGACCGTGTGCAGAAGACACCGTCAAAATATCCGTAACTCCAAGCTCATAAAACTCAAAGGATGCCGTCCGATGTTCGGGGCCGTCAATCTTGTTGACGACGTAGACCACTTCCTTGCCGAGGCGAATCAAATAACGGGCAAGTTCGTGGTCGTGCTGGTGCACGCCGCTCTTGCCATCCAGCAGCAAAACCACGACGTGGGCTTCTTTGATCGCCATTTCTGTCTGGGTCCAGACAATATTTTCACTGAACGGTTGGTAGTAAACACCCTTGGTTTCGAAGCCACCGGTGTCAATCAAGGTAAAACCATTTTCCTTGTCGTCATCAAGGTAGACAAGGCCATAGAGACGGTCGCGGGTTACCCCGGGACGGTCATCCACGATTGCAGTCCTCGTCCGCGTCAAGCGATTGAACAGAGTTGATTTGCCGACATTCGGACGTCCCACAATGGCAACGGTTCCGCGAATCATAAGGTTTTCTCCAGCTGAACTTTAGCAAGCGCAATTTTAGCAGCGGCCTGAGATGCACTTTTCTTCGTGCCCCCCGAACCACTGCCGTGTTCGATACCCAAGACCTTAACAACAACTGTGAAGCTGCGGGCATGGGGAGGGCCAGACTCATCAACAACGGCATACTCTGGCCGCGACTTGTGCCTTTCCTGGACGATTTCCTGCAACTCCGTCTTGAAGTCGCGCGCAATCATTTGGTCAAACGGGCCTTCGAGCTCATCTTGAAAAAGCCGGTCCACCACGAACCTGGCTGCGTCAAAACCACCATCCAAATAGACAGCGCCCAACACAGCCTCGAGGGCATCGGCAAGGATCGAGTCTTGGTCATCCAGCCCCGCCTTGCGTTCACCATGACCAAGCCGGACCTCGCCACCAAGTTTGATCTTGCGGGCAATACCAGCCAAAAACGCTTCGTTTACGAGGGCCGCGCGAATCTTCGACAACTCGCCCTCTTTAAAATTTTCGCCCCGGGAAAATATACGCCCGCTGATGCTAAGGCTCAGCACGGCGTCACCGAGAAACTCAAGGCGTTCGTTGACCGGTCCCGCAAGTGCCGAGCTATGGCACAGCGCCTCATCCAAAAACTCTCGTCTTTGGAACTTGTACCCCAACGCTGTTTCTAAAAGTACGGTCACGATTAACGCGCCACCGGTTTTGGCCGACTACCGATAAATCCACCGCCAAGAACACGATCTTCCAAGTAGAAAACCGCGGCCTGCCCTGGACTGACCCACTTGGCCTGAACGGCAAGAAGAACACGCCAAGGCCCCGACGGCAGTTTTTCAATGCGGCAGGCGATGGGACTACCGCGGTAACGCACCACGACTTCGCATTCGATTGGATCATTTCCGGATTTAAGCTCCGGCACCAGCCAGTTGATTTCAGGAATCAGGAATTCCTCGCAGGCGAGGTTTTCTAGGTCGTCAACGATGACTCGGCCAGACGCCGCGTCGATTTCGGCAACGTATTTGGCTTCCAGTGAACTGATGTTCAGCCCCTTGCGCTGGCCAACCGTGAACTTGTGGATGCCGTCATGGTAGCCAAGGACTTCGCCAGAACGCGAGACGATTTCGCCCTTCTGACCGAGCTGCTGCGGGTAGTGCTGTTCAAGAAAATCCGTGTAACGTTTGCCGCTGACAAAACAGATTTCCTGGGACTCGTGTTTGTTTTTGGTGTGCAGGTTGAACTGGCCAGCGACACGGCGGACTTCATCCTTAGTCATTTCGGCCAGCGGAAATAAAACGCGACGCAGCATGTCAGGCTTCAAATTAAAAAGAAAATAACTCTGGTCCTTGCGCGGGTCGTGGCCACGGTAAAGCTCCGACGGGCGCCCGTCGTCATGATGGACCACCCGGGCAAAATGCCCCGTCGCCACCCATTCAGCATCAAGGGCACTTGCCCGTTCCACCAGATGATCGAATTTCAGTTTGCTGTTGCACATGACACACGGGTTTGGCGTTCTGCCAGCCGCATATTCCTTGGCAAAGTAATCGACGACACCGGAGCGAAATTCTTTTTCGTAGTTCACTACATAATGTGGCACGCCAATTTGATGTGCGGCAAGGCGCGCGTCATGGACATCGCTCAGGGAGCAACAACTGTCAAAGCGCGACTCCCCATCGGCACCGTGATTCCACAACTGCATGGTGACACCGACGACATCAAACCCGCGTTCAGCAAGAATTGCCGCCGCAACGCATGAATCGACTCCACCCGACATGGCGACAATGATCCGCGATCCGGGGGCGAGCCCCAGCGGGGATGATGGCAAGGCACCCTGGCCCTGGCTTGTTGATGTCAAACTGGTTTCCACGTTGGTCGTACCTGAATTTCTAATTGGGGGTGTTACCCGCTTAATTGGCTGGCGAATACTATACTTTTTTCATGATTTTTCAATGAATTTAATAGAATAAACGTCCCTCTCTTTCATTTAGATTTTGCGCAAAACCCCGGGCCAGGAAGGTCCCAAGGCGGGCTTGTGTTAGAATTCAGCATGCGCAAAATTTTTGTGACATTACTGGTACTTGCGTTGATGACAGCCGCCGGCTTGGCTGCGGGCAAGGTATGGCTTGATTCCTGGGCAGCGACCGCCAACGGGATTTCGGCGCCTGTCGATGTCACTTTGGTCCAAGGCACAGGGCTCAGACACCTGGGAGCATCCCTCGAGGCCAAGGGCGTGATCACCTCGGGATTCCTGTTCGGACTGCATGTCCGGCGGTCTGGCAACTACCCCCGCTTTCAAGCTGGGGCGTACCGGTTCGAGGGCCAAATCAACCCTCGCGCCGTGGAACAGGCCTTTGTCGAGGGCAAGACCTACGTGCCGGTGGTTGCCCAGTTCACCATTCCCGAGGGCTTCACCATGCACAAGATCGCCAGCCGCCTGGCCGCCAACAAGATCGGCACGGTGGCTGGAAATTATGCCCTCATGAACAACCGGGCATTGATCCGCAAGCTACCGGGGCTTGGGTCCACACGGGCTGCTTCAGTGGAAGGATTTCTGTATCCAGCCACCTATTCATTCACAAAAATGCCGACACCGGAAGCCGCCATCACGGAAATGATCGCTGAATTTTTCAAACGCCTTCCACCTGACTATGAAGCTCGCGCCAGCGCAAAAAAACTAACGTTACTAGATGCCGTAAATTTTGCGTCATTGATCGAAATGGAAACCCTCCATGAACATGAAAAAATCCTCGTCAGTGAGGTTATCTGGAACCGACTCCGTGACGGCGCGCCTCTGGGAATCGATGCGGCCTTGATCTATGGCATTGCTGGTTATGACGGTGATCTGCGCTGGAAAGACCTCAGCGATCGGAAAAACCCCTTTAATACGCGCATTTACAGGGGCCTACCGCCGTCTCCGATTGGCAGCGTCACGATCGCGTCGTTGGAAGCCGTTCTGAAGCCGGCCCACGAGGGAAATTATTACTACGTGCTCATGCCGGGCCCCGAGCAACAGCACCATTTCTCTAAAAATCTTTCAGAGCATAATGAACATGTTCGTCAATTGGTAAAATCATCGCGAAGCGAAAAGGAGATCCAGCATGGTTCAGAAAAAAGTAAGCGCCACAAAAGATAACCGGCAGACAGTGCGAGTCCCAATCCAATTGCTCGTCGATTACAAGGCGGATGGGCATTACCTGTTCGACTTTTGTCGGGATCTAGGCACCGGCGGAGTCTTCATCGAGACGGATTCCCCACTGAATCTGGGCAGCCCCATCGAATTGACTTTCACGATTCCCGACAGCAAGGAAACCCTGAAAGCCAAAGGCAAAGTCCTGTGGGTCCAAGGCAAAGTGGAACACCGCCCCGACTTGCATCAGGGCATGGGCGTGCAGTTTTCGGAGTTTTCGGGCGAGCAACGGCAAATCCTTGAAGATTTTGTCCGCCGCCATAACGGCGAAAAAACAACCGGCGAACTAGGCCGGCAACACTCGGCCTGATTCCGTTCTAGTCTCGTTCTAGTCTCGTTCTAGTCTCGTTCTAGTCTCGTTCTAGTCTCGTATTATTCTTCCCAGCTGGTGGCATAGGCGGCATCCTCAAAACCGAGGGCCGCCTTTGTCATATGGATTGGCCCCCAGGTGTCGACCATCACCGCAAGTTCGTCCGCGTATTTGAGGCCAACGCTGCCAAAATAATTTCCTGGCTGGGGCCCGTGGGACAGACCCGCCGGATGATAGCTCACGCTGCGGTTGTTGATCCCCTTGCGGGAGGTAAACTTGCCGTCAACGTAATAGATAATTTCATCACAATGAACATTTGCGTGGGGGTACGGACACGGGATTGCGCCTTCCATGTAATCCGTCATGCGCGGGACAAACGAGCAGACCGCAAATTCTTTGCCACGAAAGGTCGTATGCAGGTTCGGCGGCAGGTGGATTTTCCCGGTTTTAGGCAGGTAATCCCCGATCGCAAAGGCCATCGGATACATGCTGCCGTCCCAACCGACAACATTGGCGGGGGACTTGGAATAACGGTGGTGGGTCAGAAATTTGTTGCGAAGTGTGACTCCGTGACAAAACAGGGCGGCCTCCGCCTCATTGAGGAGGCGTGAGGGGGAACGAAAATCCCGATGTGTGTAAGGAGCTTCCATCCGCAACTGGCCATGGGGATTTTTGAAATCTCCAGGAATTTCCACAAACGGATCGCCTTCGACCACGAGGGCCTCAATGTCGCCCTCCATCTGTAAAACATAGGGAATTCCGCGCGGAATCAGCAAATAATCATGCTTCTTGAAGGCCAGCACGCCAAATTGGGTGAGCAGGGTACCCGCGCCCGCGTACATGAAATAGAGCTCGTCAGAATCGCCGTTGGTGAACGACCAAGGGTCTTTGCCAGTTTGACCAGGTTGCCCCCGGACCACACTGACGCGGCAGGTGTTATTCAGAAATAAAGCCGTCCTGCCGGCCAAGAGATTAGCGCCGGTCGGGGCACTCCACGACTGGACGTGCCGACGAGCCAGGGGCCGTTCGGATTGGTCCGCGATCTCGCCGACCAGGCGCCCCAAATTACCGCCGTGCTGGGCGATCTGCCAGACCTCATTGAGTTCCACTGAGGTCGGAGCGTCAACCAGATAAAGCATTGAAAAACCGCTGGAAAATCCGTCACGGGTGAACACATATTCTGTGCAGGGGCTTTTCCGGCCAGGGGCTGTAAACAGCGTATGGGGCTTCGGGGCAACGACTCCAAGGGTTCTACGTTCAAGCATGGTGTAACTCCCGGACCTGGATGGAACTGTCTGAACCAACTGGGATTGAAAGGAAAATCAGCAAAACATAACGCCAAGATAACCCCATCCCCCGGCCGAGACAAGAGGGATGCAGGCTGTCTCCGGTGATGGTAGGATCCCGGCTGATGTTCCACAGGAGACCCTAACGATGTTTGTTGTATGGAAACGCCCCGATGGCTACCACGACGCGACGCCAGCAGATTTTCGGGTCGCTGAGGTCGGCACCAGGGCGAAGATCTGGCTGCACAAGGCCGACCACCAATGGTATCCGTTCCGCATTTCCGGCGGTTGGCAGGAGTCCGATGCCACGCTGCGCCTCAACGAGCTGGTCAACCTGCTGGGAAAACCCCAGGAAGATTGGACGACCTTTTTGACCAATGCCTTCCACCATTCAATGACTGATGACCCCAAGACGTTTTTGCTCGACCAGATAAAATGGTTGGGTGACTTAAAAAGTCACTTGAAAGGCGACACCTGGGAGGTAGAGATTATGGACCAGGTGCTGGCAGAAGTTGGCACCCAGCTTACAGATTTGGAAAAACAATTCCTTTCGACTGCCACAAAAAATTAATTCAGAGCGCCCAAAGTGAAGTTCCTTAGATTTTTGGCATTAGCTGTAACCATCCCGACTGCTCTGCAGGGCTGCGGAAAACTAGAGCGGAACACTTCACTCAATTCCAGGGATAGCGGCACACGCCCTGCCACCATCTTAGCTTTCGGCGGCAATCGCAGCTGCAAGCCGGGGGGCGACAGCCTCCCGTCACCGCTCGCGACCGACATGGCCCGGCGTCTGATTGGCATGGTCCATCTTGTCCGTTCGGTAGGGCGCCCGGTCGAAGTTTTGACCTCGTGTTTCACGGACCCGGACAGAGTCCTCGTCAGCAGAAACTTGTCTTCCACTTCCCAAGATCTTGACTTCGAAACCCTTGTTGAGCAGTCAGTTTCCAGTTCCGATGAAAATCACAGCCTGTTTATCATCGGGCATTCCTATGGTGGCTGGATCGCCATGCGAACGGCCGAGCGAATCGCTGCACAATCTGGAAAAATTGCCGGTCTGGTCACCATCGACCCCATCAGTCGCAGAGAATGCACTTACACCAACTGGGATAATTGTCGTAGCGCCCCCCGAGACTTGAGCCAGGAAAGTCTGGAAACGATTGCTGCTAATTCGGGAAATTGGACCAATTTTTATCAGACAAGAACTTCATACCTGCATTCAAGCACGATTGTCCAAGCCCACACCAACACCCAAATTGACGTTGACCATTTTCAAATTGAAAACCACGAAACCATCTGGCGTCACCTCGACAGGATCATGCAAGAGTTTTGAGGGCTTCGCCGATCTTGTGAATCATGGCCAACACGGTGCCGTAGGAATTCATCCCCAAGTGGGGGGGGATTTATTCCCCATACATCGACTTTCCGTTGAGATTTCGAATGCCGTGGCGGGTTGTTAAACCCCCTGTACCCGTTTATGCCCGAAATCCCATGAACGCGTAGGCTTTAGAATCAACGAATTGCGTCATCGTCGGCTGCTGATGGCAGGGAGATGGCTTCCGGTTTCAGGCGTGATAACATGCAGCCTGATCAATCGCATGCGCTCAAGGAGCGAATGGGGTAAAGAAGAGATCTCGCTTACGAATATCAGAGCAACGCATGTTCGGATTGATCTACGTGCCCCCGTGTGAAAGCTAACAGGATCTGACGATGGCGAACCCCTTTTTCGAACACCCCATTTTAAATTCCCCGTATGTTTGCCCGCAAAAACATTGGGAACTCGATGAACAGGGGCAGCCAACACAGCAGATAATCGAGAACCGTCGCCGTGCCGAGTTTATCACGCCTATTCCCAGGCCGAGGAAACGCAAAAAGGGCAGCAAACAGCTGGAATTTGTTTTTGACGAGGGCAAAGGGCTTTCGACCCGAGAGCAACAGTACGATGCCACCTCGATCATCAATGAGGTGCGCGACCAGGTGAACCACTGGCGGGCGTGGCCCAAGCCCGGCGACTGGCAGGTAACTCCTGAAACGTCGCGTCTGCTTCAACACTGGCGCGATCATAAATTCGCTGGCGTTCGTCCGTTCTTCTGCCAGGTGGAAGCCGTGGAAACGGCCATCTGGTTGACCGAGGTCGCACCTCAGTCGAAGAACGGCAAGCGAATCCTCGAACTCTTAGCTGCCGCCAACAAAGACGCCAATCCCGAGCTTTTCCGTTTCGCATTGAAACTGGCAACTGGTGCAGGCAAAACCACCGTCATGGCGATGCTGATCGCGTGGCAAACGATCAACGCCGTCCGCCGTCCTGGCAGCAAACACTTCACGCGAGGATTCCTCGTCGTTGCGCCGGGGCTCACCATTAAAGACCGACTTCGCGTTCTCCAACCGAAGGATCCCGACAGCTACTACGCCAGCCGCGAACTCGTCCCCAGCGATATGCTGGACGAGGTAAATCGTGCGAAGATCGTCATCACCAACTATCACGCCTTCAGCCTACGCGAGCGGATCGAGCTTTCCGCCGGCGGGCGTGCTTTCCTTCAAGGGCGAGGAGCAGAGCTGAATACCCTTGAAACCGAAGGCCAGATGATTCAGCGGGTGATGCCCGACCTCATGGGCATGAAAAACATCCTCGTGCTAAACGACGAGGCGCATCACTGTTACCGCGAGAAGCCAAAAGACGAGGACGAGGAAGAACTTAAGGGCGACGAGAAAAAGGAAGCTCAGGAAAACAGCAAGGCAGCCAGGTTGTGGATCTCCGGCCTGGAAGCGGTGAACCGCAAGCTTGGGCTTGCCCGCGTCCTGGATTTGTCGGCTACGCCCTTCTTTCTCGGTGGCTCCGGCTACGCCGAGGGCACACTGTTTCCCTGGACGGTGAGCGATTTCTCGCTCATGGATGCCATCGAGTGCGGCATCGTGAAGCTGCCGCGCGTTCCCGTCGCTGAAAACATTCCGGGCGATGAAATGCCGGTCTACCGCAATCTCTGGGAAAACATCCGCAAGGACATGCCCAAGAAGGGCCGCGGTCAAGGCGAAACACTGGACCCGCTCAAGCTGCCGACCCGCCTCCAGACGGCGCTTCAGGCATTGTACGGCCACTACGAGAAAACATTTCGGCTCTGGGAGGACAGTGGCATCCGCGTGCCGCCCTGCTTCATCATTGTCTGCCAGAATACCGCGATTTCAAAATTGGTTTACGACTTTATTTCTGGTTTTCACCGTAAGAACGAAGACGGCACGACCACGCCGGAGCATGGCCGCCTCGCACTCTTTCGCAATTTTGACGAAACCACCGGAAACCCGCTCCCCCGTCCGAACACCTTGCTTATCGATAGCGAGCAACTCGAATCCGGGGACGCACTCAACGATAATTTCCGAAGCATGGCCGCCGATGAGATCGACCGCTTCCGCCGCGAAATCATCGAGCGATCCGGCGACCCTCGCGCAGGCGAAAACATCACCGACCAAGAATTGCTTCGCGAGGTCATGAATACCGTGGGAAAACCGGGCCAACTCGGCGGCTCCATCCGTTGTGTGGTATCGGTTTCGATGCTGACCGAAGGTTGGGATGCGAACACCGTCACCCACGTTCTCGGCATTCGCGCTTTCGGCACGCAGCTTCTGTGCGAGCAAGTCATCGGTCGTGCCCTGCGTCGCCAATCCTATGAGCTGAACGAAAAAGGGCTCTTTAATGTGGAATATGCCGATGTTTTCGGCATCCCCTTCGACTTTACCGCAAAACCCGTCATCGCACCCCCGCAGCCGCCGCGTGAGACGATTCAAGTGAAGGCCATGCGACCGGAACGTGATGCTCTTGAAATCCAATTCCCGCGAGTCGAAGGTTATCGCGTCGAATTGCCCGAAGAGCGCCTTACTGCCGAATTCAACGACGATTCGATTCTCGTGCTGACTCCAGACCTCGTTGGCCCGTCGATCACACGCAACTCCGGGATCATTGGCGAAGGCGTTGACCTCAATCTGGAGCATTTGGGCGACATGCGACCGTTCTCCCTCGTGTTCCATGTCACCCAGCGTTTGCTGTACACGAAATGGCGCGATCCGGGCGAAGAGCCAAAGCTCCATCTCTTCGGACAGCTCAAACGCATTACCAAACAGTGGCTCGATACCTGTCTCGTCTGCAAGGGCGATACGAAGCCCGCTCAGCTCATGTATCAGGAACTGGCGGACATGGCCTGCAACAAAATTACGGCCGGAATCACCCGTGCATTCCTCGGCGATCGTCCCATCAAGGTGCTACTCGATTCCTACAACCCGACCGGCTCGACGAGCCACCTCCGCTTCAACACATCGAAGACCGATCGCTGGGAAACCAACTCGACCCGCTGTCAGATCAATTGGGTGATCCTCGACAGCGACTGGGAGGCTGAGTTCTGCCGCGTGGCAGAGTCGCATCCCAAGGTGCGTGCCTATGTGAAAAACCACAATCTCGGCTTCGAAGTCCCTTATCTCATGGGAACGGAACCGCACAAATACCGACCTGACTTCATCGTGTTAGTCGATGATGGCCACGGCGACGATGATCCTCTACATCTCGTCGTTGAAATCAAAGGTTATCGGGGCGAGGATGCGAAGGAGAAGAAGTCAACTATGGAAACTTACTGGGTGCCCGGCGTAAATCACCTAAAAACCTAT
>CANFEB010000037.1 GCA_947445775.1 Oligoflexales bacterium | reverse complement strand
TTTGTGCAGCGCATTTATCAGGGCAAAGGCTACCTCAACGACATCGAAATTTTGAAGGAGGCGCCATGAAATCCCCGGCATCCACACCTTGGTCAAAAGAATCGATGCTGCGTGAAGTCATCGCACTATTTTATTCTGGGTGCAGCGTCAACTTAGGCATCGGACTGCCCACGACAATTCCAGAATTGCTGCCGCCTGATCTCGATATTTACATTCAATCGGAAAATGGAGTTTTGGGAGTCGCGGGACGCCCGAAGTCCGGACAAGCATCGCCGACTTTGATCAATGCCGGCAAGGAGTCCATAACGGTGCGCCTTGGTGCCAGCTATTTTGACAGTGCCTTGAGCTTTGGCATGATTCGCGGCGGGCATATCGACTTTTGCGTTCTTGGCGGTATGGAAGTCGACGCCGATGGCAGCCTCGCCAATTGGATCGTCCCCGGTCAAAAAATCACCGGCATGGGCGGGGCGATGGACCTTGTCCACGGCGCCAAACAGGTCATCGTGGTGATGACGCACTTCAATAAGGCCGGAGAATCCAAGCTGCGCAGCAAATGCAGCCTGCCCCTCACGGGAATGAACTGCGTCAATCTGGTCGTCACGGAACTTGGCATTTTTGCCCCGAAAAATGGGGTTTTCTGGGTCCAAAAACTCGCCCCCGGCGTCAGCATCGACGACTTAAAGCTTTCAGCGAGCTTAATCTCAATGGATGAAATTCATGCTCCAGCGCCGTACTGAAATCACGATACGCAATCACCCAACGCAACCTGTCTTCTGGGCTGGGCTGCGAACGCCTTTTACCGTGGCTCAACGCGGATTTTTAAAAGACACGCGTCCCGATGATCTGCTGGCGAATTTGATCTTGGCTCATCGCAGCAAATTTCAAGAGGCATACGCAAAAGATGGCGCCCCATCAGAGATCGTCACTGGCTGCGCCTACCCCGAGGGTGAACAGGGTTACAACATTGCGCGGATCGCGGCACTTGCTGCCGGTTTGGAGTTGCCCGGCATGACGGTGAACCGGCTGTGCGGATCCTCTCTGGAAGCAGCCGCCATTGCCGCTGGCGGGGTGGCATCCGGACGCTCGGTATCGTGGCTCGTTTCTGGCGTGGAATCAATGTCGCGCGTGACGCGCCGCGGTGCGAATTTTTCAGAATCAGATTTTGTCATATCTCATGCACCGACGGCCTATGTGACCATGGGTGAAACCGCAGAAAATCTTGCCCGACGTTATCCGTCCATCAGCCGTGGGGCCCAGGAAGAATTTGCAGCGGGCAGCCATGGGGCGGCTCATCGGGCATGGGAGTCCGGGTTTTACGATGATCACGTTGTTGCCCGTCGCTGCGATGAATCCATTCGTTACCCTGTATCTCTCGAAAAAATGGCGTCACTGGCGCCGGCTTTCACAATCAAAGCCGCTGATGGACACCCTGGAGTCGTAACGGCAGCAACCAGTTCGCCCATGAGCGATGGGGCTTGCGTCGGCCTCGTGACATCGGAAGAAATTGCCAGGGACGCGGGGGCCAAATCTTTTCTGCGAATTCTTGATACGTCCACTGGCCACGTGCCCCCCGAATTGATGGGCTTGGGGCCAGTTCCTGCAGTGCAAAAAATTTTTCAACGCAACAGAATCACCTCTCGCGACCTCGCTGCCGTCGAAATGAACGAAGCATTTGCGATACAGACCATGGCCTGTATCGACGAACTTAAAATCGACCCGGCGATTGTTAATGCCTGGGGCGGCGCATTGGCGTTGGGTCATCCACTGGGCGCCAGTGGCCTGCGCCTTTTGATGACGCTGCAAAATCGGATGGCGGGGGTTGGCACGTCCGGGCACCTTGGGCTTGTAACTCTGTGTATCGGCGGCGGCCAGGGAATAGCGATGTTGTGTGAATTTGTTGCGCCAAATAATTGATGTCGGAAATTGATGTCTGGGAGAATCAAAAAAATGCCTGCCGATAATTTCAAAATCACCTACACCACCACAAATTCACCGGCGAATCTCGCTGCCATGAATGACGGATTTGATGCCGCCATTGCGCAACATCGGACGAAACTTCATCAGGAATTTTCACCGGTCATTGGCTATGGAAAAAAAGTCGCTGCCTGGGGCCACCTAGATTCCATCAACCCTTCCAACACCTCCGAGATGTTGCATCGCTTCGGCTCGTTTCCCGTTTCCGCCCTGGACGAAATGGTAAGTCTGGCCATGAACGCGCAGAGATCATGGGGCGCTGAGTCCTGGCAAAATCGAGTGGCCGTCGTCCGCCGTGCCGCCGCCGTGATCCGCGAGCGGAAGATGCAATTGGCCGCTGCCGTGTGTTTGGAAGTCGGTAAAAACCGGTTTGAATCCCTAGGGGACGTTGAGGAAGCCGCAGACCTGCTGGATTATTATGCCGCCCAAGTTGAATCCTGCGACGGCTATTTCAGCAAACTCATGAGCCTGCTCCCCGGCGAGGAAACCGGCAGTTTTCTGCGGCCTTACGGGGTTTTTGCGGTCATCGCCCCCTTTAACTTTCCGATGGCCTTGGCCGCTGGCATGGCGGGGGCGGCTCTCCTGGGCGGAAACTCGGTGATTTTAAAACCCAGCGAAGACACACCTTGGACAGGCGAACTTTTGTTGGGTGTCATGGGCGATGCCGGCATTCCCGAGGGCCTGTTTCAAGTCTGCCAGGGACCCGGCGATACCGTTGGGGCGGCCCTCGTTGCGCACCGCGACATTTCCGGTGTGGCCTTTACGGGCAGCGTTAAAACCGGCATGGCCATCCACCGCAAATGCGCCAGTGGCCGCTGGATCAAGCCATGTTTAATGGAACTCGGCGGAAAAAATGGTGCGATCATCATGCCTAGTGCCAATATCGATGCCGCAGTTGAGGGTTGCATCAAGTCGGCATTTGGACTTTCCGGACAAAAATGTAGTGCCCTGTCGCGCATCATCGTGCATCACGATATCAAGCGCGAATTCACTGCCAGACTTTTAGAGTTTGCGGCCACCTGGAAGGTTGGCGACGCGACGGCGCGCGATTGCAATCTCGGCCCTGTTATTAATGCGGCCAGTGTCGTCCGGGGCGAGCGCGCCTTGGCCCTTGCTAAAACTCGCGGCGGAAAAATCTTATACCGCCACGAAACCTGCAGCGCGGGTATGAATGTAAACGTGGACGGAAACTTGGATGCTGCCAGTGGCCATTATGTGATGCCCGTTATTGCCGAGCTGGATCCCAACCATGAACTCATGCGGCAGGAACTTTTCTTGCCTTTTGCAGGCCTGACAACGTGCCATTCTCTGGATGAGGCGCTCGGAATTTTGAACAACACGGACTTCGGTCTCACGGCTGGAGTTTTTTCCAATGAAGATACTGAGATTTTGCAGTTTTTTGACGAAGCCGAAGCCGGAGTTCTCTATGCCAACCGCAAAACTGGCGCCACCACCGGGGCATGGCCTGGGGTTCAGTCTTTTTGCGGTTGGAAAGCCAGCGGTGCCAGTGGCAAGGGCGGTTGCGGCCCCCACTACGTTGCCCAATTCATGCGCGAACAATCACGCACCAGAATGAGAGGATGAAGCCATCATGAATACCGCTCTAAAACCATCCATAAAAACAGAACTTCCTGGGCCATGCGGCAGAGCCATCATTGCACAAGACGAGGCCTACACCTCGCCATCTTACATCAAGGAATATCCATTGGTTGCCGATCGTGGCCAAGGCTGTTTCATCGATGACGTCGATGGCAACCGTTTTTTGGATATGATGGCCGGCATCGCCGTCAATTCTACAGGATACGCGCATCCCCATGTGATGGGCGCGGTGCGCGAGGCCATCGAAAAAGTCTGGCACATTTGCGGCACGGATTTTTACACGGATTCATTTTCGAGGCTTTCCGCCAAACTGTCTGGTTATGTTCCAGGAATGGGGAAAAAGCGGGTTTTTCTGACGAATTCCGGCACTGAGACCGTCGAAGGCGCGATTAAATTGGCCCGATTTCACACCAAGCGCAAAGGCTTGTTGTCATTTTACGGCGGCTTTCATGGAAGGACTCTTGGCGCTTTGTCTTTGACGGCCTCCAAAATTCGCCAGCGAGAAAATTTCGGCCCTTTTATTCCTGGGGTTGTCCATGCTGACTTTCCCGACGTCCTGCGTCGCCCGACAGGCATGACACCCGAAGAATGTGGCCTTGAGGCGATCCAAAAAATTGAACGCCAACTTTTCACCCGCGTCGTCAGCCCGGATGAACTCGCCGCTATTTTTGTTGAGCCCATTCAGGGCGAGGGCGGTTATGTGGTTCCGCCAAAATCATTTTTGACTGGTTTGCGTTCCCTGTGCGACCGCCACGGTATCATGCTGGTTTTTGACGAAGTTCAAAGCGGCGTCGGGCGCACAGGCGAGATGTATGCGGCCGATTATTTCGATGTTGCCCCAGATATTCTTTTGACGGCAAAGGGGCTCGGATCTGGTCTGCCCATTGGGGCGATTATCGCACGCGAGGGCATCATGGACTGGACGCGGGGCAGTCACGGCAGCACGTTTGGCGGCAACAACGTCAGTTGCGCTGCGGCGATTGCGACCCTGGAGGTCGTTGAAAAAATCCTGCCGGACATCCGCAGTCATGGCGCGCTCTTGACGAGTGGCCTCAAGAAACTTGCCGCGAAACACCCATGCATCTTTGATGTTCGCGGCCCGGGATTCATGGTCGGCATGGAGCTGGCTCATCCAGTTTCCAAAAATCCGATACCTGAAGTGATGGCAAATCTGGAACAGATGGCCTTTCGTGAGGGGCTGTTGCTGCTCGGCTGCGGTGCTTCCACGATACGCTTTGCGCCGCCCTTGGTTTGCGGACCGCACGAAATTGCCATCGCCCTGGAAATCCTCGATCACTGTTTGGAGCGCGTTAGTCCGTCATTTTGACTCAGCTTGATCGGCGCTGGGAATGGCACCTTGGCCGGGACCCGCTTCGCCACGACCCGGCCCACCCCTGCGCTGCTTACTCATCTCGTCGTGAAAGGCCTTCATAGCGTCGCGGCATTTTTTCATGCCGTCGGGATTAGCCGCCGCTGCCACACAGGCGCGGTGCTCCTGAATTTTGACGATGCGCTGGTCAAGATCAGCGAGCATTTTAGTTTTGTGTTCTTCGAATTTTTCGGGCTTTCCTGGGCCGGGACCGGGACCCGCAAATGCCAACCCGGAAATAGACAACCCAACCAAGGCCACTGCAAATGACTTCACAAAATTCATGAAACCTCCCTGTCTAAATTCGTTTAACATTTTCGCCGCCGCCAACACTGACACGGGACTCTTAACGCAGCACCGTCAATGCCTTGATCGCAAAATTGGCCGTCGCATCGTCTGTCGTCAAATCTACCCAGCGTCCAGACTTCAAATAATAACTCTCGCCGGGGAGTGCCATCGACTTTACGATCACCTTGGTTTTTGGCCCGCACAATAGCACTGGAACATGAGAAGTCCGGTCGAACGCCTGACCGCCCTTGCCAAGTTCAACGCTGACATGAAATTTTGCGCCCGACTCCAGCGCAACGTCCCAAGGCATTTCGACTGTATGAAATCCCTTGTTGGCCTCACGGCCACCGACAAAGGCCACTTCATTGGTTAAGGTCGTTCCGTCAAAAGATTTATATATCCGGACCATGTAATCCGAGTCGTGTTCGGTCGTATAGAAACTAACGGCCTTCAAGTATTCACGGGCTGACAGTCCCATGGGATGGCGCCGTGACGGGCCCTTGGCGCTAAAGGAATTGACGGCATGAAGCGTGTCTTTTTTGGTGTCGCGCCAGCCATGGTAATCGTGAAAGTAGATGCGGTCATAGGCCAGCCGTTCGACATCGCGAAACGCCACGGCTCCCATGTCAGGATGGCGGCCGGCGACTTTGTCCTCGTATGAAATCCAGAAATATCCTTGTTTTCCCCACTCCGACCCCCAGCTGTTTTTGATCAACCAGGCGCCGGGCTTCGCGGCTTGAGTTTTTTTCGTGTCATCCCACCCGACAATAGCCACGGCATGATTGGCCTCATCCGTATTGGCTACCGGCTGATAAAAAGTCGCATTTGTCTGGTTGAAAAACTTCGATGCCCACGAAAGTGCCGTCCCCACAACCCCATTATTGATCAAGGCTGCCTTGATGCGTTGTTGTGCATCTGGGGAATTTGGCGAGGCCAGCCATTCAACATGTCGCGGATAATAGTGGTGATAACCCGGAGCCGATGCTGCGGGAGCCTGCCCATAGCTTTGCCCATCGATGTCGCGCACCGCGCCACCACGAGCCAGGTAGGCCGTCGCCACCAAAAAATCCCCGCCCTCATGGACGGTCAAGCCATTGGCCTCGGGCGCGGTATCCGAATTAAAGTGAAGGTTGAAGCCGTTCCACCAATCCAGATGATACTCGGCCAGATTGGCATCGACAGAATCTTCCTGTGCAGACCATTCTCCGGTCATCATCAGGTTGCTCTCTAGTGCCGCAGCCGTGGCGTGGGTCCAGCAGGTCCCACCGGTCTGAGTTTTCACAGTGGAAACGAAATTTTTTCCGGCGGCATTGCGCAGGTCAAATACCGCGGGAATTTCTTCTGCCGCGCGAACGGCTCCACTGGAAATAATAATTGCGCCGCTGATCGTCAAAATTCGGATAACGGTTGCACGTCTGCAAGCAAAAGACTTCACAGGGTCTCCCTTCCGTATTGGGTATGCATAAAGAATATCCGACTTTGGGGTGCGGCCGTTAGGGTCTGGCAGGGTCTAGTAGCCCTCCAAAAATCCCTGAGAAGCCCGAAAAAAGGTCCGTAATCATTAATAACCGCAATAATCAGTTATATTATTAATAAAATACATATCTTTTTATACAATAATTATATATAGTGCCGCTGATTCTAATATTGATCGTAAAAATGAAAGCTTAGGGGGTTCTGTGCCTTTTAAAATATTCGGTTCTCTTCTCCTCGTGGCCATGGTTCCAACGCTCTCGCTAGCAGGCAACCTTGATGACCTTTTTGAAGAGCATTATTTCAATCAATATGTGTCGGGCCAATGCGGAAAAAATGTTTTGAACTTCGTCAAAGCAGTGAGTCGGACCCAGGGCGACGTTGATTTTCTGAGGGTCGTTACCGTAGAGAACAAAGGTTTCAGTGTATTTGGAATGGTGAATGCGGAGAAAGCCCGGGGCCAGAGATTTAATCGTCCCGCGGAGCAGGAAGCCAATTGGTATCATCATGTCATTGCCCTCGACAGCTCGGGCATGGTTTATGATTTCGATTTCGGTACGACCCCACGGATAGTTTCAATGGAAGAGTATTTGGAAGAAATGTTTCTGGACGAACCAGAGTGTGAGAAACCTGGGAGCGGAGAATTCTGCGCTGGCCGGGGCACCAAGCTAAATGACTATAAATTCTCATCCGTCACCGCCTCTGAAGCACTCCAAGGCAGAGCCAAACGAGTGAAAGAAGCTTCTATGAACAAGGTGCTTCACGATTGGGAAGTGCTTACCAAGTAGAGACTGCTTTGTGACTGTTCAGGTTTCGCCTGATTGGTTTTTAACATCCGTTAGAAAGGATGTTCCCTTGTCCGTGATCAGTCCGGTTGTTGGCCTACGCGGTAAGACCTACGACAAACTAACGGTGAATATTCCCTTCGCCCGTGACCTGATTGCGAACAGCGATACCAACAGTCTTGCCGTTGCAGTGACTAACGGATCGATTTCGAAAATATTTCCCTTCGAATTAAAAATCTCGCTCCAAAAAGACATGAATGAATTCGTCACCGTTCTTGTGAATGATGACCGTACCGTTCCAAGTCGTATCGCGCTGGCTGTCGTGAAAACTTCCGTGAACGCACCCAGGAATACGCAGCTCAGGCTTAACGGTGACAACACAAATAACACCCAAAATGTTCTAAGTATTTCCTTTGACGACTCGGTTTTACCTAATCAGTCAATTGCTCCAGATTCGGATACATGTCAGAAAACAGATCCATCTTTGATGCAACCAAGCTCAACCCCCGCGCCCGTTACCAGCGGGAGCGACGCCCAAGCACAGGCTCTAGCTTTTGTGCCCGAGAATACAAACCCACCGGTCATAACTCCATCGCCCTTTACCCCTTATCAATGGGGCGCTTGCCCGGTAAACAGCCCAGAAGAAAAACTCCAGTTGGACATGATAAGGAAATGCTACGAGCTGGCCCAAACACCGCCTGGTACAGGTGGCGGCTACCCTGGCAACGTCATGGGTAATCCAAAGTGCACAGATGTTGCCCCGTACGTTAACAAGCAGGTCAAAAAATGTGTGACTGAACAAATGCGCAAGTTGAGTTTGGGTCCACTGGACTTGGTATTTGAGCCTTGCTCGGTTTTCCGGCACGGATGGATCAGTGACCACGAATTCATGGGGATCTGCCGGAAAAAAAATCCCAAGGGCTCCGTCCAAGCACAGCTTTGTGGGTGGACAGATCCATGGCAGGGACTTGATGGTTTTTACCAACCAGGAACTGGTGGTCGTGTGGATCAAGTTTGGCTGAATCTTTAATCCGCCCTAGCGACTAGCGTCATGAATCAGACGCCAGACGCCAGAATTTTCTCCAAGCGGTCGTGGGGCAAGGCATGGGCCGTATTGCCATCGCGACCGACAACGGTTTTTGCCGCCAACATCGCGTTCAACACGGCTTCTTCAGTGGCATCAGCCGCAGCCTCGAAAAGATCGTTCATCCAAAAATCCGAAATCGCGCGCAGGGAGTATTCCGCCTGGTCTGGATAGTGCGCAATCCTGTTCGCCGAAGAAAACGCCACGGCAATGTCACCGCTGCCGTGATAGGCAATGCCGCCCGTGCGGGCCACGCCCAGCATCGCGCGCTTGGCAAGGCGCGACAACTGCCGCGCATCACAGGGGGCATCCGTCGCCACGACAACCGTGATCGAACCTTCTTGGCCGCGCGTGGGCATCAAATCAGAAATCATTTCGCCAACCGCATGCCCCTTGATGCGCAGGTTGCGGCGGCGGCCGTGGTTTGAATTTAAAATCACGCCAAGGGTATAGACGCGATCACCCATCACTAGGCGCCGCGATGAAGTCCCGATCCCGCCCTTGAAGTCATAGGTCATCATGCCCGTGCCAGCCCCCACCGCTCCTTCGGCGACCGGGCCAGAGGTCGCAACCCCAAGGGCTTCTGTGACATGTTCAGGCTTGACGTGCATCCCGCGGGAATCGTTCAAGGTCGAATCGTCGCATTCAAGAACCATCGGAGTCGGCGTGTCGTCGGTGATGCCAAGGGCTGGGTAACGGTCCAACATCCATTGAAGCAGGCCGACATGGGCCGCCGAAACCGACAAAGTGTTGGTGAATAAAATCGGATTTTCAAGGATCCCAGATTCCTGAACCCACATCAGGCCCGCCGCCTCGCCGGTTCCATTCAAGACAAAAGAACCTGCAGCAAGTTTTTGGTTCCATAAATCCCCGGCAGCCGGAATGATCGCCGTCACGCCGGTGCGGACTGGACCCGCGCCAACCGAGAGCTTCCCGGCGCCGCGCTCGAGGGTCACATGCCCAACGCAAACTCCAGCAACATCTGTGATTGCATTGAATGGGCCTGGTTCAAAGGAGCCAATGCGAATCCCAAAATCACGCAGGCGTTTGCTGGACGGATTCTTCTTCATGGGCGGCTCCAAAGCGAAAGGACACGTCGCTGACGCAAAAGCGCCAGCGAATACTTACCACAGCCAGCCGGGAAATCCCCTGCCGCGCCACCGAGCCGGGCAATTATTGCCGAATGCACCAGGTAATTCTTGCCCGCCAAAAAATATATTGTCAATAAATTCAGCTGGTTAATCGTTTTTAAATTGCTGCCCGCTAAGCTTCTTGGCCCACCGGACGATCGGCAACCTTGGAGCGACATGGAGTTGCTCGTCACTAGACAGGAGGATCTGAATCATGGGATTACGTATTCGTACAAACGTTTCGTCCTTGAATGCCCAACGCCGGTTGGAGTCATCGACGGAAGCCATGGGAAACTCAGCTGCAAAGTTGGCTTCCGGTGAGCGAATCAATCGTGCCGCCGACGATGCCGCCGGTTTGGCAATCTCTGACAACTTGCGTGCCGATGTTCGTTCCTTGTCCCAGGCACGCCGCAACGCCAACGATGGTATCTCCCTCGTCCAGACCGCGGAAGGCGGCCTGATGGAGACCACCAACATGTTGGCCCGCCTTCGCGAACTGTCGATTCAATCCGCCAGTGATACGATCGGTGGTACCGAACGTGAGTTTCTGGACCGTGAATTCCGCGCCCTAAAGAGTGAAATTGACCGTGTCGCGCTGTCTACCGAGTTCAACGGCACCCGCCTCCTCGTGGGCGCAAACGACATCAATGACGACCTTAAGGGTGGCAACACGTTTCCCCTCGAGATCCAAGTCAGCAAGGACTACTACGCTGATTCTGACTCACTGGGCAGCAAGGCCCCGGTCAACATCGTCCGCATCGACTTGCAGCGCCTTAACGCCGCAAGCTACGGTGAAGGCGGTCTTGGGCTCGGTTTGGGCGATGAGGGAGCCCGGATCAACAGCAAAGAAGGCGCCCAGTCCTCGATCTCGATTCTGGACAGTGCCATCACCCAGGTTAACGACTACCGGTCGTACCTTGGTGCCATCCAGAACCGTTTGACGACGACTGTGTCCAACTTGGGTTCGCAGGTTGAGAATCTCGACACTGCTCGCTCCAGGATCCGTGACACGGACTTCGCTGCCGAGACGGCTATCTACACCCAGGCGAAGATCCTGCAGCAGGCAGGTACCTCGGTGTTGGCACAAGCCAATCAGCAGCCATCCGTTGCACTCGGTCTGCTTCAGAATCTGTAATTGAATCTGTACGTGTATCTGTAAGTAAAAGGGCTTCTGTCGAAAATCGTGGATTTTTTGTCCGATTCAAAAAATCCAGGTGCCTTGACAGGAGCCCTTCTTGCGTTGTTTAAGTATGTTTTACGATCAAGTATTCAGGAGTTTTTTTGTGACCCGCAGGTTCAACACAGTTCGCGTCATTGGAGTTCCTTCCGACCTCGGCGCCAACATCCGGGGCGCCAACGTCGGCCCATCGGCTGTGCGCATTGCAGGGCTTCACGAAAAAATTTCCGTACTCGGCTACAAGATTGAAGACGCCGGCGACATCTTGGTGCCAATCCGCGAGACTCTGCCGGAAGGCGCCGCAAAAGAAAAATACCTGACCACCATTACGGATGTGTGCGAGCTGCTCCGAATGGAAGTTGAAATGTCTCTGGACCGCGACCTGCTGCCAATCGTCATCGGTGGCGACCATTCGATAGCAATTGGTACGATCAGCGGTACCAGTGCGTACTACCGGAAAAAAAATCAAAATATCGGCTTAATCTGGGTCGATGCCCATGCCGACATGAACACGCCGGCAAGTTCTCCTTCAGGCAATATTCACGGCATGCCGCTTTCGACCATACTCGGTAAAGGCATTCCACAGTTGGTCGGCATCGGCGGATTTTCGGAAAAAGTCCGCCCAGAAAATGTGGCGCTTATGGGCATCCGGACACTCGATCACGAGGAAAAGAAAATCTGCCGCGAAAGCGGTATCCGTTATTTTACGATGCGCGAAATCGACGAGCGCGGCATGGCGGCCATCATGAAGGATGCCGTTGCCGTGGCAACCAAGGGAACATCAGGAATTCACGTCTCATTTGACATTGATGCCATAGACCCGCTCTATGCCCCAGGCGTCAGCACGCCGGTTACTGGTGGGCTCAGCTACCGCGAGGCGCATCTGGCCCTCGAAATGATCGCCGACACGGGCATGCTGACGTCGATGGAATTTGTGGAACTCAACCCGATGCGTGATGTGGCCCACAAGACGGCGGAACTCCTGGTCGAGTTGGTGCAGTCGGCTCTCGGCAAATCGATTGTTTAAGCTGCGATGACGATCATGCCGACATCCCCATCTTCAATTTCACCCTCGTTTGAACTTCTAAAAACTGACGGATCCGCGCGACGTGGGCGCCTGCATTTACATCATGGCGTGGTCGAAACACCGATCTTCATGCCAGTTGGCACCGCGGGATCTGTTAAAACTCTTGTCCCCGAGGACTTGCACACGGCGGGTGCGCAGATCATTCTGGGCAATACCTATCATTTGTTTTTACGTCCCGGCCTAGAAGTCATCCGGCATTTTGGCGGGCTGCACAAGTTTATTGGCTGGGACAAACCCATGCTGTCTGACAGTGGTGGCTTCCAGATTTTCAGCTTGGGTGCCTTGAACAAATTGACGGAAGAGGGCGCTGAATTTCAAAGCCACATCGACGGCCAGCGTTTCAAATTAACTCCAGAATCTGCAGTCGAAATTCAGGAAATATTAGGCACGGATGTGCACATGGTTTTGGACGAGTGTACGCCCTACCCGGCGACGCTCGATCAAGCTCGGGCCTCCATGGAACGCTCAATGCGTTGGGCAAAACGGTGCCGCATGGCAAAATCCCGGGACGAGCTGGCCCAGTTTGGAATTATTCAGGGCGGGATGCACGAAGACCTGCGCAAGATCAGCATCGCAGCCCTCACAGACATTGGTTTTGAGGGATACGCAATTGGCGGCCTAAGCGTGGGCGAGCCCAAGGAAGACATGCATCGCATCACCGAAGCCTGCACTACGTTGATGCCTGCCGATAAGCCGCGCTACCTGATGGGGGTTGGCACGCCGCTGGACCTTGTCGAGGGTGTTGCACGGGGGATCGACATGTTTGACTGCGTGATGCCAACCAGAAACGGTCGCAACGGGACACTGTTCACGTCACTTGGCAAGGTCAACATCAAGAACCTCAAACACCGCATGGACGATGGGCCGCTAGATCCGGCTTGCAATTGCTATACGTGCGCGACATTTACGCGAGGGTATCTGAGGCATCTTTTCATAGCAGGCGAGATCACGGGCCTGCGCCTGCTGACTCTGCACAACGTTACCTACTATCTGGATCTAATGAGCGAGATTCGCGGCGCCATCGATGCCGGGAATTTTGCCCGAGTTGGCGAAAAATATCGGGCACTATATGGACGTAATGAGGCCGTGTCTGAATGATGCGGCCGCACCGGGGAATGAGGCTATTCAATCACCCAGCGAAACGGAATGGATATCCCGAGGGCGGAAAAAGACCTGTCGCCAAAAACTAAATAGGGCACCGCAGCAACGCCAACTTCCAGAGGAGTATTTTTGATCTGCCAATTCAGGCCAAAGGGTATCCGCCCGGCTAACAACGTAAAACTGCCAAGGGAGATGACTTCCCCACCAAAGCCGTAAAAAATATCCGGCTCGAATGTGGAATCTTTTTTACGGGGATAAATCTTGCAGTAATCTGCGCCAATGGAAAATCCATTCAAGTGCCCATAGCCGTAGCCATAGCCGGTGGATCCAAAATCAACCTGAATGAATGTATCTGGCTTCAAGTCGGCGCGCACCGAAAGTGCCTGGTAGCCCAAGTCGACACCAATGGACGTCGCCGCCAAAGAAACCGGAGCCGTCAGTGCCAGAGCACCCCTAGTAAATATCATTAATATCTTAGACGTAAGCCGCGTCGCCGCCCATGGCGATGACGATCTTGCCTTCTTCTTCGAGTTTCCGAGCAACTTGAACAATTTCATACTGGATCGCCTCAACATCCGAGAGCTTAACGGCCGCCATGGCCTCCATGTCCTCGCGCAACATTTTTGCGGCACGCTCGGACATGTTTTTAAATACCAGTTCTCGCACCGCCTCGGAAGCAGTCTTAAGGGCAATCTTCCATTTATCGTTTTGGACCGCTTTGACTATCTCTTGAATCCCGCGATCGTCGATCTTGACCAAGTCATCAAAGGTGAACATGAGTTGGCGAATGCGTTCCGCCAATTCAGGGTCACGCTCTTCGAGCCCATCAAGAATCTGCTCCTCACTTGCCCCATCGATGAGGTTGAGCATCTCCGCAATCGGCTCCACACCGCCGATTTTCTGAGTCGAGATCGAGCCCATAGCCTGAATTTCTGCCCGCAATACGTCATCGATCTCGTCGATGATCTCCGGCGCCACGGCGTCAAGGTTTGCAATCCGAATCAGGATTTCCGTGCGCATGCTCTCCGGCAACAACTTCAAGGTATCGCCGCATTTGCGCGAATCTAGATGCGCCAAAATCAAGGCAATCGTTTGAGGATGCTCATTGCGGATGAAGTTGGACAAAGTCCGCGCATCGATCAATTCCAGGGAATCCAAATTCGATGACGACCCAAGAGCCAGTTGATTGATTAGCTCGTCACCATCGGTGCCCTTAAATGCCGTGCCAATGAGCTTTTTCGTGAAGTCATTGCCGCCGTAAAAGAATTTCCGATTTTGCTGAAGAACACCGTAGAATTCGCCCATGACCGTTTCAACAACGTCATTTTCCAGGCGGCCGAGGCGACTCATCGCCGCGCCAATCCTCTTGATCTCAAATTCGGTCATGTTCTTGAAGATTTCGGCTGAAATCTCCTCGCCGAAAGAGAGCAGCAGGATCGCCGCCTTTTGAGCGCCGGTGTACTTCTGATTGGCCATGGGCACCGTCCAATTGGTTTTCTCTTATTTTACCTCATTTAGCCGGTTTCCCCCATTTTACCGCCAGACCCGCCTCTGGCCACACGGCTCCCACCCTGTCCAACTTATTGACATCTGTCAGGCAATCCACAGATTTGAGCCATTTACAAAGACCCTCTGACCAGCAATTAACGCATTAAATACGGAATCTTATAAATACCCAATGGCCAAACTCGACTCCGGAACGGGCCTTGCTCAATACCCCGTGTCGCTGTGTAAAACGCGGGTGTTCCTGATGCTGCTGATGTTGGAGTTGCTGCTGATGAAATTGCTGAACCGAAAAATCGCTGGACCCGTCGTTCTTGGATCGATGCTTTCATTGGGCCTTATTGCCGGGCATCCTGCCTTGGCGGCGACATCCTCCGATCCGTCCGTTACCCAACCGGCACCGCGCTTCAATGAAGCGATCCGCAAAGAAGTCCAACAGTCGCTCTTAGCCGCCGGCTTGGCCCAGGACGCCGCGCAATTCGAATCGCAACGCAAAACAATCCACAACGCCGATGATTGCCTGCCACTTTTTGTCCGCGAGATGGCACAACTTAGAGTCCTCTATATGCATTGCACCGAAGAAGCCCTTAAGCAGGATTCAGCCGGGCGCAAAATATCAGAAAACTTTTCTGTGCCCGATGAACTCGCCAAGCGCTTCAACTTTTGGCGCCGCGTCTATAGCCTCTGGGCGAAAGATCAATATGTGTTGCACAGCTCTGAATATCCGGAAGTGATCCTGGAAATCGTTGATGCCAGCAAGGTTTACCGCAGCGACTTTCTGGGCCGCGAAGCACTCGCCGAACGTTACGTTTCGAACGTCACATCAATGCGCCGCCACACCTACCGCAGACTCCTCATGGAACTGCACCGCCAACGCAACAAGGACGTGAAAACTTTAGCCCCTGAGTTGCAACGCATCGCCAGCCTGTTCGATCATGTTCAAGAACCAATGAAATTTGCCAAAGCTGCCCGCACCCTCAGGTCCCAACGCGGCCAACGTGACTTCATCGCCAACGGCCTGACCGTCGGCCCAAAATACCTGCAGGCAATTGAACCCGCATTTCAAGATCAAGGCGTGCCCAAGGAACTTTCCCGCCTTGCCTACATCGAATCATCCTTCAATTTGAGCGCCGTATCCAAGGTTGGAGCCTCGGGCGTCTATCAGATCATGCCTGACACGGGGCGTCAGTACCTGCGCATGATTCCTGGAATTGACGAACGCAACGAACCAGTGAAGGCCGCCGTCGCTGCTGCCAAACTGCTCAAAATGAATTACGACATGCTGGGCTCTTGGCCTCTCGCCGTCACGGCCTACAACCACGGTGTCGGCGGCTTACTAAAGGCCGTGCGCAAAACCGGCAGTAATGATCTTGCCTGGCTTGTTCATAATTATTCTAATCCACAATTCCAGTTCGCCTCCAAGAATTTCTTTTGCGGATTTCTGGCCATCATTGCAACCCTGCAGGACAGCGAAAAACTGTTCCCGGATGTTGCCATCGCTGAACCCATGAAATACCAGACGGTAAGATTACCCCGATCGCAGACGGTTTCGGCCGCTGCCAAAACTCACCATTCATCGTTGGACGAATTACTGGCAATGAACCGTGACATCCAACGCAGCTACGCAAAATCTGGCGGAACTTTACCCCGCGGCTACGTACTGAAGGTTCCACCGGCAGCCCCGGCTGAATTAGCTACTGTGCCTGATTCCCAGGCCATACCAGCATCGGCGGCCATGAAGCCATGAAGTCGATGTACCCAATTGCCAACAATTTCACGCCATCTTGGGGATTAACTTCTTGGCTTTTAGCTTCTTGGCTTTTAACTTCTTGGCTATTAACTTCATGTAGTCAAGACCGCATCGATAACTTTGGCCACCTGATCAATGGCAAGCGCCACGCCCCCGAGATTGTCACCGTGGTGGAAGGCCGCAATGGCGACTCTACTTTGTTGAAAATTTATTTGGACCTCAATGACAGCGGCCTCACGATTCGCATTTACAATATTCCCAGCGAGGCTGAACTGTTTTGTGAAATTGACAATCGGGAAGCCGCACCCTGCCGGCATGGCGACCGTTTTGCCCGGCCCGCTCCCGGCGAACACATGGTCACGGCGACCGCACGCCGCAATGGCAAAATCCTTGACTCTGCGATCGCCAAATTTACCGTAGGATCTGATGCAGACGGTGTCCATGAAAACACCACCATCGGCTCTGGTGACCGCATGCATCCCCTGGCTTTAAAGGCTCTCTCATCCACGTCACCTCAAAGCTCGATATTGCAAAATTTCACCAATGGTTCTGCAATCCCTGTATCACGTGCCTTCACCGTCAACTTTGCGTTCCCGCAAACTCCGCCCTGTGAAAATCCTCAGATCCGCTGTGCGATGGATTCAAGTTCCGGCATCTGGTCGCTGTGCGACACCAAGCAACGCCGGCGCGTAATCCCCCCAGCACTCTTGGCAAATGGTTCGCAGTCTCTTTACGCCCAGGCCAGCTGTGGTGACTTGAGCGGCCCACTTTTGCACGTTCAATGGTACGGCGTGCCTGACAACTACCAACCACTCATGGCCCAGGTAGATCGCGACGAATCCGAACAGCGATTGATATCCCTCGTGCGCGAGCCAGATTGCGCCCCCAACGGCGTTATCGCCGTGATGTGGGAGTGCCGGGTCAAGCAGAGCGTCTCGTCGTGGGAAGCCTGCGCCAGCGGAGGTCGCTTGGCCTCCAACCTGGTGAACCGCTACGATGCCGTGCGTGGCGTCTGCGGCTCCCTGCGCGGCCCCCCGTCTATTATTTAATAACTCGTTTAATATCAGAGCCTTATATCACGATGCCTCAGGACGCTCCTCCTTCTTGACGATAGCCATTAAAGAAGGCTTTCACCAAGGGTGCTGTTCAATGGCTCAACCACAAACGCCAGCCCAACTTCAGGTTCGCGAGCAACTGCTCAAAGCGAACAAACTGATTTTTGTCAAAGCCTACGACGAAGCCGAATCCGTTCTTGAGCGCGTGGCGGGCGACCCCAATGGACGACTCGACGTGTTGGTTCATTTGCGCCGCATTGAACTGGCACAGATGCTTGGCACTCTACCGGACCTGCGGCGCTCGATTCTGGAAAACTATACCCGGATCAATGCCGCCCTTCAGAAATCGCAGGATGTTGAATCTAATATAAATTCAGAAATGGCTGAAATCTTTCAAATGACCATGGCCCTCGCCGATCAGCACAGCGGCAACGTGACTCCGTCCGAGGCCATGATCCGTTTCCAAGACCTGATGAGGGACCAGACGGCACACCCGGCCATTCATTATGGTCTGGCATTTGCCCTCGAAGGCCTTGGCAACAACGACCGCGCAATTTGGCACTACGAGCAGTCGATCCGTATGGATCCCGAATGGTATCCGAGCTATTTCGCCCTGAGTCAATTGCACTATCAGAAGGGCGACGAAAAACGCGGTGACGAATATTTCTTTCAATTTGAACAGGCAGCCCCGTACAACGTTTACGGCAATTTCGAAACCCACCGGAAACTCTACATGGAGTCTTTCGATGAGGATCAATATGACAAGGCCTCTGAAGCCGTCTTGTCACTTTCAACATGGTGGCGCGAAAATCGCGGCAAAACCCCGCACGAAATTTTAGCCTACGAGGGATTCGCGCTGGGACGGATTGCACTGGCCCAAGGAAACCGGGATGAATTCAACAGGCGGCTTGTAGATGCCCGGCAACTGATCCAAGAGATGATGGCTTCCAATGATACCGAGGAAAACACGCTGTATTTTGTGGCAAAGACTGCCGACGAATTCAACGAGTCTGCACTGGCCTTTGAAGTGTATCGCCACGTACTGAAGCGCAACGATTGCAACCCAAAACTCGTCCAGCGCATCGGCGGCCAATTCCTGACTGCTGGCGAACCCAAGATGGCGTGTGACCTGTTTGAGGATGCCTACAACGCACTCCCTGACAGCACAGAAATTCGTTTTTGCCTCCTGGTCGGACGATTGAAACTGGCGGAAGTGAATGTCGAGGAATACCTGATTTCCCGCGAACGCCTAAAACAAGTCATGGAGTCACAGGGTGACAAGGTTGAAACCCTCACCTTGCTGCACAACCTGATGGCCAAGTTCCGCGACGACCCGGATGTACTGGGGCATTTAGCGGACGTGTACCTGAAGATGGGGCATGTTGAAAAGGCGACGCAATATTTCGATCGCTTGTACCAGCTTGATGGCAGGGCCAAGGTCACGGCGATCAAGTATGCTGCGTTCACCATGCAGTATGGTGATCCCGACGTGGCGATAGAAATCTTGGACACGGTAGCCGTGGACAAGTCTGGCGTAAATTCCGAGAAACCAGAAATCTACTGGCTCAGGGCCAATTACTTTGCTCGCAAGATGGACTTCAAGGCATCAACGGCGATTTTACACAAGGCGATCGCCCTGGATCCGTGGAATGTTTCTTACCTGCTGCAGCTCTGCATCAACCTTCAGGAAATTCTCCGTGAAAATGATTCGCGGGACGGCACCGAACATTCTGCCAATTCTGATGTTGCCATTGATGACGTCACGCGCGACCCAGCCCTGATCACCCTCAGTTCAGGCGGTGAATCCAGCGTCAACTGGGATGACTTTGACCGCCGAACGCGACTGGCCGAAGAGTCCCATGCTTATGATTTGGCCTACAGTCGGCGCAAGCTACGCTTTCTCTATAGTAGCGGCAGCGGTGAATGCCTGATCGACATGATTCACACGGCGTGCCGCCACAATGCCGAGATCGCGACCTATGAACTCATCCGCCTGCTCAACACGAATTACGACAGTCCGAGCCTTTATTGGGCGCTGGGCTTGTTGTTCAAAGAGCTCTGGCAATTGGAAACAGCCGGAATGTGGCTGGAGCAGGCTCTGATCAATCCGCACCTGGACGAAGTCACCCGCCGCCGAACGTTACTTGAGTTGGCCGATTGTTATATCTGGCGCAACGTGAATTTGAAAAAGGCGATTGAGTTCGCAAAACTTGCCATTGAACTAGGCGAACGCGCGAATGGCCGGGCGATCACCGTTTTGGCCCACGCCTACTTGAAGCAAGGCAATATCCGGCAGGCCCAGAACTATCTGGACCAAGTCGATCGCAACAAAGACATTGAGGCGACGTTTCTGTTGGGCCTGCTGCAATACCGCAATGGCGCACGCCAAAATGCCAATCAGATCTGGAAACCACTCATTGCCGTGCGCAGCGAAAGCCTGCGTTTTCACAACATCAAGCAAGAAATCCTGCGTTACTACTTTGAGGGCTCGCCCTACCTTAAGGGTGATGGCAGCCAGAACGTTAGCTGATTAATAATTAATCAAACCAAGCAATATCAGCTGTTTTCAGAATTCTGACTGGCTAGCCGGCCAAATAGGGGTTGACATAGTTCGGCCCGCATCTACAATCTGACGCAGCAAAATCGAATTTTTTTTAACAAACTACGCACGGATGCGTGGTCACTTTGCAAAACAGACGGGATACGGCTCACATGCCAGTTTCGCGTCAGGATGCTGAATACAGGAGTCAGACTTGAAAGCACTCGACAGGGCTTCCAGTAACAAGTCCGCACCAGAATCCATTAATGCAACCATCAGCACTAACAACATCACCAATATCAACCCTGGCAATACGCCGCGTACCGATCTGCACTCCAATCACTGCTCCCACTGCCAGGCGGATACAAAATCCAGGCGCCGCGATTTTTCCGAGCAAACATGGACCGTCTTGATGGTCTGGGGCGAGATCGACACCAAAACAGTCGATCAGCCCATATGTGAACCCTGCTACAACGAATTGCGCGAAGTCTTGATCGACCGCACCGATGAGATCGGGACCTCCCTCGCCGATCACGCTACCGGCATCAAGCCCGCTGCAATCAAGGCAGGTAACGCAAAACCGGTCGCCGGAAAAATCAAGAAATCAGACAGCCTAGCTGGCTGAACCGCCTCCTAAAAATCTGAATACGATATTTTATGAATCCACAAAAATTGAACTTTTTAGCAATCAAAAAAAGGACCAGCTAAGCGCTGGTTTTTTTTTTTGATATACCGATTAAAGGCACTGCCACCGCGATCCGAACCAGAAGTATCCGCCCCCTTCAGCAGGAGACTCTGGATGAATCCAATGGTGCAATCATTTACTGACCGGTTCTCTGAACTCGCCATCGCTCGGCTGCAATCCACGCCCGGGTTTCGTGACTATGCCGCATGCCTCATGCCGCTATGGAACGGACAAAATGGCATCGCAATTGATCAGGCTTCAGCCGTCATCAGCGCTAATCCCGATCAC
Organism: Oligoflexales bacterium; assembly: GCA_947445775.1. Lineage (GTDB taxonomy): Bacteria > Bdellovibrionota_B > Oligoflexia > Oligoflexales > RGVZ01 > RGVZ01. The sequence continues at coordinate 4,252 of CANFEB010000037.1, read as the reverse complement.
GAAATGCGTTTTGCCGTTTACCGCCTGTGGATCGAAGCCTTGGCGGATTCCGGTGAAAAACTTTCATTGCACGCGCTGCAGGAGCATTTGCTGATGCGCGGCGAGGCAGCACCGGCCGACCGCGCAACCTATATGGCCCTGCGCGGACTCATTCACATGGAACTGGACCGCCCCCATGCCGCGCGCCTCATGCTGCGGGGCATCGCATCCGAAACCGAAAATCTATATGCCATGGAACTCAATGAGACCGTGTTGAACCGCGACCTCACCCCGGCGGAACTTCCGGCCATCATCCAAATGATCACACCGTTTTCTGACTACGTTGTATGGCAAAGCCTCGTCCGCACGTTTGTAGGGATGAACCAGCGGCACCGCGTAGAGCCATGCTTGGATGTCATTGACAGAATCTTTGCCGGAAATCCAATGCGCGATGTTTGTTATTTTCATTGGACCAGCGAATTGGGCGATTGGACATCGGCCCTGGAAAACGCCACTCATTTGGCGGAGGCGTTTTCAAGTCACCCGGATTACGCGTTTTTCTCGGCCCACGCAGCCTTCAAATTGAATCGCTATAGCCAGGCCATTGCAACGCTGGAGGGCGCCAAGTCCATCAACCTCGAAACAGATCCCGACGCGACTTTACTGCACGGCCAAGCCTGCAAGGCGATTGGCATGCAAAAGAAAGACACTAAAATTCTGGATAAAGCTCGCAAGAGCCTCACGCGCGCCAGCAAACTGATTCGTCGCGAAGGCATTTCACCCATGGCTCCGGAATTGATGATCCAGGAAATCAACGAGGCCCTCGACGAGACACCAGCCACGGCATCGGAATCACAAAACCTGTTTCGACCAACGAAGGCTTGGCTGGTAAAGCTGTCAACGAGGCGTTATCAGGAATTGCGCACGAGCCGCGAGTCCCATATCGAGAGGCTGTTGCGCCCAATGGGTGGCGACGCCCAGCCGGGTGACTTGTGCTTTTTTGCGGTGGATAATACGCAAAATTCTGATGGAAAATGGAAAATCGCGGCGATCTACACCGTTGATTCCCAGCCCATATGGCATCCCTACTGGCGAAATCAATCGGCATTGCAGCTGATTTCGATGCCAAAAAAACTGATCACCGTGGATGTCAAAATCATGGACGCCCCTCAAGCCGAAAAGGGGGGAAAGTCCAGCAAGGCAGCGAAGCTTCCCAAGGATCATCCGTTCCGTTTCGGCGTATTTCAATTGGAAGAAGGCGCCCTGGACCTGATTCAAGAAGCCATCCGCCAGCACCAGCAGGGCGACGCCACGGGAACTGAGTCAACCAAGAACTCACACCACAAGGCGGTATGAGCATGATGCTTAAAAATAAAAAATTGGGACGAGCATCCGCTAAAGTTTGCATCGCGGCGGCCATCACCCTAATGGCCACCACAGCATTCGCTTTGGTTTCATTAGCGAACGAGCCAGCCCCGTTGCCTACCCTGAAAACCCCGACATCTTCGAATGCTTCTGGAGGCGAGGCCGCCAACGGCACGGAAGCAGCGGCCAGAGGCATCAGCGTTGAAGCCGGACGCATCCAGGCTGGGTCCACAGGTTTTTCAATCCTGCCTCCTGCGGATTGGACGATCCGCAGTGACATCCCTGGTCAAACCCTCGTTCTTGAATCCCCTGTTAGCAAGAAAAATCATTATCGCAGCACCATCCAAGTCCGTGTGGCTCAGGGCCCGCGTTATATGGATTCCGTTGGCATCTCTGATTTCAAAGACGAGATTACAACTAAACTGGGGCAAGAAGGCGGTAGCCTGCAGGAATTTTCGATTCGCAATGCCGAGTCCGTTAAAACTGATGACGGTCGTGAGGGACTTCTTGTCTACAGCGGCTTCACCATGAACACTGTTGAGATGCTGCAGGCACACTTGCTCCTCAGCAGTGCCCAGCAACATGTCGTTGTCACCTATACAGACATAGCCAAGAATTTTGAATCTAACGCAGGCGATTCGCCACTTGGAATTGCTTGGGGAGCCCTGACCACCTCAAAAATGCCGGGGGAAAACCCCGAACGCTTTGCCGGGCCGATCCAGATCGCCGCCTTGGCTGGCGTTCTGATTGTCGTCATTGGTGTGCTTTTGACGGTTCGCAATGCATTGGCCAAACAGGCCTATGCGCGGGCAGCCTCAGAAACCCCAGAAAACTTTGACACTGGTGAAACCACAGACAGCAGTCAAATCATTATTCTCAGCAACAGCGCCCGTCCAAATATGAGCCTCTTTCCGGTATCGGAAGAGAACCTGCTGGAATCGACGACACCCCAATCCATCAGGCCACGCCGAGCCGCATAAAAGCCCGAGGCAATTGGATCACTACTAAATTTTCACCAGACACAACCGACACCGTCGAGCAAATCGGGTGTCAGTTCCTTAATCTTCAATCTTGCGCAGTTCAACATCGCCACCCGGACTGGCAATGACGAAATGATTCGGTGCAACAAGTGTCCAATCCTTTTCAACATTGGTCAGCTTCTCTGAAACGACTAGAACCGCAGCATTGTGCGAATCTGCCCGCTCCATCCGGCACGCACCGTTCTCAACTGCAAAACGCGATCCCGACGAGTAGTAAAGCGTAAGGGGCACTTCTTTCGGGTCCGATACATACCGTGCAGCAATGAGCCAATGGCCATCGGTCAGCGCCATGTTGAGCCAAGTCCCTTCGGTAATGTTTTTGGATTCTTTGATTTGTTTAATCTCGTGAATCGTTTCCTGAACTACAGCGGCCATTTTTTCGCCGTTTGCCTTGCCCATGGGAATCTTTCGGAGGCGGTCGATGCATAGGGCAAAAAAATGCTCGGAGTCCGTCTGGCCATGAACCCAGTTGTAGGTATCGTCGGAAAGGCGGTGACGGATTTCGCGTTTGATTCCGTCAAAGCCTTCGATGCTGCCGTTGTGCATGAACATGAATTCACGGAAATGAAATGGATGACAGTTGGACTCGGAGGTCTCGCCAAAACTGGCGGCACGGACATGGGCGAACATGCAATGGGACTCGATTTTCGGGGCAATATTGCGCAGATTACGATTGCTCCAGGCCGGATTCACCGACACGAACACTGCCGGGCGCGGATCAATATGGTGCGTGTACCAACCAATACCAAAACCATCGCCGTTTAACGGCTCCTCGATTTCATTGGCATTGAAGCTCTGCTTCACGAGGGAGTTGGAAGGCTGGTAGATCAACTTGTCCATGACGACAGGTTGACCCTTGTAGGCAAGAAAACGACACATCGTGCACCTCCAACGAGAATGATATCAGGTCCCCCCTCTGTCAGGGAAGTTGCCCCATTGAAAATCATAAAATCATCGAGATTGGGTCAGATGCTATAACCTGGTGCCAGAAGTCAGGATGTAGTCAACACAGCCGACTTGCTTCGTTTTGGATGAGACCATAGTACGAGTTGAGCCGCGATTTCGCCTAAAGCGCAAATCTTCTCTACTCCATCCAACCTGATGGCTTCCTTAGGCATCCCAAATACGACGCAGCTGTTCTCGTCCTGAGCTATCGTTCTTGCGCCCCACTGCTTAAGTTTCACTAGACCCTGCGCTCCATCGGCGCCCATGCCAGTCAAAAGAGCTGCGATCGTCGGCGTCTTTGGCAGCAGCGTAATGGAGTCGAAAAGGACGTCAACGGAAGGCTTATGACGATTCACAGGTGGACTATCTTCTATCCGTGCCACCAGGCGCTCACCGAGGCGAATGACTCGCATTTGTCTTCCGCCAGGAGCAATGAGCACCAGACCCGCCGCGAGTTCGTCTCCGTCTTGTGCCTCGCGGACCGTGAAGGGACAAAGACCATTTAGCCGCTCCGCGAACGCCTTAGAAAATACTGCCGGTATATGTTGCACGATAGCTAGTTTCTGGCGCGAAAGCGCCAGAAACTATCCCGAGCGTAGCGAGGGATCTCGATGCGCCACCCATAGCGTTGTTTGGTCGGCGACCAGTCCGACATAGATTCTTTCGGCCCAACCACTTCACCCGCAGGCTACTCGCTTGATGCTCGACCGCTGCCTTCCTGAAAGTTGTCGCAAATTAAAAATCAAGTTAGACCCGTAACCCGCCACCAACGTGGCAGTGTCTGATTTCATGCGACTTCGACCCAACTGTCCTCCATGCTTGGCACGTCCAATAAGCGGATCTATGCCGGCACGGTGGTTGCGGAGGCGCACTTGCATTGATGGCGACTCGTGGATGCAACTATCGGGATGCCGAGGATTTGA
>CANFEB010000036.1 GCA_947445775.1 Oligoflexales bacterium | reverse complement strand
TTTCAACTGAGGAAGTCGGCGAAATGTGCCTGACATCGATGGTGCTGGGAGATTCCGCACCGGTGGCCAGAAAGTTTCGATTATAAAGAAAGCACCACCGCTAATGCCGAAGGTGCTTTTTAGGTCACTTGTGGAGCGCTTTGTCCAACGATCTCACCCTCTGCGATTTCACGCAGGGCAATAACGCTGTCCTTATTTTTCGCTTTCACGAGGGGCTCTGCGCCGTCCATGAGTTGGCGTGCACGGTCGGCAGCAATGATCACAAGTGCAAAGCGGTTGTCGACCTTCTCAAGGCAATCTTCAATAGAAACGCGTGCCATGGAGTACCTCTTAAATATTCATCCAGAGTGATGTTTATGAAACACCCCCAAAGAAGTCAATCGGATAACTGTTGCTACGGGCTCGCTCCCGGTGCAATTTCAATCCTATGGAGCACCGTCCGACCATTATCATGACCGCTGGCGATCCTTGGTCCGTCACCACCGAGGCCTGGGCGCGCCTTGTTTTCGATGCCGATGCTCCCTTTCGCGCCCTTGCCCGTGAATCTGCCACGTTATTGACCGCGCGCCTCGTGGTTTGCGGGTCGGCGGTCTTGATTCGCCGGCAATTGGATCGCCTTGGGTCGAAACTTCCCCCTCAAATTGAATTGATCGATGACGGGATTCCCTGCGCCGAGGGGCTTTACCCCGCTGATCCCGCCGCGCGCGGGGCTCACGCCATTGCTGCTTTGGACGCGGCCCTCAAAATCACCGCAGATATCGCCCGGACAACCCCTGCCGGGAGTGTTGCGGTCGTGACGGGACCTATCGACAAGAAATCTTGCGCCCTTGCCGGCTTTCCCCATCCTGGCCAAACCGAATTTTTTGAAGCTGCTTGGGGTTCCAGTGGTCGCCCTAATAACCGCCCCACCAGCCCATCCGATAACCGCCCCGAAAGCCCAAGCGCCCTCATGCTCCTAGCCGGACCTCGCCTGCGGGTCGGTCTGGCGACCAGACATATCGCATTGAAGGACGTGTCGGCGGCCATCACTCCAGATCTTGTCGCCAGTCAAACGGCAATCCTGGCTGCAACCATGCGCCAGACTTTTGGAATTCCGCGGCCTCGCATTGCGGTTTGCGGGCTGAACCCCCACGCCGGTGACCGAGGGCTCTTCGGAGACGAGGAAGCCAAGGCCATTGCGCCGGGGATTGCAGCGGCCAGAAATCTTCCGGCCTGCTTTGATGCCCTGGTCAGCGGCCCCCATTCGGCGGACACTATTTTTCATGAAGCCTGGGCGGGGCAGTATGACGCTGTTTTGGCCATGTATCACGACCAGGGGCTGGCGCCGCTGAAGGCCCTTCACTTCCACGAGGCCGTCAATATTTCTGCGGGTTTGCCCCATCTGCGCGTTTCGCCGGATCACGGTCCGGCTTCCGGTTTATTTCTGACCGGGCGCGCTGACCTGGGCAGCTTTCGGGCGGCCATTCGTGTGGCTTGCTCTCATTTGAATCTCGCAGTGGAGGCGTGAGCGCAATGCAGCCTGGACGCTCCGCAAAAATAAAGCTAGCCGACGGGCACGGATTTATAACGGTCGAAGGTGCATGCGAGCACAACCTTAAGGATCTTTCCCTTAACATTCCTCGCGGCAAGATCACCGTGGTGACGGGGGTCAGTGGCTCAGGAAAAAGTTCCTTGGCCTTTGACACGGTTTTGGCCGAATCGCAGCGCCGTTTTTTTTATACGTTATCTCACTACTCGCGGCAGTTTCTGGATCTTGGATCGCGACCAGCCGTGAGAAAAGTCGGAGGCCTTTCTCCGGCGATTGCCCTCGCGCAAAACGAAACCCAGCCGTCGCGTCGTGCAACGGTCGGGACCTTGACCGACTTGAGCGAACTTTTTGCGGTAATGATGGCGCGCTTTGCCACGCAATTTTGTCCGAAGCATGGCCTACCAACTTCCTCGCAAGGCATCGCCGGTGTGGTCGATCGCATCCTCGAGGGCTGGGATGGCCAGACCGTTGCCATTTGCGTTCCTGTGGCTGAGTCGAAAAAAGGCATTTTTCGCGCGCAATTGACCGGATTTGCCGAAAAGGGTTATTTGCGTGCCTATATTGACGGAGCCATGGCATCCCTTGCCCCCGTCCCTGAACTTGTCCGCGAAGAAAAACACACAATCAAATTGTTGGTGGATCAAATCAAGGTCAAGTCTACGTCACGCGACCGCCTGGCGCGCAGCATTGAAGTCGCCATTGCGGAAGGTAAGGGCTTTGGTGAATTTTTTGCGGTGGAGGCAACGGGAAATCTGGATCTGACCAGTGGTGGCCCATTTTCGACCAAGGGTGGTTGTCCGGAATGCGGGTTCAGTTGGCCAAAGTTTGACGCCCGTTATTTCAGCGCAAACTCTCTTGGTCGTTGCACCGTTTGCGCTGGTTTTGGGTGTGTCGCCGAGGCAGCATCCTCCGGGGTTTTGTCGCCTGCCGCGGAATTAGATGCAGAAACGGATGAGGTCGATGATTTGGCTTTTGCCAACACGACAATTCCGTGCGCGCCGTGCCGTGGAACGGGCGTGGACGGCTCGTACAAGGCCATTAAACTTGGCCCGTGGACCGTTCATGATTTGCTCCTTGCGCCTCTGCGGGATTTGCCCGGAATTCTCAGCAAATTGAAGTCTACTTCCGTCGGTCAGAATCCCGCATTCGTTCGCGTCGAAAATGAAGTCTCTGCCATCATTGAGAGAATCCTGGCGATCGGGCTCGGCTATGTCAACATGGCTCGCAGAATCAGAACTCTTTCCGGTGGCGAATCCCAGCGACTGAAATTGGCTGGCATCCTTTCGGAATCCCTGCGCGGCGTGCTTTATGTTTTGGATGAACCGTCCCAAGGTCTTCACCCCGTGGAATTGGACCTATTGTGGCAAGGACTCGAACGACTGCGGGACCAAGGCAATACGATCCTTATTGTTGACCATGATGACGCCCTCATGCGGCGCGCGGATTTGATCATTGATTTGGGGCCGGGTGGCGGCGCTGGTGGGGGCAGATTGCTGGCCCAGTTTACGCCTATGGATGCGCCCAAATTCACAACGGACTCGCGCACGGCCTGGCATCTTGCCAATGCCGGCGCAAGGACCAAGGCGCTCAATGGCGGCAGCGTTCTTGGCGTCCGCGAATTTATTGAAATCCGTGACTGTAACCTGCACAACCTTAAAATTAAGTGCGTACGGTTTCTAAAATCTGGGTTCAACGTAGTTTCGGGTGTCTCCGGCGCTGGCAAGAGCAGCTTGGTCATGGGAACGCTGATGCGAAATCTGAATGCGCAACTGGCGGCCCGTCAGAAAAAACTGGCCGGGGTCCGAAAAAACCTGGATGCAGGCCGGAAAAAGTTTCATTGGTGTTCTGCCATCGACGGAGGCGACGACGTCGAACAGCTTTATTTGATTGACCGCCGTCCTGTCGCCAAGAGTTCAGTCAGCATGCCGGCGACTTACCTCGATGTTTTTGGCGAGTTGCGCGAGTTGTATGCGCAGTTGCCTGAAGCTCAGATGGCTGGGCTCACTCCGCGTCAATTTTCCCTCAATGCCGACGGTGGGCGCTGCGATGAATGCCGTGGTCGCGGGGAAGTCTCCTTGTCCATGCGGTTTCTTTCGGATGCCCGCGTGCGCTGTCCCGTGTGCGAGGGCAAGCGTTATCAGCCGCCCGTTCTTGGCGTGACTTTCAACGGAATCAATATTGCCCAGGCGCTGGATTTAACGATTGATGAGGCTTTGGAAACTTTCGCCAGCCATCGCATGATTGCGCGGCGACTCAAGCCCGCAGCAGAACTTGGCCTTGGATATCTGAAGATGGGTCAGCCGAGCGCCAGCCTTTCGGGCGGCGAGGCCCAGCGCCTTAAGATGGTCCCGTTTCTAACGAAACGCATGGCAGCTGGCACAGTTTTATTGATGGACGAGCCAACGACGGGTTTGCATTTTGATGACGTCACCCGGTTGCTCGATCGGTTGAAGCACCTGGTCAGTCTTGGGGCCACGGTGATTGTGATTGAACACAATTCCGATGTTATTTGCGCGGCAGATTGGCTGGTCGACTTGGGGCCTGGGTCTGCTGAATTCGGCGGGACGCTCATCTTTGAGGGCGAGCCTCGCGAGCTAATTGACTCCAGTAACTCCAGGCGCGCCATGTCACCGACGGCCCAGCATCTGGATGCATTGCGAAGGCTGTAGGTCCCGCCTCCGTCAAATATTTAGACAGGGGTCCAGCCGGGTTGTCAGTCTGATTTCGGGGCGCCTCGCCGACCAAGATTTAACATACTGATTTAATAGAAGTATTCCCACGCTCGCCGGGCGTTTTTCGGAAAACACTGTTTGGCCCGGGCCTTGCTTTTGCAGATCCTGTGAACCGGTTAGTCCGGTCTAACGGTTGATCTTGTTGCTGCTGTTAATTGCGGAGTTGTTGCTGTGATGAAGCGAAGCCTTTCCCGGGTGCTATTGACCCTATTTTCCATCTCCATTGGTTTTTTCAGCGGCTTTGGCCTGTTGGCGGCGGCTTCCCATGCCCGCTCCGGCGCGGTCGCGGCCCGGGCGATTGCTCACGCTAGTGTCGAGGCACCGGAGGGTCAGCCGGTTGCAAGTCAGGAAAGCATTGATTTGGCGATGGCCCTCTATCAAATATCTAGGCCTTCCGATGCCATCGCCCCAGTTTTTAACCCTGAGTTGAAGGACCGTGGCCTTACGGTTAAATCCAGCTGGTTTGGCAAAACAAAAGTATTCATTGGTCCAAGCGCGTTTGTCAGTTGGGCAATGCTGGGGTCCACGCTGGCCCACGAAGTGGAAATCCACTGCCGCCAGAATTTCCCGCTGATTTATTTGAAGGACCAACTTGGCCTGGATGGCACGAGTGATGCTGAGCGCGAAGCCTACCGCCATGAGATTTTGAACGCATCACGATTTGGGTTGAACGGTCGTGACACGGGTTTGATCGCTGCGACGGTTGACTATTATTATCCGCGCGAAAAATAAGTACGCGCCAGTTCCACATAATGATCCGCGGAAACTTGCAAGCCATTGATCTCGTCCGGGGTCAAACTCCGGACAGCCTTTGCCGGTGATCCCATGATCATCGATCCTTCTGGAAATGTTTTGCCCGGGGTCACAACGGATCCTGCTGCGACCAAAGAATTTTTGCAAATCACTGCCCCGTCAAGAATCACCGCCCCCATTCCGATCAAGCAATTGTCTTCGATGGTGCAGGCATGAATCACTGCTGAATGGCCTATGGTCACGTCACTTCCAATATTTGTCGGGCCGCTTCCCCGCGTCACGTGGACGACAGAGTTGTCTTGGATGTTGGTGCGAAATCCTATGCGGATCGTGTTGACATCGCCGCGAATGACCACATTAAACCAGATGTTGGTGTCGTTGCCGGCAACAACATCGCCGATCACCCGGGCGCCACTGGCAACAAACACATTTTTTCCCAGGTCGGGCTTTTTATTTTTCCAGGTCAGGATTTGACTACCATCCATGTAACCTTCTTGCATTGTCGGGCCTCCATTGCTACCAATTGGCAATCATGACAGTTTTTCTCAAAAACATGAAACATTGGGATCTCGTCTTACGCGAGATATTTCTCCTGCCACCGGCCATGCTGGCCGACGCTGCTTTGCCAAAACCAGAATCCATTGAAGATCTTGCTCGCCTTTCGGGGTTGACAGTTCTAGAGGCCACAGACCTCCTTCTCAAGGTCGATGCCCTTCAGGCCATGCCCGTTAGTGTCGATTTGGCCGGTTTGGAAATGATGCTCAAAGAATTTCATGATGCTCGTGATTCTGGTGATGCTCGTAATTCTGGTGCCGAACTGCTTTTGCTCGACGTCCGCTCTCGGGCGGAATATGCGGGTGGTCATTTGCCCGATTCTATCTCCATCCACGACATCGATTTTTCTGCCCGCTTGCCGTATCTACATGCGGTTAGAGTGGTCACCGTTGGGCGCGACAATGACCATGCTTGGAGTGCCGCCATGTATCTGCGGGATCACGGTGTTTCTGAGGCAAGAAGTCTGGAAAGTTAATTCTGAAATTGACGTTCCTGCGGTCAAGATACGCGTCCCAACATTCCGATAATGTCGGACGGCAATACTGCATGGGCGCCGACTTGGCTTGCCGCCATGCGCGCTGCCGCAGAAACAACCGCCAGTGCACGCATGGTGGCTGTGGCCGCATCACAATCAATGGCCCCGTGAGCGGCAATGCACCCGGCAAGGACATCACCCGTGCCCGCGCGTCCCATGATGTTTGATCCTTCATTGAAGGCTAATGCGGTTGCAGTAATGCCGGCCCCGAGATTAAACCGATCGGGTCCACACAGGACCGGAGTCGAATGCTTGTATAATAGATGCAGGCCGAAGGTTATGCAGAAATCATGGGCGGCGCGCGTGCTGGCCAGACCGAGCGGGCTCGGAACCGTGATTTTTTTTTGCGAAAGCCGCGCCCATTCGCCGGGATGTGGTGTCAGGACGGCCTGCCCCGGCGTGAATTTGACGCGGGCTTTATGCATGATGTCAAAAATTCCGTGCAAGGCACCCGCGTCAAGAACTACGAATCCTTTTGTTGAAAATTCAGCCAGAACAGTCAGGGATTTTGCGTCGAGTGGATTTTCCATCGTGCCTGGTCCGACCACGACTGCTCTAACTTTCCGCGCCTGCAGAAATGCCTCTAGCTTTTTGGCGTCGATTCCAGACCTGCCCCTTCCGCGTGCCCAGAGGGCTTCGCTGGTCAAGTCCGGGGGAATCATGACATTTGAGGTGATTCCGTCGGGCAATGCAAGGGTGGCCCAGCCTGCTCCGGACCGCAGCGCCGCCAATGCCGACAGCACCGGCGCACCGATTTTTCCGGCACTGCCTCCCATCACGAGCACATGGCCGCGGTCATATTTGTGAGCGGCTGGCTTTAATTCTGACCATGGATTGAATGGGAGAAGGTCACGGGAATGCGCCACGGCAAAGGCGGGCTCTTCCTCATTTAACGCCATAGAAACTGCTTCGGATGAAAACCCGATATCGATGCAATGGATGCGTCCGCAGAGATCCCTGGCCGGAGCGATGGCATGAACAGCCTTCATTCCGCCAAAAGTTACGGTGTCGTCGGCAGGCAGAATCGCGAAATCCTGGCTGGCGTCATCACAGGACAGTCCAGAGGGCAGGTCTACGGCGACCACCACAGAGCCGTGACGAGATTTAATTTCCGCGGCAACTTTCAGTGCGATCCCAGCCGGTGACTTCGGATCCAATGGTCCGCGAAAGCCAAGTCCGAAGATGCCGTCGATGATGCAGTTAAATATTTCGTTGTCAGGAATTTCGGGCGCTGCATTTCCAACCCGGACGATGGTGACTTTCAGGGTGGGGTCAGCGGCGAGGATTTTTGCAGCGATTAGAGCGTCGCCGCCGTTGTTGCCGTCGCCAGCTAAAACCAAAAAAGATTTTCCGGTTGGTCGCGCCACTTCAGCCACAGCTGCGCCGGCGCGGTCCATCAGCGTGGTTTGGGGGATTTTAAATTTATTGATGCTCAATGCGTCAACGCGCCGCGCACAGGCTGCAGTCCAGATGGGTTCTGCTTTCATCGGCCCTTCAAGATTTTTTCATGCTTCATTCGGGTATCCATTTAGGCTTCTTCGACGGTTCCGCCAGCTTTTTTAACGATCTTAACTAGGGCATCGGTCACTTCGCCCTTAAATGCCTTGTGGGTGAAGGCAATTTTTTCGCCAATCTTGGTGAACAATACACGATCAGTTTCATCCAATCTGGCGAAGGTCAGGGTGGACGTCCCTAACTTGGAAATTGTGATGATCATTTGGTTCTTATCGATTTCGAATGCAACCATTTCGCTGAGAGTCCGGTCGCCCATGGCCTTTTTGATCGCCGAGATGATTTTTTTTGGCTCTTGTTTTGGAAACGATATCTTCATGCTGCGCTTTCCTTGCTTCCAGCGTCAAAATGGCAAATTGATGGCAACATTGCCCTTCAATAACGAAAGAAAATCAGGGACATTTTTTTGAAAAGTTTCCTTAGCATCCTCGCGTTCGATTTGCCAAGTGGTTTTGGAGATGACCTGGACCAATCCAAAAGTGATCCAAGGTGCTGGTTTCGCGCTAAGCGCGAGTTCGGCTGTGAGCACGTCACCATCTGCTGATAATTCGTCATAGGTTGGCATGCTGTAAAAGAAGGCGTTTTTCTGTTTTTCGTAGGCGGCGAAAACGCTCGTGCTGATTCCGGCTCCGAATGAATAGGACAGGGTCGCACCAAGGTTGAGCGACTGGTCCGGTCCATCCAGCGATTCAGTCTTGTACAGGAAGTCCTTAATGCCAGCCTCGACCTCAATGTTTGCATTGGCATTTAAGTCGTAAGATACCGTGAGCGTTCCGTCCTTTGTTTCGGTGGTGGTTTTATTGTTTGTGTCCAAAAAAACTCCGGATCCAGCACTCAATCGCCACGTTGTCGCGCCGCGTTTAGCACCAATTCCTGCCACGCCCTTCACATTTCCAGTGCGGCCCAGGCGCTTAAAATCCGGGTATTCAAAGTAACTGGTGATCCCCGTTTGCAGCCACAAGTCATTGCCCAGTGAAAATTCCAGCCAAGGGTCGGCTCCGATATAGGCAAATTGTTTGTGGGTATTGATTAGATCGGTTTGCTGGATGCGGACGATATCTTGTTCATCTTCTACGATCACCATCCGGCGTTCCTTGCCGTTGACATCGCGATCTTCCCCGCCGAACTGGATTTGCATGCCAATGGCATTTCGCCGCCCGCTGGACGAGCCACCCTTAATGGATTCGGCTGCTCCGAAGGGCTGAAGCGGTCCATGTAGAAACTTGAAAGTGCCGATGGAGACGGAGGTTGTGGAATCTGTGAAGCCGTGGTTGTCAGAAAGTTGGGTTCTTTTTTCGCCCTTGAACGTCGTTATGCGCTTTACGCCCATGAATCCTTTGTGCTCGTAGGGGGCGGGTGCTGTTGATGTTGGAGGCGCTGTGGGCGCTGATGATGTTGCGGCCGCCGCTGGGTTTGCAGGGGCCGGCGAGGGCGCCAGTGTTGGAGGCACCGCAGTGATGCGGGTTTTTTCAGCGTCGCGTTCTTTTCTAAGTCCGGCTTGTTCTTGCAATAAAATTAGTTGCTGAACATGCCGTAAATAGAGGCCACGGCTGCGGGCCAAGCGATCGGGTAAAACCTGCGCTTGTTGAAACATCGTTTCAGATTGTTCATAGCGCCGCAATTTCAGAGCCGACAATCCGCCGTAATAGCCAGCGAGATCTTGGAGGGCATGGCCGTCGGGAACCCTTTGCAGCGTCATCATCGCAACTTCGTATTGACGGGCGTTGAACGCGACGAAACCGTACTCATAGGCGGTGTCTGGATCCAAGGTGGCTGGCTGGATTTTGCTAAAAAATGTCCATGACTCTGGCAGGCGATCCAGTTTGTAAAGAGTCCGCGCCAGCATTTTCTTATTAGGTTCGTAGGCAGGATAGCGTTTCAGGATCTGGTCAAACGTGAGCAGGGCTTCCTTGAATTTACCGGCATCGAAAAGCTGCATGCCCTTGGCGAACATTGCCGAAACACCTAGTGATTGATTGGGCTTGGTGGTGTTGAAGAATTTGGAAGCCCTTGGTGTTTTGGCAGGCGTTAAAGTTTTACCGGCGGCTGACGTTGAAGCAGACGCCCCAGACGCCAAATTAGACGTCCACGTGGGCGTCGATGCTAAAACCGCGCCGATCACAAGGGTCGTGTGAAGGATTCGCTTCATGTCCGTCCCTGAGCCTTTCTGCGTCGCGGCGCACTGTCGCGCATGTACTTGCGATTGCGGGTGAGTTCGCCGGCCGTGGTCATCACCCCATTTTTTTCTTTTAATTCAACCCATGCTGAAAGGGCTTCGGCGGCGAGTGAAGGAGCCTTGATGATCCAGTGGTCTTCGAGAACCACGATTGAGGCGACGACAATTTCTGGGTTTTCAATGGGTATCATTCCGGAAAAGAGGGTTGTCAGGCCGAGGGGAGTTCGCCCCATCAATGTCCCGGTTTTTCCACCGGTGATTTCTCGCAGGCGCTTCGGCTTTCCGCGATTGAAGGCAAATGACGCGGTCCCGCCGCGGACTGTGGCCTCCATGATTTTGCGGATTTTTTGTGCCGTCAAAGGTTCGATCATTTGACCATATTGTTCTGAGGGGGCAGCGGCAGGCGAGTCGCGGAAAAATCTTAAGGGAACCCGTTTTCCGTCGTTGGCGATGGCCAGCATGGTCGCGGCGACATGGGCGGCGCTCGTTGAGACCATGCCGAATCCGGCGGCGTAGCGCCCAACGGTATAGGTGCTGGAGGTGGCCGGTGTCGGGGCGACGATAGTCCCTGGTTCAATGTAAAAATCGGCGAGGGGTTGCTGTCCGAATCCAAACTTGCGAGCAAAGTCTGAGATCACGCCCAGGCCGAGGGTGTTCACGGCCATTTTGGCGAAAAAGCTGTTGCAGGAATGGCCATAGGCCCGGCGCATCGTCATGTGATTTTGTCCGACGATATGGTCGTTCATCCACAGGCCGCTGGGTTCGACGTTGCCGCAGCCGCCCATAAGCCCAATCGGGACTTCGGGGTCAAAGTCCGCGATTTCAAAGGCAGCTGAGGTCACCACTGTTTTGAATAGTGACGCGGTTGGAAATTTGGGGTGCAAGGCTGTGTGGGTGGTTCCGCCCCATGCTTCAGGGGACCTTCCCTCAGCCATGGCAAGGACGTCTCCTGTTTTGGCGTCAGCGACCAGAACTGTTGCAATCGGCGAACCGCGTTCGGCAATGAAGGCCGTCAGTATGGCTTGCAGCTCCGGGTTGATAGTGGTTTCGCGTTCAACACCATTGGATAGCCCGACGACGATCTTGCCGTCCGCGCGTGGTGACGGGACCTTGAGGGGGAGGACGGCCAAGCCGCCGATGATTGCCGGAGTCGCGCGACCCTCCGGTAAATTAGCCAATTTTGGGGCGGCATTGGCGGGTGATGCAATCACTAGATTTACTGACGCCAAATACGCAAACGCAGCAAGGATCGTCCGCATGAATATTCCCGGGTCCTGGATGGACGGCAGTGGATTGATTTAAATTTAGTCTGAACCTGTGAATATTATACATCAAACTGGTGGACACCCGCAGAGGCAGGACCGTAAAATGGCTGGGTGATTCTTTTTTTCTACATTTTGCGCGAAGTCCTCCCCCAGTTCTTCTCGTCGCTGTTGATTCTGGCTTCGGTGTTGATCATCAGCCAACTCGCCAGATTGACGGAACTTCTTGTGGCTTTTGGGGTTTCACTTGAAAATTTTTTCTTGCCGCTCGTCTACATTGTCTTGCCATTCATCCCCTTCAACATTCCGATCGCTTTTTTATTTGCCGTGATGTTGGCCTTCGGCAGGTTTAGTGCGGATGGCGAGTATGCCGGATTGCTGGCTTGCGGTTATCCCCTGCGCAGGGCCGCTGTGCCGGTGGCGTTGTTGGCCGTTGTCTTTTGCGTAAGCGGTGTGGTTGCTGGGGCATATTTAGAGCCTTGGGGCAGGCGCGAATTGGTCCGCTTTATTTTTGACAAGACTAAAAACGAAGTGGACAACATGGTCCGGGTCAAGATTCAGCCGGGTGTCTTCACTGATAATTTTCTTGGCTATACGTTTTACGCTGAAGGTATCAGTACGGATCGCACCCGGATGACCAATATCATGCTGGCGCCTCCGGCGGGATCTCGTCAGGCGTTTACAATATTGGCGCCGCGCGGCAGCATCACCGGCACGGCTGATACGGGCGATTTGAAAATGTCCCTCGAGGGTGGCGAAGGTTTTTCCCAGTCTGGCGAAAAATTGAGCGGGTCGGTGCTGAAATTCCGGCGTGCAGAATTTGATCTGCTCAGGTTATTTCGCGAACAGCTTATCGATGCGGCCGTAGGTGACGAGGATTATCGCAGTTTTGCTCCCGCAGATTTAACCGCATACATCGCCAAACTAAGGAATGCCGAACCGCGTGACGATGCCCAGTTGGTCCGTGCGCGTTATCTTTTTCACAACCGAATTGCATCACCATTTTCGGTATTCTTCTTTGGCATGTTTGGGATGGTTATTGGTGTCGTCGATCCTCGCGCTCAAAAAAACCGGGCGTACGTCAACGGGATTGCGGCGATCATTGTCGGGTACGTGTTCATGATGGGTTTCAAGTGGTTTGCAGATCGCGGTTGGATCGATGCTATTTTGGCGGCGTGGATGCCCCATGTCATTACTTTTTGTGCGGGGGCTTTTTTGCTTTACCAAAAGGACCGTCTGCCGCCATCGGAGCCAGTTCTGCAGCGATCCAATTTGCCTTGGAATTTGAAATTCAATTCCGGAACGCGTGATTGATGATCAACAAACACACGGTGCCCGTGAATCTTCCGGTGTCTTATCTTCGTTATGGCGGAGCATCTGGTGCATCAGGACGTCCCGTGCTGCTGATGCTGCATGGGTTTCGCGAAACAGCGCGTGATTTCGTGGCCCGTGCGTTTGACCAGCCAGAAGGCAATTTTCCATTTGAAATTTTTGCGCCGAACGCCCCGTTTCCGATGCCTGCGCGTCTAGAGGGAAAATATGTCGAGGCCTATTCGTGGTATTTTCGCGACATCGACCGCAAGTCGGTTTTGATTCCGCCGGAGGTTGCCGCGGAGGCACTGTTGGCACTGATGACGGATCTTGACCTGGTGCGGCGCGAGGTCATAATCGCCGGATTTTCCCAGGGCGGTTTTTTTGCGCCTTATATGGCCCGCCTACTGCCGCGCGTCCTTGGCATCATTGCCGTTGCTTCTGGGTTTCGTCCTGACGAATATGTGGGCATTGCTCCTTGCCCCATCTCGGTGCTTCATGGGTCCGACGACAAGGTCATCTCTGTGGATTTGATGCTGGAGGGCCTACAATCCCTTCGGGACGCGGGCTTCACCGCCGGCGAGGTTACCATCATTGACGGCATGGGGCATACGATGAACCCAGCATCGCGCCCCGCCATGGGAAGTCTGATTGGCAATTTATTCTAGTGATTTTCCAATCGGCAACGGTAAGTAGCCTCAGCTTTTGATCAGCACGCAACGCATGGAAATCGTTCCGTGATCGAAACCCGAGTAGGGAAATTCCAGTGTTTTGGGCGTGGCGGTTATTCCTGCGGCATAAAGCAGGGGAATGTAATGATCAAGGGTTGGCACGCTGAGTTTTGCAGCTGAATCTTGAAGGCGAGAAATGCCGGTCAGTGCGGCCCAGTTCCGTTGCTCTAGGGCCTTTGCAATGTGTTCGTCAAATTCCACGGCCCAGGGGGGCGGATCCGCCGCGGGATCTTCTTCCATACCGGCCAGGGCGTGGACGATGTTGCCGCTGGCGACCATCAAGACATCGTCCGGCAACGCCGCGCCAACCGCCCGCGCCAGGGCAAAGTGCTCGTCCAGGGTTTTGCCGCGGTCGATGCTCAGCATAAAAATCGGGACATCTTGCTGCGGGGCCAGGTGCGCCAAAACCGACCAGACGCCGTGGTCATAACCCCATTCTGCGGTGTAGGGGGCCTCGTGGCCCGCGGCGACCAAGGCTGCGCTCAGGGCTTTGGCTTCGGCCACGGCTCCGGGGGCCAGATATTTTATGTCATAAAGGCTTTTTGGAAATCCAATGAAGTCATGGATGGCGTGGGGTTCGTCGGAGCTAAAGACCTCTGTGCCACGAGTTTGCCAGTGGGCGCTGACGCATAAAATGGCGCGTTTGCCAGGCAGGATTTTTTCGCCTAACTGCCTCAAGACGGCCTGCCATGCCTGAGCTGGCGCATGGTCCGCAAGGGCGTTCATGGGGGATCCGTGGCCGATGAATAAAGCCGTTTTGGTCATTATATGAGCTTAATATTAAATTCTATTATTAACAAAGAGAGAGCCCTCGTCATCCTGAGCCGCAGGCGAAGGACCCTTTTTTCTAGGTGCCCGCCAAATTTTCCTGTATTTTCGCAAGGTCTTCCCTCAAATTGGGAATTCTCAGTGTTTCGGGTCCGTGTAAATTAAAACGCTCTGGAGAGAGGGATCTACCAATGCGTCGAGTCGTGGTCACAGGCGTTGGCATGGTTGCGCCAACGGGTAACGAAATTAAAACATGCTGGAGCAACGCCCTTGAAGGCCGCTCTGGGATCGACCGCATTTCATTATTTGATCCAGCAAACTTGCCCGTGCAAATTGCCGGCGAAGTGCGCGGACTGGAAATTGGCGAGGCCCTTGACCCGAAAGAGGCCAACCGCGCCACGCGATTCATCAGGTTTGCCGCTGTTGCCGCGCATCAGGCCGTCAAAGACTCTGGCCTTCCCTGCGGCGAGGGCGTCAATGGTGATCACTACGGTGTGGCCATCGGTGTCGGCCTTGGTGGTCTCTGGGAGATCGAAAACAATACCATCATCTTGAAAGAAAAAGGCCCGCGCCGGATTTCGCCCTTTTTTATTCCTTATATGATCGCCAACATGGCGTCGGGCGTCGTCTCGCGTATGTATAACCTCAAGGGCCCAAATATTTGCACGACCACAGCGTGCACCAGCGGCACCCACGGCGTGGGCGAGGCGTTTCTATACATCAAAAACGGCATGGCCGATGTGATGGTGGCCGGCGGCGCCGAGTCTGCCATCAGCCCACTGGGAATCGCCGCCTTTGCTGTCATGAAAGCCCTCAGCCCCAACAACGAAAATCCCAAGGAAGCCTCCCGTCCGTTTGACTTGAACCGCGACGGATTTGTGATGGGCGAGGGGTCTGGTGTTTTAGTTCTTGAAGAATACGAGCACGCAAAAAAACGCGGCGCAAAAATTTACGCCGAACTCGTCGGCTATGGAATGTCGGGCGACGCCTATCACATCACATCACCCTCACCCGAGGGCGAGGGTGCCCAGCGCTGCATGAAGATGGCTATGGCTACGGGGAAAATCAATCCCGACGAAATTGATCACATCAATGCCCACGGAACGTCGACCAAACTTAATGATTCTTACGAAAGCATGGCGATCAATAGAGTTTTTGGTGCCCACGCGAAATCAATTTCCGTGTGTTCTACCAAAGGCGTAACGGGGCATTGCCTCGGTGCCGCCGGCGGGATCGAAGCTGTTTACACGGTGTTGGCTCTCCATCACGGGGTTCTGCCGCCGACGGCCAATTACCAAACTCCCGATCCGGAGTGCACGTTGGATTACACGGTGGGCGGCCCTCGCGAACGAAAAGCCCGTTACGCATTGTCCAATTCATTTGGTTTTGGCGGGACCAATGGGACTCTTGCCTTCAAGCAATTCGATGGAAAAAATAATTAATGAAACAAGATTTAATGAAAAAAGACTTAATGAAACAAAAAAATCAAAACTCCGAGTTCAGCAAAGAACTTCAAATTCAGCTCTACAAGGACATGATCCTTTACCGGCGATTTGAAGAACGCGTTCACGTTGCCTATACAACACGCCGCAAGTTTGCCGGATTTTGCCACTTGCACATCGGCCAGGAAGCCGTTGCTGCCGGCGTGCAACACGCGCTGCGTCCAACGGACTACATGATCGGCGCCTACCGGTCCCACACTCAGGCCATTGCTAAAGGCATCGAACCAAAACGCGTCTTGGCCGAACTCTTTGGCAAGGTCGATGGTTGTGTGCGCGGCAAGGGCGGCTCGATGCACATGTTCAGCAAGGAGAAACGTTTTCTTGGCGGCCATGGAATTGTCGGCGGCCAGATTCCTTTGGCTGCTGGTGTCGCCTTTGCGATCAAGTACCGTGGCGAGCAAGACATTTGCGTGTGCTACATGGGCGACGCTGCGACAAATCAAGGTCAGTTTCACGAGGCCCTAAACATGGCGGCGACGTGGAAATTGCCGGTGCTTTTTATCATTGAAAACAATCGCTATGGAATGGGCACGGAGATTCACCGAACGACCAGCGTGGACCACCTGTGGAAGCGCGCCTTGGCCTACGACATGGCCCACTCGCAAGTCGATGGCCTTGATGTGTTGAATATTTACGACGCCGTCAAATCGACTGTCGAGGGTATGCGTCGCGACAACCATCCCCACCTGATGGAGATCATGACGTATCGCTACCGCGGGCACTCGGTCTCCGATCCAGGTGCGTACCGGACGAAAGAAGAAGTCGCCGAATATCAAGCGAAAGATCCCATGACGATGCACGGCAAGTTGTTGGTGGCCAGCAAATTAGCCACCGAAGAGGACTTGGTTAAGTGGGATGAAGAAGCCAAAAAAATCGCATCGGATGCCGAAGATTTTGCCGACCAGTCTCCGCCCCCGGGTGAAGAAGAGATCTGGCAACACGTGTACGCAGAATAAGGGAGAAACTGATCATCATGACCACCGTAACACTTACTTTTCGTGAAGCTTTAAATCGCGCCATGTGCGAAGAGATGGAACGCGATCCGAATATTTTCCTGATGGGCGAAGAAGTTGGTCAGTATGACGGCGCCTATAAGGTATCCAAGGGTATGCTGGCCAAGTTCGGGGAAAAGCGCGTGATTGACTCGCCTATCTCCGAAGGTGGCTTTGCCGGCCTCGGAGTCGGTGCTGCGATGGCGGGGCTGCGTCCCATCATCGAAATGATGACTTGGAACTTCGGCATTCAAGCCTTTGACCAGATCATCAACCACGCAGCGAAGATGCTTTACATGTCGGCCGGCCAATTTCCGATTCCCATTGTGTTTCGCGGGCCGAACGGTTCGGCGCACATGCTGGCGGCGCAGCATTCCCAGACGGTCGAAGGTTTTTTAACCCACGTTCCTGGCCTGAAGGTCATCTCGGTTTCCACGCCGGCGGATGGTTACGGTCTGCTGAAATCTGCCATTCGTGACAACAATCCCGTCATCTTCCTTGAGAGCGAAATGATGTACGCCTTGAAGGGTGAAGTTCCGGCGGAAGAGACTCTGATTCCAATTGGTTTGGGTGACATCAAGCGTGTTGGCCACCATGTTACGGTCATCGCCTGGAACAGGATGCTGCACCGCGTTTTGGAGGCTGCCGCAATATTGGCGGCCGAGGGCATCGAGTGCGAGGTGATCGACCCACGGACGTTGCAGCCTTTGGATGAGCCGATGATTTTTGAAAGTGTGCGCAAGACCCATCGGTGTGTGGTGGTGGACGAGGCCAATTCTTTTGCTTCGGTCAGTGCCCACATTTCGGACCGTGTTCACAAAGAATGTTTTGATGATTTGGATGCGCCAGTGGTGCGTGTTTCCAGCGAGTTTGTTCCGATGCCATATGCAGAAGCCCTTGAGGACCGCGTTCTACCAGCCGTGGATCGTATTGTTGCCGGCATTCGCGAGACGCTTTACTAAAACATTTGCGACGTTTTGAAATTCGGAGAAATAAAACTCATGGCCAATATTGTTGAAATGCCGAAGCTCAGCGACACAATGGAAGAAGGCGCAGTCGCCAGTTGGTTGAAAAAGGAAGGCGACACCGTTGAAGAGGGCGGCTCCCTTTGCGAGATCGAAACTGACAAGGCGACGATGGAGTACCAGTCTCCTTTTGGCGGCGTGCTTCTTAAAATCATCGCCCAGCCTGGCAAGACCTTGGCCCTGAACACGCCGATTGCCGTCATTGGCAAAAAGGGCGAGGCCTTTGACATGAGCGCGCTGTTAGCCGCTGCCGGCGCTGCTGCCGGATCCAAGGCGCCTGCAGGCCATACATCTCAGGCAGCAAAACCGGCTCCCGTCGCTTTGGCTGCGAAGCCGGCGTCGGTTGCCGCACCCGTTGCAGTTGCCACTCCCGTTGCGGCGCTCGCACCCGTTGCGCCTTCCAGTGGTCGCATCAAGTCTTCGCCTTTGGCTCGACGTATGGCCGCCGCCAGCAACGTCAATTTGGCCGGCGTTTCCGGCTCGGGGCCTGCTGGCCGCATTGTGATGCGCGATATCGAGGCTGCGTTGGCTCAGAGCGGTGCGCGTGCATTTGTGCCCATGGCCCCCCGCGAAGACCAGACCATTCCTGTAACGCTGATGCGTAAAACCATTGCCAAGCGCCTTCTGGCCGGCAAGAACGACGCGCCGCACTTTTATCTCACGCGTTCGGTCAACATGGGCCAGATGATGCAGTGGCGTCAGATGCTGAACGACGCCGCCGGAGAAAAGGGCACAAAGGTTTCCGTCAACGACCTGATTATTTTTGCAGCGTCGCGCGCCCTGCGGCATCACCCGGGCGTCAATGCCTCGTGGCAGGGGGACAACATTGTTCAATTTGGTGCGGTGCACATGTGTGTTGCCGTGGCCCTTCCCACCGGACTTGTGACTCCGGTCATTCGCAATGCCGACCAGATGCCCGTGCGCGACATCGCTGCGGCGAGTCGCAGTCTGGCGCAACGTGCCAAGGCCGGACAGCTTGCCAACGAAGATTACGCTGGTGGAACGTTCACCATCTCCAATTTGGGCATGTTTGGCATTGAAGAGTTCACGGCGATCATCAATCCGCCCCAGGCTGCGATTTTGGCCGTTGGTGCCACGATCCCAACCCCTGCCGTCGATGCCAAAGGCAACGTCGTGGTGGAGCAGCGCATGAAGGTGACGATGTCGTGTGACCATCGCGTGATTGACGGCGTCATGGGGGCCGAGTTCCTGAAGACCCTGGCGGGCTTTCTAGAACAGCCGCTGATGATGATGGTTTGACCGGAATTAAATTCCCTGAACGTTCCGCGACGAGGCGTATTGCGTCATTTAAAATGGTTGGATGTTTTTGAGCAGACGTCCCGGCTTGATCCCGGTGTTTTGTTTCCGGCGCCGCTCATGGCCTCAAACCTCCGTGCCGGGTGGTAAAAAATGGCTGCCAATAAAATATTTTTTATTGTGACGCAACGACTCCAACCCTTCTGATTTCCAGCCGATTTTCGGTAACATTCTTTGCGAGTCAATTTGCCTCGGCGGCTGTATCTCAATGTTTTACTGCTACTTGCCGATGACTCAGTCAGTCAAGAAGCCAAGAAATTGATAAACGTAATTATTGGGTGGAAGTGGACTCTATGAAAACGTCATTACTCGTCTTGGTTGCCTCCTCTTTTTTAGTGCTCTCCTGTGGTAATACAAAAAAAAAGAACCAAGAAAACAGCGGGACTCCTGGGGAAGCCGACGGGAAGCCGAGCGATCCAATCGTCGCGTCCAGTGAAGTCCTAAGCAGTTCAAAATACAAACCTGTCCTGGGAGACTATAATGAATTCCAGTGGCGGCAAAAAGCCTGGTCGAGCAGTGATGTTGCTGAGATCGGTTTTTGGAACGTGGCTGACGCCACCTATTCCGCAGACGTTGTAAAAATATACGACGTGGAAAACCGGACAGCAATTCGGAAAAATATTAAATTGATCTACGATTACAGGAATAGGAGGCCTGGAAATTCAAGGGACATAGGAAGCATGCAGGATAGCGGGGTGAATGATGCCGGAGTCTGCGGAAGTTCGACCTGCAGCGAATCTGAAGTTCCAGAGCGAGACTTTGGAATATTTATTGGCGCAAAAGGAATTAAAAGTGTTTGCAAATTAGCTTCATGCCTGACAGCCGTTTCAACCGGTGTCACATCGAAAACCATCACCCGCACGGAAACTGTTACTTTTCGGCACAGCCGTGCGCTAAATCCTGATTTTGTGGTCAGTAAAGTAATATCGACATGCACCTTAAAGGTTGATGGCAAAGCTTCCTTGGTAGATGTCGACCCATGCAAAAGGTCTTATGGGTCTAGTCCCCGGGCCGCATTGACGCGCAGTAATTATGAACTCCAGGAGCAAAAAGCTGGGACTCCGTCGGAAAAGAAAAAATACCAGCGCGTTCCCTTTTCGAAATTTAGTTATTCACCTGTGTTGGACGGCGTAACTGTTACGGGTTTTGCGCCGGCGGTATGCACGAAATCAGGGGAAGAACTCTCCATTTCTTTGTCACGGAATATTTGCGGCCAGACATGGAGTGGAACCGAAACGGTGAATATGACTAAGATCCTCCCAGCAAAAGGCGTTATCGTTATCGCAACCGATCGATTGACGTTGGGGACGAGGGCCAAGGCAAAAGAGGTGCCGCTCGACCAGCAAATGTGCCTTGTGGGACCTACCTCATTTGCGCCGATTACCCACCGAAATTTGACGGGAATAAATTGTAAGGTCAGTTTAAAGGGTGACCGCGGGGAGAATATTCTCTACGGGTCTGGATCCTGCGATCAGGAATTGCAGGTGAAGGGATCTTCTGCGATCAAACTCAACGACTTTGAATTTTCTTGCGATGCACCCGATAGTTTTGATTTCGATGTCTTCAATTGACGCGGAACGATATTTAGCTGGACATTGTACATATAATCGGAAGTTCTTTAGCGTTATTTTGAGCGGCGGGGATCTGCATGACGGTTAAATTTGAATGGGATCCCACCAAATCTGTCGCAAATTTCATGATCCCGACCATTCACTCGCCGAAGATCGCTTTATAGCGGTAGGGATTAGTTTGCGTAATCGTTCGTATAATTTCGGTACGCAAAGCAACCAAAAGTGAAATCAAAAATGTATTCGGGGGTGTGTAATGAGAAAACAGTATGACTTCACAAAAATGAAAAAAGCAGAACCAAAGTATGTAAAGCGTCTTAAAGAGCCCGTTACTATTCGACTGGACCCTGCCGTAATCGTTTATTTCAAGGGTTTGGCCGAGAAGACTGATCTTCCATATCAAAGTTTAGTGAATTATGTGCTTCGCGATTACGCTTTGCATGGGCTTTCTCCTACTGCCAATTGGGATGGCTTGAAGCCAAAGAAAAAGCGTGCCTAAGAGGTGTAGTGGCCGAGGGGGAGGCCTCGTTATTGCCCGGTTTGGACGCCGCGAATCAATTCCCGAATGAATTCTAGTGCAGCCTCGCGGTACGTATCGTCTTCGACACCGAAGGCTCCGATATGGGACGGCGGATCAACCGCGATCCATTTTTTGTCTTTGGCGCCGAGGGAATCAAACAACTCCCGGCCGAGTGCGTAGGGGACCACCGGGTCGCCCTTGGAATGAAAGTCCAGGACTGGAATCGTGACCCTGGCCGCGTGATCGCGCGGGGAAAGATGGTCCGAAACAAGAAACGACAAGGGCCACTGCAAGGGCCAGCTCAGCCAGACCCCCGCCAGTTTTGCTCGGGCCATTTCTCGATACGAGGAAAAAGCACTGTCCAAAATGAGTCCTCGCGCCGCGCCGTCTGAACCCTTCTGGGCCAAAGCCGTGACTGCAATGGCCCCGCCGAGGCTTTGTCCAATCACCACCAAAGGCAGCTTGGCCGTACCGGGATTTTCCCGCGTCCAGCGGATTGCCGCCACCGCGTCCTCCACGGAGGCTGCGCGGGAGGGACTGCCATCGCTGTCGCCGTAGCCCCGGTAGTCCATAACAACGACATCGCACTCATGTTGCGTGAGCCATGCGACAAAATTCATGTGGGTGCTGCGATTTTGGGCATTCCCGTGAAACTGCAGAACAACGGCCTTAGGCGGGCGCGCTGCCTTCATCCACCAAGCGCCCAGGGTTTGATTTTCAGAAACAGGGATCCGCACGGGAATCCACGCCACCCCAAATTGCGAGGGCAGAGCGACAATCTCCTTCATCGGCTGATAAAAAACCTGGTTGCATCCCGTCAGGAAAGTCAGCGAAATTGAAATAGTCTGAAATTTTGTTTTAGTCTTTTTAAGTGCTAGCATTATTTGCGCGACCTTTTACCGATTATTTCAATCTATGATGTCAGCTACAAAGGAGTTTAGAATGCGTTTTATCGTTTTACCAGCTGTGCTTGCCCTCGGCACCATGGCCTTTTCATCCGGTGCTTTCGCAAAACGTAAGTACGGCATGGCGGGATGCGGCCTTGGATCTATCGTTATTGGCCCGGGCGGGGGTCAGATCTCTGCCTATACCACCAACGGGTCCTTCGGCAGTCAGTCCTTTGGAATCTCCGCTGGTACGTCAAATTGCAAACCGGAAAAGGCAACCGTTGCCATCATCGAGCAGGAGCAATTTCTGTCGGTGAATCTCAAAACTCTGCAAAAAGAAATGGCCCAAGGCGGCGGTCGCACGGTGACTGCCTTCAGCGAAGTGATGGGATGCAAGGGGCCAGCCATTGAGGCCGCCGCAAAAGTTTTGGTGGACTCGCATGACTCGGTTTTCGCCCAGCCGGGAATCGAAAACGTCCGGGACAATGCCACGGTCCAACTCAATAACAACAGTGAAACCGCGACAGGTTGTGATCGCCTGGTTCTCTAATTATTTTAAAATTAATTGGCCCCCACCGTGGTGCCACATATAAGGACTGCCTAACATGAAATTTTTTAAATATGCCGTGATTTCCTTGTTTGCATTTTCTTCGGCCGCATGGGCCCAAGATGAACCCAAGGCCAAGGCCAAGGCTAAGGCAAAAACCAAGGCCTCTGCCGAGGTCGAAGTCGCGACCGGGTCACTGCCGCCCTATGGCATGGCTGGCTGCGGCCTCGGAGCCTTGATCATTGAAAAAAACGAAATGCTGCCTCAGCTTGGCGCGACGGTTCTCAACAACTACATTTCCCCTCAGTCGTCTGCCATCACCAGCGGTACGTCCAACTGCACGGACAAACCGCGTGAGACGGCTTCACTGGAACAAGAAGTTTTCATTGCGGCCAACCTGAATTCGATTTCCAAGGCCGCGGCGCAAGGCAACGGCGAACATTTGGATGCACTCGGTGAAGTTTTTGGCTGTAGCATCGAGGGTACAGAGGCTCTGAAGGAAATGTGTCAGACCAAATTTGACGCGATCTTCTCTAACTCAGATTCCCAAGTCGTCCTTGGCAACCTGCGCGAAGAAATCAAGTCCAACCCGGCAACGGCGGAGAACTGCAACCGCGCTTGATCCAGTGTGATCCTGTCTGATCCTGTGTGATCCTATTTGATTCGTTCAGGCTCGGGGGCTGGCTGTGATGCTGGCCCCCGTTTTTTTTGTTGCCTTGCCGCTGACGGTATTTTGATGCCATGGTTGGCCTCATGAAACGATCAAATTTATCTCAACTGTTTCGCGTGATGGCCTTGGGCTTTTCAATTGGCTTTTCAATAGGCTTTCCGTTGGCCACGACTGCCGTTGCCAGCAACGTTGTCGCTGCGGTAGCCAGTGATCCTGGGTTGAAAGAATGGCGCCGCCTGCTCTTTTACCAGACGACGATTGTGGGGGGCGAAAAGGGCATTATCGACTCACCGGGTTTTTACCTCGATCCGGACGGCAAGACGAACCCGGAGTTGGAGTTGGCGGCAACTCTGCGCGGGATGCAAGATGCCAAGGCCACGGCCCCCGGAACAACCGTGCCCCTGCCATGTGCGTTTCCGGCGCGGTTGCAATACCTTCGCCGGCAGGGACTCCTGAAGCAAGAGGCCCCGTCCTTAGAGACTTCTCTAGAGACTTCTCTAGAGGCTTGTCCAGACCTTAAAACCTGGCTTGGTCACCGCCAGTACAAATCCATCTGGTTGGTATTTTCCAGTTGGTATCCGCAAAATCCGGGATCCATGTTTGGGCATACGATGCTGCGCTTCAGGCGAACTGACCGGGAGAGTGACCTCCTGGACGACGCGGTGAATTATGCTGCCTACGTCGATACGGAAAATCCGGTGATGTATCCCGTCAAGGGGCTGATGGGGCGTTTTCCCGGGCGCTTCAGCATGCTGTCTTATTTTGTAAAAATTCAAGAGTACAACAACATCGAGTCGCGGGATCTTTGGGAATATGAGTTGAATGCCAATCAGGATCAGATGCGGAAAATCTTGCTGAGCCTTTGGGAGGTTGGGCCCCACCATTCCGGCTATTGGTATCTGGACGAGAATTGTTCGTGGATGCTGTTGAAGTTGTTGGAGACGGGGGATCCTGCCTGGGATTTTTCCTCGAAAATCAAACCGTGGGTCGTTCCCGTTGATACGATGCGGGCAGTTGTCGGCACGCCAGGATTTGTCCGTTCTAAATCACAGCGGATTTCCCAAGAGCGCACGTTTCGTGGGCGTGAGGCACTTCTTGACGCAGATTCCGCGGCCATTTTTCGAGGCCTCATTCGCCAAGATCCTGTCGAGGCTGCGGCGGGCGTCAAAAAAATTGCGGCCCAAGGCTATCCCAACGATCAAGGTCAACAAAGCCATCAAGGCCCGGCGACCGCATCGGCCATGGAGACCCGGCGCAGGCTTTTCGATGCTGGCCTGGAGTGGGTGGATATGCGGGAGCCCATGGTATCCGAAGGCGCTGCGAAAGGTCGCCTCGCTCCGTTGCGCGATGCGCTTCTTCTAGCGCGCAAGGAAATTAAATCCGCACCTGACCCTCTGCCAGGATTGTCTGAGGGCGACGACCCCATTGCCGGCCATGGATCGAGTCATCTGGCTGCCGGTTATTTTCAAACGGCCTCTGGCGAGTACGGACTGAATTTGTCTTGGACGCCTACTCTTCATGAATTGATTGCCCCACCAACGGGTTATGCCGATGGCCTTGAGATTGTTTTGTTGCGTGTTTCTGGCCGGTGGTTTGCGCGGGAGGAAAAGGCTGTCATCAGCGAGGTGGTGTTGACCAGGATTCGAAGCCTCAGTGGTTGGACCTCGTCGCTGCCGGCGGCAAGTTGGTTTTTAGATTCGTCTTACAGCACGATGGCGCAGTGTCCGGGGCAATCCGGCGCGGGGTCCGAAGCAGGATCCACAGCGTGTTCCAGCACTTCTTTGGCTGGGGGGCGGGGGGTGGCCGGGCGTTTTTTCGGTGAGCGCCTGACGTTGGCGGCTTTTTGGACGGGGGAGGCGGGCCATGCACGTGACTCGAGTGTTCGGCGGCAGTTTTTCGCGGGCACGGGTCCGGCTGTCGAGCTTTGGTTCAAAAGTGCTGGGGGCCATGGAGGGAGTGGGGGGCACGGGATCAGAGTGGATGTTACCAGTCAGGCGCTGCGCCGCGTCTATCATGGTGGGCAGGTTGAAACGCGGATCAAATATGACCTTCACGCTGGGGTAAGTGTTGCCGAATCTTGGGACTTGCGCCTGGCGGCGGCTTGGGACCAAAGGCGATTAAACGAGGTTGGGGTGGATTTGGGGCATTTCTTTTAGTCGTCTGATCGTTCCAATGTCGGTAAAAACATGATCATATGTCGTAAATGGCGGAGGTTTACGACACCTGATCTCCAGGTCATTTAAACCATCAAAAATACTTAGTTTTTTTCTGTTTGGGGCCCGTGGGACCGGGAAGTCAACCTGGCTTCAGGGGTCCTTCCCGGCGGACAGGCACCTTTGGATTGACCTGACCAACCCGCGCGAGGAGCGTCGTTATGCTCGTCGTCCAGAAATCTTGCTGGATGAATGGCGGGACCTTCAAAAAACCCGTGCCTCCGATGTAGATCAGCCCAATGACGACTGCTGGGTGGTGATTGACGAGGTTCAAAAAATTCCAAGCATCTTGGATGCTGTGCATTTTGGGATTCAGCGGCACAAAATAAAATTTGCCTTGAGTGGGTCGAGTGCACGAAAGCTGAAGCGTGGTGCTGCAAACCTGTTGGCCGGTCGCGCCATATCGTATCGGATGCATCCTTTTTTATATTCGGAGCTTGGCGATGCCTTTCGCCTGGATGACTACCTTCATTGGGGTGGTTTGCCGATGATTTATGGGATTGAATCTCCATCAGATCGTAAAAATTATCTTGCATCGTATGTGGACACGTATCTGCGTGAAGAAATTCAAGTTGAGCAGTTGGTTCGAAAAATTGAGCCATTTCGCATGTTTCTTGATGTCGTCGGGCAGATGAATGGTGAGATCATCAACATCGCAAAAATTTCGCGGGAATCCGGCATTGACCCAAAAAGTGGGGAACGATATTTCGAAATTCTCAAGGACACTTTGGTTGGATTTTACTTGCCGGCATTTAGCCGTTCAATCAGGCAGGCCCAGTTGCAGCATCCAAAATTTTACTTGTTTGACGTTGGTGTTGCCCGGGCTGTTCGCGGTGAGTTGACTTTGGGACTGGAGCCTCATACGGGTCCATACGGGCGGTGTTTTGAGCATTTCGTGATTCAGCAGATCATTGCCATCAACGACTATTTTGGTCTTGATTTGCGGCTGTCTTATTTGCGGACCAAAGACGACAATGAAGTGAACCTCGTGATTGAACGGCCCGGCAAGCCCTTGTTGTTTGCCGAGAT
>CANFEB010000035.1 GCA_947445775.1 Oligoflexales bacterium | reverse complement strand
CGTAGATCTGCTTCGATTTTTTCAGCTTCACGCCGGGTAGTGACACCTCGACGTTTCATCTGAATTCTTTTACCGCGACGATCGATACCGTTTACGTAAACGAGGTAGGTTTTCGTACCGTTTGATTTGGTGATTTCGCTTATGGCCATAGGTCACTCCCTTTTCTTTGGAGGACTGACCGCAAATCACGAAATCGAAACCGAAGCCGGCTCCGCAACTTATAGGAAGCAATATGTCCTCGGTGCACCATAATTCGTAGTGCATTAGGACTGACTCCTAAGTATTGGGCCGCTTCACTGGTGGAAAACCATTCGCGTGCTATTTGGTTGTCAAAGAGCGCATGCTGACCACGATGACAGCTGTCATCCATGATGAAACCTCCCTAGTCTACAAAAAAATAGGATATGGGGTAGGGGGACTTTTTAGGCGTCCATGCGAGACGACGAATTCATAGGGATTTTTTAGGGTCTAGGTGCCCACGGTGTGGGCACGCGGGTGGGCAGGTTTTTTGTGTGACGCGTCAGGGCGTTTGATGAGGCGATCTCCGTTGATGCCTCTAAGCCTAAGTGGCATTGACGGATTAAAGACCTCGCTAATCAGAAACCAGTAAAACTCCGGCCTAGGCCAAACTCCTCCTAGTCCAGCCCACTCTTTTGCAACTTTTGCCCCGAGCTTTTGGTCAGTGACTCCGTACCAGATGGCCCAGATTTTTCTGAAGTCGGCGTATGCGCGAAAAATTTTGCGATACCGTGCTGAGTTTTTGCCATGAAGCTCCACCTCAAGAGCCACAGCCTTCGGCTCATTAGCCACGTCGACTACGAAGATGGCATCTGGATTAATCTCCTGTCCAACCAGTGACCCGTGCCGTTTAACTTGTTTACGCCGCATCGCCTGCTCTGTGATCCAGTCCGTGGCAATTCCCATACGCTCAAACTCCATTCGAATATCATTGAGAGCCACATCGTGTTCGACGGTGTTGCGATTGATTTTCTCAAGATACGAATCAAGTTTAAGTTTATGCGCACCCACTGGACCCAATGCCCAAACGACCTCTCCCCCTGGTAGGCCCGGCGCACGACGAATCCATTTTTCTTTTTCTAGTTTGCGAAGGCGCCTGAGTGCAGTGCGCTTTTCGATTTGTGGAAATGTGGTCTTAAGAATCTGACGGGTCGAAAATAATTCGTAGTCTCCCAAAAGCCTGATCAGCTGTTGGTCTCTTTCGGTAGCCAGCATGGCTATCACCCTCCGACAATTTCAAACACTGCTGCGAGGGATGCGGATTTTGATTCTTGTTTTTTGACCTCCGGGCCTTTGAAAAGCTTTTGGATTTCCGCGTCAATGGTGGAAAGCCTCGAGTCCACTGCCACTAGACTGCTGCGTACCCTGCCTTGCCATGTTTTCAACCAATCCAAGTCTTCCTTGAGCTGAGCAACATCCGCAGTTATCTGTTTGCGGTCCTTATCGAGTTTCGAGATCCACGAAATCACTTTGTACAGACACCAAAACCCGAGACAAATTCCAGCTACAATCATGCCAAACTTAAGCGCCCCCACAATTAAGCCTCCTAAGGCCTCCATTGTCACTGAGAACTCGGTTTTGTAGGCCTGAACTTTGGCCGTATGGTTCTTAATGACAGCGGCCCCGACTAAACCCATAACTCCCAAAAAGAATCCTGGGCTAACTTCCTGATCCCTCATAATCCTCCCAAAAAAAATGCATGACGAAGTTTGCTGACGGTATGATTCATGCGCCCCCTTTGAGGTGCGAAATGTGTGAGTCTCACGCGATGCGTCTATAAACTTAGACTTGCAAGCGACATGCCAAGACTTTTTGAAGGGAAATTAGGCGCAACGGCCTGAAATAACTGAAAAGCAGTGAGTCTCAATTTGAGACTCAGTCTCACGGAGTCTCACGAGGGAGTCTCGGAAAATTTCAGAAGACGTCTCTCACCAAATTGCGAATGTAGGGATATATATTCAAACACAGCCCATTTTCTAATGAAATAAATTTACATTTAAATTACATTTCATTAAAAACTGCCAACTTAGTCCCAACAATGCCGTGCCAGTTTGAAGGAGACATTATGACTTTTCACATGCTCATCGCCGTGATGGTTGGCTTGATTCCATCTACCATTACAAAGGCCGATGATTCTCAACCTTACAAGAATTGTCTGGAGGACTCAGCTCGGCAGGAGGCTCGTTCGAAAGAGCTTCAAGAGATCGTTAACGCCGATCAAGCGGACAGAGCCTCTGCGCCAAACATACCAGAGGATCAATGGCCAAATATTTTAAAGCGCGATTTAAAACGCCGACAGCGAGTTGGAGAAATATTTGGTGAAGGCTGCTTTAAAAATCCCTCTGACTACGCCGCTGCAGCACTGGTATATCAGCATGGCGACCAACCAGATCATTATTTTCAAACTTACATTTGGTCGAAACGCGCTGTCGAACTTGGTGACGCATCTCAAAAGCGGATGATAGCGCTAGGCATCGATAGATTTCTAGTAAACACCGGAAAAAAGCAACTCTTCGCCAGTCAGGCAAGCCGACCCTTCGAGTCGAAATGCTGGTGTCTTCAGCCGGTCGAGTCAACCTTCACGGATTCCAAGCGCAAAGAGTTCAACGCCAAATCGGTGAAAGAAGCGCTTCAATGGATAGATTCAATGAATGCCGGAACCGGCTGCCCTGCTGCTACTGAGTGTGCCAATTCCAATCTTGCACCAACACCTCCAGGCAGTGTCCCGGGTATTTGGTGAAGGCTTCTTGACCGGCATATGAAGTATCGACCATGAATCGTTATCTTTCGTTCGTAGTCATATTTATCGCTTTCATCAGCCCATATACCTTGGGCTGGAATGCAAGCTGGTGGAAATTCATACCCGCAAGCCTGGCGATCATCACGTTATGTCGATTTGCAGCGCCCACTAGTTATAAGGAAATACTAGGAATCAAATTCACGCCCAAACATATATGGTTGGGACTTGCAATTGGACTAGCTACCTTCCTTACATCGCGCACACTTATTGACTCAATTCTCCTGCCATTGGGATATGTCCCTGGTAGCACAAGCCAGCACTTGGGTTGGCGTTATCTATCTGTGTTTCAGGTCTTAAATGAGGAGCTGATTTTCCGGGCATTGGCTCTGAATTTCCTGGCCGACAAAATGAGGGGAAAATTCACGGCAAACCTAGTCGCATCAACTGTTTTTGCAGCCTTGCACTATGTACTTTATCAATTTAGCCCAGAGAATAATCCTTTATCGGCATACGCACTCATTAGCTTGTTTGCATTTGCCCTGGCCTGTAATGAATTTTTCTTGATGACCAAATCGATCGCCATTCCTTACGCACTCCACCTGGGATGGAATATCAATAAATTTGGAAATTATTGGACGTTCAGCACGACAGGAGAAATGTTGTCAGAGGCCAAGGGATTCAATCTGATTGAGGGCAATCCTGCGGTTCTAGTTGCTTCGCTTTCGTTAGCTGTCCTGGTGCTTACCGTGAGATTCATGCGAAATAGAAAATTAGGGCTATTATAACTGGTCTCTAAGTGATGACATCCGAAGGGGAACGGGCCTTCCCGCGCAGAGTGCGACATCGGAATTCAAAGCCGCGGCCGCAAACGAAAACACAACAGATCATTCGCACGAGAGAGCCCCAGAAGTTTGATTCAATGAAAAGGCATCCGAACCCGGATGCCCTGAAAAATTTAAATCAATGACGATTAACGCTTACTGTTATTAGCCATTCTTTCGAGAACTTCATTCGGATCTTTACCACTCGAAATTGACTGCGAGTTGACGCTCTTTGATTTATATTTAGGCTCGACCATGACATACACGTCTGCTCCCATTTTTCCAGGCAAAATCGGCGCTTCACTTTTAATCACGATTGTTGGCCCGTCACTAGCTTTGAAACGAATTTCTCGGCCGGCAGCATAGCCAATTTTTTTTCCTCCAGGAAACGGTTGGAATCCAATCATTAGTCCGCCATGCACCGTCGTCATTGCGATGAATTCACCATCTGCGGTCAAATTGATTGCCCACAATTTGCCTGCGCCGTCGTAAACCACACCATTTTCAATAGTTATCGGAAATTGACCTAACTCTTTTGTCGATTGCCCCTCAACTAATGTAGGAACTAGCCTAACTAGGACACGTTGTTTTTTATGCAGTGGCGAGACCCACGACACGGCTGAGAAGTCCTTCACAATCAGTTCGTGGCGTCGGGTTGAACCAATCAACTTAGCCTCCCTGCCACGACCATCAAATCCCTCTCCCTGTTCATAGGCAACCTTGATGCGGCCGTCAGCCAGCACGGTCCACTCGTGGTTAAAGAAAATAGGGCCATCAAATGAGCTGGACGTTTGCCCAGATGATGATCCTTTTGAACACTTTTCGCTCTTGTCTTTTTCAGATGAATCACTAGGGCCGCCGAGACCAGCACTCCCCCTAACTCGTTTGTCATAGTCAACGACATGTTCACCTGATTCATCAAACACCAGGACTTCTTCCGTGACCTGGAGTCGTTGGCAGATCTCCTGTGCAGTAAGAGGCTTTTTTGTCTCAGCCATTCCTGCCGAAGCCAAGATAAGGACAAAAATACTTGGAATTAACTTAGCTGCGTTGATATAGCTTAAAAATCTCATTTTCTTTCTCCTAGCTCGTCTTGTGACGGCAAATTTTTGTTTCAATCTGATTTGGCAACCAAGTGCATTTCGGTTGCATCGACTCCAGAAAAATAATCCGCTTGGCTTTCCCTTTGAGAAAATCCCATCCATGCTGCGGCCACCACAAAACCGATAGATGCAGCGACTGCCCATTCAATCACGCGGCGATTAAATGAGATCGTCACTACGTTGGCACCGCTTGCACGATCCCTGGCCAGCTCTTCGTCGACGATGGTTCGCCACTTTGCCAGCCTGGCATCGCCGGCTTTAGCATTTTTTAGGGAGCCAAGAAGTGCGTTCAATTCTGAATCGAGTTGGTCGTTGTCTTTGTTTTTCATTGGGGTTCCTTACTTGGCGACGCCGAGATGGTCAGCTCTTTTCGAAGTTTAGCCTTGGCACGGTGAATATGACTTTTTACGGTATTTAACGGTAAATTTAGCGCCGAAGCTACATCTGGCAATGGCAGATCCTGACTTACAAGAAGTGATATAACTTCCTGTTCCGGAGTTGAAAGCTTCGTGATTGCGGTTCTAAGACGTTTTAGTTCCTGTTCCTGAATCAATGCATCGTCGATGTTAGAGATCTCGCTAACGACCTCATTGTCCTGTAAATCATGGCTCGCGGGATCTTCTAATGATCGTTTATTATCCCTAAACGTCTCCCGGGCAATGTTATGCGCAATGCCGAATGCGAGAGCGGCCAAATTACCCCGACTCGGGTCAAAGTCCCCCGAACGAACCTTGCGAACCACCCTGATCAGAACTTCCTGAACAAGATCATCGGCCGTCTGCGCATCAAATCGCGCCAAGAAGTACCTGAAAAGGCGGGGACCTTCGGTGTTTACAAATGAATGCCAATTAGGGCTCATAGAGGGCTCACGGACTTGGGGAGTTAAACTGATTCAACCCTATATTGCACCGAAAGAGGGTATTGGTTGCAGATTTTCAGAAAAAATTTACACCAAGCCAAAAAGCGAGCAATCACAACCGTATCGATCATTATTGCGGCTGGTAGCACCGACTGGTAGCAAATGGCAGCATCGCCCAGAAATTTTGCGAAATGGTTGGAAAGGTTCCGATTTCGGACTCGAAGTCGGTCCTAGTTATTTTAGTTAGTTAGAACTGATTGATTCGATTGATGGTCGCGCGCGTCGATGCGCTCGTCTCTGAAAAACTGCTTGATACTAAGTCTGGAAAAATGGTCGGGGTGACAGGATTCGAACCTGCGACCTCATGGTCCCAAACCACGCGCGCTACCAACTGCGCTACACCCCGATGCGAGAAACCAAAGAAGAAGGAAGGAGTGGGGTGGCTGACGGGGATTGAACCCGCGTATGCCGGAATCACAATCCGGTGCGTTAACCACTTCGCCACAGCCACCATAACAGATACGAATATCGAGGCGTAATCTATAGATTCCCCGTATGCTGTCCAGCTCTTTTTCTGTGAGCCCGCTATTCTGGCCTTAAGTTTCCGTTATCATACCGAAACTTTACAATCTTCCGCTCCGTCCATTGATCCCCAGATGGTGCCACAGCAAGGGTCACGGCAAGTGGACCTCCAAGCTCCAAAAGGCGGTCATAAATCGGACCAGCAAAGGGACTCTCCGCCCCGGACAAAATGACTTCGAGGACACCACCAACAGGTTTGGCAGAAATAACCCTCTCGACCAGGGAAAGATTGGTCAGCTGGAGTTTTCCGTCCTGAACTAACTTCACATAAATTCGTGCCGCAATCTTAGGCGATAATTCATCACACTTGATCCGGACGATCAGGATTTTCCGACTGTTTGCCCGGACCGGGTTGAAAATCTTGATGCCGCCAATTGCAAGTTCATGCAATTGAGGCCTCATGGTCTGCGGCTGAAATTCCTCGAGGTCCTGATCGACACGGGAAAACCGTTCGTCATTTGGAAACGAAATGGATGAACGAAACACACGCCCATCATAAGTCTCAAATGATCGTTTGACGGTGTCTGGTGCATCGCCCCTGGGCTGCGCATAAAGCTTGATCCTGCGAGGAAGGCTCTCTATCCCGGCCAGATCCGCCAAAGCGCGCGCCAACCGGTCCGGATGATCAGAATCAAAAAGCTCGTACATGGCCTTGCGCTTTTCTATCGGAGTCTTGGCTGCCGCCAAGCCAGCAATTGCACGAACTACCTTGTCGGATTCATGAATGGCATCCAACGAAGCCCGGCGAAAATTCCCAAGTCGCAACAAATAGGCCAATGCCGACTTGCCCCACTCCAAATCCCAGGTCAACCCCACTCGTTTCGCTGCTGAATCCCACCGATCAGCAGGTTTACCAAAAGCCCGGGCCAAGGCACGCCACTGCGAATCCACGGAGCTTTCCGTGATCCTGTCCAGACTCCGAGAATCGAATACCATGGTTGCAGACCCAGCAAATCGGCCGACCTGAAGAGCCCTGGGATTGGCGCGCAGTGGTGCGTCGCCAGGATGATCGAAAAAGACCAAACGATGTCGGGCCGTTTCTTCCTGCAAATCTTTGCGAGGAAGATCTTGCAGTCCAGGCATGTCCAAACCAGAAAATTGGCTCAAACGATCCAGATACTCCCGAAGGTCGGTTACGGTCGTATACCGGTCCTCAACATCAAGGTACAAAGCCACCCGCATGGGGGAGGGGCTATCATGAAACTCAAAACGATATCCGGCCCCCCCCGGTACAGCTGGCTCGTCTATGCGCTTCACTTTTATTTTGGCATCTAACTTGACCGCGCGATCCTCGGGACCCACGAGAATATCCCAGTGCTGATTCGCGGAATCCTGCTTTGCCTCAAGCAAATAATAAGGCCCGTCGTTGTCCGTGATCGTAACCTCTGCCTGACTTCTTTCCTGTTTATAGACATCCCGGACGACCACCAGGTTTCGGTTGTTCAGTGCCGATTCGGACTGCTGTTTGATTTGCTTGCGAAAGTGAAACACGACACCCGTTGCTGGCGATTTAGTACTGGCCCGGCGCCCAGCAACATCGGCCAGCGTAAAATCCCCGCGCACGGCAGCTTCGTAGGCCTGCTGAGCCGCTGGTGATTTCATGTCAAATTCATAGACACGGTCTGTCCGGTCGGTCCACGCCACTTCGCCTTGAATATCAATCGGCGCAAACACAGCAGGAATCCCTTTGTAAAAGGGCACGGCCTTCGCAAGCAGGTAAATTGTATTGCCCACAAATGCCCGGACATTCATCCCTTGGCGATTCACGTTGGCCACCGACACCCACGCCGTATTTTCAGATTTTCGCAGGACGTTGATGCGGTATTCACCACGCTTAAAAATGCCAATGGGCAAACTAAAATCTAATTCTTGTAATCCCCCAAGAGTCTTCTTTAGTCCTCCACCCATGATCGACTGAATGTCTGTTGCCAGGCCGATACCCCCAGAAACGCCGTAGCTACGAATTCCATGAAGCGGCATCCCATAAAAACCTTCGACAGACATCGGCAGGCGAAAGGGCGCCTCGACTCGCTTCAACGGATCATACATTTCATTTGGATCGAATGATGGCGGGAGAATTGCCGACAATAGCGGCACCAGGCCGAACCAATTATTAACAAAAAATCGCCACGCTGGAAGACCATCCCGTTCACTGATTCGCTCGGCATCTGTTCTCAAGTAAATATCCAGAGCATCAATGCCAGCATCACCCGATGCAGTCACCGGAATATCTTTGACGTTATAAAGCAGCCGGGAATAGCGCGGTCCCACGCTGATCTTGTCCACAACAACAAAAGGACCCTGCCTTGTGGAGTAAATATCCCGCGTCAAATCAAGCCCAATGGCGGAAAATCTGCTGGTCGGAAAACGAAATTCATTGTCCATCAGGCCATAAAAAACCGTGTGCATCAAAGATTCGAGCGATCGGTTGATTGCGTCCGTTCCTGAGGCCAGTCCAGTTGCAAAAAAGGAATTTTTGAACAATGCCTCGACCGAAAACACGCGTTGCTCACCGGCCTCGCCCCCCGCTGTCGCCTTTGGTCGGTCGTACTCAATGTCGATAGAGTCGCTGGCGGCAAGTGCCGAAGAATTTGCGCCTTTAAGGCTGCCAAAGCCAATGGCGACTAACATGATCCACATGATCCACATGATCTGCATAATCCGTACGATCCATTGGTGGCAGCTCAAAGGCTTGCCTCCAAACCAATGACAGCAATGGTCCTGGACTTAATCACCGGATTAAAGGAACGCACCCGCCCGACTGAAAACCTCACAGCCATAACGTCACGCTGTCCCGGTAAAGCCACCGGAATAAAATAGCGGAAGCCGGACACAAAAGTTTGCGTGCGCAAACGGTCTTCATCATAGACCAACCACCATCGACGGCTCGCCGAATCGAAGGCAAATCGGAACAACTTCCGAAAGCCTGCATCAAGATCCGGATCACTCTTATTGGAACGTGCGAACTCCATGTGGGTGGTATCGCCTGACTTGGATATGGAAATAAAAGAAAATCCGTAGCGACGATGCCCAGATCCTTCCGCGACCGAAAAGACCAGTCGCGCCCTCTCAAAAAAACTTAGATCATACATGAGTCGAGCGCTCGCCCCGTCGACCTTGTCTGCCCCTAAATCGTCTAAGACCACACCGACGTCAAGCTGGGTATCGGTCATGTTGTCAATTGACACCACCACGCTGCGGACAACCTCTCCCCAATACATTCGGTCCTCAACCATTTGCCACAAATCATCCGCCGGGTTGGCATCGACGCCAAAGGGTAAACGTTGTTCGCCCAATGAAGCACGAAATTGATGAAGGGCCGGATTACCAATCCTCAAAACAACATGGTCGCGTTGCTTCCTAATCCCGTCAGGCAGCAAAGACCAACCGGTTTCCGCGCCATTAAACCTGCTGACGCCCCGGATGCTGCCCTTGGCTTGCACGGAAAACATGGGCGTCAAGTGCAGGCCAATGGCCCCGTTCCCGGCAGCGATTTTAAACGCACCTTCCCCAGATTCTGGAGCAATCGCGATATCTTCAGACACGCGGGCGTTCAAACAGGCGACTGGCATTAAATCACGCAGTCTTGCCGGATCATCAGGTGGCAGCTCACAAACCCCGAAGGCGATCCCAAGCGCTGATCCAAGGATTGGTTTGCCGAGGCCAGCAGCGCCCCAACTAATCATCATGGAGGTAGCCCCACTCACGTAAAATTTTCTCGAACATCGGATTACCAGTTACGATCCGGCGGACTTCCGCATCGTTGAACGGAACGCGCCGCAAGTATGCATTGGGCCCATGAGAAATTGACAATAGACTACCATCGCCCCGGACTTCCCGCGGGAGATTTTCCCAGTGCCTTTGCGATAC
The DNA here is from genome assembly GCA_947445775.1 of Oligoflexales bacterium. Taxonomy (GTDB): domain Bacteria; phylum Bdellovibrionota_B; class Oligoflexia; order Oligoflexales; family RGVZ01; genus RGVZ01. The sequence goes on along the minus strand of CANFEB010000035.1, from coordinate 17,189 downwards.
TGGTAAACGCCAGGCCATGCTGGCAATTTTGACCGGCTTTCCAGCCACATACACTTTAAGGCCAGATATAGCGGTCTTTTCGGGAACGGGAACCATGATGCGAGTCTGGCCGGAGGACACGTATCCCAAACTGGGAATCTTGATCTCCTCGCCACGCGGCGCCTCAACAACTAGCTCATATCCCGTCGTGACTTGATAGAAGAGTTCGTATTCACGCCGTGCCCGATTCAAAAGTTCCATAAATCCCACTTCGCTGGCCAGATTGCGGCGCTGCTCAGGATCGACCTTGATATCGTAAAGTTCTTCGCGGATGAACACCTCTCCTGGAAACGTCCGCCAACCGGAGGCTGGCACCAGCCTTTTTTTCGTCGGTTCATGGGCACGGATGTATTCCCAGCGCGCGTCAAAAACCACCGCGCGTTGCTGATATCCCTCGACTCCAAACACGGCCGCTTGACGGCTGCTGTCTTTTCCTTCGAGGACCGAAATCAAGTCTGCTCCAGCATTTCGGCTGGCGGTGCCGCACGTATTTACGGGAATTCCTGACCGCTTGAGCATCGCAGGCCCAACCCCAATTGTGGACACCGGCAATCGGTGCATGGACACGGCAACATTCGGACCGCGCCAAACTAGAGGAACGCCCACTTCGTCAGAGAGGAGTGTGGCGCCGTGGTCAAAAAAAGCGCCTTCGAAGGGCGGCGCCGACTCATTTCCATGAAAAACTCGCGGCGTATGTTGATCGCCATGGTCCGCCAATAAAATAACGTTGGTTTTCCCGCGCAGTGATTCCTCATCAACAGCCTCAAGAATTCTATTGAAGGAGCGCGCCGCATAATTGACCTCGGCGCGGTAAAGCCACTTGAGCAATGCCTCCAACGAGGAAAATGCCGAGCCGCCTGGCCAGGTGTTCCAAATATCTGCAAGGGGGGCTTTGTAGGGTCCATGGGGCGAGTTCAAATGCACATAAAGAAAAAACGGAGATTTTCTGTGGGATTTTATCCACCGAGCGGCTTCAAGTGCCGCAAGGCCGGTCTCATAACCCTCTGGCTCTATCGAAATGTTTTCATTGAATCCATGGGAGATTCCAACTCCGATTGCCTCACTAACTACCGAGATATTTCCGATCATTGCCGTGTCGTAACCATGATCGGAAAACACCTGAGGAAAAGACTTTACTCTTGAACGGTAGTGATCTTCCCGGGCCTCATCACCAACATCATAAGCAAATGCAACGTGTCGAATTTCGCTAGGAATACGGCAGGCCAGCAGCGCATTTGTCGACGGGCTGGTCATGTTGCCCGGACTCATTGCGCGAGAAAAAGTCGCCGATTCACCCATAAAATTTTTAAACGGCTCTGGCGAGGTCTTGGCAACAACGGCATCAGAACGCAATGTGTCCACCAGCACCACGATAAAATTCTGCGGACTCTTACTGGAGTTTGGTGGCTCAATGGGCGGCGTTGGCGGCGTGGGCGAAAACGTAATGTCAGACAAAATACACGGACTGGAAATAACAAGTGAATTGCACGTCACGACCAATTGGCGCGCAGCCCCGCCTGCTGCTGGGACATTGATCGTAAAGTCGTGCCACCTTCTGCCCGTCGGCGACTCTGCGGCGGCAACCGGCCGGATAAACTGCATGTAATTCTTGATCAAGGCCCGCGTAAAATTGGGCGCAATCAAGCCGCCTTTGCGCATCAGCCTTTGGGAAAACGAGGAGGCTTCCTTCCAAGAAACTAGAGTTTGTCCGTCAAGGTCTGCCCTAAAAGCGGCCGCCTCCCCCAGCTCTGCCACACCGAAGCGCAAAACTCCTCCCCGTAACGTTTTCTCTGAGGTCGGAATCTTCACCGTCAACGAACTTTTGTCCGGAATAAAAATCCCATCCCTGGCATCAACCCGGCCGGGATAAACACCCAGGCTCAGCCTGATCTGCAGGGGACTTCGAAAGCGCGCAGACGTTGCCAAAATCCGCACATCCAAAGGGTGTTTATTTAGCAGAATATTTTTCGCCCAAATAAATTTCTCCGCGACTGCTTGGGACTCTGACGGCGTTACCACCGCTGGTAAATCACCGTGCAGCAATGAAAGGCTCAACGCTAGGCTCGACGCTAGGCTCGACGTCCGACTTAACGCCCCACTCGGCGCAGCCAGCGATGGTTCAGAAATTTCCGTCGACTCGATTATAGGCAGACTGGCTGGCAACCGCGCATCGTTCGGATGAAAAATCAGAAGGATGATCAGAATGCACAGAAAAATCGCCGGCAAGATAACCAAGAGCTGCGACAGACGCTTAGACCAGGCTCTGATGTGCGTCCTGAATCTCCCGGATTTCTTGAATCCGATTGGCAAGAGGGGCATCAGATTCCCTCCGGTACAATGTAGTCATCAATGATGCGGACTCGGGACTCGATCTTCTTTACGCCAGCAAAAAACTTGGATTTCATTGCAGCAAGAGCCTCGGGCCGCGAGGCAGACAAGTCGTGTACATTCGCAGAATCCGCCACGTCGTCGTAAAGTTCATAACGGACTCCTTCACGTGTCGGCATGTAAATCAATTTCCATTGCCCTGACGTCAGGCTGCGATGTTTTGAAACGACTAACATTTTTTCGTATTTAGGATCTAAAATCACTTCACCTGAGTGCCCTGGATCAAAAGTTAGCAGCTGAGAAATCCCGGGATAATCTAAGCGATTTTTTTGAAAAAACACCGAACCGGTCCTGGAAAACCAGATTTCGGTCTCCGAATAAGCCGGCAAGTCCCGAAGGATTGAAGTGCGCGCGGCCCCGGTCACCAGCGGCGATAGATCCATGCCTTGAAGGTCGTGCTTTGCGTCAGGAAATCCTTTTAGCCCCGCAAGACTGGCCATCGTAGGTGCAAGATCAATCGACCGACTCACCGCCGAAATTTGTCTCTCCCCCGGCAGGCCTGCCGAGGCGGGCCATTTGATCAGCAACGGCACCCGTAAGGTCTGGTCGCCACGCAAGTGGTCACCGTGACCCTGCAGAATTCCCGATTCAAAAAGGTCTTCACCGTGATCAGCTGTCAACACCACAATGGCATCGTCCCAGATTCCGCGTGAACGGAGCATGGCCATAACAGAGCCAAAGGAATCATCGACCGCCTTGAGGGCGCCGTCATAAAGGGCACGGACCTGATCCTTTTGACCGTCGTCAATATTTTGATCATCAGATGTCAGGCTTGGATTTTTTTGAAACCAAAACGGTCCCCCATACGACGGCTTGCTGAAAGAGCGGTAGTACGGCCATGGTGCCGAGTAGGGGAAATGAGCGGTGGAATAAAACAGGGTGAGAAACAGCGGCTTTTCCCCATAGTCCCCAGCGGTATCATCCAGGGCTTCCCCAACCAGGGGTTCAAGATGACGCGGGGCTGCATAGGCAGGCGATGCCTTCAATGAAGTAAAGAAACGCCGAAGTCCCGGCGACGTGACCAAGGGCGTATAGAGGGGAAACATCTGATCGATATTCTGACGTATCAATGTCCCCAAGGCCATGGTTGGTGCCTTGATTACCTCAAATCCCGTGGAGAAACGCGGAAAAATATCCCCGGCGAAATCAGACACTGCCATCGTCCGGTAGCCAGAACTTTTCGCCAAGGAAACAATCCCATCAAATTCGCGGTCCCGCACTGGAAAACCAGGGAACATATGCCGCACGCCGGTTTCTGCTGCGTACTTTCCCTGGATCATCTCAATCCACGAAGGAAAAGTCCGAGGGACTCCCACGTGATGGCGGCGAAATGAAACCGTGGATGGGTCATCGCGAAATGCTTGCATGGCCGGCAGAAATCCTGCGCGATCAAGCCGGTCAAGGCGCAACGAATCAACGGCAATCCAAATGACATGGGGGCTAGTTGGCCGAACGCTAGCGTTTCGTTTTTGCGACACCGATGGAAATTCGCGGAATTCCACGCAGAACACCATGGCCAATAGCGCAACGATTGCCACGCAAGCGGCTGCATCCGGCCAAACGATCCTGGACCGCCTTCGCGGCAGCAGCGGCGAAAGCATCATAACCAAGGCAATCATACGCAAAGCCAATGGTGATGTTACAAACGACAGTTTGAAAATGAACGCCGAAAAGGACGTCGGAATCGCCGATTCGTAAAGGGCCGGATATTCAAGTGCGCCAGCCAAAACTAAGAGCCCATAAGAAAGCAAGGCCAAGGCAATGGCGCTGCGCCGTTCCCATGCAGGGGGCGGAACTGAGGCAATGGTTATGGAATCTTTTAGGGATTCTTTTATCCGACGCTTTCCAGAAGTCCTCCGCCAGACCCGCGGCGCGCAGACCAACCAGGCACCCCAGAAAACAAAAACAAGGGCAGCAGCAGCAGCCACCTTGAGGGTTTCCATAATTGCGGCATCCGGATAAAACTCGACGACACCGGCGCCCAGTGAAGACACTTTTTTGCCGAACAGGCTAGGCTGCGAATTTAAGGCCCCCTGGACACCCATCAACAGCAAGGCCAGGAGACAAGCTCGAACGATCATTTAGACCCGCATACAATGGAAAATATATATGATTTTCGAGTTTTACCTTGCCCAACGGGTTGGGGCAACAGGGGATCATCGTGGCTGGCATGGCTATCACGTTAATGCGGCAACCAGCCCCCGAAAAGCCACCGGGGCAATGTCTGCCCCGAGAAGCTTGTGCTTCATGAAGTCCAGCGCCTCGTAACGGGTTCTGCGTTTTTGGTAGGAACGCGAGGAGGTCAAGGCATCATAAATATCTGCAACAGCGGCAATTTGCACCTCAGTCATGATCCCGGACTGCTGCAAGCCATCGGGATAGCCGCTGCCGTTCATTCGTTCGTGATGGTGCAGGACGATCTCCATGGTCTCCAGGGATAGGCCCGCAGCCCCAAGGGTGTCATGCCCCCGAGACGGGTGGGCCCGCATCAACTGCCACTCAGCCTGGTCGAGTGCCCCGGCCTTATTGATCACCGTCAGCGGCACGTCCTTTTTTCCGACATCGTGAAACAAGCCGCCCATGGCAATACGCTGCAGATGCTTTTCATCCGTCACGCCCATGGTGAATGACATGGCCGTCGCAAACACTGCGACCCTGGCACTGTGATAAAACGTGTACTGGTCGTGCTCCATCAGATTGCTGATCTCCTTAATGGAGGACGGGCTTTCCAAGATACACTCGACAATAGCGCGAGAAATCCTTTCGCCGTGGCACACGGCCGCCTCGGTGACTTCCCCCGAATAGAGGCACTCTGTGAAGGCGGCAGCAAGATCTTGGATTGAATTAATGCGCTTGGCCGGAGCCTGTTCCCTATCAATGAGGGGCAAGCGCGCAAGCTGCAAATACATGCGCACCAGCGCCGCCTGCGCCGAATTCACCTGAAATTCGTTCCAGCCATGGGCCATCAGGCGCGTCGTCTCGTCTCTGGTCCAAACATAACCAGGTGCCGCATAGAGTATCGCCTCACCCTTGACCGACAGAAACAAATCAAAATCAGTGACACTGCCGTCAAGAATCTGCGACACGGGAAACGATTTTTTCTCAGTCGAACCATTCATCGAAGAATTCCTGAAATATGTTTCATACTCTTACGCCAGGCTTTTATGTCATGCCTTTGGGGCCGACAGCTCCACCTTGAACGGAATCGTCTGGCGATAACTGGATCGACAGGAGTCTGCGCGCCCTGCCCGCAAATCCTCCGCCGAGATGCAGCACCGGTCAATGACCAGCTCCAAATTGCGGGTACCAGATTTGCCATTACGCGGAACCGCATCGGTGATATTCAAAGTGTTGTCTCCACCCTCAAGAGATTTCATGGCAACCGCTACGCTGTGGGCATCCCACGTAGCAATTTTTTGCCCATTTTCAAAAACTTCTGCATTGCTGGCCAGGCAACTTCCGAGCACGTCGCGCACGACGGGATTGTCCTGGAGCATCGGCACCAAGGTCGAAACAAGATTGTTCTGAGTCAATGGCCAGGCAACATTGCCGGCGCCATCACGCAATGCACCGCCGCGTTGGGGTGGATTTATGGATGGTAAAATCTGGTTCACGATTTCTGCCATTTGGCGCACGGCCGTGTACCCGTTGGCATCCACTTGGGATTCGCAGTTCAAGAATCCTCCGTAGTTTTGTTCATTAAAGGTGAGGCGCGCTGGATCCGGCACGGTATAGAAAAACTTAAAATCATCGGGACGCGGCAGTCCTGCCGCATAGGAGTTGATCTCATTGACCAGCGCCAACACTGAGCAATCACGGGAAGGAGTTCCACCAGAATTTTGTGAGCCATTGTGCCCCACAACATCTGAAATCATGACGATGGCCTTGAAGGCGCCTTGACGCGACCCTGATTTCAACAGCTGGATCGCGCGCCGCGCACCATAAATTGAGGCCTCAGGATAATCATCGTTGTTCGTGGGCTGAATGCTGGAAAGAAAGTTTTTAAATCCCGTGTAGTTATTGGAGGTGCGAAAGGTTCGCGCTTCTACGGAAGCGAAGCTATCGACAAAACCAATCAAACCAACATGGAGGTCGAGCCCCGAACGGCGCAGTTCTGCGACGAGTCCGGTGATTCCATCTTTCACAGCCCGCATCTCTTCGGTCATGCTGCCAGTGGTATCTAGAACAAAATACAGGTCAACGGTTTGCCTGACCGTTGTGGTATCTGTGCCGACAATGCGCCGATCGCCCGCCTGAAATACGACCTTCAGCCGGTCGATGGTGGACATCTCAACCCCACCGCCATCGGAGGTTTCCTCCATGCCCATCGCCACCAGAGTGTAGTCCCGCGCCTGGGGCAGTGGATCGGTGATGACCACGCGGTTGCTACCCTTGAAGCCTGTGGCGTTGCAAGCGACTGCGATGCCGACTAGGGCCAACAGCGCTGCAAGTTTTTTAACATCGTTCATCAAGTACCTCTTTTAACGTAACCGCCATCGACATACAGCGTGACGACCTTGTTCTTGTAAACATTGCGATGACGCACCAGCCATGGCTCGGCCTTGACCGCATCGATTTTTGAAATTCCGTAGTACATGCGTCCGTAGCGACTAAAGATGGCGTCAGGTTCAAACGTCCCACCAATTGGTATGGTCCCAGCGAAGACAAGCTCCATGTCGTCCCAGTACCAGACTGCTACTTCCGAGACTTTTTTGTCGCTAAAAACATAGGTGTCACTGATGGTCATTTTTTCCTGATCCATCTTGCGTGGCACACCCTCCAGGGGAACTATGGCTGATTCAGGGACGGGCTTCAGGCGTGGCGGCATCGGAAAAGTTGACTTGGCGTTAGCGAAGGCAGGCACAAACCAGGCGGCAATGGCGAAAATAAAAATGTGGCGCAAGATGTCCCCCGGAGCCAAAGGACGATTGAAAACCAATGGTCCTTTGGATTATTCGGGAGTTGCAGGCACTTACTTGAATCTGGGGGGCTATTACGTGAACGGCTTCATAACGTCAACCAAGGGAAATCAATGGCCTTCCGAGGCGACGATGGCGAGAAATCAATTTTGAATCCGGCTGTATTCCCAACGAACCCCAAACGGAATGTAACGGGCTCCATTGTTAGTGGGAATCACCCTGAGATTTAAACCCCGCGGCAAAACCGACCCGTAATATTCGGACGAACCCGTAGAAAATGCCATATGGCCCGTGAAGTAGTCATAGACGAGGTTGTCGACGTCCATCAAGGTCTGGATGCCATAACCGTCGCCATCTGAAGTCATCACTTCGGTGGACAGTGTGCCCCGGGTTGGCAATTGACGGAGTGGATTGAATGATCTGAAGTCGATGCTATCGGTCAAAGACTTCAGCTTCAGCACGCGGTGAATCCTAACGTCGTTTTGAGGAGGGGAATCAAAAACACCCGACACCGAAGGGACAAAGGATTCCGTTGAAATAGATTCCAGAGAAAATTTTTCGCCAAACTCCACTCGCCCCACCAACCCAAAAAGACGAGAATACCAGTATCCGGAAAATGACAGGCCCTCACGCCTCAAAATCAACGCAGCATCACCCATTTGCCCACTGGAAATCCGAAAAACTTCTTCGCTGCTATTATAAATCGATGGGTCAATGACATGGGTCAAGGGCTGCTCGTCACCATGGTCGGCCTTATCGAAACTCTGGGCAATTATCCCGCTGATCTTGCAATTTCCTGGTGAAGCCTCGCTCGACACTAGATCCAGCGCAACGCGTTGGTACAAACCGGTGTGCAGATGATGCAAGATGCCGGGAAATTTGTGGGCCATATCAGTGCATTTTAAGGCCGCTAGCGGTGGTGGTGATGACGGCGGTGACGACGGCGATAAAGTTGATGAAGGAGGTGATTGGCTCGCGCTCAATTCAGCCCTGATCCGCGCCATCTGCACATCTGTGTTCTCAAGACCCAATGGCTTCATACCAATGGTGTCAGTCGTCATGACATCTCTATCGCGGATCCGGTACAGCTCGCATCGACGGCCGAAACGGGGGGTGTCGCAGGTAATGATGTCGTTTTTTTCGTCAAAGTCACACGACCAGCGCCAAGCACCCGTAAAATAGAGCATCAATTTTCCGGTGTATTGATCGTAATGGCCGGAAGGAAAACCCATGCATGACACATCGCCTTCCCGACTAACACTATCAATGTCGCGACACACCGTACCGCCTTGATAGACATTGGCTTCCAACGAAGTGTCGACGGTCGGCACCATGACAATGTCATCTATTTGACTGCGGGTGGAATAAATTTCCAATCCAGTGAGCATGTCGTCTCTTGGACCGCCCATGCAGTCCCCGAAGTAGCGACCTTCAAACGCTGGCACAACCCGGCGGCCGGCCATGATGTCCGGGGGCAATTCCCAACCATTCACGAGGCGCAAGATCCCGGTCCTGGTCTGCCTTCCGGAATGATAAACGCCATCCAACGAGCCATTTCCAGGCGCGCCAAGGTCGACAACCGGATGACGCATGGGCATGCCTCCTCCCGTCATTCGCAGCGAAGTCAGAAGGAAGCTGCCGTTTGCCTGGGGCTCGACCTTGTCAAAAATAATGGGGACATATTCACGGGTATCAAAGCTGCCGTGATAGAGGATCAAGTGCGCTTCAAAGGGTCCGTGGCTGGAACCTGGAATGATAAACATTCTGGCGAGCATAGAACGGTCGCTGTCCGTACTGTGCAGCGCCCCAGTGTAAACTTGAGGCTCCAGGGGCATCGCGGCAGGTGTGGCCTGATCGAGAATCCCGGCCCATAAAAAACTTGGCCAGACAAAAAACGCGGCGATGGAAAACAAAAAACGCATTCGGACCTTTTTTAGCGTTCGGATTAACCTCACTGCAATCAACTGTCAGCCGAGGACGACGTCTCTGATCTCCGGTATTTTTTCTTTCAGAATCGGAACAATGCCATTGAACAGCGTCATGTGGCTCGACGGGCAACCCGAACATCCGCCAAATAAACGTATGGTCACAATGCCATCCTCCACATCAACAAGTTCACAGCCACCAGAATGAAGTTCGAGTTGGGGGTTGATGTCTGAAGCGATAATTTCTTTGATTTGATCAATCATAAAATACCTTAAAATTATTCGCTCTTTTTATACATTATTAATGACTTTTGCAAGCATAGAGACTGCCGCCCGCCCCATGGCCAGCACGGCTTCCCGGGAATTGCCGCCGATGTGGGGAGTAGAGACGACCCCTGGATGCCCAACAAGCTCTTTGTTTTCGACAGGTTCCACTTGAAACACGTCCAATCCAGCACCTGCCAAGTGCCCAGAATTCAAGGCCATTAAAAGCTCTGCCTCGACCACAATTTCCCCGCGACTGGTATTTACCAGCCACGATCCGGGCTTCATGGCTGTCAGAAAGCCCCGTCCAACCATTGTTGCCGTCGATTTCGTGAGAGGAACATGAAGGGTGACAAGGTCGGCCACTTTGAGGGCAGACTGCAAGTCCTGCTGGCTGGCGCCCAGTGGCCCCAAAAAATCCGCCTTATCGACGATATCCACACCAATAACCTCACAGTCAAAGGCCCGCAAAAGGCGCGCAACCCGGCTGCCCACCGCCCCGACTCCGATCACGGCGACGGTTTTGCTGGCCACGGCAACCCCGCCGTCCTTCCACCAGGTTCCGCCACGAAGAAGGCGGTCGCATTTGGCAATGTTGTGCGTCAACGCCAAGATCAGCCCGAGGGTGTGCTCCGCCACGGCAAAGGCATTGCTGCCGGGCGCAGAGAGGACCGTTAATTTATCCAAAACAAGGGGATCAATATTATCCATGCCGACGCCATATTTAGCGATGATGGCGGGTGGATTGGACAGCGCCAAAACTTCTGGGCCGATCGTCTCGCGCCCGACAATGGCCGCATCAAAACCATTTAAGGCCGACGCCACATCATGGGGGCTGGATGCAGAATCGACGGGATGAAAAACCACTTCGTGCCGAGCAAAAACCTGGACGGCCTCCGCACGCAGGACCGAATTTTTGCAAAAACTTACTGCTGTGACGACAACCCGCGGCATAAGCGCGCGCTCCGTTATCTAAGTGCCAGGCTTCAGGACAGAAACTGCCAAGACCATGACGGCAAAAACGATGGTGAACCAGATGTATAACCAAAAACGATTGTGGTTTTGGACGCGGTCATCATGACCAAACACAACCGCATCGACAAATTTTTTGATGGAGGGCATGGCCACGGCTCACATCAGCCCAGACAGGCTTAAAAACCTGTCTGCGGTCAAACTACCGAAAATGCCAAATAGATAAAAACAAGAGTAATGAAAGAGCGGCATCACCAGCGCGTTCTCACCGGTAATCCAGAGGCGCCACGCATAACGCACGAAAAGCAGCGTCAGCAGCATTGATGGAATCAAATAAACAAGGCCTGCCGCGCCGAACCAATAAAGGCTAGCCACAGCCGGCACCAGGGTGATCGTGTAAAGCAGCATCTGCCGGCGCGTGACGGCATCACCACGCACAACCGGCATCATTGGAATGTGTGCCGCCGCGTAGTCATCCTTGTACTTGATGGCAAGCGCCCAGAAGTGGGGCGGGGTCCACAGAAAAATAATCGCAAACAAAACCCATGCCGGCCACGCCGAGACAAAACCGATGTCGTTGGTACAAGCGGCCCATCCGATCAGCGGGCCCACGGCGCCAGCAGCGCCACCAATGACAATATTTTGCACGGTGCGACGTTTCAAAAACGCCGTGTACCCCAAAACGTAAAATGCGTTAGCAGCCACTGCCGTCCAAGCACTGACGGGACTTGCAAAAAAGAAAAGAGTTATCCAGCTCAAAAGGGCCAAGACCGCACCAAACCAGAAGGCGTTTATGTTAGACACCCGGCCACTTGGCAGCGGTCGTCCGCGCGTGCGCACCATGTTCATGTCCACATCGTAATCAAGGAGATGATTGAATACGGAGGCCGAGGCTGCGGCCAACCAGGTTCCCAACAACGCCGCGAAAGCTACCGACCACGACACGCTCAAGCCCGGCATGAGTATGGCCGGCACAGCCGTGACCACGACCAACATGGAGATCGTCGGTTTGGTCAGTTGAAAAAAGGCACTGACTGACTTGGTGTTCTCAATTGAATTCAATGTATGCCCTGGCAATAAAATAAACGGCCTTGCCCAGCTTATAATCAAGCCGGGAGCGTCAGACAAGGGGGGCTTTTCACCAATTTACCAGCGCGGAGTCCAGCCGACCCAGATCGGAAAGAAAACACATAGGAAAAACAGGGTCGGAAACAAAAACAAAATGGCGATCATGGATATCCAGCCGCCGGCCTCCAGCTTCATTTCTTCTGGGGTTGGTGCATGGGTATGATTTTTTGTGACCATCGGTAAACCTCTTTGATTACGGATCTTTTTTATTGCCGACCAAGCTTTCCCGAGTCAATGGCAAAAGTCGCCGGTAAACTGCTGCATTACGAAGAACTGCCTTCACATAGCCCTTGGTCTCCCCATAGGGAATGCCCTCAATAAACAGGGCTTGATCCTCGACCTCGCGCTGCTTGCGCCACCCGGAAACGGCATGCTCGCCGGCGTTGTAGGCCGCGGCCATCAACATCTCGGACCCATTGAACCGCTGGTTTAGGATCTCCAGATAACGGGCCGACAGCATAATACTGGTCTGTGGATTCATCAGCATCGTTTCAATCACATCGTCGTTGGCCGGAGCCCGGTCCCCCAGCAGCCTGCGGGCGGTGGCTGGCGTCAACTGCATGTAGCCAAAAGCCCGCGCAGCGCTTTGGGCCTCGGCCTGGAAACTGCTTTCCTGGCGGGCCAACCCCAGCATCAAAGTCACGCGCCCACCCGTATTTGCCGCCCCCGAAAACATCTTGAATCGCGGAAACGGGTACACCAAAAACAGCTGTTCAGGATAACGGGTCCAAAAACCCGGGAGCGACGACGAAAGGGCTGTGGTCAATTCTATGGTGCGGGCGTAATCACCCGCCGAATAAGCCAGCCTAGACAAATAAAGGAAAACCTCTGGGCTACGGTCTGGACGCGACACCTTGGCCGCCGTTTCGGCAGCATCCGCCACGGCAGCCCGGGCCCAACGCCCCACAGACCGATTTTTAACTAAAATCTCCGCCAGCCGTCGCGCTTGATACCAATTGGATTTACTCCCTGCGATGAACGCCTGATCAGCCGCCTCGGGCAAGTTGATTTTCGCCAGTCGCCCGCGAAGTTTCTCGAGGTCTCCGAAATTTTGTAGCCAGGCATCTGCCGGCAACAGGCCAGCCGCCGAGGCCGCCACCACCGAGTAATAACTCAAGGGCTGTTCTTGAACGAGGGAGCGCAAATAAAAATCGCTCTCGGTTTTTTGCCCCGTTTGTTCAAAGACACGGGCGAGCCAAAACAGACTGAAAGCCCGCGTGGAATCATCCGTGGCTTCGCTCAACAGTTGTTCGAGGCGCTTGCGGGCCAGGGCCATCTGGCCTGCGGCGAAATCGTAAATCACCGCTTGCGATTGCAGGCGCCGCGTCCACTCAGGGGTAATCGGCAGCGTCTGCAGAGCGTCCTCCGTTAGAATGGCGGCCTGGGACCATTCGCGGCGCTCGTAGGCGATGCGAAACGCCAGAAAATGCAGGGCTTCGCAACGCAAATTGGCCAAATCACGGCGGTAATTAGCCGCCACAAAGGCTGTATCTGGAAAAGCCTTGTTCGCCAAGCCCAGAGCCTCGCGCGCGAGAGCCTCGGCACCTTCCAAATTATTTTCCGTCGTATTTGCCAGAGCCTTCTGGCGGGCGGCCCAGATCGTATCGTCAATGCGCCGCAACATAAATGCTGCCGGATGCAATCCCATCGCCTTCGCAGAAACCAAGCGCCCCTGCCAGGCGGCCATCAAATTTTCATAATCAGGACCCAGAGTTTCGCGATCGCCGAGGGCGCGGCGGACTTTGATCAAGCGACTGGTCAATTCAAGGCGCAAGGCCCCAGAGGCTACGTCGTCCTCTTCGTTGACGTCGCCTTCATCCAAGAACGTGATCGCCCCGGAAAAGGCCTCAACGGCGCTGCCATGGTGTCTGCCACAATCGGCCATCACGCCGGCCCAATAACCCCGCCAAGGTTGTTTGAGGGGCTTAGCCCAGGCCTGCCAGGCGGCAATCTGATCGGGCAGACGAGCCGCACACGCTTGACGCAAGATGCCGAACATCAGCGGATCTTCACTGTTCTTGGGACCGTAGGTCGGAGGGGCTGACGGTGGCATAGCCGAATCATTGGCGCTGGCATTGAGGCTAGCATTGAGGTTTTCTCTGGCACCGGCGTCCGTAACGCCCACGCCGCCGTTATTGCCCAAGCTCAGGCGCTCAGGGGCAAATTGGTAAAGCCTGCGCGCTAGGTCGCCTTCCGTCAACAGGTCGTGGGTCAACATATACTGACTGTCCCGACCACCACCAACCGTGGCCAAAACCGCACGCGCTAACTGCACAGCATCGGTTCCCGCTGCGGCATTGCGCGCTATGTATCGGGCCCAGGAATCAAAAACCATTTTGCCAATGCGGCCCTGACCGGGAGCGGACCGCAAGGCCGTGCGCCAAAGTTCGGCGGCAGCCGGCTGGTTGCCTTCGATTTCAGCAATCTGGGCGCGAAGGACGCCAAGAACCGGCGCCACCAATTTCTGGTCCTCCGGAGTGGCCGCTACGGCCTTTTCCAGTCCAGACAAATATTCTTTTAAATCAGCTAGATAGAGAGATGAATCCTGGGCTGTCACCGTTTCCGTCTCATCTTCAGGGAGGTCTAGCGGAGCGAGATTTCCGCCAAGGTCATCCACAATCAGCGGACCGTGGGTTAGGTCCAGAACCACTAATTCTGGCCCGTGGGAGCAGCCGCCAAGGAATCCAAGGACAAGGCTTGTCAGAAGGCCTGGCGCAAGCCCTAGCACAAGCCCTTCCCATGACTTTTTGCGTGACTTTTTGCGTGGCTTTTGGCGTGACATCATTCCGGTTTCATTTTCCTTTTGGGGTCTCTTCCTTAACATTGTCCCCCTGGGGCAAAAGAGACAAGTCTTTTGCCAAAGAAAACACCCTAGGCTTGCCCGCCACCAAAAGCGCCACCTGGGCATTTCCGCTTGGCCCGCCCATGGCCATTTGCTGCACAAGGGCTGCGTCGCGCCCTTGTGGAAGTGGCAATTTGAAGGCCTCACGCCGACGAGAATTTAGGTCGTAAACTTCCAGCGTGCCGTCACTGAACAAGTACGCATGGATCGTTCCAACAGCATTTAACAAACTTAATTGCCGGGACCCAGCCACCTTCAGCAAATCCAGCGCCTTTCCGGGTGCAGTGGCGACGTCGGAAAATCGCGCCACGGTGGAGCCGGTCCAAGCGAACGTCGAGTTATGGTCAGCCACCAGTCCAGCGAGGGGTTGCGGTGCTAGCCAAGACTGTTTTTCCTTCGGGTTGCGCAACGGGTCAGCGCCCTCGGACGCCAGCGAAAAAATACCGAGCGACTGCCCGCGCGCCACCCAAAACGACTTCAGGGCGGGCGACCAAAGCAAACGTTCGGCCGACTTCAACGTAGCTGGCAGCGGCACCACATGGAGCCTCTTGCCGTAACGGTCGAGTTGAATCAGGTCGTTGACCGTGGTCCAGACGATATGATCGCCCACCCCGAACAGACCGGTCGTCACGGGCTTGACGTTTTCTGGGAGCGGGTAATGCAGAATGCGCCCCGTTGCCGGCTCAACATCAAACAGGCCGTCGGTGGAAGACACGAGCAATGATTCGCTCCCCTGCTCAACTAGAATCCGGTGCAGCCCCTCGAGGGCTATGCGGTGGAGGGCGACTGACTTCAATGCGCCCGCAGAATGAGCGCCATCGGCAACGGGCCGGGCCCCAGGCTGAGGTTGGGCATCCATCAGTCGAAAGCGCCGCACCGACTGGTCGGCGAGTTGCCAACGCCACAAGGAGGTCCGTCCGACAAACCATACCTCGCCCGACTTTGGGCCGCCGCCTTCGCGAACAGCCAGATCCGTAAAGGGTTGATCGGCGGCCAATTGCTCGGCCTGGTAACGCGGCAGGTAGACTTCCGTCACGCCGCCAGCAAGGGCTCGTGGGGCTTGCGTGGTCAGGGCACCAAATGCGCCCAGCGTCACAAACAACAGCGATGATAATTTCAGTAATTTTGAAGGCATTAGGGGAGATTATCCATAAAAAAATCCCACTCTTGCACATAAGAATCCACAATCGCTCGAAAGACCTCTTGCGCTACATCTTCGCGATAGACATGAGTGGTCAAATTCCGATGCCTGATCATGGAAATCCAGATTTTCTGGTCAGTGACCAAGCCCTTTTGAAAAGCAAAGCTAAAGGCTTCTCGCGGCGAATTTACGGAAAGACCATCGGCCTCGGCAATCTTCTGCAGCAACTTCCAGATCGCTTCATAAGAAAATTCAAATGCCTGAATAATACCGGCGCGATCTCGGGCAGTCCGTACCGGCTCGGCGACATAAGCGTGTAGTTCTTGGATGGCCTTGCGAGCGTTGATCAGACCATAGTCAATTTTATCGCCCATCAACAATGACTCCAAATTTCTCGATATGATCCCTGAATTCCTTGGATACAGAATGCAGTTTGACCAAATCCAATCGGTGCAAAGTTTCCGCCCCTTCAAGCATCAGGGCATAAAAATCATCCCAACTAATTTTTTCCTGCCCATCAAGCTCAAACGCCAAATCAATATCAGAATTGATTCGCGCATCACCCCGGGCCCACGACCCAAACAAAATGACTCGCTTTGGGTTGAAACAGGATTTGATTTGCCTCAACAACTGCGGCAGGGTTTCTGGCCTTGAATGTTTGGGCGACTCTGCTGCATCAATCATGCGTTTAGGCTACTTTATTTCACGTTTGAAAGCATTCTACGATTCTAGATAGTGCCAGCCCATCGGGCAAGCCACTCGTCTTTAATTCGATGTCGGTAAGGGCGCACGCCCCCAAGGCCCGCTCAAAGGTTGCCCGCGGCATCGCCGGCACATAACGCACAAAATTACGAATGACTGCCTGGGGCAAGCGAAGCCTGGCCGCCATTCCCTGCAAGTCCACTGAGCCGCGCCGCGCCATTTCTTCTTGAACAGCCAGGGCGTGGCGGCAGTGGCGGGCAAGAACTCCGGTGACTGCCAGGACGCTTTCGCCGCGATTCAACAGACCCTGCAGCAAAACCTCGACCTCGCCGTAGCGCCGATTGATCAGAAGTTCATCCAAGCGGAAAATTTCATCTTCGCGCAACATCCCCAGCACACCCGATAGTTCTGCTGTGCCAATATCTGCGGGTTTATTGCGGTCATCTGGCGGAAAAAGCAGGGCCAAACGATTGATCTCGTTTTCCAGAACCACGGCATCACGCCCGCAGCAATGAAATAGCAACTGCTGCGCCTCTGCCGTCAGTTGCAGGCGCGCCCTCTGCAAGGCGGTTTGAATGAACTGCATGAAATCTGACAGGGTGACGGGCTGGGCAACGTGAATCACTTGTCCACCCAGACGCGCAGCCTGACGCTGGACTTCGACTGGCAACGCTGATTTTTCGATCGTCATGATTAGCCGGTTGGACCACCCGCCTCGGGCGGCATCAGCGTTCTGATGGGTCGGCGGCAAGGTCGCAAGCATCTTGCCAGGGTCGGCTTTTTTTTCGGCGCGCCGCACTATCACCAACTGGGTATCCTCAAAGAGGCTCTGACTTAAAACCAAGTCCAGAAGTCCGTCTTTGGGCAGT
>CANFEB010000034.1 GCA_947445775.1 Oligoflexales bacterium | reverse complement strand
GCCTTCCACTGATGACTGCAATTTTTTTCAAAACGACAATCGCCCCTTGATTCTTGAAGTGCGCCATCCTTTAGGTGATGGCTGGCAAATCGGCTTGGAGCGTCCTCCGCGTGCTGCTTGATATTTTTCGGTCCTTTATGCCTCTCCCAATTTAATTCTTCTTAGTGAATGGAGTTCTATATGAACCGCATTTTTGCGAAACTTTTTGCACTTCTTTTCCTTGTCGGCTTCTCCATGAAACTTTATGGCGCGCCGGTGGTCCACAAAGCCAATCCCGTTGAAGCCAAGTCTCACAAGACTGAGCAGGTCCAGAATCATGACGGCGATTGCGATGACGGCGATTGCGATGACGGCGATTGCGATGACGGCGATTGCGGCGATTGCGACTGTGGTTGTGACGACTGCGATTGCGGCGATGGCAGCTGCGGTGATTGCGACTGTGGTTGTGACGACTGCGACGGCGGATGCTGCGGTGATTGCGACTGTGGTTGTGACGACTGCGATTGCGGCGATGGCAGCTGCGGTGGCTGTGACTGCGACGACTGCGACTGTCACGATTCCAAGAAGTAAGTTCAATTAACCGGCCTCGTTATCCTGAGCGCAGCGAAGGATCCTTTCTTTCGCTGCGCGTCGCTCAGGGTGACGGCGCCTGCTGCGCGGAGTGACGCCAGTCAGGCGCGGGTTGGCAGCCGGCGCTCGAGGATGCGCACAAGGATTGGCACCAGAAGCGAAGCGATGATGGCAATGACAGCAACAGTTTCGATGCCGATTAGTCTGCCGATGGAGTCTGACACCAACAACTGGGAAGAAATAAACGCACCACTGGCAGATCCCAGATGCTGCACGGTGGATTGCAAAGACATGAACGCCCCGCGTTGATTGGGCGGAGGCACGCGGCTGACCAGAGTGTTGAAAGAAATGGCGCGAATCGAAGTTCCGGTCATAAACAGAACGGCAATCACCACCGGCGTAAAGGCAGTCGCATGATGCGCGAATCCAAAGATTAACGTGATGACGACGAGGCCGGTACCAATCAAGGTCGTTAACATCGAGCCAAGTCGGTCAGTGACTCGCCCCGCAATCTGAATGGACACAAGGCTGGCCAAACCTCCGAAAAAATACATTTGGCTGAGATTTTCCCTCGGGAATTCGAGGTTTTTTTGAACAAAGGCTGCGATATTTGGAATCACTAGAAAACCCGAAAACATCACGGTCGCAGCCAGGGCCAATGCCGTCACCGTATCGCGATTGAGCAACTGGACCAGCAGCTTGTGGGAACTTAGTTGAGGGTGGGGGACCTTGGCGGGCTCGTGCATAAAGCGGTGAATTCCCAACACAGCAAGCAATGCCAAACCACCAACCCCAAGAAATGGCGCCCGCCAACCTCCTAGACGCGCCAACTCCAGCCCGACGGGAACCCCTAGGATCGACGCCACAGAAAAAGCCCCCATCACCACACCCAGGGCACGCCCCCGCTCACGGACTGGTACCGAATCAGCGACGATGGCGAGGGCCAGAGCAGAGGCCGGCCCCCCAAAGGCTCCGGCGACAATTCTGGCCAGAAGGAGCGATCCCAATCCCGTAGAGAGTGCCCCGGCCATGGTGGCCACGCCCAGCCCCGCAAAAACCACGGTGAGCGCCCTTTTTCGGGGAAATCGGTCCAGAAAAAAGGCCGAAATCAGACCACTAACGGCCGCAGCCGCGGTGTAACTACCCCCAACTATTCCCAAATTTGATGTGGCAATGCCCAGCTCCGTGCTGAAATCCGGGCCTAGAGGCATGACCATCATAAAGTCGAGGATGTTGACGAATTGCACAAAGGCCAACAACCCGACCATGCGCCGTTGGCTGTTCATAGGTCAAAACCCATTGTGGAATATGTTGATAGTTTGGTCGCATGTTAGTGCGGGAGTCAAAAAGGACTCCTGCCAGACTGCGGCTTGGGTGGTTGCCGACTATCCAAGTTCCCGAGGTGATTGATTTTTTGTTTTGGAAGTTGCACTGGCACATTCACTGCAAAATGGGTCTTCAAGAGCTGGTCGGCTGACCACCTTCACCTGGATTTAAAACCCTGGTGATCCTGTTGATGCTGCGTTTTGTTGCTACCCCATTGAAGCTCCCACTGATCCTCCAAAACAGCCGACTAGCTCTTATCCACCTTCTGGGCATACGCCCGTAGCGCATTCGAAACAGAAGCCCGAAGGGCCTCATGGCCGGCACTGGTATTTGGCCAGACGAAAATCGCCACCAGGTCGCTTGGCTTTGTTTGCATTTTAAACGCGCGCATCAGCAACACGCTTTCAGAAGTCGTCAACGCCGTTTCAATCATGGTGCGCGCCTCGCCCGGCTCAATCAGGTCAAGGGCCGCCTTAACTGCCGGAGAGTCATCCGCCAGAATTTGTATCCAGCCGTCGGATTCCATGGCCTCTGGGGCATAGGTGGCAATGGCATTAATCAATTGTTCCGTTAAATCACCCCGTAAATCCCCACTGGCCACATTGGCGACGGAATCGATTCCAGACCACAGGGCACCCTGACTGGCGTCGCTGCTGACAGTTTCGTCCTCGTTGTGGTTCCGTATGGCCACACATCCGGACTCGATGCCTGCTTTGAACAGCCCGTCCACCAAGACTTTTAAGGAAGTAGTTGGGTCGTTCTGAACAGAAATGTCCATGACGCGTTTGTTTAAATCCAATAGGGCCTTATTGGCGATGACCTCATTGCCTGCGACCGCTGGAGGCATAGCAAACTTGGGCGCCAAGGTCGTCGCCGCAGCAGGGACGCTGGCTCCATTGCCTGCCGCATCACTGTTCAGACTGTCCAAGGGGTTGGCGGCAGGCTCTAGATTTACGGCTGGTTCGCCGGGAGTTTCGATTCCCGCTGCTGCCGCCAAATCAAGCGACGGATCTGGCGCCGGTTGTTGCGTCTCGGTGTTTTCAGTCTCCTCTGTGCCCCGGTTCACCGGTGACTCAAGGAAGTCCGAGTTGTCGGTTTGGGATCCGGGCATCGGATCGATTTCATGATCAGCATGTTCGGCGGGTATCGCCGGCGCTGGTTTTGTCTGGAGGCGTGCGACTAGTTCTTTGGCATGACTTTTTTTGTCCTGCCCAGACCTCAGCGTGCCCATGTGGGTCGCCATGAAAAGTTCAAAGGGCGAGGGGGTTGGCTTGTAGCCCGGGATCAGGCGGGACAGCCCACTGCGGACCTGTTTGAGGGTTGCGATGAGGGGCTTGACCTTGCAGCCCGTAAAGAACTCGATTTGATGGACGGTGGCCCGGTCCAAGGGGTCGATCATCGCAACGGCCAGGACATTGGAATCAAGGCGCAAGGGCAGGACTTCCAGCTGGCGCAGAAGGGGCGTATCAATTGCCCCCAACGCCCGGTCGTCAATCTCGGAAAAGATGTCTTTGGCGGCGACGCGAAAATGGGTCCGGTCGGCGATGAAGGCTGCCAGTTCCTCCTCGCCCAACAGGCCGAGGGCCAGAATTCCCTTGGCAAACCCCGCAGCAGTGCTGCCCGAGGCGTCGTGGATTGTCTTGCGGTCTTGCTCCGAGAGTAGGCCCTCGGTGACGAGGAGGTGCCCCAATTTTGTCGACATTGCGGTCTCCTGTGCCCGGGTCGGCTGAAGAACAAATATTTAGCTTTGTTTTATGCTACCACAGCTTCTAAGATGAGGGCTCTTTACGGGGCCAGGACTTGCCAGGAACCATTACCGCTGGAGCACGACAAGATGTCAGAACTCAAAAAATCAGAGATCAAAGGGCCGGACGCATTTCAGGTACGCATATTCAGTACGCTGAATTGGCTCATGCTCAACAAAAAGCAAATGGGACTGGTGCTGTTACCGGTGGTCTTGGTGGCCGCCGGTGGATTTGTTTGGCAGGCCGTCACCAATAAAATGAAGGACACTCGTTTAAAGGCGCTAGCCAAGATCGAAGATCAGTTTGGCGCAGAGACGGAGCAAGCCTATAAGAAGGCCAACCCTGCGGGACAACCCGGGGCTCAGCCTGATGCCAAGGTCCAACCGGACCATGGAGCATCTCTGCTAAAATACGTGGAATTCGCCAAGGAAAATCCGGGCAATGCAGAAGGCTGGCTGGCCGGCCTTCGCGCAACGAATATTTCTCTCGACAAGGAACAATTGGCGCAGGGTGATCTGGAGGCGGCGCTAAAGCTGGTTGAGGCAGTGATTGCCAAGTCGACGGCTTCGCCCTTTCATCAAACTGCTGGTCGCCTGATGGCCATGGCGATCCTTGAAGACCTCAAGCGTTTTGACGATGCCTTGAAGCAGGGCGCGACTTTGATCGGCACGGTCAATGATGACTTGAAGCCGCGCATTTTGCTGGGCAAGGCGAGGATTGAGTTGGCGAAAAATGCCAAGGACGATGCCAAGGCAACCTTGAACGTGATCATCGAAAAGCATGGAACTTCGGATGAGGCGGCAAAAGCCCGTGCCCTGATGGCCACAATTTGAAGGTTGAAAACATGATCAAAGCTATGAAAAAAATGTTAGCGGTCGCCTGTGCGATCGGTGTCTTTGACGTTGTCGTGGGCGTTGGGGGCGTCGCGGTTATTGCAGCCATGCCGGGGCAACTTGTTGCGGCAAAAGTTGAGGCCCGTCCCTTCCGATTGCGGTCATTGAAGTTGCTCCCGGACGTCGATGAAGAAAAACCAATTGGCCGCGATTTCCGGTCTGGATTTGCCATTCACGGAGATTCTGTGATCGGCGATTTTGGCGACGGCTGGCTCGGATCACGGGTTTTTACCGCTGATAAATTCAACTGGTGGTTCAACGCGGGTGGCGAAGTCACGAGTCCCATGGCAAACCTTGGCGGCTTTGTTGTCTTTGGTGTCCGCAGTGGCAAAGTTTTCAAAGTAGACATCGCAACGGGCAAGCGGGCATGGGAAGCCTCGCTGGATTCCTTTTCCGATCGCAAGCCGGTTCTGGCAGGTAATACCTTGCTAATCCAGACTTCTGCACAGGTTATTTACGCCATCGATTATCAAACCGGAAAAAGCCTCTGGCTATTCGATGCCGGATTTCCAGATGGTCTGACGGTCGGCGGTGGAGCGAGCCCGTTGGTGTTCGGCGACATGGTGGCGGCTGGACTTGCCTCTGGTGAAGTTGTTGCCGTCGGTTTGCAGTCCGGAAAACAGTCGTGGCGAGTCAATCCGTCCATCAGTGAAGCCCGTTTCCGTGATGTTGTTGGCGAAATGCATGTCAAAGACGGTTTACTTTACCTGACGCGCTACGACGGAGTGGTGGCGGCGGTGGATACCAAGTCAAGTGACATCAGGACGGCGTGGCAGGAAAAATTTCCAGCCATCGCAAGTTCCACCCATCGCAATGGCACCATTTACGTTGGCTGCGTGAATGGTGATGTGGTTGCGTTGGACGAAGGCAATCAGGGGCGTCAGCTTTGGCGGACCATGACCGGCTCATCCATTTCAACCCTAATCGCAGCGGAAACCAGGCTCGTGTCATCGGCATCCGATGGACGGGTGTTTGCCTTCGACATCCAATCCGGTGCGGTGCAGTGGCGAGATAATATAGGGTACAATATTACGGCGCAGCCGCTGTTCATGACCGATGGAATTTACTTTGTGACCGGTCTGGGAAACGCATACGGATACCGGATGTAGGCAGTCGCTGGCGCGAAAGCGCCAGCAACGAATTTTTCTACGGCTAAAGGTATTCCCGGCGTTTCGTGGCTTGTAAGCTCTCGACGATTTTCTTGACGTCCTGCGCCCGATTTTTCGGACACACGAGAATGGCGCCATTGTGGTGAACGACAACCATGTCGCGCAACCCAATGGTTGCAATCAACGGACCATCCGTATCAATCGTCGTATTTTCCGTGTCAATGGTCACGGCATCGCCAAAAATTAAATTGCCGTTCGGATTTTTTGATGGAAAAGCCTGCGCCAAAGCATCCCAGCTGCCGACGTCCTGCCAGCCAAAGTCCGCGTCAACAACCGCAATCTTTTGACTCTTTTCTAAAACCGCCTCGTCGATGGAAATCTTGGTCAGGCGTGGATAGACCTTGGCCAGCTTGGCTTCATTGAAGGGATTTTTTCCTGTAGCGACAGATTTTTTCAGGCAAGAACGCAGCGCCTTCATGTCCTTCGGTAAAGTGCGTTCGAGTTCAGCGATTAAACTGCGCACGGGAAACACAAACAACCCAGAGTTCCAGAGAAATCTCCCGCTGGTGACGTAGCCTTGCGCCGTCATGCGGTCGGGTTTTTCCCGGAATCCTGCAACCTCGTAAGCCGACCCGTTGCTGTCAAATGGACGCAAGTGCAAGGCCTGGCCGCGCTCAATATAGCCATAGCCCGTTTCTGGATAAGACGGCACGACCCCTAAAAGCGTCAGCCACCCACTGCGCGCCACAGCAATGGCACGCTTGACCACGGCATTGAATTCCACCAGATCGGTGATCACGTGGTCGGCGTGCATAGACACCATAATTGGCTCCGTGCCCGGATGGATTTTGCTGGCCATGTGTTCTATCGCCAGCGCCGCCAAGGCTAATGCGGGCGCCGTGTTTCTGGCCTGTGGTTCCGCGAGCAATACTGGACATTTTTTGCCGGCAATCTTGCGGGTCGCGGCGAGCTGCTCCTTGTGGGTCACGATCATGCGTCGCGCAGGAGCCACAAGAGGAGCAAAACGGTCCAGTGTGATTTCCAGCATCGATTCTTTTTGGCCACCAAGGGCGCACAATTGTTTCGGCGTTTTTAAGCGGGACTTTGGCCAAAATCTAGTCCCGCTGCCGCCTGCCAGGACAACGCCGTAGATCGAGGGATTATTTGCCAGTGCCTGTTTTGGAATCGGCTTTGCTTTTGCGATTTTCGGCATTCTTGTTTGGCTCCATTGCATCGGTCAATTCAAAAACTGGTTGAGAATTATTTCCGTCATTCTTCAGTGAGGATCGGTCTCCACCGATTAGAAGTGCCTGCAAGTAGCGAGGCGTTTCCTGGTCGTGCAATAGCGTTTCCAACATCTTGCTGGTCAATACGGATAGTTGGCGGCGCGT
Organism: Oligoflexales bacterium; assembly: GCA_947445775.1. Lineage (GTDB taxonomy): Bacteria > Bdellovibrionota_B > Oligoflexia > Oligoflexales > RGVZ01 > RGVZ01. The sequence goes on along the minus strand of CANFEB010000034.1, from coordinate 20,796 downwards.
GGATGGATTTCCGGTGCCACCGCCTGCTCCCTGTAACTGTTCCTGGACTTGATCCTGCAAGACGATCGCATAAAAAATAACGTAAGGCTGCAGGGTTTTTAGGCTGTCCGAGGCGGCCGCTGCAAACCACGCCTCAAGTAGTTCTTGGGATCTGCCCCGGACAGGCAAGCGGCTCCACAGTTGCTGTGCAGAAGTCATCCGGCCCCGGATTCTGTGAATCTGATCCAGGGCTAGGCGAAAGCTGATGGATTTTGCCGGCATGATTTTCTCGTGTTCACAATTTCCTGCGCCCCACGGACAACGCCACAGGTATCCAGAATCAAAAAATTTTTTGGCACCGCCACTGGCCAGAAGTTCAGCCTCGCGAACAGCAAGGACATTGAATCCGCTGCGCCAGTCAATACCCTCACCCGGCTGCAACAGGGCAATCACCCAACGTGATTTTTGGGCGCCCTCGCTGACTTTTTGGTCGACACCAAGGCGACCGGGCAAGGCCTTGGCACGGGCGCTCTCCAGTAAATTCGTCATTTTCGGCGCATCTCCAAACTGGGCGGCGGAGAGGCGCCAGCGGAAAACCCCATCGTCGTACAAGTCGCTGCCAGTTGCCGAAAAAATGAGCGCCGGTTCGGGTCCGCGTTCCCAAAAGAATTCCTCAATGCGGTCGTGGGGCGAGACCAAGAGGCGGCTATGATCGTCTTTCATGACCAGAACGCGACGCTCGCCTGTTTGCGGATTTGATGCGATGCGTGCGACCCACAATCCATCTGGGGACCACAGTCCGTCGGCAGCAGCCGGTGGCCACGTCGTAAATTCACGGGCATTGCTGGCAGGTGATGCATCGGGGGCAACCAGGACCATTCCCCCCGCATTTCGGGCCGTGGAACTTTCCAAAATCACGTCGTCTTGATCGCCGGTGCTCGATGCCGGAATTGAGTCGCTGCCGAAACTTCGCAAAATGAAAGCATCGAGGCTGAGGCGGATGTATTGCAGGCGATTGCCGGCGGCATCGTAAAAGGCGGGATTTTTGGCGCGGATTTCTGCAGATGCCATCATTTCGCCCAAGGTCACCGGATAGGCGCCATGATGTTTGCGCCAGACTTCCAACGCATTTTCTGTTGCACGGAGCTGAGCATGGATCCGTGGTTTGGCGATCCACGAAGAAACCGGCATTTTCTGACCAAGAAACAGCAGGTTCGCAAGGATGATGCCCGCGATTGAATAGTTGACCAACCAGTTGCCTGGAATGTTTTGTTGCGAGGCGCGCTGTGTGGCGTTGCCCATTTGTCGCCTTGTTGGTCTATAATCAGAGAAAAGATTATCTATTTTAGAAGTATAGATCACAAGCAGCGAGGCAACCAATCAATGCGCAGCGGTAAAAATCTTTGGCGATTATTTGGCAATGCCGGTTTTGAGTTTGCTGCATTGGCTGCAACCACAACTGCGTTCATCGTTGCTGGTACGCCAGTTTTTGCTGCTCCGTTCCAGCCAGACGACTGGAGCACCTTCGAGGCCGATGCCACCCCCAGCCACACGACGGAACTTGAGCTAGCCGCAGAATCAAATGCCCCGCGGGTGCGAATTCCTGTGACCATCAGAGGCTTTGAACGCGTTGCGGCTGCATCCTCGGGCCCGGCCGCACGCGGTGCTAGAGATGTCTCCATTCCGCGCCGTGCCCGGCAATTCAATTTGAAGGCCCGGTTGGACCGCTCCAATCATTTTTATTTCGGCGATTGGCACATTGAAACGGTTCCACTAGGAAAATCCCGCGGTGAAATCCAGATGAAACTGAGTCTGAGCCGGACGTTTGGGGAAAATCACGACCTGGAGGAACACCTGGGCGACATGACGCTTGCGGGTGGGCTGACGCGAAGTGAGCCGGGGGTTTTCACTTTCATGGGCAAGTCTAGATCCCGTTTTACGGGGCGCAGCGGCGAACTCGTGGCCGACTTACAGGTAAATGCAGAGCCGGGGGGCCAGGACGGGCATCGCGGGCCCAATAATGATCAATTGCGTGATGCCGCGTTTGGCCGGGTTTCTCGCCTGGAACCCGTTCCAGGTGTCAAACCGCTGGACAGGGAACCGATTCGCTAGCCACTAAAACCCATGAAAATCCCCTGAAACCATCAGGGGAATGGGGCTTTATTGTTTTGTAACTACCTGTAAATACAAAGTTTTATATTATTTTGCGACCGCGAACCTCGGGCCAGCTGCGTCTGGCACGGGCCTTGAAGTATCTCCCACATATACAGATTGCTGATGGATCATGTTGTGGTTGAGGGCGGGGAGGCCGAAATGGGAATGTATCAATTCAAGGTTAAGACAGCAGGGGTTGTTGCCGGGGCATTTTTGGGCTTGCAGGGCTTGATGCTCAGCCAGCACGCCTTCGCACAGGCTCCCTCGTCAGGCAATCATAACTTCGTTAATACGATGCGCTCCGGAAACGTGAGCCATATGTTCGTCTCGCAAACTGTCGACGGCGAATTCGGAAAATTTTCAGGCACACTGACATCTGCTGCCAAGAGCGCCGATGCCTCCAAGGGGCTTAGCGATCTGGGGCTAACTAATAATTCCTGGCGCGGGTTTGGCATCGGAACCAACTTTGGCCTCGAAGTGATGAAGTTCATTCAATTCACTGGTGGCCATACATTTGTGTCGCTGCGCCGAAATGACGACGGAATGCAAACCCTGAGCGGTTCACGGCTCAACGCCGGTGCGCGCTTTGTGTTCATGGCGCCCCTGGCTAATCTTGAACTTGGCGGTGGTATTTTGGCCTCGCGCATGGATTTTGTTCAGCGATTAGAACGGGCCGACTACTACGGCAGCGGCATGTACTACTCCCTTGGTATGAACTACTTCCTAAACAGCCAAGTTTCGGTGTTCGGTCATGTGAAGTCCATCGACGAGCAATTGATGAAGGGCAGCGGCAATACTAGCTTTGATAGTATCCGCAATAATACGACCACGATCGGCGCCGGGTTCAGCATTTGGCTTTAAACACCGCGGACGATCCTGAATTCCCACTTGATTTTGCTACTCACTGATGACCCCGGCCACTAAATTGGCCGGGGTTTTGCTTTGGGAAGTAGGAGTGTTGCTTTCACGGTTAACCAGCCTCAAATTTTTTTACATTGACCGGAGCCGGAGAATGGCGAAAGATAAATGATCAGAAAATAAGCAACGGAGGCGTTATGATTTCTTGCCAAGTTTCACGCATGTCATGGTCGTTTGCGGTCTGTGCTTTAATGGGGCTGGCGCAAGGTTGCAGTATCGGCGCTGAAGCCACGCCTCGCACTGAGGACAAATTCGCTGATAGTACTGGAGCTTCCCGAAACTCAGGTTTGAACTGCCGTTACGACTATTTTAACGGCTGTATCGAGGCAGCTATTCCAGCGGCACCAGAAGTGACTGTTAACGGCAAAGCCTTTTTCGATGCCAATGATTTGGCAATGCAATTCGAAGAGGTTCTCAAGGATGGGGCTCCCAAGGCGCAGATCGACCTGATCAATCAGGGCGGTCAAATTGAGTTCCTGACTCGGATTGACAACAGGGCTTTCCACAAGGGTTTCCAGATTTATGTGAAGGGTGAGTCGGCGCGTTCTGCAGACGCCCTGGCTACGGGCGGCTTCATGCTGCACCGTTTGCCGGAAGGTGCCTACAACGTCCGCGTTCAGAAGTTGATTCGTTACAGGATCCGCCCGGTTGAGTCGGATCCTGAAGTGACGCGGCAGGCTGTGCCGGTCAGGGTTCAAGACCAACACTGTGCAACGCTGTATGCCGAAGCAAACGTCGAAGTTCGCGCCGGCGAGCGTCTTAAGTTTCTGTTTGATGATTACGAGCTACGGGTGAACCAAGAAGGCTGCGCGGGCTTCTGAGTCTGACGGGGGCTGGTTTAGAGTGCGTTGACTTTAAGCTGACGCGTTGCTGAAGTGCCCAAACAGTCTGAGGTAATTACCCCAGACTGTTTTTTTTGCGTCTTCTTCCGTCCAGCCGCGAAGTTCCGCCAGATATGCAACCGTGCCAACCACGTTGGCGGGTTCATTGCGTTCGCCGCGAACAGGTCCCATGTATGGGGCATCGGTTTCGGTCAGGATCATTTCTGGTGGCAGTGACGACAGCAATTTGCGAAAGCTTTCCGAGACTCGGGCATTGGCCGGAATGGAAAAATACCAGCCTTGATTCTCAGCCCACTTCTGTGCGTGTTTTGATTTGCCGCCATAGCAATGGAAATCGACCTTTTTTGCGCCCAGACTGGCTAGTATTTCGGCGCATCTGACTTCGCGTTTCCGGCTGTGAACGATCACGGGCAGGTCGTGTTCAATGGCAACACCAATCAGCGCCTCAAAGACCCGCTCCTGCGCGGCGAACGTAGATGCATCGACAAGATGACCGTCCAGACCGCATTCACCGACAGCGATAATTTTCTTTTCCCTTGCACATTGCCGGATGAAAGCGATTTCAGCATCAACATCGAAGCGGTCCACCCGGTACAGGTAGTCCTCTGGCAAAATGTCATTGACGGCATCGGTGGGATAAATTCCCAAGGCAGGTTTGATCTGGGGAAATTCAGCGGCAAGGCTCAGCACTTCGCGGTTGCTCACCGGATTTAGGCCGTTGCTGACAATGGCACCGAGCCCAGCAGCGATCGCTCTCGCGATGACCTCTTTCTGGTCATCGCAAAAGCGTCCGTGGGTCAAATGGGTATGAACGTCACAGTAAAAGTAGTTCATTGTAAAAGTAGTTCATTCACCAAACTTGGCTTTGGCAGCCTTCACGGATTCGTAGGCATTGATCGTTCCGAATCCAAAGGTGTTGTTCGGGACGGAAGTTCCGGGGACATTGCCGCATGTCTGGGTTGAGCTCTTGGCGTTGGCCGTCGCGCGAATCAATTCAATCGTGTCGGTAATTTTACCTGCCAAGGCTGGTGCCGCACTCCACATCAAGGCTACCTGGCCGACCACATGAGGCCCAGCCATCGAGGTTCCGCTCCAACCAGAACCAGCGTAGCTGCCTCCTGGTGTGCAGGAACGAACATCCACGCCAGGTGCAGTCACATCGGGGCCGACGCCATTGTCAAAAAGTGAAGGGCCACGGCTGGAAAAACTAGCGATTTTATCCGAGCGGTGATCGTGGGCGCCAACCGACAAGGTCTCCTCCGTGTGATGGGCAGGAGCTGATTCAATCGATCCGCAGCCGGGTCCGCTGTTGCCCGCAGAAGCAACGACCATGATGCCTGCGGCCTCAAGAGACTTCAGGACACCCAGAAATTCGCTGCCTTCGCAACCTTCGCTTTGGTCACACCCCCATGAGTTGTTGATGACATGGGGTGCCAGTTCAGGCTTTCCAGCAGTCGCTGCGTTGGAACCCTGCGGGTATGGTGCCAAGAAAAATTCAAAACACTCCAAGTAAGTATGGGGTGCGCCGAGGCCGGCATCCATGTTCCGGCAGGCGATCCACTTAGCGCCTGGAGCAACACCGATCTTGTTGGCGCCGCCATCATCGCCAACGACGGTTCCGACTGTGTGGGTTCCGTGGGAGTTGTCGTCGCAAGGAATTTTAACGTTGTAGCCGCAGGTGTTGACCGTCTCAGTATCAACCGGCTTTTCGATGGCATCGTGCCAAGAGTAACTATGGTCTGCCGTGGAACCGTCCCAACCGCGGTACTGGTTTTTGAGGGCCGGATGGTCCCACTGCACGCCAGTGTCTTGCCCGCCAATGACAATCCCGCTGCCACGAGTTCCGAATTCATTCCAGACCCTTTCGGCGCCGACCTTAACAATGTTTTCGCCGACACCTGCCGGCTGTTGTTCGATCATTTCGCGGCGGTCGGTTGACGGCATTCTAGCGCGGATTTTAGGATCTGCAACAACCCGCTGGACATCGGGACGCGATGCGAGTTCGACGATGATTTCCGGAGTGGCATCCATGACGGCAATGGCATTTCCAAGATGGTAGGACTTGTATTCGAGCTTACGGGACTTCAACCAGGCAATCAGGCCGCGCTGCGATTTATGTGCCGTGGCAACCAGGGCGCGGAAAACATAACGTCCCCGCTCGGCCTTGCTTTCGAGGTCGTAGGCCTTATCGACGTTGGCCTGCTCAAGCATGTAGACAAGGGCCGGGATCTGGCGAGCACTGGCTTGGTCGCCGTGGTCGCCGTGGCTGGCCTCGGTTTGTGGCGGGGATTGGGCTTCAATGGCCGCAATTTGCTTGGCCAAAGCCGGGCTGATTTTAGGTGATAGCTTTGAAGTCCGGGCTTGCGCGCCGCCGGCAGCAACCGCAAAAAGCGCAGGCATCGCGTAAATCGTGGCCCTAATCAGGCCTTTTGCCAGAATGTTCATTTCTATAATCCCCAGAGATGTGCGGTGGTCGTTCGGGGGGATTAAAAGCCTTTCAGCCGGGAAATGCAAATGACTTCAGTGGGCGTCGTCCTGGGGAGGCTTTGCGGAGGAAAGTTTAGGCCGGTTGGCGTTCGCTGCGGGCAGGACTTCGGCGGTCCAAGCCAAGGGAAATTTACCGTCGGAACTCCTTTTGAAGAGTTCTTGGATCGTATATTCCAGTTTCGGCAGGCTGATGGCAAACGTCTCCATCGGGACTCCAATATATAGGTGCCTTGTCGCAGCGGCAGGCGGCCCCAGAAGAGCATCGATGCACGCCGTGATTTCTTCTTCAGACATGAATTCGACGTGGACCCCGTTGGCCGTCATTTGGGTGATGGTCCCGTCGCCAGTCTGCAGTTCAAAGGGCCTCATCAGCGGTCCAACGCCCCCCCAAAGTTCATTCAGTTGATTGGCCAAGGGAAACCGGTATAGGCGCGCCGATAAGGTCGCGACGGCGAGGGCAGAAAAATCATGGGTGATGCCCTCAGCGCTGGCCGCCCCTAGGACGTCCGGTCCGGCGGCATGGCCCGCCACCTGCATGATGGTTCCGCTGCCGAAGCCGTTTTTCGCAAATAGTGCCCGGCTTTTCCGGATGATTTTGCGCAAATCAGCCGGAGGGTAGGCGGTCATCGCAACTTCCCGCCCGCAATCATCGAGGCATTGCCGGGGACTCAGTTTGTTGCCCCAAAAGGTCGGGTTGTTGCGGAACGAGACTCCGGCTGCCTCTATAATTGATTTCCAGCCATTTAAATAAATTCCGGCGATGTCATCTTTACCAACAAGATCCAATAATTTAAGGCGATCGGACTCGCGCGTGCGCGAATCGCGTGCCCCACGGCTGAAATAAGCGGGGCTGATAAAATGGATCATTTTGGTGGAACTGAATTCTTGGCGAAATCTAGCCAGAGCCTCGCGGTTCACAGGCGACGGAGGTTCACCTTCCCAAATCGCTGCCAGGGTGACATTCAAGGTGAAATTCAGTGGGACAGCGGCATTGTCAGTGGCGTTGTCAGTGTTTCCGGCGCGGGCACCAGATCCAACAAGCCCAGCAAACAAGAAACTGATGGCCAGTCCAATGGACCAGAAGGCTCTAGCCCTGGCGAAGGACAGCACATTCAGCATGAGCGTCTGATCCTCCGCAAGCCGATGATGAGCGGGATCGCCATGAACAGGGCCAGCAGAACATCGAAACCAGCGGCCTTATTTGAACGGACCGGAATTCCCGCAGGATCATGCAGATAAATCCCCACCTGCATTGGCCCGTCGGTTGGATTTCCTTGGGGCGGAAAAACCCCAGGCTGTGCCATCACCGTGCAGCCAAAAATATTTCCAGATGAACGCCGCTTGGTTTCACTGGGCGGATTGTTGTTCCCGGATAATAAGGAATCGTCCAGATTTCGGGCCAAAATCTTTTGTTCGATCGTCGCCAGGTGCGCACTGTTGAACAGGGTCCGGTCAGCGGCCCGAAGTGCCGAGTTGAAGTCTCCAAAGGTCGCCGCCGGAGACAGCAGGTCAATCGCGCCCAAAACTATTTTCGTTAAATCGCCGGTATCGATTCCAGCTAGCTTCATGTCCCACATTAAACCAGAAATAATCTGGCCCTTTTGGTGGTCGGCACCCGCAAGAAATGCTGGCGATCCATAGGTAAGATCGTTATCTGCCGTGCGCAGGCATTGGCTCGTATAACAAATCGAATTGTTTCCAGCCGGACAGATGCCGCTTCCCAAACAAGGATTGCCTGTTCGCATCATGACAAAGAAATCTGCCAGGCCTTCGTGGAGTTGTAAGGCTTCGCTGCCTTTTGAATAATTGGTGATCGCACTGAAGACGACGTGATGCCCAAACTCATGGCTGACGACAGCGCCATCGTAGTGCAGATCTTTCAGGTAAACGCCGTCACCTTCCCCGATCCGGATGGATGGCGTGCTGTAGTCGTCATCATCCGGGACATAAACGGCATTGGATTTATCAGAGCATGCGCGTCCGGGCGTGCAATTACAGGTCGCATTGTAACACTCGGCAACGCGCAGGGTTATTGGATGCGCGCTGGTCCACTTGTAACCCTGGGCGAGGAGGTAGTCCACATGCTCGATGGCGTGAGCAAAAACGTTGGCCTCGCGAAACTGCGCGGTTTTCGAGGTGTCACCCGCAAAGTCAAACTTGCCGTTGGTGATCATGGCCTTTGACTGGCCAGAATAACCCTGGTCTGTTTTGAAGTGGGAATTTTCGAGGGTGGACTTTCCATCGCCGATCGAGAAATAGATGTCTGCCAAAGTAGCGGCGTCCTTGGTCGTAGCGTAAACATTGGCAGAGGTTTGGGTCGCATCAAAAAAACGGGGCGTGAAGCGCAGGATCTCCCGGTCGTCGCTGATTGCCTCCCAAGGCAGGCCATTGATGGTCAGAAGAAATTTCCAGGCTGGAATTAAATTATTACCCACCGCAAAATAAACAGCCTCAGAAACTGTGGGCGTCAAATGGGTGTCGTTGCCGGCGGACTCACTATCGTTACCATAATCACCATCATCAGGTGCCTCGCTGCCACTGCCTGGTTGCAAGCTGTCGCGGGCGATCGCCAATGAGGTGACTTCACTGGGCCAATCGCCGAGGCGTTGCAGTGCCAGTTGGCTGGCACTTTCGTCGAGGGCCGGAAAATTACCGGATAAAACGAGTTCTTGATTTTGACTTGGCAATGCCACTGCCTTGATTCCAAAGCCGTGGATGCGTTTGCCGCCAAACCAAAACTCAATGGTCTGGGCCGGTTCGCCGGAGCCACGGGCAAGGCCCAGGTCGCGCGCGCGGTAACGGCTTTCGATGAAGGGATGGAGTCCCTCGTTGTGGAGTTGGGTGTTGAGTTGCGAGCTCAGCGTGACGCTGCGGTCGCGCAGGGCGAGGATGCGCAGGCGCCGCTCAACGTCAGCAGGCAGGTCTTCCAGCCAGCGGATGGCCGGGTGCGAGAAGCCGGATTCAAGGGAAAAGCCGCTCACCGCAAAGCCTTTGACTGGGAGTGCTAAAAGCATTCCCAGTGCGAGGGTGGCGCGTCCGATTTTTTTTCCAGTCGTTCCGGGCACTTAAGTGACCTCTTTGCGTCAATTTTTGAGCACGGCAGCACGGCAGTGCCTTAACCTCCATCTCTCTTCATTGATATCGGCAAGTGTGGGCAAAATATTGAGGGGAGGAGAATTTAATCCCCATACAACAAGCGGGAACGATTGAGCTAAGGGCAGGAAGTTTAGTTATCCACAGGTTCTGTTGATAAGTGATTGAGCGATGTCGACGGTTGCCCGTCTAGTGGGACTTTTCACCGGTCCGTTTAAAAAATGGGCACTTTGTTGCAGATAAATTGAGGACTTGCACGTCAGAATTTGTTCTGGCAGGCTGGGCGGTCCCTCGCGAGGATAAAGCATGAATTCTGTCAACATCACTTCGATCGAGGGCAATCGCCAGTGGCTTGATGGTGGTTCCATGTTTGGCAATGTGCCGCGTCCTGTTTGGGAAAAATGGACCAAGCCAGATTCCCTCGGACGCATCGAATTGGCCTGCCGCGCCATGTTAGTCCTGGTAGGGGAGCAGCCAGATCAAAAGTTAATTTTGTGTGAAACTGGTATCGGCGCCTTCTTCGATCCCACGTTGGCAGAGCGTTATGGTGTTTGCGAAAAAGACCATCGACTGCTGGCGAACCTGCAAGCCGCCGGTATATCCCCCGATGACATTGATTTTGTGATCCTCTCCCACCTCCATTTTGATCATGCTGGCGGTATTCTGCCGACCTTCGGTGAGATTCAATCCGGCAATTCAGATGTTTTGTTTCGTAATGCCAAATATGTAACGGGAAAGCAGGCGTTTGAGCGTGCGGTTCATCCCCATGTGCGCGACCGGGCGTCGTTTATTCCTGGGCTCGCGGATAAGCTTTCGGCAAGCGGACGGTTGATTCTAGTCGATGGAGAAACCCATCCAGATGTGATTCCCGAAGTTTTTTCCTTTCGTTTTTCCGATGGCCACACTCCTGGCCAGATGCATACCGTGGTTTCTGGCGCCCAGGGCAAAATGATTTTTGCGGGCGATCTCATCCCTGGGCGAGCTTGGGCGCACCTTCCGGTGACGATGGGGTATGACCGTTTTCCAGAGCAAGTTATCAACGAAAAAGAAGACCTTTACCGCCTGGCGATACCGGAGCAGTGGTGGATATTTTATACCCACGATGCAAGTTGCGCGGCCTCGCGCCTTGAATCTGTGGCAGAGGGATCGCGAGTCAAGATCCGACCGTGGGATGAACAGGCTGTTCTGGCGTTGTTCAAACTCTGACAAACTCTGAGCATTTTAGTAAACGCAAAAAAATCCTAAAAAACACCCTCGGTCCCGCCGGATATGCCGTCAAATTCAATGGTGATCTGTGGCGGCTGTTTATTTGGCAGCCAAATTGCGCCGAAAAAGAGATCTGATTTCTGAGCGGGGGGGATGTGGGGTGAAAAACCGGAGAATATTAATCATTGTCGGCGCCCTGACGGCGGTCTGGTTGATATCTTCTCTGGGGGCATTCTTCCTGGAGAAGGGTGACGCCAATGCAAACATCAAGACCATGGGTGACGGCCTTTGGTGGGGTGTCGTTACCTTCCTTACTGTTGGTTATGGAGACCGTTTTCCGGTCACCACCGAAGGGCGCTGGCTGGCATCTTTTCTGATGATGAGCGGCGTGGCGGCCACCGGGATTTTGACAGCCCGGATATCAGCCTGGTTTCTTGAAGAAGCAATCCTTGGAAGGAGGCGCAACGTGGACGAGCGGCTAAAAGGGCATTTGATCATTTGTGGATGGCGTGATGACATGAAGGATCTCCTTGAACATTTGGTCAGCGAAGAATCCGGCAAAAGCGCCGAGAAGATTGTGCTTGTCGGCAATATGTCGCGCGAAAAGATTGACAAAATTCGGGAAGACAAGCGCTTTCAAAAATTAAACTTTGTCGTTGGCGACTTTTTTCGTGTGGATATACTTCAGCAGGCTTTTCCGGAAAGGGCTAGCAGGGTGCTGATTTTAGCAGACCGGGCACCGTCGCAGACCGGCATGTCTCCGAGTGCTGAGGAGGCCGATGCGCGTACGATCATGGCTGCCACTGCACTGAGCAAGTTGGCAAAGACGGCGTTTATCACGGCAGAGATTATCGACCCGAACCTATCGAGCTATTTGCGCATGGCTGGGGTGACGGACATCATCTATTCACGCCAGTATAGCCGGCTGCTTCTTGGCACGGCGGCCAGTGGCACCGGTCTTGCCAATGTTTTGAACGATCTGTTGGATCCCAAATCTGGCACGGCGCTGAAGACTGTTAATATTCCTGAGGCGCTTTACAACCTAACTTACAGTGAAGTTTGCAAATCCATGGATCCGACTGGGCGGACTCTCTTTGTCGGTTTGATCGAGCATTCTGGCAATGCCCACACAATTCGTGATCGGGCTCTGCGTGATGCTCAGAAAACCAGCAATGTGAAAAAGCTTATAGATAATCTGCAGTCTGTTAAACAGATTCGCTGCAATAGTCCGGTATTTAATCCGGCGGCTGAATATGTCGTGCGTCCAGGGAGCGTCTTGATTGTGATTAGGGTTGAGAAGGATGCGGCTAGAGTTTCGGGGGCCCCTGAAGCCTTTGCAGATCCTGCCTCGGCAATGCCCTCCCCGATGACAGGGAGTGCGGCGTGATGGGAATCAAGGAGCTTATCAATCGCAACGATTTTGTTGTCGAATCGAATCAGGGTGAGATCCTGAAATACCTCGAAAGCATTTTATTGCTGGAGGAGTTGAAGTCTGATCTTGAGGGCATCAAAACCTTTTCTGAATTTTTAACCGTGAAAGATATTCCCGCCGGTGCCGAAATTATCCGTGAGGGGGATATCGGCGGTGGCATGTATTTTTTGATGACCGGACGTGTGCTAGTCATGAAGCGGACGATTCAGGGTGACTTTTATCCGGTGGCCAAATTGAATGGCGGCAGCGGAATCTTTTTCGGCGAAGGGGCTTTATTTGGCCAGGAAGCCCGTTCGGCATCGGTGATTGCAGATGAGCCTTGCCGTTGTCTGGTTCTAGATGGTGGCGACTTTGAGCGTTTTTGCCGCCTTTATCCGCAATGGTCGGTGGGAATCATTCTGCGTTTGGCCAAGGTCGTGGCAACACGCTTGCGCTCGCTTAATCAAGACTACGTTATGCTGTATCAGGCGCTGGTGTCTGAAATCCGGGGGTAATCCGATTACAATTTACGCAGCATCATGATGCCGTCGGCGACATTGACGAGGGTTGCCTCGACACGCCGGTCCGTTACCACAGTGTCATTGAAGTGGCGGATGGCCACGGTGTTTTTGTCCTGATTGTTGTTGCCATATGGTGCTGGAGATTCCCCGTGGGCATTCACGACAGCGCCGTTCCACAGGGTGTTGTCAGCCAGAATCAGGCCGCCAGAGCGGAGTAGTTTCAGGCATAGTTCAAAATACTCCAGCATCGGAATTTTATCGGCATCGATAAACGCCAAATCAAAACTGCCAGACCCATGCTCGGCCAGGAGCTTTTCAAGTTCATCCGTGACGTTGCCAAGGCGGGGGGAAATTTTATTGGATTGACCCGTGCGCACAAAATAACGGCGCGCCACCGCCATGGCATCCTGATCCTTGTCGATGGTTACCATCAGGCCGTTCGAAGGTAATGCCGCCGCCACGGCAATGGCTGAATAACCAGTGAAACAGCCCAATTCAACGGCCTTGCGTGCTCCGGTCAGCTTGGCAAGCAAATACATGAAGGAGCCTTGTTCCTTGGAGATCTGCATTTCGCTGCCGGTGAAGGTCAAAGTCTCGTGGCGCAATTCCTCCAATGCAATAGCCTCGCCCGGAAGGAGTGCCTGGTCCAAAGCGGTTGCGTGATTTGCAAGGTAGAGGGCCAAGGATTCCGTGGCTGGTACGAGTTTCATGGATGGTTCCTTGACGAGGGGGACGGCGTGCCATCCAGTTTCGCTAGATTTACAGAATTATGAGGCATTTGCTCAGTAAACGAAAATCGTCAATCCGATCTTTAATGATCGCTTCGACGATATTGAGATCTAATTTTTTATAATTACGAATGGCAGTATTTCTGAATCCAACCAAACCGTGCATTTTTGAACACAGATCGGCATCAATTAGCCCTGCTTGTTTTAGAAAATCAAACGCATCCCGACTTTCCTTGGGAAGGCCGAGTCTCCTCAGTTTAACCGTTCGCATGGCCATGTCAATGGCCGCATGGCAGGCGCGTTCGATGTTGAGCAGGATGGCGTCTTGTTTGTTTTGATCGTTTCGAAGGTTCGATGAATCCGATGCATAAATCTCATGTCGTTCTTCATTGTCACGGCGAAATTTTTCCGACAAATAACCTTTTAGAAAAATTACGTCAGACGGCGCAAGAGCTTCGAATTGAAGCAGCGCAATATCCAAATCACTGTCAGGCCTTAATTCGTCTGCCGCTGCCGATCCAAAAAGGTATGCGCAGTGAATTTTTGGAAATCGTCGCAAAATTTCGTTCGCCATTAAAGGGAGATCTATACGCTTACTTTAATTTTCCATTGTTCTCAGGCTCCCATGAAAAACTCATTCTAATTCAGTGAAAATCGTTCAGCAACCAGCGCTCAAACTTCTCTGACCTAGGGGGGCAGTAAGAGTATGGGTAAGGGTAAGGGTGAGTGTGAGTGTGAGGGTGAGGGTGAGGGTGAGTGTGAGTGTGAGTGTGAGGCTAGATGGTGGGGAGTTGTGCCATGAAGCGGATCGAGGTAATCTGGTTCCATGCTTCCCCGCCATTCAAGCCCTAAATCAGCGATCCCCTGGATTATAGCCGGCGGCGCCTTGATCGCCGGTGCCATCCTTCGCTTCTACATGACCTACGTCGTGTTTCGCCCGAGCGAACACATTTTCAGCGACATGCAAGGCTACGTCACTTTGGCGCACCGCCTGTTGAACGTGAATCACATCCTGAGTTCCTTTGACCTGATCCAACCACTTGGAACAAGCCTGCTTTTGGCTGGAAGCTTGCGCCTCACAGGCGGCCTTCACGGGGCTGACGCCTTGTGGCTTTTCATGTCTCTTGCCGTACCCTTCTTTTGGTTTATTGCAGCCCGCAAAATGGCGGGGCCGGTGTTGGCTGCTGCCGTCGCCCTCTGGGCTTCCCTTGATTTCAGCAGCATTTCATTCGGCACCCTTTTCATGTCAGAGACTCCTTTCGCTTTTTTCATCGCAGCGGGTACTGCCTGCCTTGCAATAGCCATGACCAGCCAGGAACGCCTTTCCAAGCCTTGGTCCTTCGCGGCCGGAATTTTATGGGGAATCAGCCTGTTGTTTCGTGCCCACGGGATCTGCATGCTGTTTATGGTTGTGGTAATCACAGGACTTGGAGTTTGGAACAGGCGGCGCGATAGGAATGCCGTTAAAGGACAAGCTGAAACGGCCGTGGCTCAAACCCTTCTGCCGTTTCTCTTTATCGCAGCAATCTTTGCCGGCTATTTCTCCTTCAAGTCTGGGCGTCCAATGCTCACGTCGTTGGGTGTCGGATGTCAGATGGTAATTGGACGCCTGCCGGATGCTGCCGAAGCACGGTTTGAAGAGCCGAGAACAGGCATTTTCCACCTTTACGCGAGCCCCGTGGCCTATCAAAGAAATCCGAGGGGAAAATTCAAATTTGATTTCAGTGTTGTGGACAATGCGGCTGCAATGAAAGAAGCCATGAACATGTTCCGGCGAGATCCTGTCCAATACCTGACGCTGTCTTTTAAAAATGCGAATGATTCGATTTTCGGGAACGACCCTTGGCCCGCAAATCAGATGCCAACTGCCCCACTGCTTAAGTTTTACGAAGTACTATTTTTACTCGGCGGAATGATCCCTGCCTTGGCCCTGGTATTTCCGCCTTTCAAGGTCGCGAGAGGCAGCGGGATTTTAACCGCCAGTCTTGCCCTGCCATTGCTTGGCCTGTGGCTCTTGGGATTCGTTGCGATCGGCGAAACACGCTACAGGATCTCATTTGACGGGCTGATTATCATCCTAGCTTGCATCAAATGGGGTGAGATTCTTGAATGGATCCGGAACAAACCAAAGAAAACTTCCGCGGCTAGCTGAAGACACCCAGAAGCTTGGAGCCTTTGACAAGGGTTTTTTTACGTCGAGACTTTTAGGCACAGTTTTTCGCGGGCTGCATCGTCTGATCTGAAAAATATTTTTTCGGCGCGGGCTTGCGCCAATTGCGCCATAGAAATTCTCTTCAGGGTGTGCATGCGCAGGAGTAGGTCGTTCATCAACTTGGTGAAGTTCTCCGTTGGCTGATACCGGCGGCAAAAAGCTTGAACGCGAGTGACGGGGGCGGGCAGTAGGTTCACCAGAAAGACACTTTCTTTAAGGGTCAAGTCGGCGGTTTTTTTTCCAAAGTACAAATCAGCTGCCTCGCCTATTCCGAAAACATTCGGACCAAACTCAGCGGCGTTCGCATAAAGTTCCAGAATTCTTTCATGGGTAATCTTCCGCCCCAAATGCCAGGCCAGAAAAAATTCTTGGACCTTTCGGCTTGCAGTGCGTTCTGGGGACAGCAGCAAATTCTTGACCAATTGCATGGTGATGGTCGACCCCCCGCGCGTTAACCGCCCTTCCGTCAAATTGTCGCGCAGGGCATCAAGAAAACTGTGGGAAGTGACGCCTTTGTGGCTCCAAAATCCGGTATCTTCAGCAACCACCACCGTGGTTATAAAATTTCGACTGATACCGCCAAACGGCGCATAGGCTGGATTCTGTGGCGTGAGGTCAATGTCCCTTTGGGGAAGGCCTCGGGATCCACGTTCCATTTTTATGGGACCATTGAAGTTTTCCGCTGCGTATCCCCCTGGTTCTTTTGAGACCGCGCAGTTGAATTCATCGTGGGTGATTTTGAGATCAAAATCGGCTGGGTGATTTAGGCGCCATTTCAGATCGACCACCCCCATGAAATCGCCGGTGAGTTCAAACTGGTGCATTACAGGAGCAAGTTTCGCGGGCACCACGTCCACGAGGGCCTGGCATGGGGTTCGCGCAACAAGTGCCTGGACGGACCATGTCTCTGGCGGCTGGCGGCGTGATTTAGGTGGAAAGTAGCTAGTCAGGACGCGATTTGCATCCACGGACAGAGGCAGTGGTCCATTGCCACGCAAATTGATGATCACTGCCGGTTCCACGCCACCGGATACTTCAAAGTCGTATTTTGATCTTTGGGCTAAATTTCTCTGGGCGGGTTCAAAATCAATGGGTGCGGGTAATTCAACTCGGGCGTGATCAATGATGAGCTCTGAGCTGCCTGGGTCGAAGGATCCGGCGAGGTGGCCGTCCAGATGCAGGGGGCCAACATCTGAGGCCGCGAGATTTTTGTCGCGCAAATATAAATCCCGAAAATTCAAGGTGGCATCAAAGGCAAGCATTTCAACGCCAAGCCTTTTCAGATTCAAGCTCACTTCAAAGGTCGTGTCTGTAGAGGGGACAATCAGCGTGCCAAGCATCGATGCAAGGGACGGAGGCATGTGAGCCCCGTTGAGATGGATATGGAATTTTTTGACGTCAATCTCGGTCCGGATTCGGAATCCCCAGCCATGAAATCTAGAATCTGGAGTCTGTGATGCCGTCAGTTCAATTTCTCCAGTTTTGGGCCACATGCGCACGTGACCGCTGACTTGCGATTCAAGCAAAAAGCCTGTTAGTTGCAGCTCTCGAGCGTGAAAGTTGAGGCGCGGCGTGCGGCGGTCAATGCGCACATGAAAGTCACTGGCATGAAAAATCCAATTGGTTGCGGTCTCGTTGCCAGCGAGGATTTCAATGTGGTCGATATCGAAGACGACCCGCTTGGGCAAGATCCACCTTGCGATTCGAGGAATCAGCGACGTGTTTTCAGGCGCAGCGGAAATTGATTGTAGCTCGCGCAGCAAAGATTTTAGGGTTGGCTCAATTTGATGCAGCAAATTCATTGGGTTTTGGTCGGACGAGCCGACAGCTGGATTTCGGTCGGACGAGCCGGCAGCTGGATTTCGATCGGACGAGCCGACCGTGAGGCGCCGACTTTTATTTGCGGATGGTCCCTTGGGCAGGATGATTTTCAGAGAACGAAGGCGGAATGAACTGAAACCGGTGGAAAACTCCTTGCCCAGGATTTTAATCCCAGTTTTTTCCTGTAATGCATGGAGGCGGTTTTCCAGACGCGAGGCGGCCTCGCGATTGAGCTGCCGTCCTGCCAGGAACAACAACGCAGCAGCCAAGACCGTCAAGGCGGCGATGGTAAAGCTGATTCTGGCAATGTACCTAAGCAAGAGCTTTTGCACGGCGCTCCAAACTAAAACGGTTTGAAAACCACGAGTGCGACAATCGCTAGCATTAGGATCGTCGGGACTTCATTCAAGTAGCGTAGTGCCTTGGCATGAGGCAATCGGCCCGGGTCCATGGCGGCGGTGTTATGGAGTTTACCCGCATATAATGTGGCCAGTATAAGAATCAGCACCAGAATAAATTTGGCGCCGAACCAACCCGTCTGGCCAATCTGGGGCGCGAGGCCAACCATAAAGAGCCCGGCTGCGACCGCCACAGTCATGGCGGGGACTGTAATGTAACGGTACAGTCGCCGTTCCATCAGGGACAAGAGTTCATGGATCGACGGCTGCGACCGGCCGCGCTCGCTATGATAAATAAGTAGGCGGTACAGGTAGAGGATGCCGGCCATCCAGCTGATGACTGCTACAATGTGCAGCCACTTCCAGAATAGATAGGTGTCAGCTAAATTTACGTTGCCAAGACTTAGCATCATCAGGCCTCAGGAAATCACGAAGTTAATGATTTTTCCGGGGACGTAAATCTCCTTGCGGATATCCTTGCCTTCCAAGTGACGCTGGACTCCCTCGTGGGCTTTTGCCGCCGCCAGAACTTCCGTCTGTGCAGCATCCTTTGCGACTTCAATGGTCCCGCGCATTTTGCCGTTGACGCTGATGGACAGGGTGACGGTGTTGACCTCGCACAGGGCCGCATTGAACTTGGGCCACGGCTCGTAGGCCAATGTGGTTTGGTTGCCAAGTTTCGCCCATAATTCTTCGGCCATGTGGGGCGCATAGGGAGCGAGCAAGAGGGTCATTATTTGCGCAGAGTCACGGGAAATTCCTGTTTCTTTGTAGCAGGCATTAACCATTTCCATCATCGCGGCAATGGCCGTGTT
The DNA here is from genome assembly GCA_947445775.1 of Oligoflexales bacterium. GTDB lineage: Bacteria > Bdellovibrionota_B > Oligoflexia > Oligoflexales > RGVZ01 > RGVZ01. The sequence goes on along the minus strand of CANFEB010000034.1, from coordinate 2,211 downwards.
GAAACGCATGGCGGCCGTGTCTGCGGTGACTTTTTGAATGCTGCGGTGCAGCATTCGCTGGAACTCGATGTTGCCGTCGTTGGCTTTGTTGGCACTCTTGGATAGGATCTGCGAACTGATATTTCCGTCATCAGCAACCACGAGTTTCCAGAAGCGGCGCAGGAAGCGTTGGCAACCGACAATCCCAGCGGTCTGCCAAGGTTTGGTGGCCTCAAGTGGCCCCATAAACATCTCATAAAGGCGCAGTGAATCCGCGCCCCATTCGCGGATAATGTCGTCCGGATTGACGACGTTGCCGCGGCTCTTAGACATTTTCTCGCCGTTTTCACCGAGGATCATTCCTTGGTTGACGAGGCGCTGGAAGGGCTCTTTGGTCGAGACCAAGCCGCAATCAAAAAGAACTTTATGCCAAAAACGTGAGTAGAGCAGGTGTAACACTGCATGTTCGACGCCGCCAACATAAAGGTCGACGGGCATCCAGTATTTTTCTTTGGATTTTTCCCAGGCCTCGTGATCATTGCGCGGGTCGATATAGCGCAGGTAATACCAGCAGCTGCCAGCCCACTGCGGCATGGTGTTAGTTTCGCGCTTATAGGCCACGCCGTCTTTTTTGTATTCCAACCAGGATTTTGCCCGGGACAATGGCGATTCACCGTCGCCCGATGGTTTGAAGTCTTCGAGGTCCGGCAACAAGACCGGCAGTTCAGACTCGCTCATGGTGACGACGTTGCCGGCTTGATCTTGCGCAATCGGAAAGGGCTCGCCCCAGTAACGTTGGCGCGAGAACAACCAGTCGCGCAGCTTGTAGGTGATGGTCGCCTTGCCTAGTTTCTTGCCTTCAAGCCACTGGCCCATGCGGGCGATGGCGGCTGTTTTGTCGAGCCCATCCAGAAAACTAGAATTGACTAGATGCCCGTCGCCAGTATGGGCGGCGACGGCAATGTTTTCTTCTTCGCCTCCCGTCAGAACGCGCAGGATTGGCAAATTAAATTTCCGCGCAAACTCATGATCTCGCGCGTCATGTCCCGGAACCGCCATGATCGCCCCGTGCCCGTAATTCACCATGACGTAGTCGGCGATCCAGACGGGGATTTTTTCCCCGTTGGCGGGATTGACGGCGTAGGCACCGGTGAAGACACCAGTTTTGTCGGTGTTGAGTCCAGTGCGTTCCAGGTCGCTGCGGCGTTTGGTTTCTTCAACGTAGGCGGCCACGGCATCACGATGGGCCGAGGTCGTGATTTTTTCGACCAGTGGATGTTCTGGTGCCAGAACACAAAATGTTGCGCCAAATAAAGTATCTGGGCGGGTTGTAAAGACGGTGAACGCATTGATTTCCGGGGATGAGTTGCCAGCAATCATGAATTGAACGTCGGCACCGATGCTTTTGCCAATCCAATTGCGCTGCATTTCCTTGACGCTGTCGGGCCAGTCCACCAGATCAAGGTCGTCCAAGAGGCGCTCGGCGTAGGCTGTGATCTTAAGCACCCATTGGCGCATTGGTTTGCGAGTGACCGGGTGGCCGCCGCGCTCGGATTTGCCGTCGATGACTTCTTCGTTGGCTAGGACTGTTCCCAAGGCTTGGCACCAGTTGACCGGTGCATGGGACTCGTAGGCCAGTCCGCGTTCAAACAGTTTAAGAAAGATCCATTGAGTCCATTTGTAGTAGTCTGGGTCGGTCGTATCGACCTCGCGGTCCCAGTCGTAGCTAAGTCCAAGTGACTGGATTTGTTCACGAAATCGGTTGATATTTTTGGCGGTTGTGACCCGCGGGTGAGTCCCCGTGTTGATGGCGTGCTGTTCAGCCGGCAGGCCAAATGCATCCCAGCCCATGGGGTGCAACACGTTGAAGCCGTTCATGCGTTTGAAGCGGGCCACAATATCGGTCGCCGTGTAGCCCTCAGGATGCCCCACGTGGAGGCCGTCGCCCGACGGGTAGGGGAACATGTCGAGGATGTAATATTTTGGTTTCGTTTGATCCAGATGGTCTGGAGTTTTGAAAGTCTTGTTTTCCAGCCAGTAGCGCTGCCATTTTTTCTCAATGATTGAGAATGGATAGCCTTGATTTTCATCCATGGTCTGGGGTCCTCGTCGGGGTGAATTCTACTTCCGATTGGACCGGTTAAAAAATCATTAATGGCGTGATTTTACAAGGGATTTAAGAAGTGATCCTTAGCCTTCGCTTCAGGATGTCTGATCCTCCCAAATACGAGT
>CANFEB010000033.1 GCA_947445775.1 Oligoflexales bacterium | reverse complement strand
GTGCATGGCGACGGACTCGAATTTCTGCGAATCATGGACATCAAATATGTCTGGATGGTGGATCCAGATATTTTTTCGAAGTCTGCGCCGGCATTGCTCAGAAGCATTATGAAACTGGAGCCCATGCCCTCGCGAATCGGAAAATTGTATCGCGTTGCTCCGTCATCCTGAGCGCCTCCGTCATCCTAAGCCGAAGCCGAAGGTCTCTTTCCCTAAAGCGATTCGGTTGAATAGCCGAATGCCAAAAGAGCGCGTTCCGCAAGAATCTTGGCTGACTCCACTTCTCCCACAACCACATCAATTCCCGAACGAATTTCAAGGATTTCCTCGGCCTCGCGTTCAAAAACAGCCCGGACAATTACCTGCCCTTTGCAATGATGGCGATCCAACGCCGCAATAATGGCTGGAACCATATGACGCCCAGCAACCGCAATCAGCACGACCTTAGCCCGGTCAGCGCCAACCGCTTCCAAAATTTCATCTCGACTGGCATCACCATAGACAGCATTGATGCCGCGAGCTTTGAGTTCTTTAATGACCTTAAAATTCAAATCGACAACACAGTAGGGAATTTTGGCCGCCTCAAACCCCTCTGCCGATTTTCTTCCAGCCAAACCATAACCGATGATGATCGCATGTCCGGAAAGTCCATATCCCTCTTTCTCCGAATCCTTTCCGGCTTTGCCACCCTTGCTGCTCTTTCCCCATTTAGATGATTTTGAACCGCGCCCTACCGATGCCACTCGTTCCGCAATCGCGGGCGCCACTTTAAAAATCAGAGGCGAGACAATCATTGAGATCAATGAAATGGCGAGAAAATATTGGAACTGATCCGACGAGAGAACTTCAAGACGACGCGCCTCCTGTGCGATCACAAAAGCAAACTCGCCGACTTGAAATAAAATCAGCGCAAGCATGATCGCGACCTTTTCCGTATAGCGGACAACCGTGGCCGCCAAATAGGTCACAAGAGTCTTGATCAAAAGCAGAAGCACACCAAGGGCCAAGATGCCGTGGATGTTAAGAAAGAAAAATTTCAGGTCCAACAGCATGCCCAGAGATATAAAGAAAAAACCAAGAAAATTATCTCGCAGCGGAATGATTTCTGATGATGACTGGCGACCAAAAGGCGAACCAGCAATCATGACTCCAGCGACAAATGCGCCGAGGGGCATCGAAAATCCAACCCTCCCGGCAAACACTGCGAGGCCAAAGCAAATAAACAAAACGCTAAAAAAGAAAAGCTCCCGACTGCGCGATTCAGCGACAACCTTGAGCAGGCGCGGTACGACGATCCGCGCCCCGACGGCCGCCACCACAACAAAGGCCAAAAATTCCCCGCTCACCGAAAGAATAGATGCCGGACTGTTGGACAAGTGCGAACTTTGCCCGCCGGCAAGAAGTGGCAGGCTTAGCATCATAGGAATGGCAATGATGTCCTGAAACAAAAGAACGCCCAAGGTCGCATTGCCATGGGGAGACGCCACCTCCTGGGAACTTTGCAGCAACTTCATGATGATCGCCGTCGACGACAGGGCGATCATATAACCTGCCACGGCTGCTGCTCCTGGACTGACGCGAAGGAACAACGTCATCACCAGCGCAATCGCACCCGTCGTGCCCAGAACTTGAAGGGTGCCGAGGCCAAAGAAAGCTTTTTTCAAATGTGAAATTGAGCCCAGAGAAAATTCAAGGCCGATGGTGAACATTAGAAAAATGATTGCCGTCTCATTGAGTATATGAAGGCTCGCCAAATTTGGCACGAGCTTCAAACCATGTGGGCCCAAGCTAACGCCCGCGACCAGGAACCCAACGACTGAGGGCATGCGCAATGCGTGTGACGCAAGAACTGCCAGCGACGCCACGCCAAAAACAGTGACCAACTGCAGAAAAATCTGCGCTTCGTCATTCACCCAAATACGCTTTCCGAACTTCGTCGGAAGCCAATAATTCACGGGTAGGCCCCTGCAAAACCACGCTTCCCGTTTCCAGGACAACCCCATGATGGGCAATCTGAAGCGCTTGCAAAGCATTTTGCTCAACCAAAAGGATCGTCATCCCTTCCCGGTTGATTCGCTGAACGATCTCGAAAATTTTTTCGATGATCTGAGGCGCCAGGCCCAAACTAGGCTCGTCAAGCAGCAGAAGCTCTGGTTGCCCCATCAATGCTCGCGCAATCGCCAACATCTGCTGCTCGCCACCAGATAACGTCCCCGCATTTTGCCGGCGGCGCTCCTTGAGCCTCGGAAACATGTCAAATCCACGCTCAAGATTGACCTTGTATGCCGATTTATCCGGTGCGGCCCAAGCGCCCAGATCGAGATTTTCTTCGACAGTCAGGTTCAAGAAAATCCCGCGCCCTTCCGGTGACTGACAAATTCGCCTGCGCACGATCTCGTGGGGCTGCATGGACGATATTGCCACGCCATGATGTTGAATCGCTCCGCGCGAAACCTTCACCAGCCCCGAAATGGCCCGGAGCATCGTGGTTTTCCCGGCACCATTGGCGCCGACCAAAGTAACGATCTTGCCCTTTGGCACATCAAAAGACACGCCACGCAAGGCCTGGACCATTCCATAGTGAACGGATGCATCCTTGACGCTCAGGACGACTGATTCAGATTCAATGTTCGTCACTGGAATCTCCACCCTTTTGGGACTCTGAGGCTGCCTTGCCCAAATAAGCCTCGACGACACGCGGGTTCTTCTGGATTTCTTGGGGCGTGCCTTCGGCTATCTTGACCCCATAATCCAGCACCGCAATGCGTTCGCACACACCCATAACGAGCTTCATGTCGTGTTCGATCAGAACAATGGTCGCTTCAAATTTATCGCGGATGAAGCGGATTGTTTCCATAAGAGCCGCCGTTTCATGGGCGTTGAGTCCTGCGGCCGGCTCATCGAGCAGCAGAATTCTCGCACCCGTGGCAATGGCACGCGCGATCTCTAGGCGGCGTTGATCGCCGTACGGCAAATTGCGCGCCTGCTCCATCGCCCGATCATCTAACCGGAAAACCTTTAGAATTTCTAGGGCCTCAGCCTTTTTTTCTGCCTCACTGTTTAGCACCGCAGCAGTTCTCAACAAGGAGGCAATGAGGCCAAAACTTCGCTTGGCTGGATTTTGGTCGAGTGACACCAAAATATTTTGCTCGACCGTTAAATTTTTGAACAGGCGCACGTTTTGAAAAGTTCGCGCTAGCCCTCGCCGGGTAATCTGATATGGCTTCAACCCATTCGTAACGAAGTTATGGAGGTGAATTTCTCCCGACGTTGGTCGGTACACACCAGTCAGCATGTTAAACACGGTCGTCTTGCCCGCACCATTGGGACCGATCAATCCAAAAATTGCGCGCGAAGGAATGACCAGGTTCAGTTCCGAGACGGCCTTCAAACCGCCGAACTGCATGGTCAGATTTCGCGCCTCAAGCACGCCAGAATCCGCAGCCACTGTCATTGTTTGGTACCTCCGCCGGCAAGCTTGCGCCGCCAGGAACTCGGCAGGATATCGAGAATTTCGCGGGTGCCGAACAAGCCGTTTGGGCGCGTCAGCATAAGCACGATCAAAACGAGGGAGTAAATTATCATGCGCAGGTCAACGTCATACCAAGTCTGAATGACCCGCAGGGCTTCGCGCATCACCGTCAACAACATCGCTGCCAGCACGGAGCCACTGATGCTGCCCATGCCACCCAAGACCACCATAATGACAATCTCAAAGCTCTTGTTGAAATCAAACGTCTGAGGGGTCAGGATCCGCAAATAATGTGCGTATAAACCACCCGCGATACCGGCAAAAAAAGCGCCCATGGCAAATGCCCGGACTTTTGCCTGGGTGGTATTAACCCCCATGGCTTCACCGGCAATTTCATCCTCACGCACAGCCAGCAAGTTCCTGCCATGAGCAGAATGAACCATGCGCCAAACGCAAAACACCGTCAAAACAACAACGGAATAAACCCAACCAAAATTAGTGAAAAAGGGAATGTTGTTGAGTCCGCTTGCGCCTCCGACAGCCTCCATATTCATGAAGACAACACGGATAATCTCACCAAAGCCAAGGGTAACGATTGCCAGATAATCACCGCGCAGCCGCAGAGAAGGCATTCCGACCAAATAGCCCGCCGCCGCCGCCGCAACGCCACCAAGAGCCAAGCCGATTGGAAATACGGCTTCAGGAGGAAATCCACTGGCCGCGACGAAGCTGACCCACGAAACATTATCTCCAAGCCCCATGGTCACCAAGGCTGCCGTATAGGCGCCGACGGCCATGAATCCTGCGTGCCCAATCGAGAATTGTCCCGTAAATCCGTTGACCAAGTTCAAACTGACCGCAAGGATGATGTTGATTCCGCACAGAATCACGATGGTAAACCAATAAGGATTTATCCACTGCTCCACCACCGGCCCTATGGCAAACGCCATCGCCAGCATCACCCCCCACATCAGCGTCTGCCCTGCGGACCTCATCCAAGGTTGCATTTTGCGATTGGCAGCTTCAGCCTGGGTGCGAACCGATTCCATTCACAATCCTCTCGTCAGACTTTTTCGGCCCTGTGCACGCCTAGCAGGCCACTGGGCTTGAACAGCAGAATCAATATCAGAATTGCGAATGCCAGTGCATCGCGGTAGGTCGACACCCAGTAGCCCACGAGGAACTCTTCCGCCAAACCAAGTGTGAAAGCCCCAAGGACAGCCCCAGTGACATTGCCTACCCCACCAAGAACCGCCGCAACAAATGCCTTCAAGCCCGGCATTGTCCCCATCAAGGGCTCAATCTTCGGATAGATCAGCCCAACCAAGACGCCGGCGGCTCCGGCCAGAGCAGATCCCAACATGAATGTTGCTGAAATAATGCGATTAGTCGGAATTCCCATCAAACTCGCCAAATCATGATTGAAACTGACAGCACGCATGGCGCGCCCAAGGCGTGTCTTGAAAATAATGTACTGCAGCACGAGCATGAGAATAATCGACAGCACCAAAGCCACAATCTGCATCGGCTCGATAACCAATTCACCGTAAGTCCAGGTATAGCCATCAAGTTCAAGGATCCCCACCGGGAAGAACTGCGGGTCTGAACCAAATACGAGCTGACCCGTGTACTGCAAGAAGAGCGAAACCCCCACGGCCGTGATGAGCAGGTTGATTCGCGGACTTTTGCGCAACGGACGGTAGGCCAGACGTTCAATGATGAAACCCGCCAGAGCAGATGCCGCCATCGCGGCAAACAGCGCAATCAACAGCGACCCAATCCCGGGATGCTGTTCCAGCCGTAACCACCGGATGGTGTACATTCCGGCGAATGCTCCCAGCATGTAAATTTCGCCGTGAGCGAAATTGATCAATTGTAAAACGCCGAACACCATCGTGTAGCCGAGGGCGATCAAAGCATAGATGCTGCCCAAGGACAGGGCATTGATGATGTGCTGAAGAAATTGATCCATTCAGTATTCAGCCCGGGCGAATTGTGGAATCGTAAACAAAGGTCCCGTTCACGACCTTCAAGACCACCGCCGATTTAACGGCATTGCGTTGCTGATCAATGGAAATACGTCCCGTGACGCCCTGAAATTCCTTGGTGGCCGCAAGGGCTGCGCGGATATCAGCCGAGCTGAGCGACTTGGCCCGCTTCATCGCATCTGACAGAACCATCATTGCATCGAAGCCCATGGCCGCGAGGCCCGACGGAGTATCTTTGTAAGCCTTGCGGTAACGCTCAATGAATGCCTGGACGTGTGGCGCTTTATCATCGGCCGAGTAATGATTCGAAAAGTAGGATCCCTCCATGGCTTTGCCGCCAATCTGGAGTAGCTTCGGCGAATCCCAACCGTCACCACCGAGCAACGGCGCTTTGATGCCGAGGCTGCGCGCCTGGCGCGCGATCAAGCCTACTTCAGTGTAATAACCCGGGACAAAAATCGCGTCAGGCTTAGCTCCGCGAATCGACGTCAGCTGCGACTTGAAGTCAATGTCGCCAGCGCTGTAACTCTGGTCGACAACGATCTCGCCGCCAAGTTTCTTAAACGTTTCCGTGAAGTATTTCGCCAAACCAACGCTGTAATCATTTTTTACATCGCGAAGGATTGCCACTCGCTTGAACTTCAAATTTTCCGATGCAAAGCGGGCCATAACGAAGCCCTGAAATGGATCAATGAAGCACACGCGGAAAATGTAATCTCCAATTTCCGTAACCTTTGGATTGGTCGAGGACGGGGAGACCATTGGAATCTTGTATTGTTGCGCAATCGGGGCCATGGCGAGGCTCCGGGATGATGCGACCTCGCCCACAATTGCCACTACCTTATCTTGCGTGATCAACCGGGTAACCGCCGTTGCGGCTTCTTCGGGCTTGCCCTGGTCGTCAAGCAGGATGACCTGCAGCTTCTTACCTTTGACGCCGCCCGTCGCGTTGATTTCCTTGATGGCCAACTCGACACCTTGATGGGTGGCGACGCCAAAGGTGGCTTCCGATCCGGTGGTCGATCCAACTTCACCGATTTTGATTGCGTCATCAGCTGCCTGTGCCACCGGGGTCCCACTGAGAGAAATCGTCAACGGGGCAATAACAGCAAACCCAAGTGCGACACGGCTTACGAGGTTAGTCTTCATCGTCATGGGCTCCTGTCGAAATATCTTAAAAATTCAAGCTGCCAAAACAATAGGCAACTCACCGTAATCATTGGCGTGAGGTTAGCATGCAAGCCTCGGGGATGACAACGTATGCTTAAATAGATTGTATTTTATTAGAAACATGTTAGTTTGCAATCTGACAAGGCGGTTTTGGCGCCAACTACCCGTTGAAGCCAGAACCAAAAGAACGACCCCGTATTTTGTTAGGTGTAATTGTGGGCAAGAAACTTTATGTAGGCAATCTGCCATATAGTACGACCGATAGCAGTCTCCAGCAGCTTTTTTCGCAAGCTGGAAACGTCGACTCGGCCAAAGTAATCAGTGATCGCGAAACTGGCCGCAGCAAAGGCTTTGGTTTCGTCGAGATGTCAAACGACTCTGACGCCGACGAAGCTGTTCGTCGTTTCAATGGCGCGGACATGGATGGTCGCAAGATCAACGTGAACGAAGCCCGCCCACAGGCGCCGCGTGAAAGCCGTAGCTTTGACCGCGCTCCACGGAACCACGACAACTACTAAGCCACGTTGACCTCAGGGTCATCAGGCTGAAGTTTATTTGGTTCATAAGGACCCGCACCCGAAAGGGCTGTGGGTCTTTTTTTTTGCGATATTCCTCCGCGGTGGAGCTCCCGTCACAGCTGACGACGACGTCTTGGCGATCTGTCGTTCTATGATTAGCGCTTCCAATGCGGCGTGCCAGTAGTATTCTAATACCCTACCTTCCCCCGGAAGAGGTCTCCATGAACGCGGCGCATTTCCATATTGTAATCAATCATTTTCCAGTTGTACTTATGCTTGCCTCGGCAACCATTGCCATCCATGGCTGGATACGCAAGTCAGCAGAAGTCAAACGAGTTGCGCTCATCATGGCAGTGATCGCTGCATCCTTTACGCTCGCAACCTACTTCTCAGGCGAGCCTGCCGCTGACTTCATTGAAAACGCCGCCATCGTAAACGACATGCACATCGAGGATCACGAAGAAGCCGCCGAGAAATCGGTCATCATCACGACCCTCACGGGACTGGCTGCTGCCGCCGCTTTTTTCTTAGCTTCCCGGAAATCGCCTTTTGCAGATCGCGCCTACCTGATCGCGACTGGACTCTCGGTCTTATCGGCCAGCTCCCTCGGTTGGACTGGCTCCAAAGGCGCGATCATCCGCCACCCGGAGGTCTCAGAACAATTGTCGAACGGCTCCGGAATTTCCCGCCCCTCAACATCTGGCGCGGCAGGCGATGGCGACATGGAGGAATCCAGTGACCAGACGATTGAAACTGAATTTGAAACGGGCCCGGCCCACTCAGACCATCCTCAATAGCCCTCAGTGAACTGGCGTTTTTTAACGCCGATCAACGCAAAACCTTGGCAAGCCGAAAGAAAAGCGCCAGTGAAACGCCTGCCAGAAGGATCAGGGGATAGCTGGAGTGAAGAAGCCAAGCGGCGACGATGCCGCCAATGGCGATTGTTTCGGCAAAACTCAGGGCAATCAGACTCAGGGTCAGGCGTTTTCTCGCATCCTGCGTTGCGACTGCGGCCCGGGCAATACGCACCGCCAACTCTGAAATAATCACAGCAAGAACGCCGACCACCACCAAATTTGCAGGGGATGGAGGCAAGTCCAGGGAGTCCCGGATTTTGAGAACCCAATACCCAAGGCCGACAAACACGCAGGATGAAACAATGTACATCATCCAAAGAAGGCCAAGGGTCCGGTCAATCTGGCCCGATGAGGGTGAGGTTAGGTCCTTCATGGGTCGCTTAACGTCAGGCTTTAAATTCATCATAAAATAATGCCCTTAATACACTAAAATCAATGCTTTTTGTATTAAAAATTGCCTAAAATCTATACGTATGTTATATAGCCGCGTCACTAAAAAGGGAGTTACCACACATGATTCGCAGCAACCGCAAAATCGCAGCCCTTCTTTCTATCATCGCATTCATTGCCTTTGCAGCAAAGGCAAGTGCCGGGTTGCCGGAACTAACAGCCGCGCGCCGCGCGCTTTCTGACCGGCCAGAACTGGTCACCGTGGATGTTGTCGACATGTTTGTTCCCAATGGTTTTGACTCCAACGACGAAATCATCGTCGTTTTGGACGGCTACCTGCCAAACAGTTGCTACCGCCTGACGCGCCCCGAGGTGAAGGTCAATGCAGCAAAGGGCGAAATCAAAATTACTCAGATGGCCCGCAGGTTTCCCGGCCCTTGCATCGTGCCGCTTGTACCATTCAGCAATGTCGTCCACATCGGCGCTCTGGACGCAGGTTCTTTCGAAATCTCTACCAACAATGGAATGCTGACTGCCAAGCTGACCGTTGAAAACGATACTGCCTCTGGCAACTTCGGCCCAGACGACCACCTCTATGCTCCCGTGGACAACGTTTTTGTCGCCAAGAATTCCGATGGTCAGTATGAGGCAACGATTCAGGGACGTTTCACCAACGATTGCATGGAATTCAACGAAGTTCGCGTGCTCCAAAATGGCCGCGTGATTGAACTTCTGCCGATCCTGAATGACCACACTGGCGAAACCTGTCAGCAGTCGGAAAAACCATTTTCGAAAAAAGTCCTCATGCCAGACAATCTCTTGACGGGGCGCAATCTGGTCCACGTGCGCAGCTTAAATGGCAATGCCATCAACTTCGTGTTCTCGGTTGCTGCGAGCTTCTGAAGGGCGTCTGAAATTGCCTAGAAATGAATGGCCCATGGACCAAACACGACACAAGTTGATCGCCCCAGAGACGGCCATCAATCTGATTCAAAGCGGCCAAAATGTGGTTGCGGCCCATGCTGCCTCTGAGCCCCGACATTTTTTTGAGCTGCTCGCAGGCCGGGCACGGGAAATCCGCGATACACGGGTCTTTTGCGCCAATCCCAGCCAAGAATACCCATGCTTTTTTGACCCAGAACTTCATGGCCACATCCATTTTGAGGCCATGTTTCTCAACACGCGGATCCGTCAGCAAAATAACCGCAAACACCTGCATTATGCGCCCAATCACATGTCGCGCTGGGCTCATCACATCCTGACCACCGCCAGCATGCCACCGGCAGCACGCAAAGCCGCCTATTGGATTGATCGAACCCGAGTGCCCACGATCGACAAACCCGTGGATGTCTTCTGGGGCAGCTGTTCTACCCCCGATCAGCGAGGGTTCGTCAGCCTTGGTCTGAATGCCTGCTATGAACCAGAAATCCTGCGGCGATCAAAATCCGTGATTTTGGAAGTAAATGCGGCGATGCCAGTTACCTTTGGCGCGACTACGGTTCACCTGGATGAAATTGATTATCTGATTCAACAAGAAAAACCGCTGCCGATGATTTCCACCCCGACTCCCGGCCCAGAAGAAGAAAAAATTGGGGGCTATGTCGCGGAACTGGTCCCGGATGGCGCCACCATCCAACTTGGAATCGGCGCAATACCCAACGCCGTTGGTAGGTCGCTGGTCGGGCGCAAAGACCTCGGCGTGCACACGGAGATGATCAATGATGCGATCATGCTCTTGTACGAAGCCGGCGCGATCAATGGCAGTCGCAAAACCATGTGGCAAGGCAAAATTATTGGCGGGTTCGTTTACGGAAGTGAACGCCTCTACCGTTTTGTGGATCAAAATCCATCCGTTGAATTGCATCCAACATCAATCATCAACGATCCTGCGCGGATTGCGCGAAATTACCGAATGACCTCGATCAACTCTGCCATTGAAGTCGATCTCACCGGCCAGGTTTGTTCGGAATCAGTTGGTCACCGGGCCATCAGTGGTGTGGGCGGGGCCACCGACACTCACACCGGGGCCCAACGTTCAGAGGCGGGGAGGGGAATCATCGCCCTCCGTTCAACAACCAAAGATGGACAAATATCGAAGATTGTCCATGGGCTGACACCTGGTGCAAAAGTCAGCATCACCCGCAACGACATCGACACGGTGGTTACAGAATACGGGATTGCTGAATTGGCTGGCAAAAATGTCGCGGAACGGGTGAGGGCCATGGTTGCCCTCGCACATCCGAAGTTTCGGGAGGAATTGCTGTACTCCGCGCGCCGCGAAGGTTACCTGTAGCCCATTCTCTGTGGCGACGTTGCCATCAGTGTCCGGTCATGAGTGTCCGGTCATCAGTGTCCGGTCAGTGGCCAACTAGCTCGTTTAGTTTTTTCGTCAACACCGGCACTACTTTGAACAGATCGCCGACGATGCCATAGTTTGCAATCGTGAAAATCGGGGCGTCTTTGTCCGTGTTAACGGCAACGATCACCTTGGAGGTGCGCATGCCAGCCATATGCTGGATGGAACCGCTGATGCCGCAGGCTATATAAAGATTTGGATTGACCGTTTTTCCGGTTTGACCAACCTGCATGTCGTGGGTCGCATAGCCCGAGTCAACTGCCGCGCGCGAAGCGCCCACCGTAGCACCAATGACATCTGCGCATTCGTGAAGGATCTTGAAATTATCGGCGTTGGCCATCGCACGACCACCAGAAATAATCAGCTTGGCATCCGTGAGGTCGGCCTTTTCACTCTTGCCCTTACGAATTTCCAGCGTCTTCATCGTATTCATCAAGGCCGACGCTCCCGCAACCGGCAATGCGCTGGCTGTAGCGGCACCGGAAGCAGATTTTTGTGCTGGCATCACATTGGGACGGATTGTCACCATGTGCAAATTGCAGTTTTGCGAGACTAAATGCGCACGGCACTTGCCCGAGTACATTGGCTTCGTTCCGTGCAGAGCGCCATCCTTCCACTCAACTGCAATCACGTCCGTCAAAAGTGCGGCATCCATCCTAGCAGCAAGCCTCGGGAAGAAGTCGCGGCCCATCGGAGAAGCGACTCCGACGACAACCTGCGGAGAAAAATCCTTGATCGCGGCTTCTACGGCCGCAGAATATCCCATGGCGTTGTAAAGCGCGAATTCTGCGCCAGAAACCGTATAAACCTTGTCAACCCCGTAGCCGGCCATTTGACTTGCCAGGGACGCCACATCGGCACCAACGAGAACCGCCGCTGCATCGGCAGGTGAGCCTGCCAGCCGGGCTCCAACCGTAAGTGCTTCGTAGGCTGATGACTTAACCTTGCCGTCACGCTGTTCAATAAAGACGAGGACTTTCATGCCCGAAATTCTCCGTAAAATACTTCAGATAATCTTGGCTTCTTCCCGCAGGAGCTTCACAACTTTTTCAACCATGACTTCGATTTCTTCGCCCTGGAACAACTTCCCGGCTGGTTTTGCCGGAGGATACTCGAAACTTTTAATCGCGACTTTAATCTTGCCCTTCAAATCAGCAGAATTCAGTCCGTAATCGGCAGGCGATTTCGTCTCAAAGGGTTTCTTTTTGGCCTTCATAATTCCGGGCAGCGATGCGTAGCGCGGTGTGTTCAATGATTTATGAGCGCCGAAAACTGCCGGCAGCCCCACTTCATAAACTTCAACCTTGCCGCCCTCGACTTCACGCTCCACCGTGACCTTCTCACCATTCAACGCCATCTTAGTGACGACGTTGACGTGGGGCCATGAAAGCAATTCGGCCGCCATCGTACCAACATGCATATTGTCGTCATCAATCGCCTGACGTCCGCACAAAACCAAGGACGCACCTTCGGCCTTGATCGCCGCCGCCAGGACCTTGGCCACCGTCAGGGAATCCGCAGTTTCAAGGCCGGCGTTCGAGATCAGAACACCACGGTCGCCACCCATAGCGAGCCCCTTGATGATCAATTCGCGAGCCTTGTCATCGCCGAAGCTCATAATCACAACTTCGGGCGTGCCGCCGGCTTTTTCTTTGGTCTGAAGGGCCTCTTCGATGGCGAATTCATCGTAAGGGTTGATGATGAACTTGGTGTCCGCATGATCGATCGCGGAACCTGAAGCATCAATCTTGATTTTAGTTTCGGTGTCTGGAGTTTGCTTGAGCAGTACGACAATCTTCATTGGCATCCTCTGAAATATACTGATTCGAAGGCGGAGACTAGCAGTAGCCCTGCCATCTGACAAGCCTCCGCAATGAATTGAGCCCACACCGAATCAGGCGTCCAGAGCCTGCATGAATGCGCGGACGCCCGCGCCCAGATTTGCACCAGAACAGGGCGTGTGGCCCATGTCTCGCAGGCCAAACTCAAGCGCACTCAGCGCATGAATAATGTCAAAGCGATTCACAAAACCAAGGTTTGAAAGGCGCAAAATCTTGCCCTTCAGCTCGTCTTGCCCGCCCGGAATGGTCACCCCGTAACGTTCCCGGATCACGGCCTGCAACTTGGTGCCGTCTAGACTTTGGGGAACGCGGATCGCCGTCAAAGCATTGGAGGGATGGAACTTGGGGAATAATTCGAGGCCCATGGCAGGCAAAGATGCCCGGACGGCACCCGCCAGATGTTCGTGGTTGTGGATCATGGCAGCGATCCCAATTGCGTGAATCTTTTCAAGGACGACAGCCAACCCCTGAATCAAGCCAATTGCTGGTGTCCAAGCGGAGCGTCCCTTGCCCTGACCTTTGAACTCCTTGACCAGATCAAAATAAAAGCTAGGGCGCTTCGACTGGCCGGCCAACAACCAATCCCACGCGCGGTCGGAGAGTGCGATGAAAGCCAATCCCGGATTTAGTCCAAAGCCCTTTTGACTGGCGGAGATCGCACAATCAAACCCATCTGTATTCATATTCAACGGATGAGCGCCCAGGGACGAGATCGCATCGACCACCACGAGGCAGTCCGGAAACTTTGATTTTAAAGATTTGACCAGCTCGCTGACTGGATGGCGAACCCCAGTCGAGGTTTCATTGGCCTGGATGAAAAAAGCCTTTGGAGACCGGCATTCTGCCAACAGCACATCCAGATCAGTCGCCCTGGCGCTCTCGCCGGAGGCGACCTTCAAGACCTTCGTGTCACAGCCATATTTAACGGCCAGCTCTTCCCAACGTTCGCCAAACTTGCCGCCGTTGACCACAATCACTTCGTCGCCAGCGGCGGTCAAATTGACCATTGCCGCCTCAAGACCGCCCGTTCCAGAACAAGTCAGGATCACGGGAATTCGGGTGCAGCCAAAAATCGGACGCAGCATTTCGCAACACTTGAGGTGCAACGCGTAGAAATCGTCAGTCCGGTGATAAATCTCCGCTGCCAACGGAGCCAGTTTGGCATCGAGCGGGACTGGAGTCGGCCCGGGAGAAAAAATACGCGGCTCAATAAAAGGCTCGCACCTGAGATCCACCGAATATCTCCCTTAGGTCAGGAACGACCCGCTTGCGTCTTGGCAACGAAACTGGGGACGGGTACAGCGATTTCTGCGCCAGTCCGCAACCGCGTCGGGCGGAGCGCCGGATTAAGCGAAAGAATCTGATTCACGCGGACCTTATAACGCTGAGCGATTCTCGCCAAGGTTTCGCCCGGCTTGATCCTGTGCATATGAATATCTTTGACCTCGACGGCCGCCAGGGATTGCTGGACTTGCGAGAATTTTATCGCCAAGGGCTCCGGCAGACGCAATCGGTAGCCGTCGGGATTACTGCGGGCGCGGCGGGGTGGGGTGATCTCTTGGACGAGTTCCGGGTTCCAACTACGCAGAGACCGCACGGGAATATTCAATTTTATGGCGACTTCACTGAGCCTGACCGGATCTTTCACCAGGACACTGGTTGCGGGTATCTCGTTGCCAGGATCTGGTTTGACATCAAAGCCATGCAGTTTGGGATTACTGGCAAGGGTCAACGCTGCGAGTACCTTGGGAACATAGTGCTTCGTCTCTGGGCGGATCAGGTTGGTGTCGGCAATATCCCAAAAAGTTTTCTTGCCGGACTGGCGCATCGCCCTGCGAATCTTGCCAGGCCCAGCATTGTAGGCCGCCATGGCGAGATGCCAATCGCCAAAGTCTTCGTACAAGTCGCGCAAAAATTCCGCGGCAGCAAGGGTTGATTTCACCGGGTCACGACGTTCATCGATCCAATAGTCAATCCTGAGGCCATACAGTTTTGCCGTTCCAGACATGAATTGCCAGGTGCCAGTGGCCTTGGCCCGACTGTATGCGGCATTTGAAAATCCTGATTCCACCATGGCAAGGAAATAAAGTTCTGTCGGCAGTCCCTGATCGCGGAGCAGCGGTTCTACCACCTGATGAACCGACTCACCGCGAACGAGCCATTTCAAAAACGATGCCCGGCCCTGAGTCTTGAAGTAGCGGATCCAGAACTCGACGCGAGGATGGGCCACCAGAGGAATGCCGCCGTAGTAGTCGGTTATCTCGCCAACAAAACGATTGGCGGCATAATGCAAAGCGGCCATGTCCTTAGACTCAGAGGCGCCGCGCTGCGCACGATTGCGGCGCGAACCCTTGGAGTAAAGGCGACGGTTGCCCTTGCCACCCGGGTTGGTATTGGCATCAAATTCAGTTGCAGACGACACCTTGGCCGATGAGTGGCCGGCGTTATATTGATTCTTCAACCAAGTCGCGTAGATATCGTCCTTGCACAGACCTTCTTCGAGAATTTCTTCGGTCAGCTCAAAGCCATCTTCTGTCTCGGCACTCGCTTCACTGGCGGCTTCAGCTTCATGGTCCGGACTTAGATTGTCGCCGGCAGGAATACCCGGTTTAAACTCCGTCAGTTTGGGGCGGGGATGATCAGTCGTTGCAGATCCAGGAATACCGCGGTGCATGCAACCGACTAAAAAGGACAACGAAATAAACATGGTGGTCAACAAACGCAAGTTGAGTCCCCCAGACTGAATAATCTATTTGGCACCGGAGCTATGGATGGATCTTAACGCGAACCGGCCGCCATGGCCAGACCAAAGCAGGGTCAGAGGGAATTGTAAGCATAAAGGACGTAGCGGAAGGTGGCCGTGATGACCAAAGAATCTTTGGCCATTGATGTGGGCAGCGGGGAAAATGGGGCCGCCAATTTAATCGCATCCACGATGGCGCGGTCGAGGGCCTCGTAGCCAGAAGAACTCAACACGCGAATGCGCGTCATGCGCCCGTCCTTTTCGATTTTAAACTCTAACCGGACTTCGCCCTGTAGGCCTTGGCGCACAGCAGTTGAGGGATATACCCAGGTCAATTCAATCGATTTGCGCAGGCCAATAAAATAAGAAAGATATTTATAATTGGTGGTGTTCAGGTCAACCCGGTCGCCTTCGGGAATCTTGTCATCAAGATATTCAGATCGGCCCGCCGCGCCCGCTTTTCCGGATTTAGAAGGCCGGGTCAATTGTTCTTGCAAAAGGGCCTCATAAGCATTGCGGGGTCTGTCTTTACGCAGAACCCGCACCTGGCCATGGGGATCGTTCGCAATTTCTACTGGTCGGCCACTTTTTTCAGGCTTTGACTCGACTTTTTTAGAACCAAATTCGCCTTGGTTTGAGGGGCGGTCAGGCAGCCGAGTCTCACGCTTGGCCTGATGATCTTGAGCGCCAAGCTTGGCCGCAACTTCGGGCGGGGCCGTCGGAGTCTGTTTGGTCTCCACGATTGAACGTTGCTGCTGCGCCGGTTTGCGGTCGGGCAGGGGCTTGATCCGCAAAGTAAGCGGCTTGACCAGTTCGCGATCGCGGCGGGCTTCGCCACCCCAGACTCCCATGCGCCACACCGTTACCATGTGGAGCAATGCGGAAATGGCAATTGCCCACAACAGCGTATGCTTCACCGAACCCAACCTGCTGTGCAGCCGTTGCGTCGGGGGGGGCTTGGGGGCATTTGATGGTCTATAGTTCATCTCTTAGTAGTATCGGCATCTTCACTTTGGTATGTAGGTTTCAGTCAAACTTATTTTGCAAGGATTTCAGGATGTTCAACGGCGTTCTGGAACAATGGAAAAAAATGGGCCAAACCTCCATGAATACGCGAGTATGTGCCATAGCCGCTGCGCTCTTTTTCGGCCTAGTCGCCTGCACCGAAAAGGAACTGGACCCAAACGACCCCAAAGCCTCGTTCGCCCTGGCCAAGGAACCCTACAACGACGAGAGCTTTGAGATTGCAATTTCTAAGCTCGGCGAATTTAAATCACGCTTTCCCTACAGCCAATACGCAACCGAAGCCGAGCTTCTCATTGCCAATGCCCAATTTCAACTGGGACGCTATCCAGAGGCGGTTGTTTCGTATGAACAGTTCGCCAAACTGCACCCAAAGCACCCACAAGGCGACTTCGCCATGTACCGGGTGGGGGAATCCTACTGGAAAGACGCACCGGAGGAAGTCAACCGTGAGCAAGAATTCACAGCCAAGGCCATCGAAGAATGGCACAAGCTTTTGGCTTCTTATCCAGACAGCAAATACACTGTCGAGGCTCGCCAATTGATTCTATCAGGCCGCAAACGTTTGGCGGAGCACGCCGTATTCATCAGCGATTTTTATTGCCGCAAAAAAATCTACCACTCATGTGCCTACCGGTACCTTCAAGTAGATAAGGATTTCCCAGAATTTCCGGAAGTACGCCGGAAAGCCCTGCTGACAGCCGCAGATGCCTTGGAAAAAGTAGCCACGGAAAAAACTTCAGATCCTGATTTGGACACCAATATTTTCGTCCGCGACAAAACCCCGGCACAGATTCGCGAAGAGGCCAGCAAGGCTCGAAGCAGCGCCGCCAACGTCAAATAGATGCCGCTTGGCCTCAGCGCTTTGCGGCAATCAGATCAATTGAGAAGAACGGATCATCCGACCGCGGATTGGAGAAGGCCATTCGGCCTCCGCCAAAGTCATAGAGCGGAACCATGAGCTGCAGCAGTGGCCCGCGGAGATAAGCCATTTCAAACAGGCTTTTGACGATAACCTGTGCAAGGTCCGCCTCGAAAATATCAATCGTCGGTTGGTATCCGGCGGCCCAACTGCCGCTGATGGCCACAACCCCAGGCTCGGCCAACTGTACTTCCAGTTCGCCGTCCTCCATCTCAATGGCCAGCGGAACGGAGAGATGAGCATTAATGTTTGCATACTTGATCCACGCTCCATCCACCTTGACCATAATAGACAAAAGCGCGTCCGGAATATTGACGCCGAATTTCATCGCGCGTTTTGAACCGTTGCTGTCCAGGGGCCCGCTGACAGGGTCCATAATAGGCTGGACACTCGGCAAGCCCGGACAACTGATGAATGCCCGGACCTCGGTGGTTTCAAGGTTAAGCTCGTTCAAATCAGGCCACACGTTGGCAAGGGTGTCCGTTGTTAAATAATCCCGAAGTTGCGGCAACCAGTCCGGATTCAATTCAAACTCCTGCTGGGCCGCCGGGTGCAATGCCCCCAAGGCGTCATTGATCACTTTTTTGTTCAATCCGAGCGACCCAAAAACTACGCCGGGAGGAACTGTGGACATGCGCCGTTCCTGTTGCCTGCCTTCTAAAAATTCTTTTTTGGATGCCGCTGACAGCTCGGTACTCATCACAAAAACCAGACGACCGTCGTGGGCCTCGATCGTAGCTGGGGACGCCGTTAGCAATATATCCTGCGAAAACGGCACTCCTGGATAGCCGACGTGCAATTCATAGGATTGGTGCATCATGCCGTCAATGTGAGCGATTGCCTCGGGTAGCAGCCCTGAAACCTGCTGTTTTACAATGTCGGCAACCTGCGCCCTGGCTCCAGCCAAAACTCCGGCGATAGCATCCTTCATATATGACCCTAGACCAAGAATTCCGGAACAAGACATAGGTCCCTGAACAACATAAGCGTCTGGATCGATCGTAAATGTCAATTCACGCAGGTCTGCATCCAAATTTCCAGCATCCGTGATGATTGGCATCAGCAGCAGCGCCATTGCCGCTTCAGCAGAACCGGCAACACTCACATCGATACCGCTACAAGTCGATGCAATGGTCCACCAAAGGAATGGCCTGGAGACTTTCATCGAGTCGGCATGAAGATTGACTCCGTCCACGGCGAATTCAACCCGAATTCCTTCCTTGGTAGCCCTCAAGTTTAATTTTTTGAAATCAACGCTGTATTTCAAGCCGCGCGTTTCCATATCCCATCCGTTGGGAAGGGTTTTGAGAATGTCGTCGATTTTACGGGAATCAATATCATGCATATAACGTGACTGGATTTCACGGGCCAAGGCATCAAGCCCGTCTTGGGTCATATCCAGTTTCAGGGCATCGGGCGTGCTTTCTGCTCTAGCAACGGACGCGATTGAGGCAGCCGCTAAACCAAACATCAAGAAAAATAAAACATTGGCTTTGGCGATCACTTGGCACCTCCTAGAATTTTCGCTCTCTCTTGCAACCACACACCGGTCCTCTGTGGATTTCCCTTGTAGTGATAACCGTGGCGACCGGTGGCCGAAATTTTTCCTGTTGTCGGCCAAATAAAGACAAATCCCTCTCTGGTTGCGCCGGCGATATCAACCCGCCCATCGCCATCAAAGTCGCCAGCCGCAGGACTACCAAACATCCAACCGCCAGTCCGCTTGGGAAAGCCCGTGGCTTCCTCAGACCCGGCACTGCGATGACGATCAAAGGCAGGGAGTTCAAAGGCATGGAGTTCAAATCCAGCGTCTGCCACAATGACCTCCGCCCGACCGTCACCTGTGACGTCTGCAAATACAGGCGAGCCCATGATCGGCGTATCGGCAAGAATTCGCGGAAATGACGAAATCATCTGCCCGGTCTTTCCGGACCATCCGCCCACAAGAAAACTATAAGGAATCCGGCTGCCGCCCATCATGAGGCTGACAAGAATTCTGCGGCCTACGCCCGGAGCAAATATGCTTCCAACTCCATCCCCATCCAAATCGGCAATGGCTGCCTGCCCAAACCCCACAGCCATTTCTTCTTCTGCAACGGCTGGACTGGAGGTCGACGGCGTCATGGCAAGGGATCTCTTCAATTTGCCGTCGAGTCCGACAATATAGGCCTTACCAACAAATCCGTGGGCGACAATTTCAGCAATCCCATCACCATCAAGATCGCCGATGGCTGGTGCTGTGGCAATTCCGGTTCCAATCAGCGGCAAAATATTATTGCGTAACACGGGAATCTTGACTGGAAAGCCCGCCAGGATCGCCGGTTGGTCCAAGATCCCACGGCCGCTCACCGCAAACAAAAATCCAGCGGTCTCACTGTAGTGGGCCGTGCCAAAGACGAGGTCAAGAATGCCATCCCGGTTCACGTCATATACGGCTGGCGACGACACAATCTTAGCCAGCAACCCCTGATGTTTGACGGGAACGGGAAATCCTGGCTGCGTGGTTCCGTCGGACCGAAACGCGTAAACAAATCCATCCAGCCCCGCCACAATGATTTCTGCGCGACCATCACCATCAAGATCTGCAATGACCGGCGCGGCAAGCACCCCAGACGCTAGACCGGCACTCGATTTTACTTCCGCAAAATCCAAAAATGGAGTGGCTACTGGAAATCCCGGGAAAAATTTCCCGCTTGGATTGATCGCAACGACATGCCCTTCCTCCGACACCGCCACGATTGCTGGCTTGCCGGCTTCAATCTCCCCAACTGCCACGCTTGCAAAAACACTTGCCGATAACGACCGCGTCAACCGCGAGGCTGGCATCGCCACTGGAAATCCAGAGCGCTCTCCGTGCAGGCCAGTCGGCGTCATCACAGTTCCGTGCTGTGAGTCGAGCGCATGAACCAAGCCTGCCCCGTCGGCAAAAATTAATTCGTCGCGCCCGTCCCCATCAAAATCATAAAAAACCGGAGCCCCCTCAACGGAGGCATGAAGGGTATTTGGCCCCCGGAAAATTCGCCCGGAAACGGCTCCAAGTCCGCCGGAAATTTGAAAGAAAGTCCGTCGAACCCGGCTGATCCTGCCCGACAAATCCTCAATTTCCAGAATCAACGTCCAGGCATCGCGGTAGCGATTGTCTTCATTGGGGGAAGGTTTAAGGGTGCTCAACTGACCAATATCTACCACCGCCAACTGATCATTGAAAGCACCGGTCAGCACAGGCGTTGCCGCGAGCTCCGCGGTTTCCGCCCCCTCTTCCTCTACGCCCTTTTGGATCTTCAGGCGCAGGCGCAGCGCACCTGTTCGCGGCAAGGGAACAGACACGCTGACCGGCAACGACACAGCCGCATCATTAACAATGTCAAACCATGTAGGCGAAACAATGCGCCCGCCCGGAAACACCTGATCTCGTTCAATGGCCTGCAACAGGGAAGCAGCATTCACCCGCCCATGGCCAGTCGTGGAATCCCAACCCTCAAAGGTAGGCATGCGTCCGGCCCTGAGATCGGCAGACGGGCCACTTACAGCACCACTTACAGCGCCATCAGCACCAAGATTGATATCATCGGCCGTATGGCGCACTGTGGCGACAATTTCCGCAGCGGAATAGCGACGCCCGGTCTGGGCGGCAAAAGATTTTGCCAAAGCCACAATTCCCGCCAAACGGGCTGTGGCTTCTGACGAACAAGCCTTTCCAGAAGCGCTGACATCCAAACGCGCACCGAAATTACTGCAAGTATTGAACGCCAAGTAGCTCGAAGATTCCAGCGGAGTCTTGCCGTTAAAGCGCAGGGCATTCACATAAAGAACCTGATCAAGCACGGCCGGCTGATTGCTGTGGAAACTATTTTCATCACCAGCGGTGGCAACAACCACAACATCTTTCGTCCACGCATAATCGACTGCCGCATAGAGTGCTGGAGTCATGTCGATCGGACCCAAAGCCGCCTGCACCACTGAAAAACCATTGTCGACCGCGTAGCGTATGGCTGCCGCGATGGTATTGCTGCCGGCAATGAAGCTGTCGTTGACGCGAAAAAAGGCCACCGAACAATCGCCGCACGCTCCGGCAGATTCTATGCCGTTGTTGACTGCCCCCGCAGACATCTTGCCTTCCATGGTGCCATGGCCAAATTGGGTTCGATCCGCCGGGTTGTTGTCACGTTCGAGAAAATCCCATCCCGAAATATCGTCGGTGTAGCCATTGCCGTCGGCATCCGTACCGTCAGAAAAAACGGCCAGCAAATCGTCCGGCGTCAGAAAGCCTTTCTGGGCCTGGGTTGCCAGCCTGGGATCTAAAAGCCAATCGGACGGGGAAACCCGCCCGTCGCCATTGGCGTCATGAACGGTTGCGCCCTGCGGCATCGGCACTTCGCCCAAGTTTAAAGCATAGCGCTCGCGCAGGTCTGGCGCGTCCCACAGAATGCCAGAATCGAGGACTGCGATTTTAGTGACCGGAGTTCCCGTATGGATCTGCCAGGCACGGTCAACATGCATACCCGCACCGAGGCGGGTCTCAGCCTCGGATACTTGAGTTACCTGGGTGTAGGGAATGTGGGAAAAATATTGCCATGTGGTCGCATAATCTGGATCATTTGGCCGACGCATCCATGGATCGCTGCCGGGTTCGCCTGGAAAACGGGCGGCTGGTCCGACAGCTACAAGCAATGTCGCCGCAAAAAGAGCCAGCGGGATAATCGTCAAGGGCTTCGGGAATTTGAGCATGGACAACCAACCCCCAGAAATTAGAATCTAAATTAGCGGCTGACTTCGACTTGAAACCTTACCCGAACTCCACCCAGACAGACAAGCACGCGAAATCTTGTTGCAAGCATCTTTCGCAAATTGGAAAACTTTGGGCAAAGGATATCTGATGTCACCCCTCGAACTGCCGGCGAATGCCAAATCCGCGACCGCACGCTCCAGCGCGTTTTTCACCGCCGGAACTGCAGTCAGTCGTGTGTCCGGCGTTATTCGGGAATCCGTCGTGGGAGCTGTTTTTGGCGCCGGGACCGTCATGGATGCGTTCGTGGTCGCCTACCGGATTCCAAACCTGCTTCGGGAATTGATTGCCGAGGGGGCCCTAGGTAGCTCGTTCACCCAGGTTTACACGGCCACGGCAGAGCGCAACGAAGCCACCGCCCGCAACCTCCTTCACGACGCCCTGAGGATTGTCCTGTGGCTGGGCCTTGCGGTCGCCCTGATCGGCATCGCCTGCGCCCCGTGGCTGGTCGCCCTGATGAGCCGGCGCGGGTCAGCGCCCGACAGCGCCCTATTCACAGCCATCGCCGTCCGCCAAACTCAGATCCTGTTTCCCACCATCGCCATTTTCGCCCTGACCTCGATCATTACTGGGGCGCTCCACAAAAAAGGTCGGTTCTTCGTCTCGGCGGTGTCACCTTTTGCCTTCAATCTAGCCAATATCGGGGGCGCCCTACTGTTATCCCCGTTGCTTGCCGCCACCTGCAGCCCTGAATTTTCGGCCTGGCTGGGAGACGCCGCCATCACGGGACTAAGCATCGGAGTTCTCAGCGGGGCGGGGATGCAAATGTGGTTTACCGCCCGCGGCCTGAAGGAAGCCTTAAAACGCCCGGTCACAAAATTGATCCCGTGGACCCCCGAAATTCGAAAGGTCGCCGCGCTCATGATTCCCATGGTCATTGCCGCCAGCGCCGGGCAGGTCAATGTCATTGTGAACACAAATTTCGCGACCTCATTGGAACCTGGGGCTGTGACCTGGCTCAACTTTGCATTCCGCTTTCTACAGCTTCCCATTGGGATGTTCGGGGTCGCCATCAGCACCGCCGTCTTACCAGCCCTGACCCGTGCCATCGCCCGCGCCACCGCCCATTCAAACAAGCGGATCGATGCTGCCGTTTCCACGGAGATCACCAACGCGCTGGAACTTGTGGTCTGGCTTTTATTGCCATCATTTGCATTTCTTTACGTTGCGTCGCCTGGGATCATTACCTTCTTCTACGAAGCCGGACGTTTTACCGCGCGCGACTCTTCCGCCACCGCTATTGCCCTTCAGGCATACAGCCTCGGCTTGGTCAGCTACGGTTTGTTGAAGGTATTAAATTCCTATTATTACGCGACGGAACGCACGCGCTATGCGATGTGGGTCGGCATTGCCTCAATCGCAGTCAACTATGTTGCCAATGATTTTCTGGTTACAAAATATGGCCATCGCGGCCTAGCCCTGACGACGTCTGCGACACTGACTGGCAATGCCCTGCTGCTTATGGCTGGAATGACTCGCGACAAGCTTGTCGTCCATTGGGGAGAAACATTTCGATCCATTGCCTTACTAACCGTGGCGACCTTTGTGGCCATCACAATGGCAAACGTCATTCTGAGCGACTCCGTCATCCTGAGCGCAGCGAAGGAGCACTTCTTTTTCCCGCAATTCGCCGGCAAAAAATTCAGCGCACTTTTATCGATCCTCGCCAATGGCTTGATCGTTGGTGCCGTCTTTGCACCGTTTGCAATGGTAAGGCTGCGTACGGGTCCCAGCCAGTTCGCGGCACGGGTCCGCCAGTTCCGTAGCCGCCGAAAATGAACGGGGTGCGGACATTCTGATCGGGAATTTGTCAGGGTTTTCATGAACCCAATTTATTTGACTAAAACCAGCTTCAGCACTGCAATCCGGATATGTCCGGCCGATCAGGAATAGAGTGTGTGAATGTTCACTCGTGGATGTAAGCTACCGAAAACTAATGGTTTTTTTCTGTTTGGTGCCCGCGGCACGGGGAAAACTTCGCTACTCCGCGCCCAGATTTACTCCGAATCGGTTTTATGGCTGGACCTGCTGGACCGAAAGGTCGAGGACCGATATGCGCTAACACCCGATTTGTTATACGACGAGTGCAAGGCGAAATCTGTTTCCCTTGACTCATCGTGAACTCGGCGATGATTTTGAGATTAATCGTGTTTTAGCTTATGGTTCTTTACCGAAGATTTTTAGCTGCATTGATGATTCTGAATGCGAGGACTTTCTGACAAGCTACGGATTAACCTACCTCAATGAGGAAGTCTGGGCTGAGCATCTCATACAAGATTTGGATCCATTTCGAAAGTTCCTGGAAATTGCGGCGCAATGTAATGGGAAGGTCGTAAACTTCGCGCATATTGCGTTTGGGGCCGCGTTTGAGCATCTTGTGATTGATCGTCCGGGCATGCCCACAGCCCTCGTTGAAATCAAGTCGAGCCAAAGAACGGACGAGCACAATACTCGTTATTTGAGATCCTTGGCGCCGTCGCTCGAACAGTCAGAATCTTTTTGTTTGTCGCTGGACCCGCATGAGCGCGTTCGAGACGGCGTGAATTATTTGCCCTGGCAAAAGGGTCTCGCTGAACTTGGATTATAACTGGCAAGGCTACGAGGCCCTCCCTCTGTCAGAGAAATTGCCGAATAATGGGCAGAATAGCGTGGAGATGAGCCGCCAATGGCTTGATCGTTGGTGCTGTCTTTGCACCGTTTGCCATGCTAAGTCTGCGAACCGGTCCTAGCCAGTTCGCGGCACGGGTCCGCCAGTTCCGCAACCGCCGAAGGGGTCAGCCATGAAACGAATTAACTTTAGATCCGCAATCGTCGCCGGAGCATTAGCGATCGCTAACATCCCTGGAACTGGGGTTGCCTTGGCCGCTGACAGCCATAATCCCGAAGAAGTCCGCAACATCAAGGTCGCCCGGGTTTTTACCCCAAAGGGCCTCGACTCAAACGATAATTCAGTAGTTGTTTTGGATGGTTACCTTCCAGACGGCTGTTACCGGATTACAAAGCCGGAAGTTCAGGTCAACGACGCCACAAAAACAATCAGTTTCCAAGCCCGCGCCAACTATTTTAACGTCCCGTGCATCGAGGCACTCGTTCCCTTCACCCAAGAAGTGGAACTTGGCATGCTCTCGCCTGGCCATTACCGAATCCAATCTAAGGAAGGCCGCGAAATGGGAGCGCTTTTGGTCGCCAAGGCAGAGTCCAAGTACCCGGATGATTTTCTCTATGCACCTGTTGAAGTCTTGTTGCTCGACCAGAAGGAAACAAATCCCGGAGAGCAAATGGCCACGCTACGCGGCCGCTTCACAAATTCGTGCATGTTCCTGGATCACGTGGCTACAAAGTATTTCCCTGACTCTATTGAAATTTTGCCAGTGATGGGAATGCGCAAAGGAGACTGCGCGCAAGTAGAAGTTCCCTTCGCAATCGATGTCGCACTTGACGCCAACCGCCTGACTGAAGGCCGAATGCTCGTTCATGCGCGTAGCCTGAATGGTCGCTGGGTCAGCGCAATGCTGAATGTGATGTCCTACTGATTCCGCGAAGACCGATTCCCCGGCGCCGGATTTCTTTGGTGAGCAGCAAAAGTTCCCGTCCCGCTTGCCCCGCCACCGAAGTGTTTTCCTCCGCGCGCCGAAACAGATAAGGCAAGGCCGACTTGACCGGGCCATAGGGGACATATTTCGCAACGTTGTAACCCGCAGCAGCCAGATTGAATGACAAATGGTCACTCATCCCGAGAAGTTGCGAAAACCAAATCCGAGTATCGTCTCGTGAGATTTCAAGCCTTGCCATGGCTCCTGCAATTACAAGGCATGAAACCTCGTTATGGGTCCCGGCACAAAAAGACACGTCGTCAAGATGCTCGATACACCAGGTCGTTGCCTGGTCAAACTGCCGGTCCGTGGCCATTTTGTCGGGCTGAATCGGTGAAGCTAATTTAGATTTCGCAGCAAGCGCCCGTTCCTTTTCCATATAAGCACCGCGAACGAGTTTAAGGCCGATCTTGAACGATTGGTTGCGAGCGCGCTGCAACTGTTCTTCCATGACTTGGAGGCGTCCGGTCCGGTACAGTTGGACCGTGGTATAAACAATCGTTCGCCCATCGCGATTGAATCGCGCCATCATTTCTTCGGCCATGACGTCAATGGCATCTTGAATCCAGGTTTCTTCGGCATCGATTAAAATCCGGACATTGCGGTCAGCGGCCAATTGGCAGATTTTTAAAACCCGCAGATGAACACCGCTAATTCCTCCAGAGCCCCTATCGCGGGACGCGGCCTCAAGAGCTCGCTGGCTCCCCAAGGCCGACACCTTGAATACGGCAAAAGGAATCTTCTTATTGCCAGCGGCGGCCTCAATGGTGCGCATCACTTCTTGGGCGGCCGCATCAAAGTCTCGCTCCCGCCGCCCGCCTTCGACAGAATAATCTAGGATGGTTCCGACATTAAAGCGGCTCAGCCGGTCGATCATGGGGCTGGAATCCTCAATCGATTCACCGCCGCAAAAATGTTTGAAAATCGTATACTTGATGACCCCAGACACCGGCAAACGCCAGCGCATTGCCGTCGAGATAATACGCGGGCCGATTTTCACTAGCCCCCGAAATCCAATCATTTTGAACAGTGCATAAGCGCGCAAAAGCTCGGCATCTGTGAGCGAGCAAAAGGCGATTTCTGTGTTGTCGAAGGTCAAAACGAGATTTTGTGCCATAAGCGCCGAAGTTTTGTTAAGAATATGGTTCGTTATAATGATACGGACACGCCAAAAGTTCCAGACCAGATTGATGGAAACCATGACGAACTCAATGCAAACTTACTCTCCACGTCACAAATTGCGTTTCATTACGGCCACAGCCCTGTTTGACGGGCATGACGCCAGCATCAACATCATGCGTCGCCTGCTCCAGGCCCGTGGCGCTGAGGTGATCCACCTTGGGCACAACCGCACCGCCGCCGAAGTCGCCGAGGCTGCCATCCAGGAAGACGCCCATGCCGTGGCGATTTCCAGCTATCAGGGCGGCCACATGGAATTCTTCAAGTACGTCAGGCAGTTGCTGGATGCCGGCGGCGGCGCCAGCATCAAAATTTTCGGCGGCGGCGGCGGAGTCATCACACCCAAGGAAATCGCCGAACTCGAAGCCGCCGGGGTCACCAAAATTTACAGCCCGGAAGACGGCAATGCCCTCGGGCTGGACGGAATCATCGGACACATGCTCCATTCGGCCGACCGGGAAATCACGGATTGGGTTGGTAGCGAGGCCTCAGCCACCAGCCACCTTGCCCGGGCTCTAACCCTCATTGAAAGTGGCAAGGTTTCCATCGAAACCGCCATTCAGCACCTGAACATGGGGTCCCATGGGCCACGGACCATCCCAGTCCTTGGCATCACCGGGACTGGCGGCGCCGGAAAAAGCTCCCTCACCGATGAACTTTTGTTGCGCATCCTTTGGGACAACCCCGAAGCCCGCATAGGTCTAATTTGTATTGATCCGTCCAAGAAAAAAACGGGCGGGGCACTTCTGGGCGACCGGATCCGGTTTAATTCCGCCAGCAGTCCCAGAATTTTTCTGCGTAGCTTTGCAACCCGGGGCTCCGGCAAGGAAATCGCAGGGGTCACGCGCGATGCAATTGCCCTGCTAAAAACCCAGCCCTTCGACTGCATCGTTGTCGAAACTAGCGGAATCGGCCAAGGAGACACCGGCATTCTCGACATCTCTGACTTGACCGTCTACGTCATGACGGCCGAATACGGTGCTGCAACCCAACTTGAAAAAATCGACATGCTCGATTTTGCCGATTTTATCGCCGTGAATAAATTCGAGCGCGCCCAGTCGTTGGATGCGATCCGCGACATTCGCACAACCTTGCGTCGTTCCCGCTTCAAAGGCGTGCGTCTTGCCGACCACGAATTCCCGGTTTTTGGAACCATCGCCAGCCGTTTCAATGACGATGGCACGAATGGGCTCTATGCAGCACTTGTCGCTAAGTTAAATCAAAAAGCAGGCACTCAACTCTTTTCCCTAACGAGCGCGCGTTCGGCTTCCATCGAATCCACGCGCCGCGAGAGTCTGATACCAGCCGCCCGCGCAACCTATTTGGCCGACATCGCTCAAGACGTCCGTACCTACCACGAAGCCAATGACCGATTGGCGGACATCACCCGCGACGCCGAGGCCTTGGACCGGGCGGCGGTCATTTTCCGCAGCGGGGCCGGAAAATCTGACACAAACGCGAAGGCAACGGCCAATCAACTTGAATCGAATGCGAAAGCCTTGTGGGAAAAAATCCCACCACAATTGGCGGCGCAACTCCATAACTGGGAC
>CANFEB010000032.1 GCA_947445775.1 Oligoflexales bacterium | reverse complement strand
GTCAAAATTCCGGACGGTGCAAACCTTCGTTTTTGATGAAGTTTAGTTTAGACTTTATGAATTAATAATTTCTATTTAATTTTGTTTGGAGTGTAACGGTGATTGCAAAAAACATTCGTACGATTATGGCTTCTGTGGCTGGCTGGCTGGCGTCGCTGTTGCGACTTCTGCAATGGGTGAAGGGACCGCTGGCCCAAGTGCTAACGTGTATGGCCTTTTCCGCTCGGAAATGACCTATAGCAATGGCGGGCTCGCAAAAATCGAAGAAGGTGCCAAGGCTTCATCGACGACCGTTCTTGGCTTGAACGTTGTTAAATTTGGCGTCAAAGGCACGCTGAACGACAAGGCTTCCTTCAACCTGCGTTTCAACTTTCTCAAACCAACCTCGGCTGATCTTGTGGACATCGCCTATGTCAGCTGGAAGGCATCTGACATGTTTAGCATGACCATGGGTAAGGATTATGTCCGCCAAGGTGGCTTCAGCAACCAGGACAATACCTTCAACCATATCTGGGGAGATCGCACCCAGGCGTTGACGTTCGGTCGCAATCAGGAATCCCTGAGCCTCCACTACACTCTGGGAGCGATGCACAAAGTCACGGTCCAGCTCGTTAACGACATCGTTGAGATTGCTGAAACGACTGCCAAGGAAGCCCAGTACAACACTTCGAGCAAGCAGCCGGCTGCCATCCTCGAATACTCCGGTGAATTCGGATCGATCAAACCACTGATCCAGTACGGCCAATACGATCTGAACCACTCATCGTTCTGGAACGTTGGTGCCCGCGCCAAGCTTGACGCAACTTCTCTGACGTTTGATTACGGCGCCAATTCTGAGTTTATGGTTGTCGGTGATTCCGACAAGGCCAGCGTTTCTGGTAACATGACCCTGCGCGCAGAGCATGATATGGGCACGATGGTTCCGTTTTTCTGGTATAACGCGTTCAACGTGACCGACAAGGACGTGAACGGCGGAACGGAAAAGAAGACGAACACCACTGCCAAGTGGGACGACAACGCGACCCAAATCAGCATTGGTTCTTCCTTCAAGAATTTCGGTGACAATTGGACCCCGTACGTTGCTTACCGCATGACGTCGGGCAAGTTCATGAACAGCGCCAACAAAGAGAAGACCGGCAACACACACCAGTTGGGTCTTGGTGTCACCGGCCAGTTCTAATGGCCTGAATAAATTTGACCGGTTTTAAATGGTTTTGAATGAAGTCAAATGAGCATGTATCATACGGGGCGGACCTCACGGTCGTGCCCCGTATTAATTTTAAGACTCTGACGGTGAAAAAACCATGATAACAATGGCAGGATTCGACTTCGGAACGACCACGAGCAGCGCTGTCTTTGCGCGTGCTAAAGTCGTGAGAAACGGAATCACCGGGGTGATGGAATATGCAACGCCCGAGATATTTTTTGCCGCTGAGCCCCAATACACCCCATACCTCAGCAAGCCCTCGGAAGTTGATTCAGAACCTGATTCGGAACTCATTGATGAGCAAGTCCTAGCCAGCTACATCGATTTTTGGCTAGGCGCTGCGCAAATTAATTCCGGCGAAATTTCTGCCGGTGGCGCAATCGTCACCGGCCTCGCCGCTCAAAAAGAAAACGCCAGTGCTATCCGTGGGCTCATACGGGCCCGGATTGGCGACGCAGTCATTGCGACTGCAAACGATCCATCACTTGAATCGTGGTTGGCCTTCATGGGAAGTGCCCGTGATCTTTCCCGTGAACTTTCAGCCAAGCCACTCATCAATCTCGACATCGGTGGCGGCACAACAAATATTGCCCTTGGCACAAACGGGCAAGTTCACAGCACGGGTTGCCTGTTTATTGGCGCGCGTCACGTGCGCGTGACTCCCGGAACTTATCGTGTCGTGGGGCTGTCGTCATACGCAAGGCACTTGTTTGCACATCTGCGGATTGCGAAAAAAGAAGGCGACGACCTTTCTGAGCGCGAACGCGGTGCCATCGTAGATTTTTATGTGACGACGATTCGCCACGCCATTACAAAAAACTCACCTGCATTCGAAGGCTGTGCGAAGTTCCATGAACAGGCTCACTTTTCGTTTCCGCCATGGATGTCCGAGTCAACGGCACCGTTTGAAGCCCCGGCCCGGTCAGCGATCGCGGTCTCTGGTGGAGTCGGTGAGCTTGTGTACCAGGCGATGGATGGCGAATTGCCGGCATCCATAACACCCTTTGGTGACCTCGGCTGGGACCTTGCCCTCAAGATTGCAGGAGACGATTTTTTTTCGGCCAGCCTTAAGCAACAACGCCCAAAAAATATGGGACGAGCAACGGCTTTTGGCCTAGCCCTCCACAACACTGAAATATCCGGGACCACGATTTATCTGCCGCCCACAGTGACACTCCCCCTCACAGACCTGCCAGTCATCGGGCGCGTTTCCTCTGCAGTGACATCCGAGGGCATCATTCCATTATTAAATCTTGCAGCAAAATCGGGAGCCGGTGCGGCGATTCAGGTTGAGGGGAAATTCATTGGTGCCAAGGGCGTCCAGCAATTCGCCGCAAGCCTTCGCGAGGCACTGCACAAAGTCGCCTATCCCCGTGACAAGGTGTTGGTGTTCTTGATAGACGGAAATGTGGGTAAGGCGGTTGGTTCCCTTGCCACGTCATGGGGGCAGAACTTTTACCGCCTTGTTGTCATCGATGAGGTGTCTCTTCGGGATGCCAGCTTCGTCAACCTTGGCAAGATGATTCATCAAATCGTTCCCGTGTCTTTTTACGGCATGTAGGACCACGCAGACTGGAGATTGCGCATGAAATCCTTAAAATCCTTAAAAGCCATTTCTGAGATTCACGTGCCTCAGCCGAAGCCCGACGAATGGTATCGCTTGAGCTTTAGTGATCGGGATTACGGTTTTCAAGGCCTCAAAAAACTTCTCGGTGCGGCGGATATCAGTAAGGCGGGGGACCGCAATGCCGGGCTTGCCGCATCGTCGGAAGTCGAACGCGAATGCGCACGGACAATTCTGTCGGGGTTGACCCTTCAGCATCTTTACGATCGTCCACTGACCGACGATGCTGGACTTATTGATTCCGTGATGCGCGTAAACTATGACATTGATCGCGCTGTCTTTGCGGAGATTGCCGGGCTTACGGTTGGCGAGGTTAAAAATCGTTTACTTCGGTCCAGCGGTGATGAAGTTAAGCGTATCGGCGCAGCTTTGACGGGAGTCATGGCGGCTGCCCTGGCTAAAATCATGGACGTGCATGAACTTGTTTTCGTCGCGCGCAAGATTGAGCACATCACCAAGGCCCGTACCCGGATCGGCGTCCGCAAAACTCTGGCATCTCGGCTGCAACCCAATCATCCGACCGATGACCTCCGCGGAATAACTTGCCTTACATATGTGGGGCTTTCGGTCGGATCAGGTGATGCCCTCATCGGCGTCAATCCTGCCATTGATACCGTTGAAAACATTTCTGCCATTCTTTTTCAACTCGACAAGATCCGTCGTCATACCAAGGCGCCTACGCAGATTTGTGTTCTGGCTCACGTGAAGACTCAACTCGCCTGCCTTGAGCGCGGTGCACCGGTAGAAATCATGTTTCAGAGCCTGGCGGGAACTGAACGGACCAATCTTTCAGAGTTTGATATCTCTGTTGATCTTCTCGATCGGGCCTGGCGCACGATGGCCGAAAAAGGGCCGTTATGTGGGGAAGCCAAGCAGTTCATGTATTTTGAGACCGGCCAGGGCAGCGAGTTCACCTATGGCAAGCATAATGGTATCGACATGACGGCCACCGAGGCGCTTTGTTACGGACTCGCCCGTCGTTACGATCCCTTTATGGTGAACAACGTCACGGGATTCATCGGGCCCGAGACCCATCTTGATAATTTTGAGATGATTATCGCAAACCTTCAGGATCACTTCATGGGCAAACTCCTTGGTTTGCCCATGGGTATGGCTCCCTGCTACACGCTTCACTCCAAAATTGGATTGGAAGGCCAGCAAATGGCCACTGAGATGCTGACGGCAGCCGGTGCCACTTATTACATGGATGTGTGCCTCAACACGGACCGCATGCTTGCATACTTCGATACCAGCGGGCACGACAACCAGACGCTGCGCGAAATTCATGACAAGAATCCTGCTCCCGATTTTCTTCCGTGGGCATTGGAACTTGGTATTTTCAAGCAGGACGCATCGGGGAGCCTCGTGCGGGGCGAAAATTGGGGCAATCCCCGAATGTTTTGCGAATCAGATAGCGAATATGCGGACCTTTTGCGATCCACTCCGAGCCTTCCTGGGTTTTCTCTGACGGATCATGCGGGGCCGCGACCGGCGAATGATATTTCCCGCGAAATTCGTTTGCATCAGGCCGTGGGCCGCGCGGCCATTCAGAACGAACTTGATATGGCGCAATTAAAAAAGTTAGCGGATTTCCGTATTGTTGAAACCCGCGCCAGAGACAAGGACAGTCATCTCAGTCACCCGGAATTGGGTGCGATCATCGATGACAAATCCACGGCGATTTTATCGCCAGAAAATACCGATATCCAGATTGTCGTTTCTGACGGACTCAGTGCTGATGCTGTGCATTACAATATCGACGATCTTTTTCCTGTTTTGCTGGCGGGTCTTGGGGCCAAAGGTTTCAAACTTGGTCGGCCAATCATTGCGCCGTATGGACGCGTCAAACTGGCCGAGCCACTTGCGGCCGCGCTGAAGACGCGGTGCATCATTTTACTGATTGGCGAAAGGCCGGGGGGCAGCGCGCTCGCATCGCGGAGCTTGTCGGCTTACTTGATCTATCATTTGCAGGAATCTGTTGAGCAGCAGCAGGCGGCAAAGTTCAGCGGCAATGACGCCATCCGGTTTGAGTATTCGGTGTTGTCAAACATTTACGAGGCGGGAATGCCGGCTGTCGAGGCCGCTAGCGTGATTGTGGAAAAAGTCGAACACATGCTGAGTTTGCGCGCGGCGGGCAATCGCCTGGAGTCCCTTCTTGGTCAGGTGCATGGCGCCTCAGAATGAGGGGCAATGCTGATTAATGAATGCCAAAAACAAAAAACCCTGAATTTTTTTAAATTCAGGGTTCGATGATTTTTTGGTGGAGGATAGGAGATTCGAACTCCTGACCCCTAGAATGCAAATCTAGTGCTCTACCAGCTGAGCTAATCCCCCCAAACGCGACGTTTCGCGAGGTGAGAAAGATGCACCAAAAGCCAGCCGATGCGCAACCGATTTTTTCTTTGCGAACCTTCCTTCAGGGCCATTCCAGATAACTGCTGTCGATATAATCACCTCCCGAGGTCTGGTCGCCCATCTGCGTGCGCTCGCCGTCCACCATCCGGAATCGGCGGATGTTTCCCGTCAAATCAAAATAGGGGACAAAGGTCGTTTGTCCATTCTCATTTTTTAACTTCAAGATGTTGGGGTGGCGTTGATTGCTGGCTTCAATAGACACTTTGGTTCCTTTGGAAAAATCGTCGCCAAGGCGTCGGTCCAAAGTCGCCTCGTCGCCAACATTTAAATCGTGCGCCTTGGGGGGCGCCATCCGTCGAATGCGCTGAATTTGGCCCTGGGCGTCCTTCCAGGTCACAAAATAGGGTTTACGATCGTTGGTTACGCCGTCCATCAAAACTCCCGTCATTCAAGTCTGCGATTCTTCGGGGGATGTCGGGGGATCTTTAGGGAAAAAATAAAAAACCCTCGGTCACATTGCGACTGAGGGTTTTTTATGTCTTTAATTACAGATGGTTATTAGATGATTTCGCGGCCGGCAATAAATCCGGTGCTGCGGGTATTGCAGCCACAGGTCCGGTTTCCGGCTGATTCAAACATGGTGCCGCAGGAAATACAGGCCCGAACCTTGATGCGGATCGGCGATAGATTTGCCAAACGGCGGGCATGGTTCTTCAGTTCGATATCTTTTACTACCGATGGCGGTAGTTTTTTTATCTTGGATGACTGAAAATCTGTTGGTGCTTCGAGGCCTATGTTCATGTGTATTGAGTCCTCTGCGTCAGAAATACATAGAAAGATCTGTGGTTTTACTTAAAATGGTCTTTTTGTCAATGAAAACCGCCCAAATGAGTCTTCGGCCGAGGCTGTTTTGTGCCCTGTTGGCGACGCTTTTTTTCGCGGGGTGTGCTTCCGGCATTAACCGTAAAAAGAGTTATTTTTTTCAATCAAATCGATCGGTTGTATTTTATGGCGATGGCGATGGCGATGGTGTCGGGAGTAAATTTTCGGCATCACCAGCCCCCTTCGCCCTGCCTATCGGGCCTTTTGAGGTGGCCAGATTTCCGCACCTGGCCCCCCATCGCGGCAACGTGCTGCTCGCCCGAAATGGCCTCCAGGTCATCGTTGCCGGGGAACAAAGTAGCTGGACGCCCGTGACCACGACTTCTCTGACTTCCCTCACTTCTCCGACTTCCCCAGCCCCTAATGGAACGCTGGTTCCAATTATCCTCGCCGTGTTCGAGGCCCGAGGCGACGCCGGCAAGCGGACATATGTTCGCAACCCAGCCCTAGACGGCGTTGCCATGCGGGTTGAATGTGCTGCGCGCTGTGCACCTGGCCTTGCAGTCCGTCTAGAGGGCCTCCAGGAGGCAAGTCCAGAGGCAGGGGTAACGGGGCTGTCTTTGCGCCTTGTCGCCGGACCGGAGACCGTTAAAAAGACTCTCGCCCAAGTAAGCGTGCTGGTTGGTGGACCAGGGGCGGGGATTTTGATCGAGTCTCTACCGGCAGAAGGCAGTTTCGGGCCCGTGCGCTTGACGTTTGAACCGCAGACCAGTCCGGGTAGCCTTCTGGCCGTGCCTGAAAGTGATCTCGTGGATGGCGGCAACCCCAAGCGGCTGAGCTACGTCCAAGTCGAAGCTGCTGGCGGTCAATTCATGATTTTGCCGGCACCGACGACTGTCGTGGCCGTTACGAACAAAAAACTGCGGGTCACCAATGGGCTTCATGCAGCCGTTCAAGGGGCTAATCTAGGGGCTAATCTAGGGGCTAATCTAGGCATTAATCCGACCGCCCGTCGAGTTCCGCTGCGTTACTGGATTTTTATCGGGGATCAGGCTGTTCAAAACGGTTTTCACTTGGCGTTGGAGCAAGAGCTTGGAGCTCCCTTTGCTGGGCAAGATCTGGACTTTAGTGAGGCATTGCCGCACCGGGAATCTCTGGCGCCGCCCTCCGCTGAATCATGGCTGGCCAATGACAGCGGCGATCCCCTTTTGCTGCTAAGTCTGGCCCGTCGGCCTATCGTTCGAATTCCCTTGGAGACCTATTCACCGGATGAAACGCCCATTCCATTTGTTCTCCGCCTTGGTGGAATTCAGGTTGCAGAAAAATTTCAAAAAATTGCGGGATCCAAATTGAAGGTGAAGCCTGAAATTCTTGAACAGGTCAGCTTCTATGGTGTTCAAACTACGCCCGCGCAGATTCCGGACATGGTCGCTGTGGCGCCACTGGGTGCGCAAAGGGAGCTACGCAAGCTCATGATGCGCCTGGTTTCTGGTGAGGGCGGTGTGTCAGTCGGTGCGGGTATCATCCGAGTTGGTCAATGGCCCGTGCGTATGGAATTGCCCCACGGGGTTTACGAGGCGTTGTTTTTCAGCCGCGCCAAGGGCCTCATGTGTCGTGTGCCCTTTGATGTTTCTCGGCGACGAGATCTTGGCAGTATCCCGCCGGTTGCTTGCGGGCCGGCCCAGCGTGGGGCGCAGCCATCACGCCTGACCGCTATTTCGGACATCGCATTAACGCCTTGGACTAATCCATTTTCAATCGTGCGGAATCATCGCCTTGGGATTGAGTTCAAGGTTTTTCCGGCGCCCGATAAAGGGACTGTGGCCATCCTTGAGGGGCTGGGCCAAGGTGACTTGGATCATGCTGAGGCCAGCCGACAAGTTGTTCCGGTCGGTCGCCGGACAATTTTGCTGCCGTGCCCGGTCGATCCGGGGCTCTTGGAAAACTTGCGGGCGACTCCGCTGGCCTCGCCTGACACGACCTTTGTTGTTCCCGTGCGTGGCTGCGGCCCGGAATGGCAACGGGATTCGTGGCCGGTCGTGGAGCAAATGAGAGGCATGGGGCTGAATGGTGCCGCCATGATTTTTCCGGCGGAGCAAAATCAAGGGGAGCAAAATCAAAGGGAGCAAAATCAGATCGGTATGCAAGGCCTGACTGCCCTGACTGCCCTGGATGCGGTCTTTCCAATTGAGGCCATTGCCCCGACAGCATCAGGTTCGACTGCCAATGCCGGCGAATTGCCTTCAGCACTGCCAGTTTTTGGGCGGGCCGGGACTTACCTGGCCACGGGCCCTGTTCGAATGTTGGCTCCGACGCGCGGTGAGTTGACGGTCCACATCGGCCGAGCCCTTGCCGGCACACGTTATCTGGATCCGCCCTGGACCCTGCGGCACTTGCGTGTTGTATCTGGTGGCGCGGTCCTGTCGGAAGCCATGGTGGATCCTGGGCGCAATGAGTACAAAATGTCGTTTCCCGTTGCCGTCTCTACTGCCCGGAAGCAGAATGCCACAACGATCAGGGTTGAGCTCACAGGACGGCTGCAAGGGATCATGGCGGCAACCCTCGATTCCTATGACGATTTTATTGTCGGTGAAACACAATTATTGGATGTGAAATGATTCGTGACGAAGCCACAAATTCAATTCTGATTCCCCAGGAAGTCATTCGGATCAAACGCCACGGTGGCGCTGTGTCATTCGATGCCTTGAATGGTTTTTTTGGTGGGTTTCTTGCGGGCACGGTTGAGGACTATCAGGTGTCGGCATTTCTCATGGCCACCTTGCTGCGCGGCATGACGGCGCAAGAGACGGCTGACCTGACGACCATTATGCGGGACAGCGGGAAGGTCTTGGCCTGGGACTATCCGCGCAACCTCATCGTCGATAAACATTCCACCGGTGGAATTGGCGACAAGACTTCGCTGATTGTATTGCCGCTTTGCGTTCTCGAGGGCCTTTACGTTCCAATGATTGCCGGTCGAGGCCTGGGACATACCGGTGGAACCCTAGATAAACTGGAGGCCATTCCAGGCATGGAGGTCCGCGTTTCGACGGAGAACATGCGCGGGATGCTGGCGCGGTTTCATGGTGGTTTTTTTGGTCAGACTGACGAAATTGCCCCCCTTGACCGCCGCTTGTATTCCCTTCGAGATGTCACGGCCACGGTGGAATCAATTCCGCTGATCACGGCTTCTATTCTGTCCAAGAAGTTGGCGGAAGGAATTGGTGGCCTGGTGATGGACGTTAAGTTTGGCAGCGGTGCCTTCATGCGTGAAAAAGCAGAGGCCGAAGCCTTGGCCGAGATGCTCGTTGCAACGGCCAAACAGCTCGGGCTGAAGATTCATTGCTGTTTGACAGACATGGGATCTCCACTAGGGTCAATGGCCGGCAACGCCCTTGAAATCGCCGAAACCATCGACATTTTGAAAGACGAAGGCCCAGAGGACACCACCCGGTTGTCCATTGAACTTGCGGCCCACATGGTCATGATTGCGCGTCCGGAATCGGATTTTCATGAGACTTGCACCCGTATGCGTGGGCACCTTTCTAGCGGCAAGGCCTTTGAAGTGTTTGCCAGCATTATTGAAGCCCAGGGTGGCGATTGCAGAACGCTCGAGGATCGCAACTGGTTTTTCAAGGCTCCCGTTCGTCAGCGGGTTGAACTTTCTGTCCATCAGCGCGAGGGTGGCATCATCAAGAGCATCGATGTTCGGCGCATTGGTGTCGCTATTCAGATGTTGGGTGGCGGCCGCTTGAAGGTCACCGACCAGATCAATCCTTACGTTGGATTTTCTGGCTTGAAGCGTGTTGGTGATCGCATCGAACCGGGCGAGGCTTTCGCAGAAATTCACGCTCAGTCGATTTCGGACGCCAATGCTGCCAATGAGATGCTGGCCGGAGCGTTTGTTCTGGCAGATCCACAAGAAAAAAATATTGAACCGGAAACATTGATTTGGAAGGTGATTTCATGAAGACCCGCCCACTTTTTGACGAAGCTGCTCTGGCCAAACGGATTAAGGAACTCGGCGATCAAATCACCGCTGATTATGCCGGCGAGCCGGTGCTTGTTGTCTCGGTGCTAAAGGGTGCGTTCATGTTCACGGCAGATCTCATCCGCCAAATCAAAGTCCCGGTGGAAATCGATTTCATTGGCCTTGCTAGTTATGATGGCACGCAATCAACGGGTCAGGTCCGGATCACCTCGGATTTGTCGACTAAAATTGAAGGTCGCAACGTGCTCATCGTTGAAGATATTGTTGATACTGGCAAGACACTGGATTTTCTTCGCGACATGTTCAACTTGCGTAATCCCAGGTCTCTAAAGATCTGCGCGCTGCTCTCCAAGCCAGAGTGCCACGAAATGAAAAGTCCAGTGGACTACACTGGATTTGAAATCACTCGTGAATTTGTCATTGGTTACGGACTCGACCTCGATCAGCGCTATCGCGAGCTGCCCTACATCGCACAGGTGCTCAACCTAGACTAATCATCTGACTAAATCTAAGTCCGGACCTGAAAAATACTTTCGAAGTCCCTCCTGCCATTGAATACATCGCACACCCTCTATGATTTGAGACGTCCGATCGGCAGAGGCAACAGGGGTTTTCCTGGTCGACGGACAACGAGATCAATTTCCTTATCGTCATCGACGAGATTCAAAAACTACCTCAACTCATGGACGAAATTCACTTGATGATTGAGGAACAGGGCCGACGCACCAGATCGATTTATATACACCCTTTTGTCTATCCCGAAATAAAAATGGATTTCGATCTTGGGAAAATCCTTGGGTATGGGACTGTGCCTGGAATTTATTTATCGGAAGACCCGTTTTCCAACCTGATTGACTATGTCGGCGACTATCTCCAGTAGGAAATTTTGGCAGAAGCCGTGACACGAGGCGTGGATCAGTATTCTCGATTTCTGACGCAGATCGCAAGTTGCGCGACGCAAACCCTCAATATTGAAAAGATCGCCAATGATGCTCAATTGGCGCCTTCGTCGACGCGACGATATTTGGAAATATTGGCGGACACAATGATTGCGGAGCAGCTTGAATGCTGGAATCGAGGTACAAAGCGGAAAGTTGCGTCTACGACAAAACTTGTCTTTTTTGACGTCGGCGTTGTCAACGCTCTGCTGGAAGTCGATGGCTACTCGCCGCAGAACCCGAATGCCGGCTGGCAACTTGAGCAGTATGTTGGGCAGGAGCTCTTGGCATACCGGAATTATTCAAACAAGAGGCTTCATCTCGGCTTTTGGAGATCTACGGACAAGTTTGAGGTGGACTACATTCTGGGTGAAAATTGCGCGATTGAGGTCAAACACACAGAACACGTTACAGAGCGAGATCTGAAAGGGCTTCATGCGATTTCTGGCGAGAAAAAATGGAAATACAAATTAGTCGTCTCCAGAGATAAAGAACGGCGGCGTATTGGTGACGTGGAAATTTTGCCCGTTGCGCATTTCTTAGACGACCTTTGGGCGGATCGCTTTATTTGAGGGGGGGCCGCGGGCGTGGGGATCTCGACGCTCAGGGTTGAGAGAGGTGATCAGGCGGCATCCGATTAGAAGTTTCGATGTCGGGCTTCGCCATGTTTCGCTCGAACCCATGTAACTAGGCGAAATCTGTGATGGATCTGCGGCCGACAGGCGAAATTTGCATATATTACAGCGAACCCGTTCAAGTTTTCTGCCTGACCATCCGATCAGACGGTGCAGCATACTGAGGATGTGATGATCTTGGGCACGGAGTTGAATTAATGGAACGAAAAAATTTCGTCACAAACTGGTTTTGCTTTCGTTCGATTTTGCTTTTATCGGCTTTGACTGCTTTGACGGCATGCCAAGAAGCGCCACAGGCCGAAATTCTGCCACCTGGTTCACTAAGGCCTTCGACGAATCCATTTAACTCCAACGTTGGCAGTACTGCCGGCGGAGGCTTTAATCCGACTCCCTATCCCACTCCTTATCCCACTCCTTATCCGACGGTTGATCCGTCGATCAACCTTCGGCAACAGCAGGAAGAACAAGCGCGAAAGGCCGCATCAACGATGGGCCTATTGAATTTTCTCAGTTGCAGTTTGCGATCCAGTGGTGGCGGGGCGGCAGCAAATGCCGGGATTTCTTCGTTGCTGAACTGCGCCGGGCAGGGTCTCACGTCAATGATGGGCGGTTTGTCTGGAGGACTTTCTGGTGGCTATGGCGGCTATGGCGGCAACAACAGTTACGGAACGGGCGGAAATGGTGGCTATGGTAGCTATACAACGGGCGGCTACGGTGGCAACAACAACAGGTACGGAACGGGCGGCTACGGCGGCAACAACAGTTACGGAACGGGCGGCTATCCAAATACGACGATGAT
Organism: Oligoflexales bacterium; assembly: GCA_947445775.1. Lineage (GTDB taxonomy): Bacteria > Bdellovibrionota_B > Oligoflexia > Oligoflexales > RGVZ01 > RGVZ01. The sequence continues at coordinate 16,493 of CANFEB010000032.1, read as the reverse complement.
GCCGCCCCCACAATCTGGACCGCGTTATTAGGTTGGATCCTTGCCTTGGAATCTATTTGAAGGAGTCAGGCTGTGGGAACGAATTGGATTTACATTGCGATGGCCCTGCTGAGCACTGCGGCGTGCAAGCCGAAGGCTGGCAGTTCAGTGAAAAGTTACGATGCCCTCGTCAATCAACAGCGCGCGGCCCAGACTTGCTGGTTGAGTGACGTTGAGCGCACGAACCTGGCCCAGAGCAACCCCTCGCTTCATCGTGCCATCACTTCTGAATGGGACCAATCGCGGACGGCAGTTGCCGCCAGACTGACCTCTGACAGTGTCGCCCCGCCAGAATCAATGGATGCTTTGCGTAAGGTTTGGTTGGCCACGCCTGCGGGTATCCGCAGTTTGTTCACATCTCCCGAGAGCGACGCGCGTATCCGTTTGGCGGACCGCGCCACATTTAGTTCATTGTGCGCACCGCCCAATCGCGGCACAGCCTCCGGTGAGGCAGTTGATTTACATGCGTGCTGGCGGGTCGAGGCATCGACCATCGTCATGACCGTGTTGAACGAACCGGCGGTGATTCACCGGGTCTTTATTCCCGCCATCGTCGCCACTACCATGGAAACAAGATTGCAGGCCAACCGACCAGAATTGACCGCGATGCAGGCAGGTTTGCGTGGCAGCCTGCATGCGCTTGGCGAGGCAACGGTCGGCGATTTTCAAGGTTCAGAAGTCGGGAGAAATTTGACGCAGAATTTTCAGAATCGGTTTGGCGCGGCCGATAGTGCGCAATTAAGCGCATCGATTCCATTTCAGATTCTTGCCTTGGCAGAACTTTTGGATGCCGCCTATTGCTCGCGGGAAACTTATCAACGGTTTGTCACGGCTAGTGAGTTGCCCATGCCCAAATCCGTTGCGGCGATTGCTCAATGGTCGGCTGCGGATGCGGCTCAGGAGCCTTGGTTCTTCAAAATCGCAGGAAAAACCCCCTGAGCCAATCTTCGGTCGTAATCCTGAACTTTTCAGGAAAGCGTTTTGAGATCAGTGATCAACTTGTTGATCTTGTCGAGGCTGGTGCGAATGCGCTGCAGGCGATCGCCAAAGTCGCTGGCTTCGGCCTTTATCTTGGCTGGTTCCTGGCTCTTATTGGAGTCACTGATTTGACCGGTCAGGTGGCTCACATAAAGCGGCTTGCGCTCGTTGCGAACGAATTCTTCTGCGGATTCCTTGCGGCGCTTGAAATCATGCAGGCTGACGATATTTAAATTTGCCGGGCCTGAGCCCTCAACGTTTTTGTCTTCGAAGTTCATTTCAGGTTCCATTTCCAGAGCAACATTCAACAACAGCTAATAACAACAGCAACAACATTCAGAACAACTTTTGGAATCGTAAATTCAGTCTTTGATCCGGTAGGACTTCAAGACCCCCTTGTTGGCCTGCAGGCGCTCGCGGCGGATGCGGTCCAAGTTTTCGGCGTTCTTGCGCATGACATCGTCGAAGCTTGGTTCTTCGCCGGCAGTGGTTTGGGATAATGTGGTGGCTTCGGCCTTGTGACGGGCGCTGAAGATCGAGACAACCTTGTCTTGGTGGGAGCCTTTGTTGGCTTCCTTGTTAATGCCCGAATGTCCTTGCATGTAAAACCTCCATCAATTGAACCAGCCAGCTGTGACTGCAAGTCGGGAAGAACGCCTTCCCTGTTGACTACTTGAGCAATCCGCGTGCCACGGTAGAGTTCGCGCCCAGATTCAGCACGCCTAGGGGCAGGGGGATCCTAGTGGTGTTTGCTTTAATCTTTTAATTACGGTTGCTTATGAATGAATGAGCGCTCTGGTCCCTAGGCAGCCACCGGCCACTGTCCATCAACGGCCCGTCAGTTATCCGACAAATTTCCCTGTGGGACTTGTATCTTGGCTGACAGGCGATCAAAATTTGGACAGGTAGAAGTTCCAAGGGATTCAACAACAGCTCGACACTGCATTTTCGGAATTTAGTAAAGGTTTTTCCAAAATGGAAGAAAAAAATAGACAAAATCATGGTATTGCAGAGCTCGCTAAATCAAACTGGCTGGAATTCGAGGGAAATTTCGACCTGGGCCTCTTTGAGACCATGGCCCGCAATCACACGCCGGGACGCCCTTTGCCGGCGGGATGGCGATTTCTTGGAGAGGGCGCTGACCAGGTTGCCCTTGGCCGGACCTGTGGGCAGATCGACTATTCCCTTTCGATCCCCAAGCCTTCTTTTCTGGATCGCTCGGGCGACGAGGGGCGGAAATGGCTGGAGGCTTTGGTGGCGCTGCGCCGTGAGGCACGCCGCCGCCTGTTTGAACCGCTGCTAATCCCTCCTATGCAGATCAGCACTAAGCCGGCAGCCATCATCATGCCCGTGGGCCGCGTGATTGGCGTCGTGCCCGTGGAGCAATTGGACCAAAATCGCGTGGCGTCGACGATGGCCCTATTGGATTATTTGAACCTTGAGCTAGATGATCGTCTGCAAATCGCAGAATGGCGCGGCCAAACGTTTATTTACGACTGGTCGGACTTGCGTGCCAAGCGCCCGCAGGCCTCTACTTCAGCGAATCGTCGATCAATTTTTGGAAGCCAGTCATCATAAGGGGCAAATTGGCTTTGGCCACTTGGTCGGTGATGACGCTCGGGATCAGGCCCTTGAATTTGATGTCCAGTTTGTAGGCGGCCTGGGTTTTATTCTTCTCCTTGCCTTTGGTCTTGAAGGCCCAGGAGCCATTGTTGCCCTTGAGGATGTTTGAGTCATCCAGGGTCCACCAAATTTTCTTTGGCCCGTCTTCGAACATATTCAGGACATAAAAGAAGGTTTTGACGATGTTCAGTTCGTAGCGGACCTGGCAAACCGAGCCTTTTTCCTTGGGGGGCAAGACATCGATCCGCGTAACCCCCGGCAAATATTCTGGATATTTGTCATATTTTCTAATGGCATCAAATACGGATTCCATTGGGCCATTGAAAGTGGTTTCGGTTTCTAGGCTCGCCATGCTTGACTCCATTCCTTGCAGGTCGCTAATCTTAAATGCAGGTGTATTTGTTCTGGTCGCTGAGAATCGTTGCTGTATTTAGGCTTTGACTGCTCTATGAGTGTTATGTGACTGAAATGTAACTGTTCTGAGAATATTCTACGCTGGACTGATGCTCAAATGGATAATGCTATGACAAATGATGAAGTGTCGATGAAAGAGTTGGTGGAGTTTATCGCCAGGGCTTTGGTTGATGAAGTAGGTCGGATTGAAATCAGCGAAGTTGCTGGCAACCAGACCAACATCATTGAACTCAAGGTCGCCAAGGAAGACATTGGCAAGGTGATTGGCCGTCAGGGGCGTACGGCGGATGCCATCCGCACGATCTTGAATTGCGCCGCCGCCAAGCTGTCGAAGCGTTACATCCTCCAGATCATTGACGAATAGATTTTGGCAGACACAATGAAGCAAGATGCTGCCAGCGCCATCATCGCAGGCGCCTTGGAATCGACGACGCTGTCTCAGGGAGAGGCAGCGTTTTTTGCGTCCGAGGCAACTGCTGGAATCACCCTGTTCCGGCGAAATATTCCCCAAGACCAGAATTGTTATCAGGCCACTGCTGCTCTGATGGGTCAACTTCAGGCGACACGCCCTGCCGGTGCACCGCCAATGATCGTTGCCATTGATCAGGAGGGCGGTCGCGTGGCGCGGATGCCCAAAGCTCATTTCCCCGATCTTGGCGCAGCCCAGCGAATCGCCGGCAGCGGCAGCGACTCGGCTTGCCTTGCGGTCCTCGAAAGTTACGGCATGGAGGTCGGCCGGGCTTTGATCAAAGCCGGTGTAAACGTCAACTTCGCGCCGGTTCTGGATATTTTGACGGAACCGACCAATACGGCGATCGGCGACCGGGTTTTTGGCCTCGACCCCGAATCAGTTTGTCGCCGTGCCGGAGCCTTTCTTGACGGTCTGCAAGGCATGGGCGTTTTCGGTTGCCTGAAACATTTTCCTGGTCAGGGCGATGCCCAGGTCGATACTCACGCGGGATCGGCGGTGATTGATTTGCCGCGCAGTGTCTTGGATAAGCGTGAGTTCATTCCCTTTCGCGCCATGGTTCGCAGGGTCAAGATGGTGATGATTTCCCATGGGATTTTTCCGCAACTTTCTCGGCACGAAGCCAGTCGATCACCAGAAATAATTGGTGGTCTATTGCGCCAAGAATTTGGTTTTGAGGGGGTCGTGGTCAGCGACGACATGACGATGGGGGCGATCCCCCAAGACGAAAAACAGTGGCAGCAGGCCCTCGTGGAAGCCGTTATGGCTGGCACCGACCTGCTTTTGATCTGCCGGCATATTGAACGCTGCCGTCTGGCGATTGAGGCCCTGCGTGCCGAGTCCGCAAAAAGCCCGGCATTCCAGAACCGTCTGGAATCCGCCGCAGCCCGAGTCATGGCTTTGCGTGGTCAACTATCCTTAAAACATTCCGGGACCGAAATTTCCTGACAAACTTATTGAATGATCATAATCGAATATTGAGGAGCGATTCATGGGGCGGCTTACCAGTGCTACCCTGACGTCACTATTGGTCTTTGGCTCGACAATAGGTGAAGCAGCCCCTAAAAAAAAGTCAGCTAAGCCCGCCGTTCCTAAGGCTTCATCCGAAACAGTTGCTAAGAGTGAATCTGACTCGCAAAGCGTCAGGGCCCGCAAATCGGTCGGCCTGCATCTTATGTACACACCCATGTCAGATTTCTTGCTCCAGCTAGGGGCTGGTGCAACTTTTACAAAATCAGCGAATTGGCAATTTGGCCTCTGGTACCTGCAAGGTAATAAAGATTTTCTCAGCACGTTTCAGAGTAGTGACTCTGGTGGAATTAAAACCACCAAGGCATATCTCAGCGGCATGGCCTTTGCCGCTTATGCTCGCTATTTCACTGGCAATAGCTTTTCTCTTTATGCGGGCCTTGGATACCGAGCTGCCAGCGGCGTATTTGCTGCCAAAACCACATCCATAACCCCCGCTACCCTCGATGCTAAACTAGAAGTCTACAGCATCATCATTCCAGTTGGCTTAGGCAATCATTGGTCCTTAAAAAACGGCTTCACTCTTGGGGTCGATTGGATCAGCGTCATGATTCCGATCTCGGCCGGTTCATCTTCAACCTTAGCGAGCTCTGAGGCAAATGCATCCCTAAGCGCACTTAACGATGACTTCGCTGCGATGGGCTTCGGATTAGCAAAAGCGACATCCCTTACCCTGGCACTAGCGCAAGTCGGCTACGTCTTCTAAATTTCTTCTGAAAAGTCTCGGTGTCTTGCATTTCTTTTACTGCTGCGAATGTTCCCAGCAGTACTGGTAGGCCGCGCCATTTTTGCTATTGAGGCGCATCATCAATTTTCCGGTTCGGGCCGAAAGCCGCAGGGTCAAAATCCGGTCCGACGTGGATAGGTCGCCCTCTGGATTTTCCAGAAGCACCCAAGCCTTGCGACTTAAATCCGCGGTCTCAAAAATTATGTTCATGTAATCGCCAATCACGTCGTCTGAAACAGGTTCAAGAGACGTGATGTAGGCTGGGTACAACCGCGAGGTCGGCGCGTTGATCACGGCGCAGCTAAGATGGATCGCATCTCGGTATTGGCTGCCGCGAACCACAAGTTTTTCCGCAACATCAAATTCCTGGGCAGCTCGCTCAAAAAAAAGATTTTCCGCGAAGGCTGGTGCCCCAAGCGATATTGCAATCAGACCCGCCATCAAATTAATATGCATGTTAAAGCCTTTTGCCGACGTTCGGTAATAGCTAATCTAAACCGCCGGTTGTGGGCGATTATGCGGGCAATCTTAGTCGTGGCCTTCGGGTGTGGCAAGTCTCTTATATCGCTCTGCGGAGGTTATTCTCTTTGCTCAAAGTTACGGGCGCATCACCAGCTTTCATGAATTCGTTCATGAACTCGAAAATTCCCCGCGTCGTCCGCGCCGAAATTGTATTGATTTGCGACGGGTGAGGCTGCCGGCGACGATCAACCTCGATGGTCAGGGCCGGGGCTTGTTGGCGCCAATAAACAAAATCCGAAAATTCGCCAGAACTCGGGTAATCGTGATGACTCTGACGGGCAACGGTGCCGATGCTGCGGGCCGTGCGCCAAGCCAAACGCTCCAGAAACGGCGCATCAGGCGGCGCCTCCTTGGTGAAGCACCAAGGCCACAGGACCCCGTCCGTACCCGAATGAAGGGCAATCGCCGCGCCGACATCAAGGCTGTCGATGAGGTCGCGCACGGCCCGGGCCTCGCGGGTTTTAAAGGACAGACGATCCGAGCGCAGCGGGTATGAATAGTCGCGGTTGATGTCGCGATGGGCCGCGTCTGCGCGGGTTCCTCCAGCGTGGCCGTCGGGATTGACGAGGGGCTGCACATAAAAAACAAATCGTGAGAGCATCGCGGTCACTTCTGGTTTGTCCTGATCCACAATCAGCGTTTCAATAAAATGTAACGCAGATTCTGTCGCGATTTTTTCGTCGCCATGATGGGTTGCGTTGATGATGATGGCCGGCTTCGGGGTCCCAAGTTGAACTGGCCCGGTCGTGAGGGTCACAAGGCCGAGGTCGCGCCCTTGGTTGGAAGTGCCGATGCTCCGGTATTGGACTAGACTTGGATTCCGCAGCGGAAGTGATTTTAGCCAGCCGGTTATCTCAGGTTCGCTGTGGTAGCGAAGAGTCCCATCAGCAGCCATGCCGACGCTGGAAAGCAGCGGTGCAAGTGCCAAGAAAAACCAAGCAGCAATTGAGAAAAGTCTTCTCATCAAAGTCACCCAAATTCCTGGGTGTGATGGGAATGTTCTTGGGGAGTATGAATCGCCAACAAGTGGACGCGATGGCGCGTGATCTGGAGCACTTCCACTTGCAAGTTGCTGATGGTCAGTTTCTGGCCGGTTTCTGGCAATTGCCCCAAACGCTTCGCGACAAAACCACCGACAGTGTCGGCGTCTTGAATGTCTTCGGGTGTGAAAAAATCGTCAGAAATTCCAAAGTGATCAAAGAAATTGTAGATGTTGGTTGATCCAAGAACATGAAAGACGCCGTTGGCAACTTCGACGTAATTTGCCTCTTCCGTGTCATGCTCGTCTTGAATCTCGCCGACGATTTCTTCCAGGATGTCCTCCAGGCTGACAATGCCTGCGGTCCCGCCGTATTCATCGATGACCACGGCCAAATGGTTTTTGCTGCGTTTTAAATCTTTGAAAACATCGATGATCAATTTCGTGTCAGGCACAAAAAATGGCGCGCGCATCAGGCGGCTGATTGAAAATTCACCCGGTATCCGTCCTCGATGGTGCGCATACTGAAGTAAGTCTTTTACAAGGATGATGCCACATACATGATCGATCGTGTCTTGATAGACCGGCAGGCGCGAGCGGCCTGTCTCCAGGGCGATGCCCATCAATTCATCAAAGGTAACGTCTGATGTAATGGCGTCGATCGCCGTGCGCGGAGTCATGATTTCCCGAACGCGAGTTTCACCAAGATCAAATACGCTGACGATCATTTCTTTTTTTGTTTCTTCAAGGACGCCAGCTTTTTCGCCTTCCTCGACGAGATACTCGATTTCTTCCTCCGTGATGGCGCGGTCACGTTTGGCGATGCCACCGAATTTTTTGGTCACGGCCAAAGAAGCCTTCGCCATCGGGAGTACGATTGGAAACATAAGCCACTGCAGTGTTGTCAGAAAGCGCAGTGACCATTTGACTAGTTTTTCTGCGCGGGCCGACCCCCAGGCTTTGGGGATAATCTTGCCAAAAACAAGGATCAAAGCCAGCGTGACGATGGTGGACAACAATCCAGGAATTCCCGTTGCGTTGGCTGAAAATTGCACGGCCATGGCAGAAGCCATCGCCGATATGATTAAGGTGTTGCTGATGATGATCGCCGCATTCAGGCGTTCGGGATGGTTGAGCCACAAGGTGATGGCCTCAGCGTCGCGCTCATTGCCGTCGTCCATGGCGGTTTCTAGGAGTTGCCTACCTTTCATGAACCCGGTGGTGGTGATGGCCGAGTCGGCAGCAGACACCAGCCCGTTCAGGATGGTCGCCCCCGCCACCAATAGGAAATTGACCAAGGTTGGTTCGTGCCCGGTCATGTGACCTTCCTTCGCACGCAGGAAATCCAGGACCCTTCAAGGTCAGCCATGAGGGTGTCTTGTTGGCGGAACATCAAGGCTTTTTCCGCGGGTTTCTGGTGGTCGTGGCCGCACAGGTGCAGCAGGCCGTGCGCAAGCAGGAAACAAACCTCGCGGGCGACATCACTGCCGTCTTCGCGAGAATTTTTTTGTGCGGCATCCAGACAAATGATCATGTCACCAAGGATATTTTCGTGCTCAAAAGCGACGAGACTTTTTCCGGTTGAATGTTTCGCCTTGGAAAATTTTTGAGCGCGCGAAGTTTTTTGAATGGTTATTGGCGCGCGCCACTCCATCTGCGGAAAGGATAAAACGTCCGTTGATTTATCTTTGGCGCGAAATTGCCGGTTGATTCGACGCATAGCCGTTGGTCCAACAAAACCAATGTGAACCTCAAGGTGGCCAACACCCAGGCGTTGAGCCATGTGGGTGACGAGTCCGCTGATGCGGCGCTCGTCAATTTTCCAGGAACGAAGGCTGGAGCTGATCTGAACAGAGGGAGGTTCCACGGGGGTCAGTCGACTCCTGGCGTGGAAGGGAATTTTTTTTGCGGGATTATGCTTTTGATGTCCAGGATTTTTGCGCCGTTGCCATCGGCGGCAAGTTCCGCCAGCGGATCTCTTTTTGTCTGGACCTGCAGTCCGCGCAACTCTTTAACTGGAGTTGTGATGGCTAGCGTCTCAAGGCTGGAGACACGAATTTTAGATTTGCCGTCATCTTCACGCTTGGTCGCGGCGCTGATGGCAGCAACAGGCAAGGCGCCATTAAGCAGGTTTTGCGAAATTTTTTCGAATAGCGATGTTCGTGTTTCATTTTTCATGAAAATCAAGTTTAGCACATTCTGCCGTCGTGCGGCTTTTGCCAATGACCACCATGGGGAGGAAGCCCCTGCAGGCGAAAGCGGCGTTCAAAAGTACTTTCGTAGAGGTGTCCGGCAAAAAAATCAACTGATTCAGTTGGCTCCAGACCCGCTTTCAGAAAGCCTTCGCGGGCTTCTTGGAAGTAAACCTCTTGGTCGGTTTTCATCCAGATAAAGCCGCCCGGGGATAATTTAGATGTAAGAAGCGCGGAGAATTCCCGGTCGACTAGGCGGTTTTTATTCTTGGCCCGTTTGAGCCATGGGTCTGGAAAGAAGACAATGAAGCCGTCGATCTCGCCATCGGCAAAGATGGCGTCCATGGCCCTGGCATTTCCCAATACTGTTGCAACGTTGTGGTGCCTCTGAGCTACGGCACGTTCGGCGGCGGTCACGACCCTTTTAAAGGTGATGTCCATGCCGATAAAATCAGCGTCATGGTGGTTTTTAGCCATTTGATTCAACGTCAAGCCAAGGTGGCAGCCGATTTCGACCATCAGTTTGCGACGGCCACCAGAATGGATGCCTGGGGCGAGATGATCTGGGGTGGATTGATTTGGTGTGGAGTTGCTGGCGCGAAGGCGGGCGAAAGTTTCGCGCCACTGGCCCCGGCAGTCTTTCAGGGCTGTGCCTTGCAGGACGGGGAGCGAACCATCAGCCAATGCTGCAGTCATTTTTGCGACGTATGGATTCACCGCTGGATTGAGCGCGGAAGAAATGTCTTTCAGGATGTCTGCCGGGCAAAGGGGCATCTTTTGGTGCTCTTATGATGGGGCTGTATGATGAGGCGTAAGATGAGGCGTATGATGACTCAAATGATCGCTTGAATTGATGGCACAGATACAAGTTGGGAGAGGGGCCTGCTTGCCTCATACTGGCGGCAAAGCTGTAAGCCGGATTCTGTCTGCCGCATCGGCTTGCGCCTAAACGGGAGACCATCATTCATCTGGGAGTGTCGTTGCCGACACCCTCTGGCGACCTACCCGAGGACCTGCCGGGCCAGCAGCCGGTGCAGTTGCCTGCGCCGTGTCCTCCTATTTGGTCTTGCTCAGGATGGGGTTTGCCTAGCCGGTTTGTCGCCAAACCGCTGGTGTGCTCTTACCACACCGTTTCATCCTTACCGCCGCAGGCTTTTCAGACTGCGGGTTGGCGGTTTGCTTTCTGTTGCACTTTCCGTCGGGTTGCCCCGCCTGGCCGTTAGCCAGCATCCTGCCCTGTTGAGTCCGGACTTTCCTCCATGGTTCAAAGCCCTTCCGTTGCCGGTTTGGCCCTGTCCCACCGCGATGGTCCGCTTTGCCGGACCTGCTGTTTTCAAGCAGGCCCCTTCCCGCCGCGGAATGTAAGGCCGACGGGGTTTTGTTGCAAGGGATTTTAATAGGATTTAAGGAACTTTAAAACTGCCTTGTAATTTCAAGACGGCATCGTAGTCGTCATCGGGTGCCGTACGGTTGCGGTGGTGCTGGCCACATTTTTCGCACTGGTAATGAATCATTAGACCCTTATTGCCAGTGTTCTCATAACCAACTGGTTTTAACAGTCCCTGGCATGGATTCGCCCGGTCGCCTGGATTTATATCGACGTGGCGGGAGTGCAGGCACCAGGTGCAATGATCGCGACAAGTTTGCGGGGCCGCTGGAACCTCGCCACCGCAGAATAGGCAGGTGAACCCTTCGTTAACCTTGGTGAATCGTCCGTTAGCGTGCAAGATGTTTGCCCTAAAAATTATTTAACTAACTGATAATGCAGGGGAAGTTGATTTAGGTTTGCACTTTCTACTTAACAAACCCGAGTTCGCTCCGAAAAGAAAAACATGGAGACTCGAATACATCAATGAGATCATAGAGGATCGCCCAGCATTGTTTAAGAAACTTCCATCACAGCGAAATCAAACCCGCGCCTTGATCGTCGGGGCGCTCACGATTTTGTCCCAGGCAGTTGCCGCATGCGGCGGCGCGGGTGGGTCAGGATCAACTTCCGGTTCATCCGGCGCTGCTCTTTATGGATCCAGCACAATCAGCGGTTCCATTGCCGGGCAGTCGGGTGGCCAAAGCCGCATGGCTGGCTGGGTCGTTGTTTTGACCGAGCGCGATACGGGAGTTTCCCGCGTTGGTGAGGTTAACACCTCCGGAATTTTTACGATTACCGGCGTGCAGCCTTCCCTCCCCCATGGACTGACGCTGCTGTCGCCAGATTATCTGGTTCGCGGTGTTTTTTCGGTGCCTTCAGAGACCTCTGCCAAGCTGCATACGTTTTTCACTATGACTAAAGCGAACTTACCGCGGTTGATTCACCGGGGATATGTTGTGGCACCTCAGTCCATGGACGGTATTTCGCTGACGTCAAACGCAGTGGCTGATGCCGATGGCGATGGGGCTCCGGACGGAGCGCCGAGTCTGGGGCTGCTCACCTTAAGTTCAGTCGACCTCGATCAGGACGGGATCGTAAATGATATAGATCTAGATATTGATGGCGATGGTCTGATGAATTTCTTTGATTCAGACGACGATGCCGATGGCACGCTGGATGTGATTGATTCCGATGCCAACGGCAATCTGGTGGCGGATATCGCCGAGTCCTACAGCGATCAAAACTTCCGCTTGGGAATTGAATATCTGGCAGCGTCGGTTGAGGTCCATCCGGTCAGCGGCGGTACGACCAAGACCTATTTGAATCTGGCCACTAAAGTCCGCTCCGGCGTTTCGCCCATCAGCGTCCAGGTTCGTGGCCCATTGGCGCTACTCAACGGATCCGTGATAGAGGCCAGCGGCTCAATTCCTGAAAGTGCCTGGGACAAGTTGTTGTCGGACAACGGCACCAGCGAAGACGGATTTTCCGGCGATTTAATTTACGCCAAGAAAGTCTTGCTTGGCAGCGGGAAAACGCCGCGCCCATTTCAGTCTTTATTTTTGCAGCTTGGGTTTGGTTCGAAGGAAGCCCCAGTCTTCGCCGAATTTCCATTCACCTTCCCGGCAGTCGATTTGGGAACGTTGACCTTTACATGGAATGGTCCGACTAGAACTGTGGCCAAGGCGTCGTCTTCAGATCCGTTTGGGAGTCTCACGAGCTATTCTTGGGCCGTTGCTATCACCGATGTCGATGGCGTAAAAATTTACGAATCGCCGCTGGAAGAAGCTGCTGGGGAATCGATTGTGATTCCAAACAGGCTGCTCAACACCGGTAGTGTTTATACCTTCGAAGCCACGGCCCAGCTGCTGGACCGTATCCCTGGATATCCTGCCTTGGTCGTCTACAGTGCCAGCCAAAGCATCACTTACTGAATTAAAACACAGAATAAAAATTAATAATTTTAGCCTGTTACACCTTAATTTAAGGGCCCCTAAAGAATTCGACGGGCAATGCCGTTAAGGTTGTTTCAATGCAACAAAGGAGAACAAATGCTTAACGCTAAACGTTCCAGTGCAGAGGCGGAGTCAACGGTGAAAGCATCGACAATATTCAAGCCGGTTTCGGCAATCATCACCTCTGCCATCTTGGCCTTTGGATCGGCGGCTTGCTCCGACGCAGTCGTGGACAAACGAAATGAGGCCGGAATTTTTGCCAATGGTTCTGAAAATTCAGATGCCATGAACATGCCGCACGGCACCAACGCCGTCAGCCAAATGATCCTTCCCGAAGAGCTTTTGGCCAGCAAAGGCGATTCGAATTCAGATGCCATTTCACTTGCCGCTGAAAATCCAGACTCCGTAGGAAACATGCCTCCGGTAATTCCAATGCCCCCGAAAATATCAATATCAAGGATCTGTGCCAGTCCAAGCAATCATGATCGCGAGATTCGCCATGTGGCAAATGGCGTCCAGTTAATCGCCGAGCTTCGTGAAGTGATCAGTGCCACAGAAAGCAAAGTCATTGCCGAGTTGAAACAAGGTCTCCTTTGCCGCCAGATGGCGTTGAGCCTGCAAAACCTGCCCAAGTCCAAGAAACTGGTGCTTAATGTGCGCGTCGGTCACCATGGCGTGGCTTTCAGTGGTTCGACCGGGGAATTTATTTACAATGGCATAGACACCCTTCGCCTAGCCCTCAAGTTAAAGCGTGAGCAGAAAAAAGGAGACGCCATCATAGATGTGACCTTTGAAGGTGAAAAGGAAACGAGGGTTCGTAGGCGTTAATCCCAAGAATTATGGCATGGCATTCCGGGGGCAACCCCGGTAATATCTTAGGATCTGATTATTGGATCCTGCTCTAAGGAATGGTGCACGCCATGATGTTTACCAAAGAAGACCTCAAGATTGACAATGCCCGCAATCTGATTGAATTTTTACCGATCGTAATTTTTATAGGCTTGGTGGCGCCGTTTTTGATTGCGGCCTACACCCTCGGCTTTGTGATGGATGTCACGGGCTGGTTGAAGACGTCGTCATAAGGCGCGTGGCTTCTGCGACCAGGATATCTTTGGTCAATGGCCCCGCCTCCTTGTGACGGATGATCCCGGAAGCATCGATAAAAAATGTTTCGGGGACTCCGTAGACGCCGTAGTCGATTCCGACCTTTCCCGATTCGTCAATTCCTAGAACAAAAGTTTTGCCGGCCTTCTGTGCGAATTCACGCGCGGCTTCCGGCGTATCTTGCACCGCGATGCCGATGACTTGAATTCCTTTGTCCTTCCATATCTGCCAAAACGTTTCCAACATCTCGGATTCTTCGCGGCAACTAGTGCACCAGCTCGCCCAAAAGTTTAGGATGACTGGCTTGCCCTTGAAGCTGGCCAGGCTGACCTTTTGGCCGTTGATGATGAGGGGAGGAATTTCAAATCCGGCAGCGGTTTTTCCGACTAAGGCGGACGGCACCTTTTGGACGTTGACGAAAAGTCCGCGCGTCAGCAATGCCAAAATGCCAATCGCACATATCATCAAGATAATGGAAATGTTTCGGTGGCGGATCGTCATTGCGCAGCGCCTTGATCTTTGAAAATGGATTTTTCTAGCAAGGCCTTGTCGATTGACTGATTGTGGTCCCCAGGTTTTTTATATTCCTCAGAATGCTTGACCATGAGTTTTCGGGAATTCATTTGAAGTGGCTGCGCCGCTACGATCATGCCTTCGACTACAACCCCCTGGCCTTCCTTAAACATGTCCGGCGGAGCGCCGTGATGCTGCACCGCGATCTCATGACCCTTTAAATCCGACATGGTGAATTTTAAGTCCAGATCGCTGGCATGCCAAACGACGGTTCCTGGCGTTACCATGCCGCCGACACGGACGGTCTTGCCGGCGAGATCAGCGGCTTTCGCCACGGCCTCATCCGGAGTGTAAAAATAAACGGCGTTGTTGCCCAGTTGGACCGACAGGATCGCCACGATCGCGGCGCCAATCACGGCAGCGCCAAGCCACCACTTCAGGGAATTTTTACGGTTGCGACTGCGGTTTGTCATATCGATTTTCCAGCTGAGGGTGCCCGTAGCACCGCTAATATTTTCTGAAGTCGCCGCCGTTCATGCCAAGCCCACGCCGCATATCCAGCAATCAACACAAAGCCAGCGCCGTAGGCTGCTAGGATAAAAGGCCAGGCGTTAACAGCCATCATCCCATTTAGGTCATTGATGTTGTTCATGGCGTTCACGTCAGGGCTGCCCCCGTTTGAGATTCCAATTCTCGTCCCAGTTCCAGGCTGTCAGCCCGCAACCATGCGAGCCATAAGGTCATGAGCACCATCGTCACGATGCCAGCAATCAAAACTGCCAGCATTTCCGGGGCCATCGTGGATCCACCAGAACGTATGATCGTCGGCGGCTGGTGCAGGGTGCGCCACCAGGTGACACTTTTGTAAATGATCGGCACGTCCGCAAAAATTAAAATCCCAAGGCCCGAACAAACCGCGATGCGTTGGCGTCCAGAAGGCAGTGCAGAATGAAGCATCAAGTAGGAAGCCAGCAGGATGGCCAGAAGAAATGTTGTCGTCAGACGCGCGTCCCACGTCCACCAAGTTCCCCACGTAGGCTTTCCCCAGATCGACCCAGTGACGAGGGCCAAGACTGTCATCAGCAGGCCAGCCTCGGCAAGGGCGCGTTGCCAGGTCAGGAATTTTTCGTCGCGAGTCCATAAAGCTAGGGCGCCAGCGAGGGCCAGAAAAAAGCTGGCCGAAAACGCCGCAATCGCACTGGGCACGTGCAGGTAAATGATTCGGTAGACTTCCCCCTGGTTTGCATCGGCAGGAACCACGGCAATGGCCGCCCCCCAAACCGCCAAAAGGCAGGCCCACAGGGCAATTCCAGAGAGTGTTATATTGCGCGATGTTTTTGGCGAAATGTTTTGCGTCATATTAATTTGCGCCGTGTTTTGCGTCATGTTTTTGGGGCCTTGCGGCTTCCCTTGCGACTTCTCTGCTCAAATTCGGACTATGCCCCGGTTTTAATCGCTTTTAACCAATTCGCCAAACAGCAAAATGCCCAACGTCAGAAAAATCAAATTCGCCGAGATTGAAACAGTGATCCAGCCGCTGATCATTGTGTCAGCCGCGACAATGGATTCGGGGGCGATGATGCCAATGCCGCCTTGGGTTGCGGCCAGCAAAAGTGGCGTCGCCAAGGGGAAATAAAGCAGGGGAAAAAGGACGGTCCGTGCGTGGGCCTTGAGGGTCATGGCAGCCAAGGTGACCCCCAGGCTGCCAAGTCCCGCCACAGTCAGTAGGCTCAGGCCCCCAAAGGCCAGGAGGCGCTCAGGGGGCAGGGCAACCCCGCAAAAGAGGGCGCTGACGGCGATGGATGGCACGAGGATGGAAGCCCCCTGCATGAGCACCACGGCCAACTTGGCTAAAAACAGCGCGCTGGGGGACAGCGGTGCCGCCCGCAGCAGGTCAAAGGCCCGGTCTTGGTGCTCTGGTTCAAAGGCCCGTGACAAGGCCGTTTGGGTTGCCAAAATCAGGCTCAAAAAAACTTGGGCAACGAATGCCGATGGCCGCAACTCGGGGGCCGGCTCGCCAAAAGTAAAAGCGATCACCACCAGGATGACCATGGAAAAAAGCAGCGGTGAAATCACCCGCTCGCGGTCGGCAAATTCGGCTCGCAGGGTCTGACGAAAAATGATTCTGAATTGAGCAGCTGCGTTCATGGCGTGCCTCCGCCAAGGTCAAGCGTCTGGCTTTGGAGGGAGTTAAAAATGCGCGTGTCGTGGGAGATGATGATCGCACCGCCCCCAGCCGCAAGGTGCCGATCTAGGGTCGTGACAAACGTGCCCACGGCATCTTCGTCGAGTCCAGAGACAGGCTCATCCAAAAGCCACAGCGGGGCACCATTCAAAACAAGACGCGCCAGGGCCAGGCGGCGTTTCATGCCGGTGGAAAATTTGCCCACACTAAGCCCCCAATTGCCGGCAGATCCAAATGCGGCGGATCCCAATATCAGGGGATGATCCAGCTTCCATTCCGCCAGGGTTTTTTGCAGGACGGCGTCAGGGATTTTTTTTCCGGTGCGCAGCTCGTGCCAAAAATCCAGATTGCCGGCGGCGCCGAGTTTTAAATGAAAACCATTGGCCTCAGCCGGCAGG
>CANFEB010000031.1 GCA_947445775.1 Oligoflexales bacterium | reverse complement strand
CTTGCCGACCACGAATTCCCGGTTTTTGGAACCATCGCCAGCCGTTTCAATGACGATGGCACGAATGGGCTCTACGCAGCACTTGTCGCCAAGTTAAATCAAAAAGCAGGCACTCAACTCTTTTCCCTAACGAACGCGCGTTCGGCTTCCATCGAATCCACGCGCCGCGAGAGCCTGATACCAGCCGCATGCGCAACCTATTTGGCCGACATCGCCCAAAACGTCCGTGCCTACCACGAAGCCCATGACCGATTGGCGGACATCACCCGCGACGCCGAGGCCTTGGACCGCACGGCGGTTATTTTCCGCAGCGGGGCCGGAAAATCTGACACAAACGCGAAGGCAACGGCCAATCAACTTGAATCGAATGCGAAAGCCTTGTGGGAAAAAATCCCACCACAATTGGCGGCGCAACTCCATAACTGGGACGATATCCGCCGCAATTACGCCAGCGATCAATTCACCTATCAAGTCCGCGGCAAAGACATCAAGGTCCAGGCCAGTTTCGAGACTCTTTCCCATCAAATTTTACCGAAAGTCGCCCTGCCGGATTATTCCAGCAAGGGCGAAATTGTCCGCTTTTTGGCCCGCGAAAACGTTCCGGGGGCGTTTCCTTACACGGGCGGCGTCTTTCCATTCCGGCGCACGGGCGAAGATCCACAACGCCAGTTTGCGGGGGAAGGTGGCCCAGCCCGTACAAACTCAAGATTTCATTATTTATCTAAAAATGCAGACGCCAAACGCCTCTCGACCGCCTTTGACAGCGTGACCCTTTATGGCAGCGATCCGGACAGGCGTCCCGACATCTACGGCAAGGTTGGTGAATCAGGCGTTTCGATCGCCACCCTTGACGACATGAAGGTTCTCTACAGCGGCTTTGACTTGTGTGCAGCAAACACCAGCGTTTCCATGACGATCAACGGGCCTGCCCCGATCATCTTGGCCATGTACATGAACACGGCGATCGATCAGCAAGTCGACCGTTACATCGCAGAACACGGCAAATCCCCCGACTCAGCCACCCATCAGAAAATTGTTGAGCAGACAATTCAAACCGTTCGGGGCACGGTCCAGGCAGACATCCTCAAAGAGGATCAAGCCCAAAATACATGCATTTTTTCGACAGAATTTGCCCTGAAAATGATGGGTGACATTCAGCAGTTTTTTATCGAAAAGAAAGTTCGCAACTACTACAGCGTTTCGATTTCGGGGTATCACATTGCCGAGGCCGGCGCGAATCCTGTGACCCAGATTGCCTTGACGTTGGCCAACGGCTTTACCTACGTGGAATATTATCTGGCCCGCGGCATGAAAATCGACGATTTCGCCCCGAATCTGTCGTTCTTTTTCAGCAACGGAATCGACCCAGAGTACGGCGTCCTTGGGCGCGTTGCGCGCCGGATCTGGGCCATTGCCATGCGGGATCGTTACGGCGCCAGCGAGCGCAGCCAGATGCTCAAGTACCACATCCAAACATCCGGCCGGTCACTGCACGCCATGGAGATCGACTTCAACGATATCCGCACGACCTTGCAGGCCCTCATGGCCCTTTACGACAATTGCAATTCCTTGCACACGAATGCCTACGACGAAGCCATCACCACTCCAACCGAGGAAAGCGTGCGGCGTGCCATGGCGATTCAGTTGATCATCAACAAAGAGTTTGGCCTGAATAATTGCGAAAACATCAACCAGGGATCCTACTTTCTTGAGTTGTTGACGGACCGCGTGGAAGAGGCGGTCCTTCAAGAATTTGAGCGCATCTCGTCGCGCGGAGGTGTCCTTGGGGCCATGGAAACCCAATACCAGCGCAATAAAATTCAGGAAGAAAGCCTTTACTACGAGGGCAAAAAGCACTCGGGTGAACTGGAGATTGTCGGCGTTAATATGTTTCTCAATCCCAAGGTCCTCAGCGGCGACTACGTCCGACCTGAGATTGAATTGGCGCGGGCTTCCTACGCCGAAAAAGATAAGCAACTGGAGCGCATGAGCGACTTCCAGACGTCTTGCGCTGGCCATCGAGATCAAGCCCTCAAGGATCTTGTCGATACGGTCATCGGTGGCGGCAATGTCTTTGCCACGCTAATGCAAACGGTGCGCCACGCAAGCCTGGGCGAAATCACGGATACGCTCTACCGGGTTGGCGGTAAATATCGGCGTTCCATGTAGTTGTTTGACGTAAACTCACGGCACGCTGGCATCACGCCAGGCGCCTTCTTGCCAGAACTGAAAACTCCTGGCGGCTTTTGGTTTCGTGGGAAATCCTGCCAGCACTTCGTTCCAGCCGATGATTGGGCACGATTCGCCCTTGACGTAGACCTGGCCGCACTCCCTGTTCACAAAATAGGCGGGATAGCCGTCGACCTTTTCGGGCAATTCCGACCTCGGATAATCGGATCGTTCCTGGCATAGGGCCCCGCCATCACCCTCGCCCGTCACGAACACAGCATTGTCGCGCCGGAAAAATTCGTTTGGATAGAGCCAGTAGCGTTTATAGTAATCGCGGTAACACCAGCAACATTTCCGGTACCGATTATCCGAAGACCCCAATGCCTGGGCCACCGGAGCAACTAATGCCGCGCGACTCATGGCCCCGCCGAAAACCTCGGCATATTTGGTGCCAATGCACGTCCCCAGCTGATCACTACCCACACAGTGGGCCCAATCATTATTGCCAGTGATCAGCGCTTGCTTGATTTGAAACGCAGCTGCACTAATTGCGTTGCAGGCTGCCTTTGAGGCATTGGCTCCCAACGAACATGCCCCTGACGCCACAGCGCTGCTGACATCTTGCAGAAAGATCGCTCCCTTTGAGGCGGTATCTGGCATGAAATTTGCGACATCAATATTTCCGGACTGACTCAAAATCATGCATATATCTCCGCTGGACCTGAAGCAGGATGCGAGCCTGGTTTTGTCAAATTTGAAACCGCATGCGTTCTCGAAATCAACCTCACGTTTTTGTGAGATTGCATTGCCAATGACCATGCTGGCCCCTACACAGGCCGCAGTGGCGATCTGCTTTTGAATGCCTGCCAATTTTGGTTTGCCGAGGGAATCTTCAGCGGCATCACGGATGTTTTGTTGCAAAAACTCGGAAGTCCCGACGACCCTCGCAAGGGATTTCATTTCGTCAATCAGCTGCTTTTGGGCCGCGTATTTAACGCATCCCATAAATGCATCCTTCATTGCAGAAAGCAAAACTCCGTCGGTGGCAATCTGGATATTTTGATCGTTGTAAAAAACCTGCGCTGCGGCTTTGATTCCGTTGGGAAGAACCTTGCAGGCGTTGACCATGATCTCCAGGTTGCAACTACCCTGATTCAACTCACCCGACGGGGCATTCTGGACATACCGCAGCAAGTCGCAGAGGCGAGAAACCTGACTGATTGAATACACCGTGTCAAAGAGGGTTTGGCGGGAAAACGAGTCCATACCCTGAGTTGGCACGGTTTCAGGTCCAACGTAGTTGCACTGCTCAAGGATTTTGTAGATTTGACGATACTGCGTTGCTGCGCTGGAATCTTCTCCTGTCGCAACGCGAGCGGCAGTGGCGGCGGCGGCTTTGAGTGCCAACAATTCTGTCTTCTTCAAAACGCTGAAGTAGCTCGGGACGTTGCCACCGTGGGAATTAGATCCTGCCAGGCCCGTCGCTTTTTTTGAAAGCTCATCGCAGGTAGAGACTCGATCCCCGGCGAGTTCACTGCCACCGCCGCCACCGGTTGTTCGGCAAGCGGCAAACATCAAAAGAGTGCCCGCAAAAATTGCGTTCTTAGCATGCTTGATTAGCGTCAACTTCCCCATTAACTTCCTCATCATGTGGATCGAGTCGTCATGATGGGAATATTTTCGGCAACTTGAGGGAATTCTTGAAAAACGAAATTCAGGCGATTCCGAATTTTTTGCGGTAGGCCGTAATACTTTCGATAACTTGCGGAGATAGTCCGGCAGCCTTCTTTAAGGAGTCATCCGCCGCCAAAGCCGCAGTGACCTCGTCTATCGTTGCCAAAGACCAAAGCTTACAACCGGACTTCTGCTGAATGGACTCAGCCGCAGTCTGCGTGGCAATCCCGACGGCAGCCAATTCACAGCGGTCGACCCCAACAACGATGCCGGCAATCTTGGCGCCGGTGCGCCCAACAAAATCAAGGCTGTGGCTGATGCTGAGTCCCGACGTCAAGACGTCATCCACAATCACCACACGCTGGTTGGCGGTGATTTGCCGCCCCACCATCAGGCCACCCTCGCCGTGGGCTTTGGATTCTTTGCGATCAAAGGAGAAGGAAACTCCCTGACGAGATTTGCGGCTCAAGGATGTGGCAATAGAAACTGCCAAGGGAATGCCTTTATATGCCGGCCCAAAGATTACGTCTGGAAGCGGATCGAAGTTGCGCATGATCAGTGCCGCATAAAGATCCGCCAATCGCTGCAGCGCAGCGCCGTCGCAAATGTCACCGAAATTAAGAAAATAAGGACTCTCCCGTCCGGACTTGGTTACAAAAGAACCAAAGCGCAGGGCACCTGAATCAATCAATAGTTTAGAAAGTTTGGCAGCAGACATTCGCGCGGCTCCACCTTTGCTCCAATGTTTCTGACGGCTTGAACCTTGATTTGACAAATCAAAATGCACCTGTTTCACTTAAATGCATACCTCGCACGACGCGCACGTGTGATTTTTTTTAAGATCGAGTCGTGCGCATGGCCATCCTTTTTCTCTGAATTTTACGACTTAACTAATTGAAATTAAAGGAAAAAAAGCTTGCGCACCGTGCGCTCTTATGGCAGCCTTTATGCTCAGAACGTCGCGCGACGAAAATAGAAGCCACAAATTAAGTTCAGAAAACGCTTTGTCACCTATGACCAGAGGAGATCTCATGGACAACGGGCGCAGGATTGGTTTAATCAAAATTTGGGATGCTATGTTCCGCGGGGCTCGAAAATACGTTATGGATCAGGGGTTTACCCAGATTCATAACTGTCCAGAGCTCGTCGGAATCACCGGCGCCTGCGAAAACGTCGACACACTATTCAAAGTGGACTTTTTCGGTCGCCAGGCCTACTTGGCTCAGTCCGACCAGCTTTATCTGGAACTCATCACCCCGCACATTCCGAAAGTCTGGGCCGAAGTTCAGTCGTTCAGAGCGGAACCTGAGGACGACAACCGGCATTTGTGCCAGTTCAGCCTCTTTGAAATGGAGTTCCAGGGTGACCTGGAAGATCTAGTCTCCCACGTCTCTGGTGTCGTCAAATCCGCCTGCCGCGAGGTGGCTGAATCCTGCGAACCGGAACTTTTCAAACTGGACCGTCGTCCAGAGCTGCTGACAAACCTAAAATTCGAGCGCCTCACCTATACAGATGCCATCGAAATTCTCGGCCGACATTGGCCGGATCTGAAGTGGGGAGACGACCTAAAATCCAACCACGAATTGAAACTCGCCGAAGTCCTCGGCCCCCACTTCATCACCCACTACCCCAAAGACATTAAATTCTTCAACATGCGTGAGAACGATCTGGACCCGCGCATCGTCAACAGCACGGACTTGATTTTGCCCTTTGCCGGGGAGTCGGCTGGCGCCGCTGAACGCGAGCATAGCTACGACCGGATTGTCTCGCGCCTAAAGTCTTCGGACATGTATAAGCGCCTGATTGCCCTCGGCGGCAGGGACGAAGACTTTGCCTGGTATCTGGACGCGCATCGCGGCAAAGACATTCCACTGCACTCGGGAACGGGGATTGGCATGGCCCGGGTTGCCCAGTTTATCTTGGGTTCAACAGACATCCGCAACTGCGTGCCCTTCTTGGTGAATTGCAACAACCTACTCTGACAAGAGCGGGGCTTATCGGGGTGGATCGAGGCCATGGAAAGATTTGCAAAAAGTGTCGCAAAGACCTCCAGCATTCTTTGCATCGGTCTCGATCCGCCCCTAGCGTTGGCCAAGTCGCCGCGCCAGATTAAATCCATCATCAACAAAACCAAGCCTCATGCTGCGGCCTTCAAGGTCAATTTGGCCTTTTATCTGGCCCGTGGCACCAAGGGTATCGGCCTACTGATGCGCCTTCGGGAGTTGACCGGTGACACGCCCCTGATCCTTGACGGCAAGTTCAACGATATCGGCAACACCCTTGAAGGCTACGCCGCATTTGCTGCGACCACTGGCGCCACGGCCGTGACCGCCAGTCCGTACATGGGGGATGATTTTTCCCCGTTCACGCGCAGGGGCATCGGCGTCTTCGTTCTAAGCACCACCACCAACCAACCGGAATTGCAAAGCCTTCAAGTCACCACGGATGGCGGAAAACTTACCCACTCGCTCGCACGCCACATAGCCTTGCGCGTCTCGCATAACACGTCCCAATATGGTCTGGTGGTCGGCAGCGATGCCGGCGCGCTACGTGAACTTTGTCCTGACACGTGGTTTCTCAGCCCCGGGCTGGGTGCCCAGGGAAAATCGGAAAAAGAAATTTTGGAAGGGCTGCGTCCAGATGGCTTGGGCCTGTTGGTCAACGCCTCGCGTTCCATTTGCAATGCCGTTGATCCGGCGGCGGAGGCGCTTCACATCAAGGCGTCCCTTCAGCCAAAGGCTTGGCAATAGCCTTCTCAATAGCCTTCTCAATAGCCTTTTCCATCGCAGCTTTAAGCTCCTCGAATCCGACGTCAAATCCACGCCCCGATACGGCCTCGCCGCGCCGATCAGTCGCTGCGGTCGCCTTCCATTCCAGCCCAACAATGCGGATACGTCCAATCGTGGCAGAACTTATTTTCTTGTCTTGCATCAGATAGGGAACCATCGCCTGCCAGAGCTCTTCAGGGGCAAGGCTTGCTTGTGAATACCAGCCGCGAAACTCATCTAGGCAGCAACTTTTCACAAGATGATTGATAATTTTCCGTCCCATCTCAGCGGACTCCGGCTGACCGGCCATCATCAGGTGCACTTTGCAGAGCAAGCCAAAAGCAACGGCGGCCCCGTGGCGCAGGCCAACTGGATTGGTGCAAGCTTGCTGGCGACTAGAATTCCACGACACCGATTCCAGGGCATGCCCAATCGTGTGGCCAAGGTTTAGGAGCTCGCGCGTTCCACCGCTCGTCTCGAAAGGATCTGTCCGCACAAAGTCAGCCTTCATCTGGGCAATCGCCGTGATCATGGAAGCAGGCGGTCTGGGCTCAACGCTCAAAAAATCCGCCCAGCGCCCCACCAAATCCAGATCGCCCGCAATGAGGCCGTGCTTCAAGGCCTCTGCCCCACCGGCCCGGATCTCGGCTAGGGGCAGTGTCTGCAAAAATTCAGGGCAAAGAATCACCCGTTCTGGAAAATGAAACAGGCCAACTTGATTTTTGCCCCAAGGCTCAAAATTAACGCCCGTCTTTCCCCCGATGGCGGCATCGACCATGGCCAGAAGGGTCGTCGGAATATTGATATGGCGGCAACCGGCAAGGCCAGCGGCAAAACCCGCCAAATCAAGGGTGACCCCGCCCCCGATGGCGACCACAGTGGCGGCTTCAGGGCTACTAGTCTTGGAGCGCACCAATTCGCCTCGAATCACCCCAAGCAACGCGCCCACAGAATCTAAATTCTTTGCTGCCTCGCCGCCCTTGAATATCCAACAGGCAAATTTCTGACCGGTAAGTTTCTGGGAGAGGTCGGGGCAATCGAGCAAATCGGGCCACAGTTTCGCCACAGCCTCGTCCACAACTAGGATCACCGGCGTGTTTGAGGAACTAAATTCCGCAGCAATCTTGGCGACTGCCTCTTTCACCGACGGCCTGACGTGCAGTTCGAGATCGCGAAACATTGGCTTTTTCAGGGCCGAATCGGCGGGAAGGGTGGGGACCCCGCGCCGAAAAACCGAAGCCGCCCGAAAGGCAGCGGACTGGGCGTCCAAGGCACCAAGAAGCGCCAGGTCCCACGGATCTTGGCGGCGTGCACCCCTGGTGAAAGCCGCCCGCAAGAAACTTAATGTCCCCCCTGGCCACCCCAAAGCCGCCTCCAGGGGCTGCTCCAAGTGGGCTTGATTTGATTTTGAATTTTTAGTTTTAGTCATTTATATCAACCACTTAATGGCAAACTAAAAGCACCCGCCGGTAAAGATCCGAAAGCCCCTGCCGATCTCCTTCATACGCACGTGTTCCAGTAAAGCCAAGAGGTGTCCGGTGACCGATAAGACCCTTCGTCGTCAGATTGAATCGATCAAGCGTCAGAAGATCGTCGCGAAAAAAGTTGTTTCGCTGGCAGATTTTCGTAATCTGAAGGAATCGATCGAAACCCGCACGATTCTGGTCGTCGATGATGACGAAATCATGCGCAACGCCCTGAAACGCATCCTCGAATCCAGCGGCTATAAGGTCATTTTGGCTGCCGATGGCCTGGAATTATCCAAAATTCTGGAAATCAACCGCCTCGACATGGTCCTATTGGACGTAAATTTGCCTTGGGTGGACGGTTACGAGCTGTGCCGCCTTTTGAAGGCGCACCATTCCCTGGCCAAGGTGCCCTTGGTTTTTGTTTCGGCCCGGAAGGAAGAAGAGGATGTCCAGCGCGGCTTTGACGCTGGCTGCAATGACTACATCACCAAGCCCTTTGACGTGGACAAGATGACCGCAACGATTGCTAAAATTTTAACCACGGAATCTGAACGCCCCTCGGCGTGAGGACCTTCTTGACACCATGCGGGCAGAAACTATATCTCTATAGTTCGATGTTCCTCAGTAGCTCAGTTGGTAGAGCAGGTGACTGTTAATCACCTTGTCGCAGGTTCGAGTCCTGCCTGAGGAGCCATCCCACTTGTTTCTTTTTTATTTATACGGCGTCATCGTTGCCGCTCCTAGGTCACGTACAACGCGTACGCTCCCGTCGTTGCGGCTCCTCTTCCTTGTCTAAATGAAAAATAAACGGCGTGGGGCCACTGCAAGAATATGGAGCGACTGGACATGCCCTTCGGCGGTTACAATACTTCTGATTTCTTCAAGCTTGATGATCGTCGCACCCTTCTGACTCAGCGCCTTTACGCCGAGTACGAGGGCGTCCTCTATCACCACTGCGTCGCGATGAGACCGTGCGTCATTGAAATTGTGCCAACGCTGGCGCATTGGGGTGAATGGAACGGGCAGACGAGAACAATCCGCATAAGCCAGAAGCTTATCGACTCTTACGCCTGGAAGACAGTCGTTGAGGTGTTGAAGCACGAGATGGCGCATCAATACGTGGCGGAAGTTTTTTCCCTCTGGGAAAAGCACGGAGACGCATTCAAGAGAGCCTGTAAAGCCCTTGGCGTTGCGGTTTGGGCACGAGCAGCTTCAGGTGAGCTACCCGACGAAATCCCGTCCTGGCGGGCAGCGGAACTCTCCGACGAGACCCAGCGCCACATTGCGCGCGTCAACAAGCTCCTTTCCCTGGCGTCTTCCACCAATGAGCATGAGGCCGCCTTGGCAATGCAGCGGGCGCAAGAAATTTTAACAAAACACCGGCTGGATCGAGTGCAGCACGCTCAAAAGTCTGGCTGCGACTTCTGGTTCGTGCCCTTGAGAACCAAGAGAGTTGATGCTCCCACGAAGATAATATTTTCAATTTTGCGCTCGTTCTATTTTGTGAAGCCTATCTTTACCGACTACTTCGACGCCAAGGATCTTCAGGTCTACAAAGCCTACGACGTCGCCGGGAACACCGAAGATTTGCAAATGGCGGAATATGTCTATGAATTCCTAAAGCGGACGGTGGAGTCCCTTTGGGGCGAGCATCAGCGCCAGACCCGCGCCAAGGGAGGGGTGAAACGGAGCTACTGCCTGGGTGTCCTGCGCGGGTTTCAGCAAAAGCTGACGGACTCCCAAGCCAAGGTGAAGATGGACTCTGGCTCCCAAGCGCTTGTCGTCCAAGAAAACAAGGCGCTGGAGGACTTCCTCAGCAACCGCTACCCGAGGTTAATGAGCGGCGCGGGCATCGCGGGCGCCCGGCATCGGGATTCCTATTCTGCGGGTGTCGACGACGGTAAGAGGATCGTCCTCAATAAGCCGATCAGCACGAGCGATGGCAACCAGGGCAAGATGCTGAGGTAGGATACCGTCACGGAATCAGCAGCGTGAATTTTATCTCGGCCCAACCGGCAATGACGCGGCCGGATTTGTTTTTGCGCGGTTGAAATTTCGCGATGCGCGATGCCTCAAGTAGCCTCTCGTCCATACCAAATCCGATGCGTTTTCGAACTTCCGATTGTAAAACTTTTCCGGACTCGTCGACATAGACATCTACAATGAAGTTCCCCTCCAAATTAGCCTCAAGGGCATCATCGGTATACTTGGGAACTTGAATTGAACTCCGAATCAACCGGGCGTCGGCGCTGAGGTCGCCAGCTAGGCCCTGGTATTCGCTGGCACTGATCCGCTTGCCTTCATCCTCTGCCAACAGGGTGTTACCAATGGGCACCGCCATATGCGTCGCATTGTCCGTCACTGCGTTCGCTGCATCAGGAATTACGGCCGACGGCGCCAGCCCTTGGATGATTTTCTTGGGCGGTTTTTTGACGACAATTTTACGTTCGGTGGCGACCGCTTTTTTTTCGGGCTTAGCCGGTATCGGCGGTATGGAAACAATCTCGACCCTGACTGCGTCGACGGATTTCCGATGGGGAATAGTCGCCAGAAGCAGTACGGAAAACAACGTAGCATGCAGTCCAGCAGACCAGACTGCGGGAGCCCGTGCAATACGCCTCAGACTTGAGTAGAATATTGACTTCATAAGTAACGGATCCCAGTGGGTCCTGCTTCCTGAACTTAAATACCGAGACCAGCATTATGCCCAGCCCCCCCCACATTGTAACGCTATTTGGCCTCGCTTTCAGCCTGCTCTTGGCCCTCGGCGCCTGCCGCCCCGAAGACGCCTCGCGGGTTGAACGGATTGAAAAATTGCGTGCCATTGGCATTTCCGCCAATCCGGTGGTCCTGACCGCCCCGCCCCCCGGCACTTCCGGTTCTATTGAATTAACCGCCTACGCCGCCCTGCCACCCGGCGCCTCCGTCAGCGCGCAGTCATTTCTGGACGAAGGTTCGACCTACAACCAGCCAGTACCCGTCGTGATGACCCCGGGTTCTGAAACAACGCAGCAAATGGCTGCCCTCGATATTTTTTCGGTCAAGGCAACGGCCACCGTGGGGCCGTTGACGGCAGAGCAGCAGGTGATTCTTGCCACCACCGGGAAACTCGCCCTGCGCTACGGGATCCAGCTAGACTCCGGAGAAGAATCAGAGAAGATCGTCGGCAATATTTTAGTTTATCCAGCCACGGCCCAAGAGGTCACTTACCAAAGCGTCGGAGTGAGCGTGGCCGAGCCACTGGCCAATGCCACCGTAAGTTCCGGCCCGGATCAGGTCCTGTCGGGCACCGTCACCAAACCCCAGAGCGAAAACATCAAGGTCAGCTGGTTTGTCAGCAGCGGCAAAGTCGCCAACCGCCGCGCAAAAGAAACCAAGTGGGAACCAGAAAAAACCGGAATTCAAACCGTCATCATGACCGCTCGTGGAATGAAGAGCGGGTCGTTTGCCTTGCAGGCTGTCGATGTGACGGTCGAATAACCTGGCTGTTAATTTGTCGTTTAATTTGGCTGTTAATTTGTAAGTTAATTTATTTGCGGTACTTGGCGCGGATCCGACGATCTTCGTCCATCATCTTGGCAAATGTAAGCCCCTTGATAAATTTGATCGAAATGCGGCTATTGGCTGTCATTCGGACGACCTCCCCCTCCATTGGATGGCGGTCACCGTTAGAAAATACAATGGTTCCAGACACACGGATTCCAACGTGGCCGAAGGCTGACGCGGCCGCCCCATCGGCTTCAACGGAGCAGCCACCTTCGGATACTTCCAGGACCAGCAGTTCAAATTTCCCGACCACCAGCTTAGGACGCTCTGACGGGGGGAATTCCAAACGGAAGTGTTGTCGGTTGTTGGCGCCATCCATTGTTTTTTTCCTAATGTTTTTTCTCTCTCATCAATTTCCCATACCAAGGGGGTGAGAATCAAGATGAGACTAAAGGAGGAAGCTTATGGAAATGCAGTTTTACTTCAAGAACATGAACAGTTCCGACGCTCTTCGAAATTATGCCGAGGCAAAGATCCGTGACAAAGTCCACAAGCTGTCATCCAAGCCGGTGATGGCCCACGTGACCTTCTCGCTTCAGCCTCCCAAAAAGAAGGTGCAGTTGCATCTTTATGCCGGAGGAGGCGGCAACATCGAGGTCGAATTCATCGATGACAACATGTATGCGGCCATTGACAAGATGATCGACAAATTTGACGGAAAATTGCGGCGCCACAAAGAAAAGCTCAAAGGGCACCACAACATTTTCGTCCGCGCCAGAAAACTAGGAGATTTATTTTTAGGCTCATATTCACGACTGACAAGATTTGGCAAAAACGTTGCCGCGCAAATCGCGCGCCCCGACGAGACCAAGGAAGCACCCCAAAACGCTTCCCTTAACGCTTCCATTGACGCATCCGACGTCTTGAAGCTCGAAGCCGCCAGGCTTCATGTTTTTCATCACAGCGCTTCTTGAGCCAGAAGCCTTGAAAAAGCAGGGGACTGCCGGACCAAACCGGTGGTCCCTTGCTCTATGATCCTGCCGCCTTCCATCAAAACAATTTGATCGGTACTGGTCAGCGCAGACATCCTATGGGCAATCATGATCACGCAGGCTCCCCGCGCAGCCAAGCCCCGCAAACACCGGTAAACCAATTGCTCCAGCTCCGGATCAAGGGCCGACGTCCCCTCATCAACAAGCACCACTTTGGCATCGCGGTAAAGCAAGCGGGCCAGCAAAAGGCGCTGCGCCTGCCCCCCAGAAATGCCCGATGGAATGGCTCCCAGTTGATCTGCGAATTCTGGAATACCCACCTGGATTAGGGCCTCGCGGGCTCGCACCAGATCACCCGAGGCATCTGGATAACAAATATTTTCCAAAAGGGTTGCCGCCATCAGCTGGACACTTTGGGGCATGTAGCAAACATTTGGCG
Source organism: Oligoflexales bacterium (assembly GCA_947445775.1). Classification (GTDB taxonomy): domain Bacteria; phylum Bdellovibrionota_B; class Oligoflexia; order Oligoflexales; family RGVZ01; genus RGVZ01. Next base: position 16,135 of record CANFEB010000031.1, on the reverse strand, counting down.
ACACGAATACACGCCCCGAGTCCGGAGTCAGCAGCCCCAAGGCAATCTTAAACATCGTGGTTTTTCCGGCTCCAGACATGCCGGCAATTCCGTAAACAACGCCGGATCTAAAGGTGCACGACACGTTGTCCAGGGCAGGAGCCGACGCCCCCGGATAAGTCAGTGACACACTTTCAAATGCCACCCGTTCAATGGAGCCCGGTGCATAACCCAAAACATGACCGGAAAATTCCTGGGCAGCGACGGCATTTTTAGTGTGCAAGTTCAAATAGGTGGCCACACGGTCCAGCCGGTCCACCGCCGCCATGCCTTCCTTGTTGCTGTTGAAATACTTGCCAAGCTTTGCCGCTGATTGGGAAAAAAGCCCCACCGACGAGAAAAATGAAATCAAGACGGCGCCAGACACGCGCCCTGAACGCACATCATCCAATGCCACGTGGAGGATGATCACGATGGCAAAAATTCCGAAGGCTTCGATCAACGGCGATGTCCGTGCACGAAGCCTTCCTGCCCGCATCATGCGGTAAAGCAAAGTTTCGTTTAATTCCCTTAATTTCAGATACTCGCGGGCTTCCGTCCGATAATGTTTAATCGTTTCAAAGCCAAGGAGTCGTTGTTGAATCCATTCGCCGAGTTCGGCGGTTTCAGCGAGCACCTTGGCGGCACGCCCGCGTAGCCTTTTACCAAAGCCGCGGATCAATAGGGCGGCGGGAAAAATGCCGGCAAGAAAAACCAAAAACAGCTTTGGCGAAAGCAGAACCAGCGTCACCCCAAGAAAGAACGCCTGCAATCCTTCGCGCGGCAAACCACCATAATAATGAACGATGAATTCCCGCAGCATGCGCACGTCGTTGGTAATGACCGTTGCAATGCTTGAGTCAATCGCGCTGCCGTCAGCAGACCGTCGCGCTTCGGGACCAAGGCGGATGTAGGCAGCCATCAAATCATGGCGGATGTCGCGAGAAATTTTTTCACCAAGACGCTCCCAGATAAACCACTGCACGCCGCCCAAAAAAGCCTTCGCCAAGGCGACGCAGACCAGCAGCATGGGCAACGCCTCAAAAAGATCCTTGGCTGCAATCTCTGGCGAGCCCGATAAAAACCGGGGAATAAACTCCAGACGCGGCGAAACCAACTCGCTCCACGGCACGCCACCGGATCGGGCGCCGAGCAGCAATTGCAATGACGGACCAATCAGCAGTGTGATCAAGGCCGCCACAAGGCCGAGCAAAAGCGCGGCGATGTTACCAGCCAGCATTCCTGGTGCTTCGCGTCGCAAATACGTTTTCAAAAACGATTTTTGCATATTGATCGGGAATTCGTCTTGGAGAGGAAAAGAAATGTTTTGGTGCGAAGGGGGGGACTTGAACCCCCAACCTTAAAAAGGACTGGCTTCTGAGACCAGCGTGTCTACCAGTTCCACCACCTTCGCACAGACACAGAGCACCCGGCCGAACTGAATTGCTTCAAGATCCGACCGTCAGAGCGGGTGTCTTACTTCAGATCTTTGATATTTTCGAGAATTTTCGTAACCAGTCCGTATTCAAGGGCCTCAGAGGCCGACATCCAATAGTCGCGAGTCGTATCTTTGGCAACTTTATCAATAGGTTGCTTGCACTCTTGGGACAGAAGTTCATTGATTTTCTGGCGTGTTTTCAGAATTTCTTTGGCCGTGATCTCAATGTCCGACGCCTGGCCATAGATTTGACCCATGATCAAAGGCTGATGAATCAGGAATTTGGTATTGGGCATAGAAAAGCGGCGAGCCCTCTCGGTCGCAACGAAAATAACCGTCGCGATGCTGGCGCAAAGGCCGCTGGCGACGATATTCACCGGCGAACTGATAAAGCGGATCGTGTCAAAGATCGAATAACCGCTGTTCACTTCGCCGCCCGGGCTGTTCAAGTACATCGTAATCGGGGCACCTGGCTTGGCAGATTCCATCGCCAGCAGGTTGCTCACCACACGCTTGGCAACGTTCGCATTGATCCCGTCTGAAACGAAAATTATGCGATTTTCAAGGAGGCGAAATTCGCCTGATTGCATCGCCAAGTCTGACAGGTCGAATTTTCCGTGTTCCATTTTATTCTCCATTGGCTACTCCGTCGTGCGCCACAGTAACAGCAGTTTTCAGGCAACGATTCGAGCTTCAAGATTATGACAACAAGGGGACTACATCAAGCTTTGAGGGTCAACATCGACTCTGACCCGGATGTCTCCGCCAAGGGCATCAGTCGCCCCCACCAAGCCAGCCAAGAGTTCCCGGACAGACTCCGGGTGATAGGAGGCCAGCAGGACCGTGCGCCGGTGGCGGCCCCGAACCGTTTCCAGCGGCGGGGTGGCAGGGCCCAGGACTTTGACTCGGCGGAACAATTCTGGGTTTTTAGTTGAGGCCGATTCGATCCAGCCGTCGACCTTGCCAACCGCCTGCTCCACCTTGGCTTTGTCCTCACTAGACAGCTCAACGCTGATCATCCGGCTAAACGGTGGGTAGCCATAGGCCTTGCGAAATTCAAGTTCCCGGGCGGCAAAGGCCTTGAAGTCCTGTGCCAAAGCCAGCTGCACCACGGGGTGCGAAAACCGCGCGCTTTGGATCAAAACCCGCCCCGGAAGTCCGGCGCGGCCAGCCCGACCGGCTGCCTGGACAATCAATTGAAAGGTGCGCTCGCCCGCCCGGAAGTCCGGCAGACTGAGGGTTTGGTCCACTTCAATGATCACCACGAGGGTCACCGCCGGAAAGTCGTGGCCTTTGGCGAGGATTTGCGTTCCGACCAGGATATCGACCTCGCGGTTGCGAAACTTTGCCAAAGTCGCTGGCAATAAATCTCGATCTGCCACCGTGTCGGAATCCAAACGCATGATCCGGGCTTCGGGCAAAACGGCCTGCAGGGCTTCCTCGGCGCGTTCGCTGCCGTAGCCAACGGTGACGAAAGTGTCTTCGGGAGATTTCTTCATCACGGCAGCCACGGTTGTTGCGTAATCGCAGTAGTGGCATCGAAGGCGCGCCGTGCGGCCGTGCACCGTCAGGCTGATGCTGCAATTTGGGCACTGGACGGCGGACCGCAGGTTTACGGAGTACAGGTAGTAGGCGTAGCCTCGGCGGTTGACGAGGACAATGGACTGGTGGCCAGCGCGCAAATTTTCCCGTAGGGCGTCCACCACACGCGGATCCATTTGAAGGGTGGCTGGCGCTGGATTTTCGCCCTGGCGCGGGACGACAGTTCCTTTTTTCCAGGCGGGATTACACTGGATCGCAACAACTTCTGGCAGCGGCCTTCCTGAAACGCGCTCGGGCAGTTCAACCATTTCATAACGGCCGCTGCTGGTATTATGAAATGTTTCCAGTGACGGGGTGGCGCTGCCCAGCACGACCGTTGCCTGCTCGATGCGCGCCCGCATGACCGCCACATCGCGCCCGTTGTAGGTCATTCCGGTGGCTTGTTTGTAACTGCCGTCATGCTCCTCATCCACCATGATGATGCGTAATTTTTTAAAGGCCGCAAACACGGAAGATCTAGGACCGATCAGAATCCGGGCCTCGCCCGAGCGAATGCGGCTTAACTGCTCCCAACGCTCGGGGTCTGGCAGGGCGGAATGGACGACCGCCACAATTCCGGGAAATCTGGCGGAAAAAACCCGGGTCATCTGAGGAGTCAGGGCGATTTCGGGGACCATGACCAGGGCCTGGGTATCTGGCCCCTCTGCCAAGCAGCGGGCGATCAGTTGCAGATAGACCTCCGTTTTACCCGAGCCCGTAACCCCCATTAAAAGGAAGGGCTTTTGCGGGTGGGGGGCTTCGAGGCCGCGGACCGTGATTGCTGCGACGGCAACCGCTTGGGTTGCGGTCAGAGTAGGAGGCGACAAAATCTCGAGGGTTTCTGAAACTTCAGCGCACGAAATAGCTGCGGTCGACTCGGAAACCTGGGCGCGATCCGGCATTTTACGTCCGACGATTTTGCGGTCGGCAGAGCGGGTGATCCACCCCTGTTTTTCCCACCCGGAAAGGGCCGGCTCTGGATCCTGATCGGCGGCTGTAAGTTTCTTTTTAACAGTCGGAAGCGCCAATGAAGACAGTAGTTTAAATGATTTTTTGGACTTACCAGAGCTAAACACCAGAGCCAACAGCGGGTCCAATTGACTGGCTGCGAGGCCGGCATCTGTGAGGGAGATGGACGTAGCAATTCGCTTCTTCACACCAGCCGGCAGCATCGCCCGCAGGACTTCTCCGGGGGGGTGATAATAGTAAGTGGATAACCAGCGGGCGAGTTTCAGTAAGGAATCGCTGAAGAGGGCCTCATCGTCGACAAGTTCTAGGGCAGACTTTAACTTCGCAGGATCGAGTCCATGGGGAGGTGTCGCGCTAACCCCAATCACCACGCCCAGCAGCTTTTGGCGCCCGAACGGCACCAGCACCCGGCAGCCTGGTTTGGGAGCATCGCCCCCCGATTCATTCCGATCAAGGCTTGGCGCCTTGTAGGTGAAAGTCTGGAAAAGTGGTGTTGGAACGGCCACTTCAATGTAAATCATACTGGTCATAAAATGCTTGCCACACTAAGGCTCATGAGTTAGTTTCCGGCCTCTTTTGTCGCACACAATGCGCGACTATGGCAATTGCCTCGATCAACCCGGCGGTCCACCAGGTTGACATTAAAGCGAAATCCTTCGGGATCTTCGTGATGATGACCAGTCGAGGCACAATTAATCGGACCAACGCCTTTGGAGGAATCATGAGGGCCGTAGTTAAACGCAAGCGCAGGCTGATGTCACGCCGCAAGCGCACCCTCGATCCGAGCATCGTGATCGATTACAAAAAACCTGACACCTTGAAGCGCTTCATTTCAGAACGCGGCAAGATCATTCCGCGCCGCATTTCGGGCGCAACTGCAAAACAGCAACGCGTTCTCTGTGAAGCCATCAAGCGTGCGCGCTTTCTGGCCCTGATTCCGCTGTCGGTTTCGCATCGCACTGAGCGCGGCTTCGCTGGCGAAATGGCGGCTGCAGCTGCAGCAATGTCTGCTCCTCGCGAATTCAGCCGAGGCCGTTTCGAAGGCCGCGGTGATCGCCCAGAAGGCGGTGGTCGTGACTTTGGCGGCGGTGATCGCCCAGAAGGCGGCGGTCGTGACTTTGGCGGCGGTGATCGCCCAGAAGGCGGTGGTCGTGACGCTCCCCGTCCATTCCGTAATGGGGAGGAATAATCATGAGCCGTCGCTGTGAACTCTCAGGCAAAGGCGTTCAAGTTGGGCACAAAGTTTCCCACTCAAACGTTAAAACCAAAACCCGGCGTATGCCGAATCTTCAGTCGAAGCGTTTCTGGTCACCAGAAAAAAAGCGCTTCTTCTCAATGAAGGTTAGTACCGCCGCAATACGCACGATCGACAAGATCGGCCTCGATGCCTACGCAAAACGCGTTGGCGTCAAGCTCTAAGGGAGACGAGACAATGGGTCGTGCAGACAATCGCAAATCATTGAAAATGCGCCGGAAAAAAGCTCAGCGTTTGAAAAACGCCCGGATCCGTAAAAAGATCGAAGCTGGCGCCGCGGCGACAGCAGAAGCTCCAAAGGCAGCTCCGAAAAAACGTCCTGCTGGGTCGACAACGACTCGCAAGGCAGTTGTAGCGCAACCCGCTACCTGAGCCCTTAGAAGCTGAGTGAACAGCCAGTGATTGAAAAAAAAGTAGTTTTGACTACCGACGGCGCCTGCCTCGGCAACCCCGGACCGGGGGGCTGGGCGGCGCTGCTTCGTTTTGGGGACCACGAGAAACTTCTGACGGGCGGCGAAACTGATACCACCAATAACCGGATGGAACTCAGCGCGGTCATTCATGGTCTCAGAGGCCTCAAGCAAGCCTGTGAAGTCAAAATCGTGACGGACAGCAAGTACGTCATGAACGCCTTTGTCGAGGGCTGGTTTAAAAACTGGGAGCGCAACGGTTGGAAAACCGCTGCTAAAAAGCCTGTAAAAAATCAGGACCTCTGGCAGGAGCTGGCCGACGAAATCGAGAAGCACCGCATTGAATGGAAATGGGTCAAAGGCCATGCCGGCCACGACGACAATGAGCGAGTCGATGTCGCTGCCCGCGAAGCCGCTGAGCGACAAGGGGTCTGAACAACCCTCGCGGACCTAAAATGCCGCGTGAATTCCTTGACATTATTTGGCTGTGGCTGGTAGAACCCACAGCCTGTCGATTCCGTAAGTATTTAGAAATGAGGTCTTTTCGTGGCTAACCACAAATCTTCCGAAAAACGTGCCCGCTCCAGCGAAACCAAACGCCAGCAAAACAGCAACTATCTTTCCGCAGTTCGCACGGCGGTTAAAAAATACCGTTTTGCCCTCAACGGACTAACGGTTGGAACTGGCGAAGACGCTACCAAGGTTATGGACCTCTTGAAAAAGGCCCAAACCGCACTTGCCAAGGCAGCCGCTAAGGGCATGCTCCACAAGAACAACGCAGCCCGCTCGATCAGCCGCCTGACCCAGGCTTTCAAAGGTGTCGAAAAATCTGGTGTTTCCGCATCAGCAGCCACCAAGCCGAAGGCCAAATCCGCGAAAGCTTCTGCCAAGAAGACAGCGGCAAAAAAGTCGGTGAAAAAGACCGCTGCTAAATCGACCAAGTCGAAAAAGTAATTCCTTCTTAAACGAAAATTCCCTGTGACGGTTATCCTGTCACAGGGGATTTTTTTGTTGGGCTTTGATCGCCATTCCCCGGGGAAAAGACCATCCCATCCCCCAGCGGATAAAGCCTTCTGGTCACTTGCCTTTGGCTTCTTCCCAGAGCGCTTCTAGGGTTTCCTGATCAGACTCGGGAATCTTGATGCCGCGTTTTTTGGCCAGGGCCTCGACTTTGGCAAAGCGGGCTAAAAACTTGCGGTTGCCATCGAGGGCGATCACTTCGGGATCAACGCCGATGTGGCGGGAAAACTGTGCCAGGGAAAAATAAACATCGCCAAGCTCGGCCATCAGCGCCGCGCGGTCACCACTTTCCCACTCATCTTTCATTTCTTCGACCTCAGACAGCAGCTTGGCCAAAACTTCCGCCGGAGAGTTCCAGTCGAACTTGATTTTAGCTGCGCGTTTTCCGATTTCGTAAGCCTCGATGGTCGCGGGATAACCAGTGATGCCAGAGAAAAATCCATCGGCATTAGCCCTGTTTTTTTTCTCCTCGGATTTGATGGCTTCCCAATTGGATTTGATGCTCGTCATGGCCCGATTTTGGCGGTCCTCCTCGGAACCGAAAACATGGGGATGGCGCCGACGCATTTTGCTGTCAATCGCCGTGATGACATCCGCGATCTCAAAGCCCTTGCGATCGGCGGCGACCTGGGCGTTCAAAACGACTTGCAGCAAGACATCGCCAAGCTCCTCGCAGAGCCTCCGCGAATGGCTTGCGTCCGCGTCGGCCCCCGACATCTCGCGGGCCGCCTCGTAAGCCTCTTCAATCATATAGCGCCGCAAGGAATCATGGGTTTGCTGCAAATCCCACGGGCAACCCTCGACGGGATCCCGCAGCTTGGCGATGGTTTTACAAAAGTCCGCAAATGCTGCGGCTGCATCTTTAAAATCATTCATCGACGAGGTATGCCTTTAAATAGCCGCCGCATCATGGCTCAACCACGAGGCTAGAAAGAAAGCCTGCCTGCTGCGGAAGTCCCATCAGTGAGAGCATCGTGTTGGCAAGGTTGGCGAGTCCTGGCTTGGCGATGTCGGTGCGCATTCGGACAATCCCGCTAGGATCGAAGGCAAAAAGCGGCACTCGACTGAGTGTATGCGAGGTTTTTGGCCGGGGGCGCGTTTCGATCGGCAAGTAAGGGTAAGGGTCCGAGCCGTCTTGGGGCGGCGGCGCATCAAACATCTCGTCAGCGTTGCCGTGGTCAGCAGTGATCAGCAGGATCACCCCCGATTTTTTCGCAGCGGCAATCAACCGTCCCAGCATCAGATCCACCGTCGCCACTGCCTCGACGGCAGCGTCAAAATCCCCCGTGTGCCCGACCATGTCGCCATTGGCAAAATTGATCCGGCCAAAATCAAACGAACCAGAAAGCATGCGCGTGATTGTTGCCTCACAAATCTCTTCGGCCTTCATCCACGGCTTGAGTTCAAAGCGAATGTTGTCGGACGGAATCTCGACATACTCTTCAATCTTGCGGTCAAAATACCCAGATCGGTTGCCGTTCCAAAAATAAGTCACATGGCCAAATTTTTGCGTCTCGCTGCACGCAAACTGCCGAACACCTTGGCCGGCAAGATACTCACCCAAAGTGTTGTCAATCACCGGAGGCTTCACCAGAAAACGCGCGGGAATTTTTAGGTCGCCGTCATACTGCATCATGCCGGCAAAGAAAACATCCGGACGGCGCCCGCGATCAAACGCGCTGAAGTTGTCTTCGGCAAAAGCCCGCGAAATTTCAATCCCACGGTCTCCGCGAAAATTAAAGAAAATCACCGCATCGCCGTTTTCAATGGTTCCGCACGGAGATTGGTCGGACGGAGAATTTGCGATCACAAAAGGCGGCAAATACTGATCGGTCAAAGTCGAGTCTTTGCGGAACTCGGCGATCGCTGCCGATAGGGAGGGAAACGTAGCCCCCGCCGTATGATGGCCGTGATGATCAGGATAACTGGGCTGGCCATGAACATGCGTCTCCCAGCCCCGCTGCACCATCGACCAATCGGCTTCGTAGCGGTCCATGGTGATGACCATACGTCCGCCACCGGAGGCCACGCGGGCATCAAAATCAGCACTATTTAATTCGGCCAGCACTTTTTCAAGACGATCAACATAAACCTCGGCGGTTTTTTGGCCGACGTCGCGGCCGTCCAAAAGCGCATGAATGCGCACGCGGCCCACGCCGTCCTTCTTGGCCTGGCGCAACATCGCATGAAGATGCTTTTCGTGAGAGTGAACGTTGCCGTCGCTGAGCAGGCCGATAAAATGCAGGATCTTTTTGTGGAGGGTTTTTTTGTGGGCAGAATTTTCGGTGTGGCCGCCACCTCCAGCAACACGTTGAACGGCTTCCCGCCAGGTTTCGCCGGCAAACATCGAACCTGATTTCCCAGATTCGCCACTTGCGCCACTTGCGCCACCGTCAATGGCCTGCTGAACCAGTTTTGCTCCCTGATCGAAAATGCGACCGGCACCAATGGAGTTATGACCGACCTCGCTATTGCCAATGTCGCTGTCGCTTGGCAGGCCGACCGCCTTGCCATGGGCGGCGAGTTCCAAGTAGCCCGCTGCCCCGCGCAGCCATTGCATGTTGGGCGTGTGGGCATGGGCCACCGCGTTACCCCAGGTCACGGGACTGACGCCGACTCCATCCATGACAACCGTAAGAAGGCGGCGTTTAGCAGCTGACTTGCTCATCTTTGATTCACTCCCAATTCTTTGGCTAGGCCGACAGGACCCAAAGGCCCGTGCTTGCGGACTTCATCAATAGCCCAGGCAATGGCTTCCGGCGGCGTATGCGGCAACAGACCGTGGCCAACATTAAAAATATGTCCGCGAATCAAGCCCGCATCGCAGGCCACGCGCGCTTCATCGAGGATTCCCCGAACGCGCTCGCGGATTTGAGCCTCCGGGCCAATGAGGGCTTGGGGGTCGAGGTTCCCTTGCAGGGCTACGTCGAGACCAGCTTCCTTGACCAAACGCGCAGCATAGGACAACCGCACGCGCCAATCGACCGAGAGCACGTCAAAGGTTTTGCGCGGATTTTTTTGCAACTGATTTTGCGTTGCCGCGGGAATTGCTGCGCCGAGCTCCAAAATCCGGTCGGAACCCTGTCCAGAGAAATAGGTGACGGGAACGCCGGTCGCCTCGCGCACGGTCGCCAACAAGTCGGCCGTCAACGGCCAAACGTGACGCGCATAATCGCCTGGAGCCAAGTTGCCGGCCCAGGTGTCAAACAACATCAAGGCATCGGCTCCAGCCTTAACTTGCATGATCAGGTATTCAACCGTGACATCACGCAAGAGCTTCATCAGGTCCGCAAAAAGAACTGGATCACGAAAAAGCATGGATTTAGTTGCCGTGAATTCCTTGCTGCTCCCACCTTCGATCATGTAGGTGCCGACCGTAAACGGTGCCCCGGCAAAACCAATGAGAGCCTTTCCCGGGGCCAGCTGCGCTTTGGTCAGAGCCAAAGCCTCACCGACATAGCCGAGTTCTGCGGCGACATCCCGACACTTCAACTGGCGGAACACCTCTCGCGACTGCACCGGAGGCGACAGTTGCGGGCCATGCCCCTTGCCAAAAGACAGTGTTTGGCCAAGTGCCGTGCACGGAATCAGAATGTCCGAAAAAATAATGGCGGCGTCCAAGTCGAAGCGCCGCATGGGCTGCAAGGTGACCTCGGCGGCGTCCTTGGGACTGCGGCAAAGTTCCACAAAATCCATTTTGGAGCGGAGGGCCATATACTCCGGCAGGTAACGCCCCGCTTGGCGCATGAACCAAACGGGCCAGCGCCCCGGTGATTTCGAAGTTCCAAGCCCAAAGGCCTGCTGAACCAAAGGAAGGCTACCTGCACTGGTTTTAAGCAAGGTCATAACGATTCTCCCCAGGTAGAGGCTGTCAGTCTCATTGCATTTATAGGGGAAAACGTGTCATTAACTAAGTCATTTTCGACCAAGGGAGAACATTACTTATGACCAGCAGCCCAGAACACTCGAGCCCGCTGACCACACTCAGCCAGGACGAAACCCTCTTTCAACAAGAAGTCGAGCGCTTTGCCCGTTCTGCCATCGGACCGAAAGTTCTCGAGATGGACGAGAAGGAACAGTTGGACCTGGGCCTTCTGCCGCAAATGTTCGATATGGGCCTGATGGGAATCGAAGTCCCGACCGAATACGGCGGCGCGGGCGGATCCTTCTTCATGTCGATTTTGGCGGTCGAAGCCCTAGCCAAGACTGACCCGGCGATCAGCGTCATTTGTGACGTCCAAAACACCCTCGTGAACAACATTTTCCTACGTTACGCGAATCTCGAACAACAAAAAACTTTCCTGCCTCGGCTGACGACCAAAGACGTCGGCTCTTACTGCCTGACGGAATCAGGCTCTGGCTCGGACGCTTTTGCGATGAAGGCCCGCGCACATGACGAGGGCGATCACTGGCGCCTGGATGGGAAAAAAATCTTCATCACCAACGCCAAAGAAGCCAACATCTTTGTCGTGTTTGCCAACATCAATCCAGAACTTGGCTACAAGGGCATCACGGCGTTCGTCCTTGAACGCGGCATGCCGGGCTTAAGAGTCGGCAAAAAAGAAGTAAAACTCGGGATTCGCGCGTCATCGACTTGTGAAGTGATCTGCGACAACGTCCGCGTGCCGAAGCAAAACGTCATCGGTGAAATCGGCAAGGGTTACAAGATTGCGATCGAGACCCTTAACGAAGGCCGCATCGGCATCGCAGGGCAGATGCTCGGTCTGGCCCAAGGCGCTTTCGAAGGTGCCCTCAAGTATGCGCGTCAGCGTGAGCAGTTTGGCAAGCCGATCAAGGAATTCCAGGGCGTCCAATTTTCGATTGCCAGGGCGGCCACCGACATCGAAGCGGCGCGGCTGCTCGTCTACAATGCCGCGCGCCTCAAAGACGCCAAGCAAGACTTTGTTAAAGAAGCCGCCATGGCGAAAATTTTCGCATCTGCAACGGCTGAAACCGTTGCGTCAGAGATGCTGGAAGTTTACGGCGGCTATGGCTTCATCAAAGAGTTTCCGGCGGAGAAGTTCTTCCGCGATGCCAAAATCGGCAAGCTCTACGAAGGCACCACCAACATGCAACTGGCAACGATCTTTAAGTTGATCGATGCTCAATATCGCTAAAACTTCGTCGGAGGCTGCACCATGCTGGGTCTACGCCTTCTCTTAAGCACAGAAATTGCCCGGGCGGTTTGCCTGGGCGATTTTTTTTCGGCACCGGAACCCGCAAAGGCTAAAATCTTGTGGGACGGTGGAGTTTACGATGCCAGCGTTGCGGTGTTCACGACGGATACGAAACTTGATGCCGCCGCTGCGCGCAGTTCCGCTGAGAAGTCCGGGCATCCAGAAGCCCGTTCGTATGCCTTTGGCGCGTGTCCAGGAGATGCAGGCAAAAAATCACCGGCAATTTCTTCGCCAAAATCCTGGCTGGCAATTTTCACGGCTTCGGCGCCTGCGCAGCTCAATGGACTTGAACTTGTCCTTTCCGAGGAAGTCCGGAAATTCTGCCCAAACTGGCTGGTCCGCTCGGCTGGCCGACAAGGATCTAGCCAAAACGTCGCGGAAAAGTTGCCGGGCCGATGGCTGCTGCCCGATGCTGACGGCATCGTCACGGTGACGTGCAGCCACGATGATGCCGCCAGGGCATCAGATCGTGGCCCCGAACTTTGGTATTCAATACCGACTGGCAAGGGGCCGGCGCCAGAAGTTCCCCATCGGAATATCCTGAGCCAGAAGGCGGACCATCAAAAATCTGCCCTGCTGACCTGGATCAACGCCCTCCGCCAAGACAACGGCCTAGGCCAATTAAAGGAAGCCCGCCTCCCTGGGGCGCCGGATCTAACGGCAATAAAAACGCCGTTTCATGATCGCAAAGCCCTGGAAAAAATACGAAAAGTGGCCCATAGCGGGAAATTAAAGCTCGTTTTGAGTGGCGAAAATCGCGTCCTGGCCCGGACCGAGCAAGACGCCGCCTGGCTATGGTGGAACTCCCCCAGACACAGGGATTTATTGATAAAACCAGAGGCGACCCATGCCTTGATTCAAACTCGCGCCGTTGGCCACAGCCTGATTGTCAGCCTGGTGCTTTTTTCTGAGCCGAAGGCGCCGTGATCCTGCTGAATTACAGGTCGGAGAATCCTGGCCATCCACGGCTTTTCGCAAAAAATGCCCGCGATATAGCCAGCGGAAATTATCAATAATATTGGCAATTTATTTATTGCAATTGGTATTTTACAAAATTTTAAACTTACATATAATTCCGCAGATCCTATTATGGTTATTGCTGGGATTATTATGAACTATATGGCTTTGGTGTTATCGATATTGCTAGCCCCGGCCCTCCTAGCGCCGAGCTTCAGCGCCCTCGCGCGATGAACTTGAGCGGATTGCCTGGAAACAGAACCGAAACTCGTTGAGCGGGCAAATTGCGCGTCCTTGTCGGGGAACAAGTCTCGCGCAACGCCGGCCAATAATACCCTGACCAAAGCGGCGAATAGTCTGTGTCGACTAGCCCCTGAGTTTTCCCAGCTTGTAGGCATCGACGCAGTTGACCAGAAGCGAGGCGATGGTCATCGGCCCGACTCCACCGGGAACGGGCGAGATCTTGCCAGCGACTTTTGATGCGCTGGCGAAATGCACATCTCCTTCAATCGATCCGTCGGGCATGCGGTGAATGCCGACGTCGATCACGGTTGCACCGGGTTTGATCCAATCACCGCGCACCAGATGATGGTGTCCGGTCGCCACAATGACGATATCGGCCTGACGCGTGAGTCCACGGGTATCCCGTGACTCCGAGTGCATCGACACCGTGGTGGCACCCTCATGAGACAGCATGTTTGCCGTGGGCGCGCCGACCAGCAGGCTGCGCCCAAGCACGGCCGCCAGAGCGCCTTTGATCGGCGTCCCGGAAAACTTGAGCAATTCCACAATGCCACTTGGCGTGCATGGCCGAATTCCTGGCAAATTCCAATCCAGAAGCCCCTGATTCAACGGGGTCAAACCATCGACGTCTTTTTTGGAATCAACGGCTAAAATTATCGCCGTGCGCGAAATATGGGAAGGCAGCGGCAACTGCGGCAAAATTCCGTCGACACCGTCGTCTTCATTCAATTGGGCAATCAAGTCGAGAAGGCGTTTTTGCGAGGTGTCTTTGGGCAGGCGGTGAAGCACCACGTCGATTCCTGCCGCTTTGCAGGCGTGGGCTTTATTTTTAACGTAAACTTCGCTGGCCGGATGATCCCCAACCAGAATGACGGCCAATCGAGGGCTGCGTAGGCCCCTGGCCAATAAATCCTCGACGTCAGCACGCACCCGCTTTTTAATGGCCTGGGCTGCAATGCGTCCGTCGATAAGTTGCGTCATTGTTGCAGGCTTTGTTGCAGGCTTTGTCCGATGATGCTTGTTGCCGAGACGACGGATTTGATCACATTTTCATCGCCGACATAACTTGCCCCGTAGCAATCGCCACAAAAAGCCAGTTTTGCGGAATTGATGGCCGATTTGGTCATGCGCCGCAACAGCTTGGTTTCCGAAACTGCCGCCGATTGGCCCCAAGCCACCGTCACCAGGGCAATGCGTTCATGGTCTGACATGCATCCAGCCCGCGCGGACAAAAGTTTTTTGCGGGCGCGCTTCAAGCGCTTCACCGCCTTGACAACCTCGGGGGCCTGCACGGAAATTTCAAAATCAATCGTTGCCTGAAACGTGATTTCGTCCTCGCTGGAGCGAATGGCTTGAACACCCTCCGCTGGAATCATGATCAAATCAGGAAGATCACCGGCTGCCGATTTTTCCAAGCGCTCCGTCAGGGTCACAGCACTGACGGGCTTGATCTTGCTGGCCATCGCCAAAAGCGACGCCGGCCAGTGATGTTTGGGCAGCCATGAGAGCGCCTGCCAGGGTGGCTGCGCGACGATCAGGCGCGCAGCCGCAAAGGAGCCTTGAGTCGTGGTGAGTTGCCACTGAGAGTCCAAGGTGGCTGCCATGACACGGCAGTTTGTGGTCAGAGTAATGATTCCGGCATCGATATATTTTTGCAGAGCTTCGGTGATAGCAACTTGCCATGGCCCGCGCTTGAGAGGCCCTGTGTGATAACGAACGCGTTCACAAAACGCCTCTGGCGGGGTCGACCACAAGTCGGTGATTCCAATGACAGGGCAGAACTGTTCCAGCACCACGGCGGCAGGAGATTTACGGGATTCCGTCCAAACTTGCGCAAAGGTTTTTTGGTCGGCTTTTCCGTCTGACTTGGCGGCCGTGATTTTTGCTTCAACGGCTTCAACGGCTTCAACGGCTTCAACGGCTTCAACGGCTTCAACGGCTTCAACGGCTTCAACGGCTTCAACGGCTTCAAGTGTTTCACCGGATTCACCTGAATCGAGTGCCGTCGGCGAATCCAGCGACGAATCCAGCGACGAATCCACCTGCCTATTCGCGTTGAGAATATTGGTAACGTGATCCCACTGGCGCGCGGCGGCCATCCCGCCGAGAGCCCGCGCCCCCTTGCCAGCAAACATCTGATTCAACGGCAAAGTGCTGAGATCACTGCCGGACAAAATACCCAGTGTGCATTGTTCTTTGGCCGCGAAAAAATCCGGATCCCAAACCGAGTCCGGATCAGCGCGCATGGTTTGTTGCCAAAATTCGATCAGGGGCTTGGAAACACCATTCAGGCCGTAACCCCAAGCTGGAGTTTTAGTGGCATCGCCCTCATCCTGATGATTTGGGACGCTAACGGCATCGCCTGCGTAGCTGCGCAGGCGCCCGCCGGGCACAGCTTCCTTTTCAACCAGCAATATTTTCAGCGACGGCAAGTCAGCCGTTCGAGACACTGCCAACCGCAGCGCGGCCAAGGCACCAGAAATGCCGGCGCCGGCGACAATCACGTCGAATTCGGTTTGCTTGCTGGAGTTCGGAGAAGTCATGACCACTATTTTTACGTGGGGTCTTCCTCTCGCGCAAGGCGGAATGCCCGCAACCAGCGTTTTTTACGGGTTGACGTCGGAATCCTCTCCACCCGCCATCCGGCAGCGGCCAGCGCCTTGCGAACGCGGCTGGCCACGCTGTAACTCATCAAACAGCTGCCGCAGCGCGCCGCCGGGGCGATCTCTGCGAACCAATCCGCGCCCCACATGCCAGGGTTTTTTCTTGGGGAAAAGGGGTCTTGCCAAACATAATCAAACAGCCCGGCGGCTTGAATCTGCGCCACAGCTGCCCCTGATCGCGCATCGCCAAGGCACACACGCCATTTCAGCTGGCCGCCACCAGGCCCCACGACGCGCGCCTGCCATATCTGACAGGCCTGGTCTTCGAGATTGCTGCCTTGAACTTGAGCCAGCCCCGTCACGGCACCCAACCAAACCGGATCCCACCCCGCCAGCCAGGGGGCCTCGCCAGAGCAGAGGGCTGCAAATAAATCCTCGTCATTCTCTAGGGAAAGAATTTCCAG
>CANFEB010000030.1 GCA_947445775.1 Oligoflexales bacterium | reverse complement strand
TGGGGACGCGTCATTTTTTTTCTTTGAGCCCTTGAATAAACCGCAACCGCCAGCGAGATTGGCCGCCAAAATTGGAACTATCAAATAAAATATTTTCGGCAAAACATCCTCCATAATCCATTTTTTTTTAGCTTGAGCGCAGGGCCTCATAGGGATCCAATTGAGCTGCCTTCATTGCGGGCAGCAGTCCAAACACAATGCCCGTGATCATGGCAAAACCAAGGGCCAGGCTGATGGCAAAGGGCGAGGTGACGGCCTCCCACTGCCCAAGCATCTTCGCCACCTGATTGCCAAACCCCCAACCAACCGCCACGCCAATCAAACCGCCGAACAGGCAAACGATGACGGATTCCAATAGGAATTGGGTGGCAATGGCAAAATCGTTGGCTCCAACCGCCTTGCGCAGGCCGATTTCTTTACGCCTTTGATGGATCGAAAGGAGCATGATGTTCATGATGCCAACACCTCCCGTGACCAAAGACACGCAGGCCAACATCATTCCAACGAGGTTTTGTTTTTCCCAGATGGCCGTGGTCTTTTCAATGGCCTCACGGGCATCAATCACCTGCACATCGGGGCGTCCGGCGGCGAAAAGCGCGCGCAATTCATCCCGCGCCCGACCAGAAAGTTTTTCGGATTTGAGCACCCCATAAAGCACCGTTTTGGGCGCGCCGTTGACCTCGCGCAGGGCGGATAAATAGGGAATGAATATCTGGGTGTCTAGATCCTTGCCGGCCGCACCGCCTTTTTCTTTCAGCACGCCGGTCACGGTGAATATTTTTTCGCCGGAAGGAAAACCGATCCGCACTGCCTCACCGACCACTGGCGCAATTCCAAACAATTGTCTGGCGGCGGTGGCACCAAGAACAGTAACAGGCATGCCCATGCGCTCTTCAAGCGGGTCAAAAATCCGCCCGTAGTCAATCTCCAAGGTCGCCGCCTTGAATCCGTTTGACTGGTAGCCGATCACGGGCATGTTAACGCCTCCGGTGGCAAAGGCGGATTTCTGATAATTGGCCGGGACGCCGGCCGCCACTGCAATGCTATCAAAAACGGGAGAATTCTTGCGGATCAGGTCGATATCCTGCTCGGAAAATGGATCGCCCTTGTCGGAAAACACGGTGATGATGTTGGCGCCAAGGCTTTCCAACTGTTTTTTTACAAAACGTTGAGCGCCTTCGCTGCTGCTCAGCGTGGCGATCACAGCCGCCGTGCCAAACACCATACCAGATATAGTCAACAGAGAGCGCACCTTGTTGACCCAAAGGTTCAAGGCAGCGAGCTTGCACAGGGCTGGAATGGAAACCATGAGAGACGGCCTTGCGAAAAAATTAATTCGTGTGAGACAATGTTAGCATGTTGTCGTCCAAACCCGGCTGCATTTGGAAACCACCAAACATGATGTTTCAGCGATTTTTTGCCGTGACCGTGGCCCTAAGCTTGCCCATCATGATCTCTGGGCAAGCCTTGGCCCAAAGCATCTTTGTGCCTGCCGAGAACCGCGATGTGGTGATGACCATGGACACCATTGGCAGGGTGGTGCCCGCCGAGTCAGCCGAAATCAGCCCAACGCGAAACATGGTGATTGAAAAGTTCTTGGTTGATCCTGGGCAGATTGTGCGCAAAGGGCAAAAACTCGCCGAAATCAGCCTAAAATCAGTGGCCCAGGAGTTGCTATATCTAAAACCTTACAGCGAGATCTCCCGCAGAAACGTCCAACTCACCAAGATCAATTTAGAAGTGGCCAATCAGAAATTAGATCGGACGACAATTCTGGCCAACAAGGGCATCGTGAAAGCCGCCGACTTGGACCGCGTCAAGGGCGAGGCCAGCGGGGCACAGCGTGGCTACGAGTCTTCTTTAGCGCAATTGGCTGAGATCGAGGCTAAACTTGCTGAAGTGGATAAGCGCCTTGAGGAAATTGCCTTGGTCTCGCCCCTAGACGGCTTCGTTGCCCAAATGGCTATCAATCCAAAACAAATGTCTGGCCTGTATCAGGCGCGCTCTGGATCGGTTTTGATGCGGATTGATCGCCCCGGATTATACCTAATCCAAGTCAAGATGTCGGACCGGGATTTTCTTCGCCTCAAGGATTTCCCAAAGTGTGAGGTTCGCCTGCCCCATACCGCCCCCATTTCCTGCAGCCTCATCCCGCCCGACGGCATTCCGGAACGATCTGCCCAGTCGGTCGTCGCGCTTTTTCCTGTCGCGGCTCGCTTTGAATTCGCGGTCGGGGCCAAGATGGACCGGCACATCCCCAAAGGAATTGAGGGCACGCTGCGCCTTTCCGCCGCCACGCCCCAGACGCGCTTGCTGGTTCCGTGGAATGCCGTCGACGTTGAACCAGGAAAGACATTTATTCACAAAAAAGTTGGCGAGAAACTCGAACGCGTGCCGGTGACTTTGGGTTGGCGCGATGCCTTCCATGTCGAAGTTTTGGATGGCATCAAGTCCGGCGACCTTGTTGAGGCTAAAATTTGGCCGCCAATGAAAGTAAAATCATGAGGTTCAATTCATGAGGTCCAACCCATGAGGTCCGATACATGATCGAAATGATCGATATCACAAAAGAATTCACTCAGGGTGAGTCAAAAATCCAAATCCTCAAGGGAATCCACCTTTTTGTTCCCAAGGGCGATTTTATTTCAATCATGGGTCCAAGCGGCTCGGGAAAATCGACCCTGGCTTCGATTCTAGGTTTTTTGTCGCGTCCGACATCCGGAACATTCAAGATTGACGGCAAGGATGTCGGATCGCTGTCCTCTGCGCAATTGGCTGAACTTCGCAACCGGCTTCTGGGATACATCTTTCAGGACTTCAACCTGCTGGACGGCATGAGCGCAGCAGAGAATGTCGCGTTGCCTTTGATTTATGCCGGGGTCGCATCGGGAACCCGCCACAAAAAAGCCCTCGCCTGCCTGGAAAAGGTCGGGCTGGCGCACAAGGCCAACAATCACCCTAATCAGTTGTCCGGCGGCCAAAAGCAAAGGGTCGCCATTGCCCGCGCCTTGGTCAATGACCCGGCCATTTTATTTGCCGACGAGCCCTGCGGCGCACTCGACAAAAAAACCGGCATGGAAATCCTGGCGATCATGCAGACCCTGAATGCGGCAGGCCACACCATTGTCATGGTGACCCATTCGCCCCAGGACGCCCTCTACACCAAACGAATAGTGCACCTAGTAGACGGACTGATTGTCCGGGACGAACTCGTCGAAAAACCGGCCATTGCGATCGGTGAGTCCGCCAATGTCGATGCAGCGGGCCGTGAACGCATGGTCTGGGATATTGCCGCCGAGATCCAGTCCCGCGATACGGCGATCCTGGAAAAAATAATTTCGGTTTTGAAGAGTTCCCTCCATGCTGGCGCCAAGTTCGGCGCAGCCGTGAGCCTGGCGAAATGGATTGACGATGACCGCGCCCTGGCGGCGTTGGAGGCTTTGTTGTCCGATGCCGAATGGTCGGTCCGAGCCGAGGTGATTCGGTCCCTGTCAAAAAAGCCAGCGGCAAGGATCACGCCGCTTTTAATCCGGGCCTCCAGCGACGCTAATCCGTGGGTGCGTTTTTTGGCGGTGGGAGAAATGCGGTTTCTTGACAGTAAGTGGCTTTTGGCCAACGAAAGGCAGCGGATTTTTGATTTCACGCACGATCCCGACGAACGCATCCGCGCCACAGTGACTCGGATTTTACAAACCTGGGACGATCCAGGGGTGGAAGATGTGTTGCTTCAAATGACCAAGGATTTTGATGGCCGCGTTCGCGCAAATGCCATTGAAGCGCTGGATTTCCGAAAGATTCCAGCTGAGCGTCTGAGTCCGCTCACGGCCAATCTCGAAGATCCCCATAATCGCGCGCGGGCCAACGCGGCCGTGGCGCTTTACGGATCCATGCCAGAGCTGGCCATTGACACAGTGGAAAAAATGGCCACCGACAGCAACAACATGATGCGCATGTCAGCGGCCTGGGCCCTTGGGCGATTTGATCATGACCGGGCGACCAAGATTATCTTGATGGCGGTGGCCTCCGAAAAAGATGAAAGCGTCAGAAAGCTGTTCACCAAAAGCCTTGCCGCCATCACCGATCGTATAGGTGTCACCAAAGGAGCCGGCGCGGCGGGCGCTGCCTTTGAAAAAGAAGTAGAAATTCTGGGGCAAGTTTGAATTCCCCCTGTTTCAGGAGAGTTGCCGCAGAGAAGGTCTTTTAACCCGATCCGAAAACCCGCTGATCATGGTACCGGGCTCAACCACACTGTCGACAAAACCTTGAGCGTTTTCCCTGCATGACAAAGTATACGGTGGCCCGCAGGCTGGACACTGAGAAGTTGACGGCGGGACCCCATAAAATGTTCAGGGCTTGGTTTTCGGTCGTGACATTAGAAAAAAAAATTCTGTCAAAAAAGTTTCATACACCATACCCAACCATCCAATATAATTGGACTGTATTATGGGGACTTTTCTCGGATAAGCATAGCCTATCGTTTTTACCAAGCGGTAGATTTGCTCCGATATTTTTGCTCAAATATTTTGGTCCCTTGTAGCCCGCCTAATTTTATGTAAATCATACCTTGAATTCCTGAAATACATAGTTTATATTTATCTGTGGGCAGACTGCTGGGGGAGTGGGGGGCTTTGAAGATGTATATCAAGCGATCGATGGAACCGGTGCTGAAGGCTGCGATGAAGAAGTTTCCAGTCGTCACCGTAGTTGGTCCCCGCCAGTCCGGCAAAACGACCCTGCTGAAGCATCTGCTCAAGGGTGTTCCCTACGTCAATCTGGAGTCAATTCGTGATCGGCAGTTTGCGGAGCAGGATCCGATTGGATTTTTGAATCAGTTTGACAAGGGCGTGCTGCTGGACGAAATTCAGCGCGTGCCGGAGCTTCTGTCGGAAATTCAGGCGCGCGTTGATGCCAACCCACGGGTTGGCCGATACGTGATTTCGGGCAGCGAGAACTTGGTTGTCTCGCGACACATCGCACAAACGCTCGCCGGAAGAACCGCGATTCTTAAGCTGATGCCTTTGTCGCTGGCGGAAATCCCAACGATGCCGCGCTTGGATGATCTCATGATCAAGGGGTTTTATCCGCGCGTTTGGTCGTCCAGGGTGAAGCACCAAGACCACTATTCGCCCTACACCGAGACGTTCGTCGAGCGCGATGTCCGGGATTTGCTTGCGGTGAAGAATCTTGCGTTGTTTCGAAAGTTTTTAGGGCTATGTGCGGGGCGTGTCGGGCAGCTTTTGAATAGAGACAGTTTGGCCGGCGATGTTGGAGTGTCGGCCAAATCCATTGAGGAGTGGCTAAGTGTTTTGGAGGCCACATTTGTTATGTTTCGACTTCAGCCGTGGCATCGTAATATTGGAAAACGCCTTATGAAGAGTCCCAAGCTGTACTTTTATGACACGGGATTGGCGTGTCATTTGATGGGCATTGAGACAGCGCAACAACTCAAACATCATCCCCTTCGGGGATCTTTGTTTGAGAATATGGTGGTGGCCGACATGTTCAAGTCGGCTTACCATCGTGGCGATAACCCAAGGATAAATTTTTATAGGGACTCCAACGACAACGAGGTTGACGTCGTCGTGCCTGTGGGCAATCAGTTGCAGCCAATTGAGATCAAGTCGGCGGATACCTTTGACGCGGGGTTCCTCAAGGGTTGCGTATCGTTTTCCAAGGTTGTTGGTGATGAAGCGGGGGTTCCCATCGTGATCATGGGGGGCGGAGCCGCTCAAAAACGCACTAACGTCCATGTACTGCCTTGGACGCGTATGCGGGAACTTGGTCGGATGCAAAAGGATTGACATAAGGCGCGAACGAAATGCGGGCAAGTCCACGCCCTCTGTCAGGGAAGAGGTCGGACGAATGAAAAAACCGTACTAACCATAACCATCCATTTTTACCAATTTTATTTAGTTGCAAATCCTGCGCGACAGTTGAACATTTCAACATATGGAAATAGCACAGAAATTCAATCCTCAGACGTTTGCATCCCTCTTCGACCACACCCTTTTGCGGGCCGATGCCACGCCGCAGCAGATATCGGCGTTATGTGCCGAGGCGGTGCAATTGGGTTGTGCCACGGTTTGCGTCAATCCCGTCAATTTGCCGGTGGCGGTTCGTGACCTTGAGGGTTCGCCGGTCCTTCCCATCACTGTGGTTGGATTTCCGCTGGGCGCTGTTCCAGTGTCCTGGAAAGCGGAAGAAACCCGCCGGGCCGTGGATATGGGTGCCCAGGAAATCGACATGGTGATGAACGTCGGCCTTTTTTTATCGGGCTCTCTTGCCTCGCCAGCCTCTGGGCCAGAAACGGCGCGAGGATTGCATGATGAGGTCTCTGCCGTTGTCGCCGCTGCGGGGGACATCCCTGTGAAGGTCATCATTGAAACGGCGCTGCTCACTCCGGATTTAACGCGGCATGCCGCCAGAATTTGCGCCGAGGCCGGCGCTGCCTTCGTTAAGACATCGACCGGTTTTTCAACGCGCGGGGCTTCTATAGAGGATCTTGTTTGCATGTTTGCCGGCATTCAAGAGGCGAAAAAATCGATGAGTCAGGGCGTGATCCATACGCGCATCAAGGCCTCTGGTGGCATTAGATCACTCGATCAAGTGCTCGCAATGATCGGTGCTGGTGCCCATCGAATCGGCAGTTCCAATACCGTGGCCATCATGAGTGATTTCACCAAATGGTATAACGCTCAAAATTTAAATAACCTGAATAACAAGTGAGCCGATAAAATCTATGATGGCTAAGCTGCAGTTTTTATTTCGCGCATTGCTTAAATTCCTGCGCGGCTACTTCATGACCATTGGAATTCTAGTCACCGTATTGCCGGTGATCCTCATTTGGCTTGCAGCTAAATCTGGATCCATTTCAGGGCTATCAGGGCTTTCGGGAAACGGTTCGGGAATGCCTGCACCGTCAAAAGACACCCGCCTTGAATGGACGCTCGACGGGGAACTCCTTGAACAGTCTCCAGACTTGTCCAGTCGTTTTTTCGAACAATTTTTTCGGCGCCAATCGGGTTTTTATCTGCCGGAAGTCCGTCGGGCCCTCAAGGTTGCCGCAGCCGACAAAAATGTCAAAAGCCTCGTCCTGAACGTCTACGATCTGGACGGATCCCAGGCTGAGTTTGAAGAATTGCGCCGCGCGCTGCTCGATTTTCGCAAGAGCAACAAACCACTGCACGCCCATGTGGCCTCTCTCGACAACAAGCTCCTCTATTTGGCATCCGCTGCCGACTCGATCACCCTCGTGCCTGCTGGGGAGGTCGCCCTCACGGGTCCAGTCTTCCAACTTGCTTATTTCGGGGATGCCCTGCGCAAGCTTGGCGTTACCGTGGAGGTCATCCGCCACGGAAAATATAAATCAGCGTTTGAGCCCTTTACAACCAACCGTCCAAGTCCGGAAACGGTGGAAATGTACAAGAGCATGGAGGCAAGCCTCACTGAACACCTGACTACAACCATTGCCGATGGTCGCAAGCTTCCCAAAGAACAAGTAGCTGGCTGGTTCAAGCGCACCATTTTCACCCCAGCGGAGGCTCTGAACGCCGGCGTCGTGGATGCCCTTGGCTACACAGACGATGCCGTTGAACGAATCGAGGACGCTGCTGAGACTGAGGCCGACATGGATTTTGCCGATTACATGTCGGCAGCGGCGGCGGGCAAAACTTCTGAAAAGCGCGATAAATCGCCCAAAAAGTCTGACGAACAATCTGACGACGGCCTAGCATTGATCGAGGCCGTCGGTGAAATCCACATGACGGAATCGGGCGGAGCCTCCCAAGATTCCATCGCCGCCGATGAACTTGTGAAAGAATTACGCTGGGCGGCTGGGGAAAAAGACGCCAAGGCGGTGGTTTTGCGCATCTCCAGTCCGGGCGGATCCGCCACAGCTTCCGACATCATCTGGCGCGAGGTGCGTGCCCTGGCCGAAGTAAAACCAGTCATCGTGTCCATGGGAGCTTATGCGGCCTCTGGTGGCTACTACATTGCAGCGCCAGCCAGTTGGATCGTCGCGGAGCCCTCGACCATCACCGGTTCCATCGGCGTGATCGGCATGCAAATCAAAATGCCACAATTTGCAAACAAGTATGGAATCAGTTTTCACACGATCACGAGAAGCGACCGGGTGAAAATGCTGAATCCAGGATCGGTTTCAAGCACCGAGGATAAAGCCCTTTTGGCCAACGCCATTGACGATGTTTACCAGACGTTCGTCACGAAAGTTGCCGAAGGCCGCGAAATGAAGGCAGAGGAAGTGGATCAGCTTGCCCAAGGGCGCGTTTACACAGGCATCCAGGCCGAGGGGTTGGGACTTGTGGATGAACTCGGTGGGCTGCCGGACGCCTTTCGCACGGCCAAGGAACTTGCCGGTCTGGACGTCGAGAGATTGTATCCGGTGTTGCGCTATGAGCCGAAACGGCCTTCCCTTGCCGATTGCTTCACTAGTCCGTTCAATATGATGGAATGCTTGCAATTTGGCGGGGCCATTGGCGCCACCTCAGCAACCGCAAAAACTGCGATTGCCATGGACCGTTTGAAACATTTGTTGGAAACAAATAAAATTTTGGCAATTTGGCCGGGCTGGTTTTCCAGCTATTTTTTCTGATTGGTTTTAAGAATTTCTTCCATCGAGAGACCGGTCAGAACGCGTAATTCACGGACCAAACGTAAAACCGCGAAAACCATCACGCCCATGGATGGCAGCGCAATTACCGGATAACTCAACGCCGTCAGTCGCCCCAGTTCTTCATTGAAGGCCGGTGTTCCCGTCGGGCTTTTGAGGATGATCGTAGCCAAAATAAAATTCAGGACCGCACTCAGGAAAAACGACGCAGCAAGGATCATCGTCGTCGAACGCATGAGTTGCGTAAATTCATCGCCAACACTGCGCTCTCTCAGGGCCGCGTCGACCCGTGGCACGTCAATCACTTTTTCATTGTAAATCAATTTATAAACGAGGGGTTTCGTGCCGCCGGCGGTGGCAATGACAAAAACTCCGATCAGACCTGGAATGAGAGCTTCCTTGACGGCAAACCAAAACACCGTCAACTGCATCAACGACAGCCCCCCCGTCAGGAGCGTGCTCACAAAACCAAAAATAGTGATGAAATCCGCCTTCCGGAATCGGACAAACTCATAAATTCCGCCCGCCAACGGAAAGGCGAGGGCGAGGAACAGAATGTTTCGCGGGTCAAGGGCGACGTATTGACCGCCCTTGGCCAGGATCAAGGAAGGGATCACGACGTTGAACACCAAGCTGATCATGGGGTTCATTTGGGAATTCGGCTGGGGACTCGTTTGGGATTTTATTTCTGGTTTGGCTGATTGACTCACTGATTGACTCACTCGTGGACTCCCATTCGTTCTTGCGATAGAACATTGTGTTCTGCCTCGCTTAAAGGAGCAACACATGGCTGAAAAAAAAGCTGGCGCTAAAAAAACCGCCACAAAGAAACCGGCTGGCGCGCGTGAATCATTCCGGATCGTCGAAAAGCGCTCTGGCCGCTGGTCGGTTCTGGACCGTGCAACCCGCAAGTTTATCAACGGTGCCGAGAAACTTAAAATTCTCGTAACCAAGGGACTCGTCAAGGTTCCAACGCCCAAAGCGAAGCCAGCAGCCGAAGGCACTGAAGCCTGAAGCTCATAATTGCCGAAAAACCCAGCGTGGCACGGGATATCTGTGCCGCGCTTGGTGGTTTTCGTCAGGCTTCCCGCGACGTCTGGGAAAGTTCCCAGTATGTCTGCACGGCGGCCCGAGGGCATTTGCTCGAACTTTGCGAGCCCCAAGACTTTGACCCCCGCTTCAAGCAATGGGCTTTTTACCTGTTGCCCATCATCCCTGAACGTTTCCGCATCAAGCCCAAGCCCGATGTCATCCCGCTTTTGGAGCGCATCCGTGGCCTCGTCGATCGCCCGGATGTCACTGGCATCATCAATGCCTGCGATGCCGCCCGTGAAGGCGAATTGATTTTTCGCGAAATTCTGGCCTTTTGTCGCACGTCAAAACCCGTGGAACGAGTCTGGCTGCAATCGTTGACGCCGGAATCCATCCGCGATGGATTTGCCCGCGTGCGCCCAGCCAGCGCCTTTGAAGGCCTCGCCAATGCGGCCTCGTGCCGCGCCAAGGCGGACTGGCTGATCGGCCTCAATTCCACACGGGCCCTGACCCTGCACATGCGCCGCAATACGGCCAAGGGCAGCGACGAGGCCCGAGAGGTTTATCCGGCCGGGCGTGTCCAGACGCCGACCCTGGCGTTGATCGTCAGGCGCTGGAACGAAATCCAAAAATTCACACCAATGGCCTTCCACCGGGTGGAGGTTGTCCTTGGTGGGGGGGCTTCGACCAAGGCCCACGTTTACGACCCCAAATTTACAAAATCCGACCTGCATCCCGAGCACAAGGACGACCGCTACTTTGACCAGAAGGACGCTGCCAAGGTTGTCGCAAGCATTGAAGCCCTCATGGCGGCGAACACCCAGGCGGAACTGAAGCGCAAGGTCTCCAACCGGGACCAGGCTCCGCCGGCGCTGTTTCATTTGACGGGACTCCAACAAACAATGGCCCAGCGCCACAGCTGGACGGCCAAGCGCACGCTGGAGTCCGCCCAGCGGTGCTACGAAGTGCATAAAATTCTGACCTATCCACGGACGGATTCCTCGTGCCTTCCCTCCGATTACGAATCAACGGTGCATGAAGTCATTAATAGTTTGGGCTCGCTCACGGCCTTTGCTGCGCCGGTGGCCGTGATCCAGAAAAACGGCCTGAAATACAAATCCGAGCGCTTTGACAACAGCAAGGTTTCCGACCACTTTGCCATTATTCCTACCGGCAAATTAAGGGCCGGGGTCACCAGTGGCGGGAACCTTAAAAAAGACGATGATGCCTTGCTTTTCGATGTCGTGGCCCGGCGTTTCCTGGCCGCCTTTCAGGAAGCAGCCCGCCACATCAAGATCGAGCGGAAGGGCAAAATTGGTGGCCACCATATCCGTGCCACCATGAAAGAAATTCTGGCTCATCCAGGTTGGTTGGCCACCTATGGAAAACAGCCCGATCCGGAAGCCGCCACGGTGGCAGGAAATGGGGACGAAACCCTGCCCGTGGTTTCTGCAAAACTGGACTCCGGTGCCACCAAACCGCCACCAGCCATTGACGAGGCGGCCCTGTTGCGGCTCATGCAGTTTGCCGGTCGTCAGGTCGACGACCGGGAATTGGCGGCGGCCCTGACTGCCGCAGACGGGCTAGGGACGCCAGCCACCCGGGCCGAGATCATTGAAAACTTGAAACACCGGCGTTACGTGACCCCTGAATTAGAGCCCACCGCCAAGGGCCAAGCCCTGATCCAGTGCCTGGATGCCGTCAATGCCCAGCGCCTGACGTCAGCCTCCTTGACTGCGGAGCTGGAGTTTCAGTTATCTAAAGTTCAAAAGGGCGAGGCCGAGGCCAGCGCGTTTATGAAGGAAATTGAAAACTACACCCGCGACATCGTCGTTGCGATTCGCGGTCAAGTTCGCAGCCAGTGAATTTGAGCTAATACTGCGACAATCCGCTCAGGTTGAGCTAATATGGAAGTATCCGCTCACATTGAGCTGATGATCTATAACAACTCCCCGCTGTCGTTTCTCGATGTCACTGTGCAAGATTATGCCTACGCGATGATGGGTGTCTATGAGCAGCTAGATACGTCCCTAGCTGCAGACCTCTTCGCGTGGACCTCTCGACGCTCAATCCAAAAATATACAGTCGTCATGGAGTCTGTTGGCGCGCCTACGCACAACTGCGCGCGATACCGATTAACCATGAAAACGGTGGAGGAATGGATCAAGAGAGGGCGTCGCACTTCGGAGATCTAATCCTACAGATGCAGGACGATATCGCTTATTTTTTTCATGATGAATTACATTTATCCTGATTAAAATTCGCAAAAAATATAAAGCAACCATCAGTTATTGCAGATGTTAATTGATATTTCTTAAGAATCGCAAGAATCCACCGATAAGCCCGTATGAAAATTTTCAAAATCAAAATAGCCATCTTGAGTTCGGTCTTGGGTCTTGGATCATGTTCCAACGAAAGCAAGATGACGGGGAAGGCATTGAAACGCACGCTGTCCAGTGAGGGCATCGCCGCGCGTTCTTTGCCAGAACAGGCGTCTAGCAATGACGGGAAGCCCGTCGTCACACTCCCACCAAATGCACCATTTTTTCCAGGAGCAGAAGGACTGCCAGCAAATGTACCATTTATTCCAGGAGCAGGAGGACTGCCACCAGTCGTGCAACCAGTCGTGCAACCAGTCGTGCAACCAGTCGTGCAACCAGTCGTGCAACCAGCACCGCCTCCATGCACCGGTGTGGTCATCAACAATTCATGCCAGGCGATTGAAGCGATCCATCGCTGCCGCAGTAATAACGACCTCAGTTTTTATACGAACCATATTTATCCAAAGAATCCTGGCGAGTGCAGCGCTGCCAGCTATCTAATGGAGGCGCAGCCTTATTTTTATTCCTTGCCTGGATTAAATAAAGAGATAATCCGTTGGTACCGGACTGGCTTGAGTGGTTCCATCCAACATTACTACCTGCAGCCAGGTGAAGGTGAAGGCATTGCGGCATCGTATGGATTAGTCAAAGAAGGACATGCCTTCAGAATTTCCGCAGGAGACTTTGATCACCCCCGCAAGGTGCCCCTCTACCGCTGCGTCGTAAATTGCGCTCGTCTTGGGAATCACGCTAGATGCGACCAAAATATGCAGTGGATATCCAAAGACGTTAATTGCGAAGGAAACGGAGTGGGTCAAGGTGCGATCCTTGGCTTCGGAATCGCACCCTAATTAAGTTTAGGGTATTTCCCCCCCCAAGGAGGATTCCAATGTCGGTGGGTTTTGAAGATATTTTTTGCATCCGCCTCGTGGCGCACTTTCCGCGGAAAGTGCGCGCCGGTTGCACTGAGAAGTTGACGGCGGGGGTTATGAAAAATTTCCTGATCAAAATAGCCATCGCGAGTTCGGTTTTTGGCGTTGTCTCGTGTTCCAAAGAGAACAAGATGGCGGGAAAGGCACCGACAAACACCCTGCCCATTAATTCCTCCGGGAATCCTCTACCAGAGCAGGCATCTAGCAATGACGGAAATTCCATCACACGAAATGGTTCAGGTTGTTACGACGAAGAATTTCAAGTCAGCCGAGATTCGGTGACAACCGTACGCTGTACCCCAAATCCGGGTCAGCTATTTCTTCCATTTTACCCAGCAGTGGAATCCTGCCCAGCGGGAAGGACTAGTGTCGGTACAATCATATTTCACCGCACCACCACGCCTATTTATCACGTGAATTTGGGCCCAGCAGGGAATTTCCCAGTAAGAGGATACATCTATTCTACCGATTTGAATGGGGAGCAACTTAGCGCTGCTGAAAAGACCCTAAGCGCCGGAACCTATCAAATAACCTTTGACCAACTCCTGGTGGAGCTTGGCGTTTCAGTAACGGTTACAAGCAGGCGCACAGTTTGTAACTAAGCATCCCCAACGCTTTCAGATCTGATAACAGCGCCAGTTGCAGGTCATTCCCGTGCCCCTGTTGCAGGCGGAAATCGCGTTATTGCGGGCGACGTAAGCATTTTGGTGAATCCAATAATAGGCGCCCGGGCCCCAAACTGGCCAGGAATCGCAGCGGTAAGCGTAGAACCAAGCGGCACCAGAACCATCCGTCGAATCGCCTTGGTGGGTGAGTGTTCCCACCTCGCTTTCTTCCTGTGTGCCTTCCCAAGCAAAATCAGATTCACCGGCAAGAGCCGCCGGTGCTGCCATTAGGCTGACCAAAACTAAAATTTGTCCAAGGATATTGCGCATAACGGGACTCCACGTTTATTTCGAACGTTTTATTAGTAATCTGCCCCTTTATAAGGCAAACCACAGCGACTATCAATAGATAGTTGGCGCTTCAATGAAATATTTAATCGATGCTGGGGGTCCCTCCCTCAAAAACCTTGGAATCCAGGCTTGCCAAGGGGTAGGGGTTTGTCGTTAATCGTCCCCAGAAACCTCTGAGGGGCAATATTTATGACGATGCCAACGAAAATTGCGGTTATCGGCGGAGCCGGGGCCATGGGCCGGATCACAGTTCGTGACCTGGTCGAATTCTCTGGAAAGAACGATTCCATCGTCATCGCCGACTATGACTTTGCCAAGGCGCAGGATTTTGCAGCCACCTTGAACGACCCACGGGTCTCGGCCATCCGCGTCGATGTTCGCAATCACGAGGAAGCCGCGAAAAATCTGGTCGGTTGCAAGGTCATCATCAATAGCGTCCAATACCAGTTAAACTTGGACGTCATGCAGATCGCCCTAAAAGCTGGCGCCAACTATGTCGACCTTGGCGGCCTGTTCCATATGACCAGGCGGCAAATGGAGCTCAATGACGAGTTCAAGGCCAAGGGCCTGTTGGCCATCATCGGCATGGGCGCCGCCCCAGGCATCACCAACATCTTGTCACGCATGGGCGCCGACGAACTGGATGAAGTCACGGAAATCCACACCCGAGTGGCCGGTCGAGACCTCAGCAAGTATTCTTGGACTCCCGCCCTGCCAGTTTCCTATTCGCTCCAGACCATCCTTGAAGAATTCTCGTACCAGCCAGCGGTCTTCACCAAAGGCAAATTCACATTTGTTGAGCCCATGTCCGGCAACAAACCGCACCGTTTTCCCAATCCCGTCGGCGTCCAGCGCCCGATGCACACGATTCATTCAGAAGTTGCCACCTTGCCCCTGTCATTTGCTTACAAAGGCGTGAAGGAAGTGACCTTCAAAATCGCTTTTGACGATGAGTTTGTTGATCGCGTGCGATTTTTACGCGACATGGGCATGGCATCCCATGAGCCCGTGGACATTGGCGGAATTAAAGTCTCGCCGATTGCCGTTGTCAACAAGGTGGCCATGGCTCAGAACGCCGCAAAAATGACGGGCAAACCCAAGCAACACGAGATTGTCCGCGCCATCGTCAAGGGCTGGTCTGCACCAGTCAAAACCAAAGCCAGCAAGAAACCTGCCGCCAAAACCGTCAGCGCGAAAAAATCCAAATTCACTTACATCCTGGACTGTCACACCAAGGGTATGCCGAAGTGGGGCGTGGGCACCGACATCAACACGGGCACGCCACCAGCAATCGCTGCCATGATGATTGGGCGCGGAGAAATTCCGGACAGCGGGGTTGTTGCGCCCGAAAATTGCATCCATCCCAAATCCTTTGTGAGGGAATTGGCGCGCCGCAAAATGACCGTTGAAATAACGCGCAAGCGTGGCTGGGATGTACCTGTTTAATATGATCAAGTTTAATATGATCAGGCTGCGTGCTTTCCAAGGCAGGCCGAAAATTTTTGCCACAGCGTCTTTTGGGATGTTTGTGGCATGGATTTTCAGCGCGGCTTCCGCGACTGCTTTGCCCGCGACGACTACCTCGTCCGCGCCGGCAGTCACCCGTTTGACCGATGTCGTGATTGTTGGTGCGGGTCTCTCTGGCCTGACGGCCGCTCATGAACTCAAAGGCAGCGGCCTTGACTATAAGGTTCTCGAATTGGCGCCGATCATTGGCGGGCGTGTGAAGACTGTTGAATACACGCGCCCAGGAATGAATTTCGCCAAAAATAAAGCCCCGACGACCGCATCGGCTGACTCCGGCATGGAAGAATATTGGGAGAGCAACCCAGCGGTTGCCATGCTCCGCAAACTAAAGCTGCCAATCACCTCAGGCCCCGCCACATCCAGCATTGTCATCGACGGCAAATTGCATTCCCAATGGGGCCAAAATCATAGTAGCCATTTACACCGTATGTTCACGTCCCAAGAATTTGCCTTACTGACGAAATTTAAAGAAGGCGTGGCCACCAAGCTACAAGGTTTGACCCCCGGTCACGGAATTCCCGCGGCCCTGCAAAGCCTGGTGCAAGTCTCTTTTGCCGATTGGGTCAAGACCCACAAGTTGTCGTCTCGGCTTGAAGACTGGATCCGAATCTCTTTGGAATGCGAGATTGGCACCGGTTGGGACCGTATCTCGGCCCTCGATGGCCTGGCGGAATTTCATATCTTTTTAGGTGGCGCAAATAATGGCGGAAGCAATAATAATGGCGAAACCAGTTACCGCGTCACCGGCGGCAACGTAAAATTTGTGGACGCATTGGCCGACAGCATTGGCCGCGAAAACATCTACCTCAACAAACGCGTCATCCGGATTGCCCGTGATCCCCTCAAAGGCACAAGCCGCGTCACCTACCTGGCGACCGACACCAATCAAAATGCGGAGATCGAAGCCAAGCACGTCATTGTGACCATTCCACTTTACCGGCTGGGGGAGGTGCAATTTGAGCCTGCCTTGTCGCAACGCAAACGCGACGCCATCGCCGCCCTCGGGTGGGGATCCTACTTCAAGGCCCACGTTTTACTGCCCCAGTCGGCCGAGAAATTTTGGACCGTCCGTGGGCGCTCGATGCTGCCAATCCTATCCGACTCTGACCTTGGGGTCATCTATGACGGAAACCCCGACCAGGTGGCGGGATCCTTATCAAAATCGCTGCCTGACCTGAAAATCCTGTCACTCCTGATTCCCGGCGACCGCGCCGAGCGCTTCAACTTCCTGCCGTTGGACAGCGTTCGACAAGAAATCAAATTGGCCTTTGATAAACTTTGGCCTGGGCTGTCCGCCAACATTGTGGACATGGAATTTTATCGCTACCACCCGCGCGCCATTGCCGCCTGGCCTGTCGGCAGATCGCGCTTTGATGGCATGTCAGACGAAATCAGAACGCCAGAAAACAATGTTTATCTGGCCGGCGATCACACGGAGAGTTCCCATTCAGACGGAGCCGTGAATTCGGCACTGCGCGTCGTCCAACAAATATTCAAAACCGAACAAAAAACATCGAGCAAAGGAAGATCCGACCATGGGCCAAGAACCAAAAAATTATAAAATGTTTATCGGCGGCGAATTTGTAAACGCCGCTTCGGGAAAAACCCGGGAAATCCGCGACCCTGGAAACGGCAACCTGGTTGCCCTGGTTCCTGAAAGCGCCAAGGCCGACATCGACGCCGCCGTCACCCAAGCCCGTAGCGCCTTTGACTACGGCCCCTGGCGCCAGACGAGTGCCCTGGACCGCGGCAAGGTGCTGTTTAAGATCGCCGACGGCATCCGTGCGCGGGCGGACCACTTGGCCAAACTGGAAGTCCTTAGTTGTGGCAAGCCCCTTGCCGAGGCCGAGTACGACATTGCTGACGCCGCCAACTGTTTTGAATTCTACGCCGGCATGGCCACCAAAATTCATGGCGAAACGATGCAGGTCCCAGCCAATTCCCTGAGCTTTGTCCTGCGCGAACCAATCGGCGTTTGCGGCCAAATTGTCCCGTGGAATTTCCCGATGCTGATGACCGCCTGGAAACTAGCCCCAGCCTTAGCCGCCGGCAACACCTGCGTCCTGAAACCTTCTGAACTGACACCACTGACGGCTTTAGAGCTGGCCGAAATCTTCGTCGATGCCGGCCTGCCTGCGGGCGTGGTGAATATCGTCACTGGCCCCGGACCAGGCTGCGGCGACGCCCTTTCGGCACATCCCCAGGTCGACAAAATCGCCTTCACGGGCGGGACAAATACCGGACGCATGGTCGCCACCGCAGCCACCGGTAATCTGAAGAAGGTCTCCCTGGAGCTTGGCGGTAAAAACCCCAATATTGTTTTTGCCGATGCCGACTTTGAAGCTGCCGTGGACGGGGCATTGTTTGGCGCTTTTGCCAACCAAGGCGAGGTCTGTTCAGCGGGGTCACGCTTGCTGGTCGATCGCAAAATCCACAAGAAGTTTGTCGAGGCGATGCTGAAAAAAATTCCGAACATCAAACTAGGCCACGGACTCGAGGCCGGCGTGAAGATGGGGCCCCTCGTGTCGCGGGCGCACCTGGAAAAGGTCGAGGGCTATATCGCTATCGGAATCGCCGAGGGTGCAAATCTAGTCTGTGGCGGCAAACGCCCGGCGGATAAGAACTTGGCCAAAGGCAATTTTCTGGAACCGACGATTTTTGACGACGTGAAGCCCAGCATGATAATTGCGCGTGAAGAAATCTTCGGGCCAGTCTTGTCCGTCATTCCCTTCGACACGGAAGAGGAGGCCATCAAGATTGCCAATGACACGGACTACGGCCTGGCCGCTGGCGTCTGGTCCACCAACATCAACCGGGCATTACGAGTCGTCCGCGAACTGCGTTGTGGAATCACGTGGATCAATACCTATCATCCGACGTTCAACGAAATGCCGTGGGGCGGATACAAACAAAGCGGCTCGGGACGCGAGCTTGGCCTGTACGGAATCGAAGCCTACTTGGAAGTGAAGCAGGTCAACATCAATCTCGATGAAGCCCCAATCGCTTGGTACTAAGGCTAAGGCAATTTAAGGAACCATCTGATGAGCATCAAGCTCCGCACTGAAATCCCTGGACCGCACAGCTGCGAACTCATGGCTGCACGGCAACATCACGTCCCGCGTGGGCCGTTTCACGTCACGCCAATTTTTGCAAAATCGGCAAAAAACTCGATGATCGAAGATGTCGACGGCAATTTGTTACTCGATTTCGCTTCGGGTATCGGCGTGAACAATGTCGGCCACTGCCATGAAGCCGTTGTGGCGGCGGTCAGGAATCAGGCGCAGAACTTCATGCATGTTGCCTTCAATGTCACACCCTACGAAAACTATATCGCCTTATGCAAACGTCTGAATGCTCTCACTCCGGGGGATTTTCCCAAAAAAACTTTTTTGGCGAACTCCGGTGCCGAGGCCGTTGAAAATGCGATCAAGCTGGCGCGGGCTTACACAAAAAAACAGGCCGTCGTTTGTTTTGACCATGCGTTTCATGGCCGGACGTATATGGCGATGACCCTGACTTCAAAAGCAAAACCTTATAAAATTGACTTTGGACCATTCAATCCAGAAGTCTTCCGGACGCCGTTTCCATATCCATACCGTTGGCCGGGCAATGGCGCATCCGCCCAACCGGTCATGGACCAGCAGGCCGTCGACGAGCAGTGTTTTGCCGCATTCAAAGACCTTGTCATCAACCGCATCACGCCCGGCGACTGTGCGGCGGTGATTGTAGAACCGGTTTTGGGCGAGGGCGGGTTTATTCCGATGAGCCGCAACTTTGCGGGAATGCTTCGAGATTTTTGCACGGAAAATAAAATCGTGCTGATTGCCGACGAAATCCAATCGGGCTTTGGCCGGACCGGGTCGCTGTTTGCCTGCGAGGCCTTGGACCTCGTCCCGGACTTGATGACCATGGCCAAGGGGCTTGGCGGCGGGATGCCGATCTCTGCCGTGACGGGCAGGGCCGACATCATGGATGCGGCGTGCGAGGGCGGCATTGGCGGGACGTTTGGTGGCAGCCCGGTGTCGTGTGCGGCGGCTCTGGCAGTTTGCGACTTATTTGAGAACGGCGACCTGCTGAAGGGTGCCCGTCGCCTTGGATTCCGAATTCAAGAAACGTTGCTGGCTTGGGAAAAGAAATATGCAGCGATTGGCAATGTACGCGGCCTCGGCACCATGATGGGTTTTGAATTGGTGAAGGACCGCACAACCAAGGAGCCCTGGGCAGATGGCGCCAAGCACTTGACAAAATTTTGTTACGAACGCGGCCTGATTATTATGACGGCCGGAACCTACGGCAACGTCGTCCGGTTGCTGATGCCGCTGACTATAAGCGATGACGAATTAAACGAAGGTTTCGAAATCTTAGAGGCTGGCCTTGAATTTATTAAACTGTAATTTATGAATCATTACCCTCTGTACATCGACGGCTCATGGCGCGAAACGCCTGCCCACATGACCGTAACTTCTCCTTACTCCGGCGACGGTGTTGCCGCCTGCGGACTGGCCTCGCCTGCCGACATGGAGGCCGCCATTGCGGCAGCCGATCGGGACTTTCTGCCATTTCGCAACACGCTGCGCGGCCACCGCGCGCAACTGTTGACCGCCATGGCGCGCGGGATTGAAACGCGGCGGGCAGAATTTATAAAACGCATGGTCAACGAAGCCGGAAAACCAAAAACCCTCGCCAACATCGAAGTCAGCCGGGCCATCATGACCTTCACCGCCGCTGCGGAAGAGGCCAAGCGCCTGGGTGGCGACGTGATTCCCCTGGACGGCGAGGCGGCAAATGCCGGATACGGCCCGGCTATTTCGTATTGGTTTGCAAAGAGCCCGGTTTTGGCCATTGCCCCCTTTAATTTTCCGTTAAATCTTATCGCCCACAAGGTTGCTCCGGCCCTGGCCGTTGGCGCACCGGTGGTGGTCAAGCCGCCGCCGCAAGCTCCCGGCTGCGCCATGCTGCTGGCAGAAATTTTTGACGACCTCCTGAAATCCGATGCCGTATTGGGCAAAGTCATTCCGCGCGCGGCACTGCAAGTCTTTCAGGCTGCAAATGACGTCACGGGAATCGCCATCAAAGATCCGCGCCTGGGGATTGTCAGTTTTACCGGCAGTCAAAAAGTTGGATGGATGCTGCAAGGCATGGCCATCGGCAAAAAAATCGCCTTGGAACTCGGCGGCAATGCGGCGGTCATCGTCCACGAGGATGCAGACCTGCAGCGTGCGGCTACACGCTGCGCATTTGGTGGTTTTGCCTATGCGGGACAAATCTGTATTTCAGTGCAAAGAATTTTAGTTCATACCAAAGTTGAAAAAGACTTTGTCGGCTTGCTCCTTGATGAAGTCGCTAAAATCAGCGTCGGCGATCCTGAGTCCAGCGATGTAACCTGTGGCCCCCTCATCGACCAAGCCGCAGCCCACCGCGTGATCACGTGGATCGAAGAGGCCAAGCGGCGCGGCGCACGGGTGTTGGCTGGGGGCGTTATGACCGGAAATAATTTCATCGCCCCAACCGTCATGACCCACGTTCCAAAAGATTTGCCACTGGCGTGCGAGGAGGTCTTTGGGCCGGTTGTTATCATCGCTACCTATGCTGATTTCGCCGAGGCCGTGCGCATGAGCAACGCCTCCCAGTATGGACTTCAGGCGGGCGTCTTCACCGACAGCGCGGCTTTGCACCATTACGCCACCCAGCACCTGGAAGTCGGCGGGATCATCTTGAACGACATTCCGACTTTCCGTGCCGACAACATGCCTTATGGCGGGGTCAAGGGCTCGGGATTGGGTAGGGAAGGGGTCAGATTTGCCATGGAAGACTTCTGCGAACGCCGGACGGTCGTCACGCGCAACCAGCCGTCATCGCGGTGAGCCCGTCGGGAGACCGCGGGGAACGCATCGACGCTTAATCCGATTTAAAAGAGGCGATTTTTTTAACGCCGTTTTTTAATTATTATGGTAACCTGCGCTCCTATTTTAACGATGCCCTTGGCCCCCAGGAACTTATGTCCAATAATATTCGCAACATATGTATCATCGCGCACGTTGACCACGGTAAAACCACACTCGTTGACTACCTGTTGAAACAGGCCGGGACTTTCCAGTCCCACGAAGTGACGTCCGAGCGGATGATGGACTCTGATTCCCAAGAAAGAGAACGCGGGATTACGATTTCTGCAAAGAACGCCTCGTTTTTACTGGGCGATGTGAAGGTCAATGTCGTTGACACCCCGGGTCACGCCGACTTCGGCGGCGAAGTTGAGCGGATCATGGACATGGTCGACGGGGCCATCTTGCTGGTGGATGCCGTTGAGGGGCCACTGCCGCAAACGCGTTTCGTCCTTCAAAAAGCGATTGAGAAAAACCTTAAAATCGTCCTTTGCATCAACAAGGTTGACCGCCCGGAAGCCATCGGGACCTCGATGGTCGCCGAATGCGTCGACAATGCCTTCGACCTGTTTATCGAGCTGGGCGCCTCTGAAGAGCAGTGCGACTTCCCGATTATTTACGCATGTGCCCGCCAAGGCTGGTGCACGAACGATGTTGATGCCATTCCTGCGCTCCTTTCTGGTGCCGGCGAACGTAATTTGAAGCCACTCTTCGACGAAATTTTGTCCATTCCCGCGCCAAAGGATGACCCAAAGGCGGAATTGCAAATGCTCGTTTCAAACATCGCCTACTCCGAATACTTGGGGAACTTGGCCTTGGGTCGCATCAAATCTGGCAAGGTTCGTCGGGGACAAGAAATCCTGCGTCACGGCGTCGATGAAAACGGCAAACCTTCCCTACAAAAATTCCCGATTTTCAGGCTTCTTTCCTACGAAGGAATGAAGCAGGTCGAGGTTGACGAACTTTGTGCCGGCGATATTGGCTTGATCGCTGGCGCTGAGTTGCTCGAAATCGGCGATACCTT
This sequence comes from Oligoflexales bacterium, assembly GCA_947445775.1. Taxonomy (GTDB): domain Bacteria; phylum Bdellovibrionota_B; class Oligoflexia; order Oligoflexales; family RGVZ01; genus RGVZ01. Next base: position 8,892 of record CANFEB010000030.1, on the reverse strand, counting down.
CAGCGGATTGAACGGCAAAGCACTGCCGAGAATCTCGGTCGAAGAGCCGACCATGCGCATGATCTTCTCGATCAACTCGACGCCAAACTCGGGACGGGACGGCAAAGCCATTCAGTCTCGCGAGTTGCGCCAGCGCCTGCTCAACGAAGTCCGCAGCAACGTCGCCCTTCGATTCGAAGACACGGAGGTGGCGGATCAATTCTATGTGCTGGGCCGCGGGGAATTGCAGTTCGGAATTTTGATCGAAAAGATGCGCCGCGAGGGGTATGAATTCATGGTCGGTCGCCCCAATGTTTTGATGCGAACTGACGAAAAAGGCCACAAGCTGGAGCCAATCGAAAAAATGACGCTGGATTTGCCGGAAATATGCGCCGGTGAAGTCACTAAAATGTATCAGCAGCGCAAAGGCGAATTGCTTTCCTATGAATCCGCCTCGGCCAGCGGCACGGCAGAGCAAAGGGTGCGCCTGACCTTTGAGATCCCGACCCGCGGAATGTTGGGCACGAACTCCATGTACAAGACGGCCACACGCGGTTCCGGCCTCATTAGCTCGGAGTCCATGGGCTACAAGCCCCACACGGGAACTATATTTCATCGCTTTACCGGTTGTTTGATTGCGGACCGCACTGGCAGGACCACGGAGTATGCCCTGGCAAAGGTTCAGGAGCGCGGGGTCCTGTTTATCGGTGAAGCCGTTGACGTTTATGAGGGCATGATCATTGGCGAATGCGCCAAGGACAACGACCTTAACGTAAACCCGGTTCTGCCAAAAAAATTGACCAACATGAGAACCACTGGTTCAGACGGTATCACGACGCTTTACGGGACCAAGAAAATGAGCCTGGAAAAGTGTATCGAATGGATCGACGATGACGAGTGGATTGAGGTTACCCCTAAATCCGTGCGCCTTCGCAAAAAAGTTCTCGCAAGCAATATGCGAAGCGTCCGCAAAATCGACAAAGTTTAACGTTTAACGTTTAAAGTTTAACGTTTAACGTTTAACGGTTTTATTGACGTCCCTTACTGGCGCCCCTCAAGACGACGGCAGGCCGGAAGGCTTGCGGCGTCTGCCGCCCTTGGCCAGCGGACGATGCCCCTTCTCTTTGATCGAGTCGTGACGAATGGCTTCGTCATAGGGAATGGACTTGATGCCTTGCAGGCGCGCCATTTCGATAAAGCTCGTCTGGGAACGCAGCGGCGCTTCTCCCGGAGCTGGCGATAACTTTACATAGCTGCCATCTGCCTTAAGTATCCAAGCCTTAACGTTGTCGGCCAAGTAAAGTGTCAACAAGTTGTTGATGATGGCCTCACGGTAGTCGGGATCCTCAACGGGAAACATCACCTCAATGCGGCGGTCCATATTGCGGCGCATCCAGTCGGCACTGGCCAGATAAACCTCTCGCGCCCCGCCGCCATGGAAATAATAAATCCGGCTGTGTTCAAGGAAGCGGTCCACGATTGAGACCACATGAATTCGTTCGCTAAGCCCCGGAACACCAGGTCGCAAACAACAAATCCCCCGGACAATCAATTTGATTTCGACACCGGCTTGGGAAGCCTCGTAAAGCTTGTCGATGATCTCCTTGTCCACAAGGGCATTCATTTTGGCAATGATCTGGGCTTTGGCGCCTTTTTTCGCCTCGTTCATCTCACGCTGGATCAGATCAATAATTCTCGTACGCAGATTGATCGGGGCCAATGCAATTTTTTTGAATTCCGGCATGATCATCCGCCGGCGTAATTTGCTCTCGCCCGTCAAAATATTAAAACCAGTCAGCAGATTGAAGACCGTCGACACGTCCTCGCCAACAGCCTCGTTGGCCGTGAAATATGAAATGTCCGTGTAAAGCTTCGCAGTGTTGGAGTTGTAATTACCGGTGGCCACGTTGACGTAACGGATCAGGCGGCCGCTCTCGCGCCGCACCACCAGAATCAATTTGCAATGGGTCTTGAGTCCGACAAAACCAAACACAACGTTGACGCCGGCACGTTCCAAACGGCGCGCCCAAGTGATGTTGTTCTTTTCATCAAATCGGGCCTTAAGCTCAACCACCGCCGTAACTTGCTTGCCGTTTTCTGCCGCACGAATCAACGCATCAATGATCGGAGAATCGCCGGAGGTCCGGTATAAAGTCTGTTTGATGGCGAGGACATTCGGATCGTGGGCGGCCTGATGCAAAAATTCAATGGTCGGATAAAAAGAATCAAAGGGATGGTGGAGCAGCAGGTCTTCTTCGGCAATAAGTGAAAAAATATCGTCCCGTGACTCCATCTGCTTTGGCAGACGAGGATTGAAGGGCGGATCTTTCAAGAGGGGCAAAGGCAGATTATACAGACCCATTAATCCCTGCAGCATCAGGGGGGCTGGCTTTTGATAGACATCCGCCCCTTCAATTCTGAGTTCGCGCATGAGCAAACGCATCACATTGTCGGGAACCTCGCCAGACAGGTCTACGCGAACTGCCTCCTGATGCTCCCGGCTGGTAACCTCGCGCTGCACGGACTTCAATAAGTCAACAACCTCATTTTCTAAGAGGGTATAGTCCAGATTTCTCGTAACCCGCATCGTGCACGACGCCGAAATTTCAAAACCCATGAACAGCGAACTCAAACTTTCGGCCACGAGGTCTTCCAGCAGCACATACTGGCGCTTTCCCCCCTCGGCCCCCACGGTCAGGGAAGTTGCCGGCTGGATGGGGATCAGCCGCGGCAGGACCGATGGAATTTCCACCAAGCCAATGGCTGGAATATCTGAGACTGCATCGGAATTGACTGGCTTGAATTGAACCAAAAGATAAAGGGACAGATTCGTCAGGAAAGGGAAGGGGTGTGCCGGGTCAACGGCCATCGGAGTCAAAACCGGGAACACCTCGCGAGAAAAATATCCAGCCATCATCTCGCGCTGCTTGGCGTCGAGGGCGTTCATGCCGATGATCTCGACGTTGTGATCGCGCAGCCCAGGTAGAACAACATTTTGCAGGCAAAGATATTTTCTGGCGACCAGGCCAATGACCCGTTCGCGAATGGCCGCCAAAGTTTCTTTATCCGACAATTCATCGGATGGCTCGGCCGTTTGAAAATCTTCTTCCACCATTTTCTTCAGCCCGGCGACGCGGACCATAAAAAACTCGTCGAGATTTCCCGAAAAAATCGCCAGAAATTTCAATTTTTCCAATAGGGGCGTCTCGGCAGTCTCGGCCTCAAAGAGAACCCGCTCGTTGAATTCGAGCCAGCTCAAGTCCCGGTCAAAATAGCGCCCCTGACTCATTTGCAAAGCCCTATATCAAAAATGATTTCAAGTGATGATCTGCGGTGGCACATAAGCCACCAGTTTGTGCGCATTTTGCAAAACGGCAAACCCAGATTTTTTTAATCCAACGTTGAAATTAATTCCAGAATGCCAGCACAGGATCTCATTGATCGAAGGGCCATGTCCCACAACCACAACGACCTCGCCCGGATCAATCGTATTTTGAATGTCATGCCAAACGTCGCGCCAGTCGCCCCACGGACGGTTTTGATTAAGCTCTGAAACAATCTGAATTTGGGGCGGTTTACCGGCGCCGTCGGTTGCTCCAACGGCTTGGGCAGCAAGCATGACGCGGTCAGCCGTCTCGCGAGCCCGAACGTACTCTGAGGTTAAAATCAAGGTTGGACGAAACGATATCGCCATGCGCTTGCAAACGGCGTCGGTGAGTATAATGCCCTCGGGGGTTAAGGGACGCAATTTTTCGGCTGCCTTCCAGTCGACTGGATCGACGGAAGGGCCATGGCGCATCAAAATCAAAAATTTTGGAACTTCAGCCACAGGGCGCTCCTTCAACTATCCGAATGCATACGGATAGTCTTCGGCGCAACCTGCAAAAAGATTAGTAAAAAGGCTCTAGTGAGTCGTCGATGCCTTGGTATAATAATCGGTTGATTTAAAATCCGTTGCCCGAACGCCGGTCTGGTGATCGCCTGAGTCATCTGCCAAATAAAGGTGCGCCGGCGAATCACTGGTAATGACGACGGAACTCAAGATTTTTTGACCAATGTTCAACTCGGTATTCCAGCTGGCGTCTGGATAGAAAATTTTTGCCATGCACTCGTCATTTGGAATCAGGTTTTTACCAGACGGAAAATACCCGGATATTCCGCAGATATCCGAGTAGGATGAACCACCGGAATAATAAACGATTTGCCCATAGGTGCCCCCCATCACAGCATCAAAGGCCCTTGGCGATACGCTCGCCATAGTTGGCGTGTTTGTCGTTGTCACCACGGCCCCGACCTCATAGGTAGCATCGAAGGTCGTCTCATAGTAATTCGAATTCACGCCTCCGTTGTTGCAGTCTTCCAAAGTGGCAAAACCTTTTATCAATACGGAAACCTTGCTGCCATCAAAGGTCAATGATTCCTTGGTATACCAAGTCACGCTGGCACTGCCACCGGAAGAATTCGATTTCACCTCGCAAGCTACCTCCCACGTTCCGAGCAGCTCAGCCCCAGGAGCCTTGCCAATGTCAAAGGTGCTTGGCTGCTCAATTGCGTTCGTCACTGGCTCACTGGTCGTAACCACCTGATAGGCACCAAAACGACTGACGTTGATTTTTGCCAAGCCATTTTGAATCACCATCTTTGAGCGCGGAATCAAGCCGGAGTAAGTCACTGTCTGCCCATCTTTCAAACCGAGACACTTGTATACAACGGCGTAATTGGCATCTTCGCCCAACATCAGGGCCGTCGCTTGGATGGGAATACTGATTTGCATGGGTTGGGTCAAAACCACGGTCTGGGACGGCTGGAAAAACACCGCAGGTCCAGCGGCTGCAATTGCCGCAGCAATCCCCAAATCGCCCGCCTGGGCTGAATTGGCCAGAGATGTGGTTGCCGCCACAGTGACGCTCAAGTCAAACGACAGGGCACCGGGAGGAATCAATACCGACGATCCCCCTGCAGACCCCGATGTCGCACTGAGTAGCTGCGCCTGATTGCTGGCAGCATTAAAAATGCCGCTGAAAACGCCGCCATCCAACTCGGATGATTGAATCGCTAATTTCGATGCAATCCGTTCGTCTTCTTGGATGCTGCTGCAGCGGACTGTGGCCGCCAGCGCAAATCCCGACAGTCCTAAAATTAAGGATCTTTTGAACGTAGATTTTTTAAAGAACTTTGCAACCATCGCAGTTTTCCTCCGTTACTCAAGCAACTTAAATGCCGTTGCCGCAAAAAATCCCAAGAGCGTCGCAAATCCCGTCACCGTTGGTCCACCCTCGTGAGCCGCCTCGGGCAGCATCGTTGACGCCACCATGGTCAGCATCGCTCCCCCGGCGAGGCCCTCAATTCCGATCGCCGTGGTTGGATCAAGCGATGCACCGGTAAACACTCCCAGAGCCGCTGCCCCGGACATTAAAATACAGAGAACTCCCCATAGCCCCATGATTTTCACTTTGGAAAATCCCTGCTCCTTCATCGTCAATGCTGCCGACAGGGCTTCGGGAAAATTCGACAAAAACATGCCACCAACGAGTGTCATGGGAATTATATCCCAAAAACCAACACCGCCAGGTTGACCTTGCTTGGAAATCACCATGGCCAAAACTCCCGTACCAATGACGAAGGCCTCGGGAATGCCGTCAATGATGTTGCCCAACCAGATGGCCATCGGTGAGCCGTGAAACTCCTCATGAGCCTTCTTGATTTCGAGTTTAGTCGGTGCCGAAGCCCCACGCGACAGCGCGTCAATGGCCCGTTCAGACCAATCAAGGATTTTGGTGGCACTGGCAACATGCTGGGTTTTGATCTCGCCCAGGCGTGCTGCGGCCAAATCACGACAGGCTTTATCAAGCTCTGGAGACAGGCTCCTCAGGCGGTCAAAATCTGCTTTTGAAAGGACTAAAACTTCCGTGGGCGTTTTGGCCACAGCCCCTGCAGTCCGGGAACTTCCTGTCAGCAAGGCAATCTCGCCTATCACAGATCCCGGCCCTTGAGTTTTGAGGTGCTCGCCGCCGTGCTTCAATTCAATCGATCCGGACTTTACAAAAATCAAAAAGTCGCCCTGGTCCCCTTGCTCAAAGATAACGTCTTCAGCCTGGTAAACCCTCTCTCTGACTGCTTCCACCAACTCTTGCACGGCACTGATCGGCACGGCACGCAGAAGTTCCACGCTGCCCAAGGCACGCAGCACATCTTCATTGCGCTTGGTCTTTTGGCGGCTCAAATAAGCCATGGAAGTCGCGTATTTTCGCAAAAATCCGCCTTTGGCATTGAGCAATTGATCAGCAAGAATAAAAATAATACCGCCGAGAATGCCGCCCGCGATTAAGGCCAAAAAGTTAGTGACCGGATCGCCACCATGCCCGCCGGAACTCGCCACGGCTTCTCCGGTGCCGTGAGCGATGGCATGAGCGGCATGAGCGGCATGTTTTGCGGCTTCCAGTGCCTGAACATGAGGTGCAACCAACTCCAGTGCCAACGCGCAAATCAGGGCTCCGGACCCAAAGGCCGCCATAGCCCCGACCATCACGCGACTGGGGGAAATAAAAAACGAGGCCAACGCCCCGGCCGGCAAGGCCACGGCCGCAGCAAAACCAAGTCCGGTCGCCCACGCTGCAATTGTCCAGATTGATTGAGCCATTGCTGGAGCCATTGCCACATCCATGCCTAGCGCCCCCTGCGAATTTTAGTTTTCAAAATTTTGGCCGCCTCGGCATAGCCGCCATCGCTGCCGTCAATAAAATGAATATGCTTGTCAAAAGAAGGAACAAGGCAAGTCAGGATGGCGCGTTTTGAAGAATGCTGGCCGTACCAGACAATCCCCTCGCTCTCAAGACTTTCACAGGCATCGATAAACTTGCGCAGCCATTCTTTGCTGCAATCCACCACAAATTTTAGCGAACCATCAAATTTCACGAAATCCGTGTTTTCGATCAGCTCATTGCGGTAATTCGCGCCCGGAATACCTTGGAGCCCTGGAACCCATTGACCCGCGAAAAAAATCATGCGGCTAGCGATGTTAGCGGCCAGCAGCGTGATCCGCTTGCTGCCGCGCGCCCCTAATTCCGTTTTGAGCATCTCCGACTTGAGCGTCAACTTCAAATCATCGACAGCAACGCCGGGGGCTCCGCCAGCGGAACCGCCACCAACAACAGCGTGGTCCTCAGCGAGCAACGTCGCCATTCGGTCCAAAGCCCTTTGACGTGCCAGCGGGTCCAACGTGCGAATCACCACAATAAAGCACGACTTGAATCCGCGCTTGCTCTCCAGAAAATCCCAGCGGCACTGCAGCCCCGTTAAATCCATGTCCACAATGTTGCCCTCGTCCTCAACGGGAATCATTGAGCCCTCGGGAAGTTCGCCGGCCTTCATCATCTCTTCAGCCCTGAGCCAGCCGTCGCCGTACCAGGCGGCAAGTTCAATGGAGCGACTGAGTGAATATTTGCACAGGCGCAGATCCATACCCAAATTAGTCAAGGAGCGCACCGGGACCGTGGCTACTCTGATTTTAAGGCCGTAGGAATCGATGCCCATCTTGCGGATTGCCGCCAGGCCACTGCGCAGGCGCATGATCGTTTGCGCTGGGACCGCCACGGTTGCGCCATCGCCACCAAATACAAAGGGAACTCCATGGGGTGCCGCCAGATTGCGGCTGCATGCGATCACGGCTGCCCCGAGCATGTTGACCTGCTTGTAATGCCCCGCGCGAATGGCCTCCGTTGATCCTTCGACATCTGACAATACGACATGCCAGTCATCTGGAACGGAGTGTGTTTCCTGGCCCAGAGTCGCCTCGCGAAACGAGGGCAGAGGAGTGATGGCGTCAAAAAAATTGCGCGTATTATTTTCCCCGTTAGCCACCAAGGTCGCCCCCCGTCACTAATGCATGCGCACTGCCCACACTCAGGTTCAGGCGCTGCGCAATTTTTTTAAAGGAAAGCCCCTCGGCCTTGAGAATCCTGGCCTCGATTTGAATTTCGCGCGAAACTTTTACCGGGGCTCCCAGTTTCGTTCCGCGTTTTTTTGCAGCATCAAGCCCGGACCTCACCCGTTGGACGATGGTCTCGCGTTCGATCTCGGCAATCTCGGCAAAGGCTGCCAGCATGGTCCGGCGAAATGGATTTGAATGCCCGAGGTTTAAGACAGGTTGCGTCACCGAAATAAACCCGACGCCATACTCGTCCATCTCCAGGAGGGTCCTGATGGCCACGGTTGCATTACGACTCAGGCGATCCAGACGGTAAACGACAATCGTATCGATCTGGCGTTGCAGGGCCATCGACATGAGTTGTTTGTATCCGGGGCGGTTTTCGTGTTTCCCAGAGATGCCTTCGTCCTCCAGGACAAAAACCTTGGAAGGCTTCTTGGGCAACTCGTCCAACCATTTTTCGACGGCATACTTTTGCGAAGTAAGGTCTTGGCGATCGGTAGACACCCGATAATAAATGGCAATTTTATCCATATTTGAAGTTTAGCAAAATTCTTTGCTGGATCAAAGCCGCAGGGAAATTAATGTCTGACGGGATTTCTCCAAAAAACACCCAATAAAATAAGCGCTTCTGGCATGGTTTTGGCGGGAATAGAGATCGGCGGGCCCGCACTTTCCGCGGAAAGTGCGCCGTCCCCCAGGCCGAAACTCAATCATGTCCAAAGTGCGCTTCGATAAATTCTTTTCCCATAAGATCCTTCGCCGCCAAATTATTGTGCGCGCGACAAAACAGGCGCAAGTTCTCCGTGGTGTTCTGTCCCCCAAATGCCCGCGGGGTCACATGGTCAAACTCTAGTTGGTGAATGGCTTCGCAGCGCCTCGTACCATCAGGTCGACTTTCGGCGGAGGCCACATAGGTGCAGCGCTGGCCATCCCGTCGCGCCACCTCTCGGCGTCGGCAGATCCAAGTTCAATTTTGGACTCAG
>CANFEB010000029.1 GCA_947445775.1 Oligoflexales bacterium | reverse complement strand
CCCGATACGATGCATGCGGCCATAGCCTCAAAAAATGCAGTTGATGGAATATCCCGTACGGTTGCGGGCTATTGCTGGAAGTGGATTAGCAAAAAAGACCCTAGTGCAACGGATATAAATATTGGTCAATTCAGGAAAAAGTGGAACCTTGCAAGTGGGGGGAACTCATGGATTATCCGAGCAGACTCATTAGATGAAATTGGGTGTATTCATACCTGCCAGGGATTGGAGATGGATTACGTCGGCGTCATTATTGGGCGAGATCTAGTTGTGCGAGACGGTGTCTGCCGCACGGATGCATCAGCGAGGTCTAGTGGGGATCGCACGATTTCTGGGTACAAAGCGCTGTTAAAAAACGATGAAGTTAGTACGCGACAACGCCTTGATCAAATCATCAAAAATACATATCGCGTCCTAATGACTAGGGGAATGAAGGGTTGCTATTTATATTGCGACGACCCTGAGACACGCGAGTACTTCAAGTTACGAATTACGGGGGCGAAGGACGATGAAATCTATTGATATTGTGCTGATAAACTCAAAGCTTGACTCCTTTATAGCTGAACGAGATTGGGAGAAATTTCATTCGCCAAAGAATCTTGCGATGGCCTTAGTTGTTGAGTGCGCCGAGTTGGTTGAGATATTTCAATGGATGTCGGAAGATCAATCAGCCTTGGTCGGGAAAGATGAGATTTCTCGGTCCAAACTTGAGGACGAAGTCGCGGATGTGTTTGTCTACTTGCTAAGGATCGCCACTCGGGCAGGGATAGATATTCAGGCCGTAACACTGGCGAAAATCGCGAAAAACGCCGCCAAGTACCCAGCGGAAAAAGCCAAGGGTTCGCCAAAGAAATATGATGAACTATAGCGCCGAGATTTCCTTTTTAACGAATTCCGTGAGGTCGAACGTAGCACTATCGCGATCAAGAGGGTCCAACTCATCAAAGGATTTAAGGATTCTAACGGCTGCGCCACGGCTCAGGTGGGGGCAGATTTTAGTTACCTCATCGGCGAATTCATTTTCGATGTTGTTTGAAGTCCAAGAATAAACATTAGCCAACATCGTGGCGATAGCGAAGCTGGTTTCTTTTTCTCGCACAGGTAGATTCTCCTTACGGGCGGCACTTTTGTTTATTTTAGAAAAATCAGGCTGAAATAGCCAACATTTATGGACGGCTGCACGATCTAAGAAGTTGACGCATTGAAATTCAAAATATTCCCAACGGTTGCAAAAGCGCTATCTACGGCCAGCCGGCAACTTTGTTGGTGCACATCGGGGCACGGATCAGCGAGGTCGCGTCCCAGGCACTGACGGACCGCGACAGCCGAAACCGAGACGATAAGCATTTAATTGATCGCAGCAAGATCGCCCTGATGGCTATACGAGAACGTAGCAGGTTACCTGGATCTTTGCCCAAAGACTTCTCTAAACCTTTGAACCAGACTTTCAGGGACCCCGATCAACTCCATGTCCGCCATTGGACGCGAGCCTCCCATAGTACGGTTCTGTCAAGTCGATTCCCAGGTGGGGCCGCTATCACCGGATGACCAATGATGTCACTTCACGACACGGGCCCTGATGGGATCCACTCCCATGCATGACGAAAGCCATCCAACCTTCTCGCCCACCTACAAGCCACGTTGCACAGAGACCAGTTGCCAGCGACGTGTCCTGTGCGCAGCGAAGGATCTCGGCGAATTTGGAAAACACTTCCTACAAGGAAAAAATTCCAGCACCGAAATAATACTGAAAAAATAAGTTGTTGATCAGAATGAAAGCAGCACTTCGCTGGCCCAACTGTTCTCGCGGAACCACTCGGCCGGAGCAAAGTGCAAGCGAGGTCCATCGCGCCAGGCAATCTGACGTTTTAATGCTTCAACAATAAGGGGCCGAGGCGAAAAAGCCTGGCCCGTTATTTTTTCACAAAACGACAAATCAATTCCATGACGGGTCCGTAGAGCGCCACCGACGTATTCGATCAACGCTGAATCGCTGTCCCGACCTTCATCAATTTCGCCGCCAAGCTCCCGGATCAAGGCCGTCGTTGAACCCTGATGAACCGACTGCGGCGAATGGCGCAAAAATGACCGCACGTCCCGCGGAAAAGCATAGCGGATCCCTTGGTCAATCTCTGCCCCGGCGTCTAACTCCCCATGATCGCGGTCCGGCGAGGTGAACGAGACCGGCAAAAAACCGTGGGATCCGGCACCAATGCCGATAAAATTTTTGAAGTCCCAGTAAAGCCAATTGTGGCGGCACGTAAACCCAGGCCGCGCCCAATTGGACACTTCGTCGTGTTCAAATCCCGCGTTGCCCAGCATCTCCCGAGCAAGCCCATAATGTCCCGCCAACGCCTCATCCGTTTCTGGATAAATCTTGCCTCGACGAGCCATCCGCCCAAATGGAGTCCGGTCCTCGTAGGTCAATGAATACAAACTGGCATGGGGCACGCCAGAGTTGATCAACTGTTGAAGGTCAGAGGCCCAAAGGTCTGGAGCATGCGCATCCGCCTGGCCGCCATTTTGATTCTGCCCAGGCCAACCATAAATCAAATCCATATTCACGTTAGCGATCGTGTGCATTGCCAATTCAAGGCCCCGCAATGCGGTGGACGCATCGTGATCTCGCGTCAGGACTTCAAGGCCCTTTTTTTGTAGAGTCTGTACCCCGATAGATAAACGATTGACGCCGAGCCCCTTCCAGACATTGAGGGCACTCTGATTGATGTTCTTGGGATTGCACTCCATGGAAATCTCGGCATCAGGATCGAGTCGGTCATAAACCGCACGCAGGAGGTTCGTGTATTCCGTTGTAAACAGGCTAGGCGTGCCACCACCAAAGTAGACCGATGACAACGATACGCGACGCCCCGATGTGCGCTCAAGGTGGTCGACAATCGTATGCCACTGTTTCAGAATTGCCGCGAAATAATCCTGGACTAGAATGGCGTCGAAATTGGCGGTCTTGGCAAAATCGCAGTAATGGCAGAGAAAACTACAAAATGGAATGTGAATGTAGAGCCCAAGCCGCATTGCGAATCCTCCTCGTAGAGGCGATTGATTCAAACCACTTTTTCAAGTACAGACACCGTCTCTACGTGCCAGGTATTCGGAAAAAAATCGAATGCACGCACAAATTTCAACTGATACCCGCCGCGAATCAACGCCCCAAGGTCCCGCGCCATCGTCGCCGGATCGCAGCTGACGTAAATGATCGCCTTGGCTCCGATTTTTTGAAGGGGAATCAAGTCCTTGAACATGCCCTCACGGGGCGGATCGGCAATGACCACATCAAACTGCTCGCCTTTTTTTGCGCATTTCCACAAATGCTTTTCGGAACTTCCGGCCAAATACAACGCATTGGTGATCTTGTTGATCCGAACATTTTCCCGTGCCGTTGCAATGGCCGCCTCGCTAAATTCACTGCCCTCGACATATCGGTCGGAACGGGCCAGACCCAGCGATAAATTACCACTGCCGCAAAACAAATCCAAAACCCGCGCCGGTTTGTAGCCTTCGACTAATTCATGCACCAGGGACCGGACGATCCGGTTGTGGGCCACATTGACCTGTTGAAACTGCCCCGGACGGGTGTGATAACGCAGTCCGTTCGGACCTGGATCTTGCTCAAACAAGATCAAAGGCGCCGCCTTGAGATCCCGGATGAGTCCGACCCAAAAAACCCCGGGAGTCGCCCTAAGTCCATCGACAAAAGCATCCAAATCGCGACAATCGGGTGATGGCGGATACACCGTGATGATCACCTGGGGATCCTGACCGGTCCCAAGCAGCCCGAGCTGCGCGGAAATCTCCTGGATTTCCATGCGGTATGGAGTCACCGCACGCAACGCCTCAGGACGGGAAAACCTGACGCTGCCCAGGTGATTCAAAATTTGGTTGATTGTGCCACCAGCAATCGCACACCGGTCGATCGGGACCAGATCGCGCGAACCGCGCCGAAAGTAACCAAACGTCACCCCGCCGTCAGCGGCGAAAACTCCACGCACGAAAATCCGGTTGCGATAACCCAACGTCCCTGGTGAACCCGAAATGGCCACCGGAACTGCTGCCTCAACCCTGCCAATCCGGCCCAGAGCGGTCTCGACAAATTGACGTTTCCAGGCCAATTGCTGTTCGTAGGGAATCCCCTGCCATTGGCAGCCGCCGCAGCGGTCGCTGAATTGGCATGGCGACGTCCCACGAAGGGGCGAAGGATTGGTCAGGCGCAAAATTTTCGCATCGGCATAACGCCCGCTGTCAGCTGTGATTTCGATGTCAACCGTATCGCCAGGAATCGCATCTGCAATAAAAAAAACCTTACCATCGACACGCCCGACACCCTTGCCACCAAAGGCCACTGCGGTCACGACGACGTCAGATATTTGGGGTTGATTGGCTGACGGAATTTTTAAATGATTTTTTGGCATTTTTTTTTCTTATAGCTTTATGAGCCGCTTTATTAGCAGATCTATTTGCCGATTTGGGAACCAGCTCCAACGTGACTTGAAGGCGATGGTTTTGCGCCAAATCGGTCCAAAATTCTGCAAAGGGCTGCTTGAGCAACGCCGCCACGGCAGCCCCGGTCTCGCGGGCTAAAGTTTGCAAGACTTCATCCTTGCCCTTGCCGGCACGCGCAACAAACGTGAACAAGGTGTCACGCAATAGATTTAAGTTAACGGAGGTCTGATCTTCTGTTCTGGCCATGATTTGCCAACTCTCCTTCCAACAATTGCATTAGTTCAGGGGCTTCATCCACATTAGCCGCAGAGAGGATATCAATTGCATCACGCAGGCGTCGAGGGTCCAGTGTTGTTTTTTCCTGCACGTGACTTTGATTTTTTTTGGACAACCCAGGAAGGGCGAGCTTGCTCCCACCGGCGTTGGCGTTAGTATTCTCGCCGCCGGTACCGCTCTCACCCTGAAACGAGGACAGATCGGTGGACTGCCCTGTTTCCAGACCAGTGCCCTCCCGCCATTCAATATAATGACTGTCGAAACTCAAACGCCAGGCGATCATTTTGGAGTCCTCAGGCGATGACCAGATCATTAGATCGCACCCGTCGTCGCCATGGTACCAGACTTTTTCCGAGCCGAACTGCTGCATAAAGGAACTGTCCACCTTTTGCAGAGAACCCGCCAATGAGGCCGGCCTGATCAATCGCCGCCAGGCAACGTCGGCACTTTCCTGACCGAGGGCGGCAGGAAGCATTTCAAATCCTAAAAGCCATGTCCGTCCGCTGCCAACCTCACTGCCAGCCTCACTGGCAGCCTCACTGGCAATCTCATCCTTCCAGGCAACCCGGATAGAGAACTCAAGTATTTCCGATCCAATCCGCAGCCGCGACGTGTAGCCGTCGCCCACGTCCATCCTCGCCCAGGTCCGCTCGCTGACGACACTGCTGAATCCAGCCTGGGAAACCTCACGGACCACCATGATGTCTTGATCGCTCATCATGGTCATGCGCCGGTGATCGAACGCAAATCGCTCACTAATCCGGCGGTTGGGACGCTGCGCCTCACGCACATTTGCCCCAGCGGCCTGATTTTGTCCGGAAAAGAGCTTTTTTGTCAGAATAAACCTAAACATGATTTCCCCAGTGCTATGAAATTCTCATCGATCATCCTCGATCTTTCTTGAGCCGGACCGATACCAGCCTTGTGAAAACTGCCCGCAAAAATCCTATTGAATCGGCGACGTTGGCCTTGGCTTTGGCGCTCCCTATTTTTTCAAATCTCGTTGCCACAACCGTTTCTGCCAGAGACTTGTCCCCCATTTACGAAGAGACGTTTGACATTGCCGCAGGCGGCGCATCCCTGACACGCGCTTCCCGTTATGGCGCGGCTCTAGCCAACCCCGCGCTGCTGCCCTTTAGCGGTAGTTTTCACCGTTGGCTAGGCAGTGAGTTCTCCCTTCATATCAATACGGAATCGGTGTCTTATGCAAAGTCGATGCTGCCCGGGGCGTCCAGCGGCGGCGCGTCCAGCGACTCTGGATTTGTCGATCACGTCTTTGAGTCACCCTTTCTTGCTGGCACACAAACGTCTTTCGCCTACCTGAACTCCTACGGTGGCATCGGATTTTTCTCGAAATTCGAGGTAGATCTTGAGGCCCAGGAATACGGCCCCACGGGCATGCCCACCATCATCCTGAAGGGCAAGTCCTACACGGGTGCTACCGTCTCGGCTGCTGGGCGCATCCCCTTCATGCCGCTCTCCCTTGGCGTGACTGGAAAATACCTGAACATGTCCGAGCCGAGCATTGAAGTAGACCTCGCTGATCCTGCTGCCATTTCCCAGTATTCGGATCCATCCGCCCTGTCGGCCCTGGTCAACCCTTCGACTGGCACCGGCTTCGACCTGGGGGCCTTGGTTTTCATTCAGGGGCCAAATCTAGACTGGCGCTGGGCACTCAAAATCGACGACGTCGGCGGGACTTCATTCAGTGGTGGCGACGCCGTTGATGACTTCAAACAAGTGGTCAGCACCGGCGCCTCCGTAACCTTTCACACTGGAAAAGACGCCATTCACATCGCTGTGGACCAGCGCGACGTCCAAAAGGCCTACGACACACCGGCCTTCAAATCAACCCGGGCCGGGGTAAAGGTTCTCTTGCGTGGATACGTCGGAATCGCCGCCGGTTATTACGACGGCTATCCGTCCTATGGCGCAGAACTCGATTTGATTTTTCTAAAATTGGGCCTGGCCAGTTACCGGCGCGAACAGTCGAATTCGCCAGGATTGTCGTCTCGAAATGTTTACATCATGAATCTGGCCACGGGATTTTAACCAGGATCACTTAGGAGGTCGAGGCAAATGAATTTACGATATATAAAAATTTCAACCTCGTTCCTATGCGTGTGGATTGCTGCATCGTCCTGCGGAACCTCTAACTTGGGGGATTGTCCCGCCTCCAACGCCTTGGTCAAATGCTCGGAACTTTCCGCTGACGACCAGATCCGCAAGGCTCTCAACGATCAGGATTTAACTGCGGCGCAGGTACTTCTTGAGGCCGCCATCACCGAAGAACCCGACAACTACGAACGCTATCCATTGCTGGCCGCAGTCTACGCCGGCCTCGCCGGTTTTGATCTACTCGCCATCGCCAGTTCGACTTCATCCGGTGGTGGTTCCAGTATCATGGCTGCCATGGACGCCTTTTTGCCAACCCCAGCTGGCCTAACCCGCGCGGAATACAGTGCCAAGATTGACCTGATGGGACAGGCCATTGCCACCATCCAGGCCCTTCCGGCCGAATACCGCGCAACCTCTGACACGGACAAATACGCCGCCAGTGCCGTCCAGCAACTGGGAATCTTCCAAGCCGCCCAGGCCACGATGTACATGAAAATGTTTACCTTCAATTTTGATACGGGGCTTCCGGATGCCACCCAGCTTTCCAACATGAGCGACGCCGATGCTGCCGCCATCCTCGCCATCTTGACCAGCGCAGCGGCTGGCGGCGGTGTATTTGGTGAAACGGCAGCAGCAACCTTGGCAAGTATCAGCGCAGGCGGTGGCAGTGTCCGCGACAATCTGGCAAACTTTCTGAGTAGTTGAGATGCATATATGAGGGAACTTCTGATGCGAATCATTTCTGGCACCCGTCTTTGCCCGTGGCTTCACAGGCTAGCCCTCGTTGCTACGGTGACGATTTCGGCATTTAACATCGCAGCCACCAAGCGCGGCAAACCGGCATTGGACCCTGAGGCACAGAAAAAAGTCCTTGGAGCTGTCACTGCAGAATTCCAAAAACTTGAAAAAAACCTAAAATATCGCAAAGGCGATTTCCTGGTAGACCTGCGTAAGCCTGGATTTGATCCCGCGGACGCTGTCAGATTGGACAGCCATTTTCAAAAACAGATCCAAAGCGCCGCCAACCTAGACACCCGCTGGCTTAAATCAGCTCAAAAGGCTGGACGAAAAAATCCCAAGAGCCAAAATTGGGAACGAAAAATATCGCGCGACCACGAAGTTTGGGTGAAGCAAACAATGGCCGCCGGAGAAAATCCCAAGGCCAGCAGAAACTCCCATCTGGCCTCCCTTAAACTGATGCAATCTGTCGTCGGCCGGACCCAGGATGAAACGGCACTGGCGGCATTTCGCCCGCGAATTGCTGGACTTTATCAAATATCCGGACAGCATTCTGACGCCGTGCGGGCCTATTTGGAGCTAGCAGATCCGGGGCGCACTACCAACGCGCCCCTGCGCATCCGCTACCTGAATCGCGCAGCCACGTCACAGGCAATCCTTGCCAGCTGGCCGTCGATCCAAGCTGCGCCATGGCGCGACGTCGCCTCAGGAAAAATTAAGGCAGCAGGAGCACGAAACGTGACGGGCGATCGCGGTCAACGTAAGGAATTAAAGGAAATCCTTGCGCGACTTTCCCAGGAACAAGGCGGCATCGATAATTTGGCCAATTGGAATTACGACGCCCAAATCGGCCTCATTGACTGGAGTGGCGGGCAATTCAAAGAGGCCATGGATCTCTGGAAACCGCGATTAAATTCTCAGGCATCCTTAAATTCAAAACTCGCAGACCATCGCTCTCAAGCCGGCGGATTTACCCTGGTCAAACTCCGAGAAACCAAATCGTGGGCAGAACTGGAAACAGCAGCCCGGCAGAGCATTGCCCTGGGCTGGAAGCCGGCCTATGGAAATCGCAAGATTGATGCCCTTGGTATGCTCGGAGACGCAGTCTTTGAGGGCGGGAAAGCTCTTTTGATCGCCGGTGACGCCGCCAACGCTGAAATCAAGCTCGCAGATTTCACCGCCAACTTCAAAAAAGACAGCCGCTACGAGGAGGCGTTATTTCTGCGTGGTAAATCCGAACGGGGTGCCCGCCATTTTGTTGATGCGCTGGTAACCTTCAAGGACTTCACTGGCAGATTCCCGCGATCAAGATTTGGCGAAGAGGCAACACGCACTGGCTTTGAATTGTCGACCGACATGGCTGACGAAGAATCGGGACTCTACTTCGGCAAACGCTACATGAACTTGCATGGAAATGGCGAACGGGGACGCCAGATCACCGAAGCCTACGCGCAACTGGCCCTTGGCAATGGATTCTACGGAGACGGCATTGCTGCGCTGGAAAAATTGGCCGGAAAAATCAAGTCCACTGGCACGCGAACCGATGCCCTCGCGCGGATCCTAGACATCCAGATCCTCATAGGATCCCCGGAAAGCGTGCTGGAAACCGCCAACCGCCTTATGCGCCTCGGCAACCTGACCCCCTCCATCCAAATGCGGGTGTTTCGTGCCCAAGCCAGGGCCGCTGCTGCCTCCGGAAAAAATCATCTTCTAGCCCGGGCTAGGAGTGGCGGCGCAAAATTGTGGGCAAACCTAGGCGAGAATGATCAACAAAATCGCGACGCCTGGGGAGAAGTCCTATTTATCGACGCAGATTCACGAGGCCATAAAGAACTGGCTGAGGCATTCAGCCTTTCAGTCCGTGACCCACATGCCCACCTGATCCGCATTGAATCCGAGTACAACAAAATCAAGGGCGACTACGATCAGGTTTGCGCCATTGGCCGAAATATCTATTGCGCTGCGGCACTGTTTCGGAGCGCGCGCGTTGCCGAGCGATTCACAAATGGAATCGCCGACCTGGGCATTGCCGATACCCTAGAGGCTGAGGTCGTCGATCGCTTCAAAAACAAAAAGACCCAGTTGACCGAGCAGTGGAAAAAGGATGTGTCAGCGGCAGATGCACAAGCGGGCGAACTTGCAGGGCAAGGAGCCGCTGCACCTGGATACGCACTGGCGATCCAACTGGGGGGCGGCGCTGACTTGATTCTTGATGACCGGACTATATCGGGCCTGCACGGTTTCACCCAGATTGATGCGAGGTAAAAACATATGAATATGAAGCTTCAAAATGGCGTTTTGATTTTTATGACGATTTCTTTTCAGATTTTTTTAACAACTGCACTTATGCAGGGCTGCACGGGAACAAGCAGCAAAAGTCACAAAGAATCCGTTGGCAGTGGTGCAGGAGCACAGGGAGAGCATGGAGTTGTCCGACAAAGTTTCATCTTGCCGCTCGGCGGAAATGTTGCGGTTTGGAACGAAGGCTCAAATTTCCCTGAAGCTTTTGCCTTGATAGAAAAAGGCGATGTCGAGGGAGCAGAGCGGACGGCACGGGCGGAATTGACGAAAAACCCGGCGGATCCCCAGGCAATGCTTGCCCTTTCAGCCAGCCTGCTGATGTCAAGGAGGATCGAACTGGCCAATTATTACGCAACTCGCCTGGCATCCTTGCAAAGTGTGGAGCAAGCCTCTGCAAAAAATATTCAGGGCATTTCAAAAATGTTATTTGCCGTCGGCACAACCCGCAATGAAGACTTTGACGATGCCGCGACGCTTTTTCGCGATGCCCTCGCATCATCGGACCGGCAGGTTGCAGCCGCCTTGAATCTTGGCGAGTTGGAACTCATGAGGGGCCGCACTGGTGATTCAATCGCCGCATTCGGCCAAGCCTCCGATCGCTGCAACGAATGCCGGCCCGCGGTTTATGGGGCTGGCATGGCGGCCTTGCGAGCACGCCAGTTTGAACGCGCCCGAGACAGTTTCAAGCAACTGGTCAAGCGCGACGACAAGGACGACGATGCCCATTATCAGCTGGCTGTCACAGATTTTTATGGATTCCAAGATGTCGACGCGGCATCACGGCGCCTAAAAGACCTCGCCACCGGCAGCACCGATTCCAGGATCCGGGCCATGGCTGAATCACTACTGAAAAAATTGCGCACACCCAAGGATCCATCATGAAAAAAACGCGAGAAAAATCCGCCAGAACTGTCATTGCCGCCTTGAGCGTCACCCTGGGCGTCACCCTGAGCGTCACCGTGCTAAACATCGTCGCGCTGACCATGGCAACCTCTGCTTGCAAACCCCTCGCTACCGGCATGGTCAAAACGGCGGCTTATATTATCGGCCCTGACAACATTCGGCGCATCGAAAACCGCACTCCAACGGACCCCGCCGCCCCCGCCCCATCTGATGAAATGATCAAACGCGTTGCCGCCACGGCAGTCTTGATCGTGACGCCATTGACGACTGGGGAAACGAGATTTTGCTCTGGAAACATCTACAAAACCGCAAATGGCCCAGTGGTTTTGAGCAATCGCCATTGCTTTGCTTCTGACAAGAATCATTCGTCTGCATCGAGCGGAGTTGATCCGTGGGCCTGCGAAAAAACCCAAGTCTACCGTGAGTTTGATTTGAGCACGGCGCAACCAAACATTCGCACCGGATGTAAATCGGGATCGTTACTGGTAAATCCACTTTTGGATGTCGCCGTCTTCAAGTTGGTCGATGGTGGCATCGAAAACGGCCTAGAACTGCGCACGTCTGACCCGACACCGACAGAGCGCCTGCGGAGTTTGATCGTGCATTTTCCGGACATCGAGGCCAATAGGATCCGCATGGATCTCACCAAATTTCCCGGTGCACCCGCAACCGTACCCAGAATGGCAATCACCTTTGAGGATTGCGCCACGGCGGGCTACTTTCGGAGCAATACCTTTGAAGTCGATCCGAGTCTGCCCTATTCGATCCGGCATACCTGCGACATGATCAAGGGCTCCAGTGGCTCAAGCCTGGTGGATGCCACAAGTGGCGAATCATTGGGAGTGAATTGGGGTGGAATCAAATTTGGTGATGCCGGGGATGCTGAGGCTTACAATATCGCAACGCGCTCGAGCCTCGTGGCTTCCTTTATTTCCATGGCTGAAATTGACCTCGGAAAGTTATTGCTCGCCCTGGCTGCAAAACCGCCAGAGGGCGTTGTCGGAGACGGTACTGCGGATGCCACGACGGAACGCTCCGGCAAATCACGGCAGCCGGCATTCCCCGGCTGTGCTAAAATCTCGGGAAACGGTTTTAGCGCGCAATCAAGTCCGGGGAATACCCATGATTCACAGCACTTATTGGATTCGGGTTGGCTTCTTTTGGCTGCTCTTGGCTTTGCCATTGGGTTCCGCCGCAACGGCCAAGTTCCAGCCCAAGGCGCTGCCGGCACAAAGCCTGCCAGCTCAAAGCCTGCCAGCGGCACATAACCCGCCAGGTCAAAGCCCGGCAACCCTTGATGATTGGGCCATTCAGCGGCTGCGCAGCGAAGCCCTTCAAAAAGCGGCGCCCCAACGCCGCCTCCAAGTCAACTGTGCGATTGACGCTGAAAAATCGGAAATATTAGTCAGAATCCTGTCTAACGGCGATCCTCGCGCCCGGCAAGAACTAGGCATTACGGCCCTCAAGGGCGTTTCATGGCAGTCATTCGTCTGCCAGTATCGAGACGCGTCGAGAAAGGTTTTTGGCGAGCCAGATACCAGCGTTGGATCTCCCCCCGGCACAGGCAAATCCCCGCCGGTGCTGCCTGATGTTGTGTTCGCCGCACACGAGGCCTCCGTGCAACTGGCGTTACAAGCGGTTCATGCTTGCGGCCGCTGCAGCGATCTCATTCTTTTAAAGGCGGTTGCCGCCGGCAGTGCCGTTTCAGCAAAAATGTATCCCGAAGCCCTACGCCTGCTTTTCGATCTCCTCGATTCACGCCGGGATTTGCGGGACGTTTATGAAACGGTCCAGACGACCTATAGCGCCAGTCAGCGTGGCAAGGGCGAGGTCTCCCTGGGAGCTCCCCGCTGACGTTTCAAACTGGAGGCGCAAGGCATCTGGCAAACCTGCTGCCATCTGCCCTCAAATTTGATATTCCTTGGGGCCCAAGCAAGGCTTGTTGCCAAAAGGATGCCCACCGTGAACCAACTTCGCGCCAAAAACCCGCTCATGCAGGCCATTACATCTGGCCGGGCGCTCTTGATGGATGGCGCCATGGGTACGGAGCTCTATTCCAAGGGCACCTTCATCAACAAATGTTTTGAGGAGCTAAACCTCAACAGCCCAGCATTGGTGGTCGAGGTTCACCTGGCCTACCTGCGTGCTGGTGCCGACATCCTTTCAACGAATAGTTGGGGCGCAAACCGATATAAACTAGCCGGCCACAGCCTGAACGACAAAGTCACGGAGATCAACCAGAAGGCTGTGGACATTGCCCGCAACGCTATCAAGGCCTCCGGACGCGACGACATCCTCATTGCCGGAAGCGTTGGCCCGCTGGGAGTCCGGATGGAGCCTTGGGGGCCGACCTCGTTTGATGAGGCCAAGGCAGCCTTTTCAGAACAAATCCAAGCCCTCGTTGCCGGGGGAATCGATGCCATCTCCCTGGAAACCTTTTCGGACATCAGCGAGCTCCAACAAGCGGTTCAGGCGGCCCGTGACGTGGCGCCTGGCATTCCCGTGATAGGACAAATCGCCATCAATCCAGACGGCAAATCCCTGATGGGAACGCCTCTTGAATGGGCGATGAAGAAGCTCGACGAATGGGAGGTCGATGTGGTTGGCCTCAACTGCAGCGTCGGCCCCCAGCCTATGATGACCGCTCTGCCTAAAATTAAGGGGGCAACCAATCGCCCCATCTGTATTCAACCCAATGCCGGCATGCCGAAACTGGTCGAAGGCCGGACCTTCTACATGAGTACCCCGGAGTATTTCGCGGAATTCAGCAAAGGTTTCTTGCAGTCCGGCGTCAGCATCATCGGCGGATGTTGCGGAACAACACCTGAACACATTCGCGCGATGAAGAACGCCTTCCGCCATTTTGCGGCCATGGCATCCCATGATGACCATGATGCCCGTACCTCTCAGTCTGGCCGACCATCGAAGTGGCGTCAGATCGGCGCTGCGGATCAAGGGACTCATTCCGAGGGCGTATCATCAGAGGTTCATTCCGGAGTTGCGCCAATTCCGGCGGCGGACAAATCAACTTGGGCCCGGAAAATAGCCCAAAGCGAATTTGTTTGCTCCGTGGAACTTCTGCCGCCAGCGGGCTTGAAGGTGGGAAAAATCATTGAGCAGTCGAAAAAACTGAAGGCTGCCGGAATCGATGCCATCAATATTCCGGATGGCCCGCGAGCCAGCGCCAGGATGAGCGCGATCCTGACGGCTGTGATGATTGAAAAACGGGCGGGCATCGAGACTGTGCTGCATTACACCTGCCGTGACCGGAATTTGCTGGGCATGCAATCTGACATGCTTGGGGCGCATGCCATTGGCCTGCGGAATATGCTGCTCGTGACCGGTGATCCGCCAAAAATGGGAACCTATCCCAACGCCACCGGTGTTTTTGACATCGATGCCATTGGCCTGACCAACATGGTTTCGCGACTCAATCGTGGACTTGACCTCGGCGAGCGTCCCATCGGCGAGCCAACGGCGATCAGCGTCGGCGTCGGCGTGAACCCGGTACACCGTGACTTTGATTATGAAATGAAACGATTCCGTTACAAGGTCGAAGCCGGAGCCGAATGGTGCATCACGCAACCCGTTTTCGATGCCAGTGCTTTATTTCGTTTCATGGATTATTTGGACAAAAATAATTTACGCATCCCAGTGATCGCTGGTGTTTGGCCACTTCTTTCACTGCGCAATGCGATCTTCATGAAAAACGAAGTGCCTGGAGTAGTTATTCCCGATGGCATCATTCAGCGCATGGAAAAGCACCAAGACCCTGAAGATGCAAAAAAAATGGGCGTTGAAATTGCCCGCGAAATGGTTGAGCAAATGCGCAGCAACATTCAAGGACTTCAGTTGTCAGCGCCATTTGGACGCATTGACCTGGCCTTGGCAATCGTTGCCCCTTAAGCCCCCGTCACTCTAAGCGTCAGCGAAGGATCTGAACTGTCAGCCAAAATCAGCCGAATTTTATCACATCACCAAATTCCATCACTCCATCTGCGCCAGAGAATCCTAAGCGTCGGGTGGGGCTTTTTCAAAAATTCCGCTAATCTTGACGCCGATTCCTGCCGATAGTTTCTTTGACCAAAAGCAGGACGTGCGATGTCACTCGATTTGTTCAAACAATTTCTGCGATCCGCGATCCAGGGCAAAGCTCATGTCCTGCACATCCGCGTCGATAAAATTCCCACCGTGGAATCAGAACAGGGAACGAGTGACCTGACGGTAACCATGGTCACGGCGCAGCAAATCCTGGACATGGTTGACGGCATAGCGCCTGCGGAAAAAACAAAATTACTCACCCAAGGCAGAATGCGCGGCAGCCTGAACCTCGGTGGTGCCGGAAAAATCAATTTCATTGGCACGGCGAGCAACAACGCGGCGACAGCCCTTTTGGTGTTTTTTTCTCCGGATGGAGACAAAAAATTCGAAGACCGCTGGCAAAAATTGCAGCAAGAAGTCCCGGGGGTGAAGGGAAAACCTGCAGCAGCGGCGCCCGTCCAAAACATCTTGCCGGCAGAAGCATTTAGCGCGACGGCAACCGCCAGAGAGGTCATCGCCAAGGCCAAAGGCCTAACATCCGGGGAGGTCGTAGCGGCGGCTCCAATTCCTGCCCCAACTTCTATTCCAATTGATGCTGGGGCGGCGAAGTCTGGGGCGTTTCAAAATTCGCCAGGCAACGACTTTTCGAATAATGCGGACAAGATTCTTGAGTCCACCAAGGAACTCGATTATGCGCCCTATGCTAAGGGCGAACAGACTGTCAGCACCGGCGAAAACGAGATCGATCGATTCCTAAAAGACATGATCAAACGCAAAGCCAGCGACTTGCACCTCACGGGGGGCGAACCAGCGTGCTTACGCGCCGATGGGGAGATTATCCGCCTTGCAGACACAATGCTGACGCCGGAATACATGAAACAACTTCTAGATCCGATCTTTCCGGCCCGCAACCGTGAAGAGTTTTTGAAAATCAACGACACCGACTTTGCCTATGAGATATCGGGAGTCGGGCGATTCAGGGTCAATATTTTCCGCGATAAAAACGGCATCGGGTCCGTTATGCGCCATATTCCAGCCACCATTTTAACCGCGGAACAACTTAAGCTTTCGTCCTCGATCACAAATTTTTGCAAACTCAACAAGGGCCTGGTCCTGGTAACTGGACCAACGGGCAGCGGCAAGTCGACAACCTTGGCCGCCATGGTTGATCTGATTAACAAAAACCGCCACGACCATATCTTGACTGTTGAGGACCCGATTGAATTTGTCCATCCCCAACAAAAATGCCTGGTCAATCAGCGAGAAGTACACCGCCATACAACATCATTCGCACGCGCGTTAAAAGCAGCCCTCCGCGAAGACCCAGACATCGTCTTGATTGGCGAGATGCGCGACCTTGAAACAATTTCCATTGCCATTGAGACCGCGGAAACTGGCCACTTGGTTTTCGGGACTTTGCATACGACCACGGCCGTCTCGACCGTTGACCGGATCATTCAGCAGTTTCCTGCGGAACGCCAAGAGCAGATACGGATGATGCTCGCCGGAGGCCTGCGTGGGGTTGTTGCGCAGACGCTGCTCAAAAAAATCGGCGGCGGGCGGGTTGCTGCCCATGAGATACTGGTGGTGAATGATGCCGTCAGCGCGATGATTCGCGAGGGCAAAAACCACATGATTCCCAATCATATGCAAACCCAGAAGGCCGATGGTAATCAACTGTTGAACGAGTCTTTGATCAATCTCGTCATTGGCAACGTGGTGACAGCGGCTGATGCCTACTCCAAGTCCGTCGACAAAAACACCCTGGCGGAAATGATGAAACGCAAGGGGATTGACACGGCGTCCTTTGAACTGCGCAAGTCCGCCTAATACGTCGCTGGCGCTTTCGCGCCAAGGAAGAATTCCTCGATATAATTTTGGCAAAAATCCCCGTCCTGTAGTAACAATATGCATCAAGATGACTGACTTTTTAAAAATTCAAAATCTTAAACCGGCTCTGAAACTGGCTGCGGCCATCTTGACGGCTGGCGGCGCCATTTTGTCCAGTGGTTGCGGGCGCTTAGATCTCAATTTTGGCCTTGAACATGATCAAGCCACCCTGAAAATTTTCGGAGGCCAGCCGGTCTCGCAAACCGCCCACAAGAGCGTCGTTGCCCTTCATACCGCAGAAAAAATTGTCTGCACCGGGACTTTGATTCACCCCCAGGTCATCCTGACGGCTGGGCACTGCGTCGAATCCCGTGCCGGATCCGCCCCCCTATCTGGGGTTTCTTTTGGAGTTGGTGGGGACGGGGATGCTAAACCTTCTCAACATCTGATTTCTGCAATTGCAGCCCACCCGGCTTTTCGACTCCATCCGCGTGGGAACATGGATATCGGATTGGTGTTTCTTGATGAGCCTGCCATTGCGCCATGGAATCATCCTGCACCACTTTTCGACGATCCCGCCCAGATTCGAGTCTTCCTGGGTCATTCCAATTTGCCGGGACCATCAATCGTCATCGCCCCTAACTTAACCATGGTTGGATTCGGACGGCGTGAAAACGGCGTGAGCGGAAAAAAATATTCCGTAACCGTCCCTGTGTCCCAGATGAACGCCTCCGAACTTGCCCTTGGCGGGGCCGGCATGGATTCTTGCGAGGGCGACAGTGGCGGACCAGCCTTTGACCAACAGGGACATCTCGTTGCAGTCATTTCACGGGGCCTTGGCATCGGCTGCGGCGGCGGCGGAATTGCGACGGTCGTTGCCGATGCAGCCTGCTGGATCCAAAGCGAGTCTGTGGCCCGTGGATTTAACCTCGAGGTCCACCAACCATGTGGCGACGCCTTTGCCCAAAAGGAAGCGCTTAAAAAAATCATCGGCCTCACGACCAGAACTACAATCACGACAAACGCTACAATTTCTGCCGAAACTAGCTCGATGGACCTTTCCGGCTGGTATCTGGAATCCATCGCCGGCATGGCCGACATCGCCAGTATGAATGACCCGCGCACTTTGACGACCGACCTCAACTTGAAGGGCAATCATCTCGATGATGTTTCAGAATTGCTCTTGATGCCAAATCTGAAATCGGTCGACCTTTCATTCAACGATATTTCGCTACAGCAAATAGCTTTATTGGAACATCACGGCATCAAAGTCCGGGGCTCTCGCACGCAACTTTCTAGTTTTTTGAACACAAGTTTTTATGCCTCCTGTGCACAGCTGGACCAAACCAGCATCCCAGACGCGGAACGCCTCCAATTGAAGGCCCTACGGGCAAGATTTGCCACGAACGACTGCCAGACCATCAATAGCCGCCTGGTAAAGACGCTGCGGCTACAGCTTCCCATAAGGCACCTGCGGACGCTGACTCTTTTGGAAGGACTACCTTTCATTGAAAGCTTGGACCTCTCGAACAATCCTCTGGAGTCCCTCGCGCCACTTCTATCCCTCGAAAACCTCAAGCTCCTTCGACTCGCTAATGTTCCCGTCACACTACTGGAGTCGGATCGCAATTCGCTCGACGAGTTGATCGCCAGGGGTGTTGTCCTCGACTTTGGCAAAGCTCCATAATAAATCCATAACAAATCCATAACAAATCCATGACATTCCCAGACCCCTCACTTCCCCCCGAGACCCAACAACCGCCTTACAGTCCGCCGTCCCTCGCCCGGGTTTCGACCCTGATTTACGGCGGAATGACCGTCGTCGGCCTGCTGTTGATGCGATTTTGGCAGAATAACCTGACCCCAGCCTTTTCATTCCCAAAAGACGGCTCAGAGCGCCTGCGCCTTGCTGCCGCCGGCCTTCTTGCCGCGGGTGTTTTGTTGACCTCAAGTGCGGCCCTGGAATCTTGGAATGACTCGTTTCGCAGCCTCAAAAATATGTTCATGAAATTAATCGGCCCGGCCCCCGCCTGGGTTGCCCTGTGGCTGGCGTTTCTGTCGTCCTTTGGCGAAGAAATATTCTTTCGCGGCGCCATTCAACCCACTTTTGGTATCGTGCCCACCAGCATCATCTTCGGCCTTGCCCACATTGGACCTGACGGCAAGGTCGGCGCATGGAGCCTTTGGGCCGTCGGGGCAGGTCTAGTTTTGGGGTGGACGTTTGACCAGACCGGTTCCCTCTGGCCAGCCATCACCGGACACTTTTTGGTAAATGGGGTTTCGCTTTTGTCACTTCAGAGGCAATATCGACAGCGATGATTCCAGGTCACCTTCACGTCTGCCTTTTTCGTCCGGAGATCCCACAAAACGCTGGGAACATCGGTCGCCTTGTCGCGGGATCGCAGTGCCGCTTGCACTTGATCCAGCCATTTGCCTTTTCCACCGATGATAAAAATTTGCGCCGGGCTGGCCTTGATTACTGGCCTTATTTAGACCTGGAAATTCACGATGACTTAAATGAAATCGTTACCAGGCACAGCCCTAAAGTGGCTTTCTTTTCGGCTCGGGCGACTCGCCTTTACACGGAAATGCCGCTGGACACCGAACTTCTGGTGTTTGGCCAAGAAACCAAGGGCTTGCCAAAAGAGCTGCACGAATCCCACGCCGATCATTTTTATACGATTCCAATATTTCACGAAAAAGTTCGCAGCCTCAATCTGGCCAATGCGGTTTCCATTGTCCTCTACCACCAGCTGATGCTGCGAAAAAATCATCCAAGGAATCTAAATGACTCATAATCAAAGCCTGTTCACTCCACCTATGGTTGATCATGACTGGCTGAAAAAATTTCTCGTCCCCGGACTGATCGCCGCTAATCCATACAAGATTGACACCACCTCAACGCCCGTGAAGTTGGACCAGAATGAAAATCCGTGGGACTGGCCGGACAGCCTTAAGGACAAAATCATCGCAGAGCTGCGCAGGCAGCCATGGAATCGCTATCCATCTGCCTACGCCGATGATCTGGCGGATCTTATCGGCGCACAGGCCGGCCTGACCCCCGGCTGTGTTCTCCTGGGCCCCGGATCCAATTACCTGATCGCCCTCGTGATGAGCACGTTCTCCAAAGGCGCACTTGCCTCTGGCCAAACCAAGGTCGTGGTCGCTCGCCCCTCATTTGCCCTTTACGAATCCCACTGTGCCTATGATGGAATCCCCTTCCACCCTTGGCCTCTTGATGCCGACATGGAGTACAACACTGACCTGTTGCCCGTTCTGACACCGGGCTCCATGGTGGTGTTTGCATCCCCCAACAATCCCGTTGGCAATGTCTTGCCGTACGCACTGCTGGAAAAACTAGCTAGCAAATATCCTGATGTTTTGTTCGTCGGTGACGAGGCCTACCTTGAATATGCCAAAGAACCCTACACGCCGCTGCTCAAAAATCACGCCAATATCCTGCTGGTCCGGACCTTTTCCAAAACTCTAGGCGCCGCGGGAATTCGCCTCGGGTATGTCTTGGGTTCGCCTCCCTTGGTTGAACAACTTCGCAAGTTGCGACTGCCCTACATGGTCAACCTGTTTGGACTCGTGGCAGCGCGCCTAGTTCTGGAAGATTCAGAGGCCCAGCAATACTTCAAGGGCATCGTCGCCACGGGCATTGCCGAGCGTGACCGTGTGTTCCATGCGCTGACGAATCTTGCCGCTACTACTGCTGCTGCTGCTGGTCATGCATTCAAGGTCATACCGTCAGAAGCCAATTTCCTGCTGTTGAAATGGCCCGATCAAAAATCTTGCGAGCGCGCATACCGATATATTCTTGAGCAAGGAATTCTGATCCGGGACGTTTCTCGTAGTCCTTCCCTGACAGGATGCTTACGCGTAACCATCGGCACCCACGAACAAAATGACCTGTTTTTAGCAGCGATCCAAAACGCCTGAAGTCACGCCTTTGAATTGATTCCATAAACATCCCTCACAAGGACCATCGCAGCAGCCGATGATCTTTGAAGGATGGCCGCGCTACTGCGACCAAAACAGGCTGGCACCACCTTGATTGATGGGATCGATAGGATTATGGGCAACGAAATCGATTTTGCAAAAAAGTTTTCCATCCCGATTCCGCCCAAGCAGGATCCTTCCATGCCGGTGATCGTTGTTGATGATCAATCGGACATTCGACTAATCATCAGCCATCATCTGAACAAACTTTCCTTTTCGAAAATTCTGCAAGCTAGCGACGGCTACGACGCCATCGCCCTGCTTCAAAATACACCCAATTGCGGAATGATACTCTGCGACTCCTCAATGCCACTGGTGGGAGCCATCGACCTGCTCAACGAAATGAAGGAGCGGGTTGACCTGCCTAGAATCCCGTTTTGCATGTTGTTGGACGTGCCCAGCCGGGAAAAGCTCATGGAAGCCGTGGAGCATGGTGTGGATGAAATCCTTGCCAAGCCTTTCACGTTTCAGGAACTCACGCTGAAGATAGGATCGTGTTTCAAAAATTTTCACAACCCAAACAACCCTGAAAAAGTTTACGAAATGGCGAAAATCCGCCTGCGAGGCCGGCAATTTTCGGAGGCGATAGAAATTTACAATGCGCTGAAGGAAGCTTCGCCTACTGCAGTGCGCCCGCTTCTGGGGCTGGCCCGCGTGGCCATGGCACAGAACAAGGCTGACGAGGCCATGGCTCTGCTGAATGCGGCCGAAGCCTTGAATCCGAAATATGTTCCGACCTTTGTGGTGAAGGGCGAACTGCAATTGCTGAAAAAGGACATGCTTGGCGCCGTCGAGAGTTACAAAACAGCCATTTTCCTTTCGCCCTTGAATCCGATCCGCTACAAGAGCGCCGCCGACATGCTGTTTAAGATGCAGCGCTACGGGGAGGCCGTCGAGATCCTCGAATTGGCCTGGAAAAACAATGTCCAGTTCATGGAACTGAATCATTACTTGTCCCAAGCGTATTTCATGGTGAAGGAATATGCGAAGGCACTGAAGTTCATCAAGACTGCAGTCCTGACAGAACCTGACAACATTGTTTACTTGAACCAGCTCGGAATCTGCCTGAAAGAAACCACCCAGTTTGATGAAGCGTCAAAAATTTATAATCAGATCATCAAAATTGATCCGGATAACAAATCTGCCCTCTATAACAAGGCTATTTTGCTTTACACAAAAGGCGCCAAGGAAGATGCGGTCAAATTACTGGACCGTGTGGTAAAAAAGCATCCTGATTTTGCCCAGGCTGCCGCCAAACTCAAAGAATACCAGCGCGACTTGCAAACGCCCGCCGCACCACCGCCAATCCCAACGCCAACATCATAAAGGCAGCCACAGCATAGGCCGGACTGTCGAGGCTGAGTCCCCTATTCCAAAACCAAAAATCGGGCCATAGGCCTTCTGACGTCACCGGCTCGACATTGAATCCTGGCACCCGCCAAGATGGTGTCCAGGTCGCCGGATCCACAGCGAACGGCTCGGCGTGAAGCCCCATTTTTTTGAGCAAATTGAATTGCATGACCAGTGGGCTGAATTCAGGGACGTAGTGCGCAAAAATCATATCATCGGGAATCGACATAAATAACTTGCTTGGTGCGCGCGGACCAAATGCAACTTGATCAACCCAACCGCCAAGGGACACCAAAGAATAACTACCGGTAATGGTCACTGGCAATTGCAGAACAAAGCCTGCAAGTCCGAGGGCAAAAGCTGTCGCCTTGACCCGGCGGCGCCACGAGGCGGTGCTAACCCAAAGGGCTGCGGGGATAAAAAGCACAGGAATGACGGGAACGATCAACCTTGGACCCCAGGCGCGGTCTCCGTGCCAACCCCACCAGGTTGATGCAATCACAACCAACATCAACACTGCGCATACAGCCGGCCACCACTGGGAACGCGGGCTCAGACCTGCCAGCAAAATCCGCCAGGAAGCCACAACCCCCATCAGCGTCAGAGGTGCATAAAGAAAAATTGATTTACCTGGGCTGAAGAGATTGCCCCACAAGCCTGCAAAAAGGTTGGTTGAAAACAATTGCCCTTCGTATCCGGTGAGGAACCACCCGCCATGGCGGATTTGATTGTACCAGGCCCAAGCCATCAGCCACGGCATGAGGCCCGCAGCAAATGCCGCAAATGCAGCACCAAAAGTAGCCCACAAGCCCGGGCGGCTGGGCGGACTGGGCGGGCTGGGCGGGCTGCTCATGCATTTAACGTGGGACAAACCAAGGGACCAGACCACCGGAACTATCAGGCAAATATTTGTCGCACGAAGGTTGAAGAGTATCCCGACTAAAAATCCTGCGGCAAAAACATGCTTCAAGCCGCCCTGCGCCGCCATCACCGTGGCCCGTAAAAGAAACACCATCGCCATCGCCTGCAAACCGTCCGTGTAATGGACTCTGGCGTAGTTCCATAAAGGTGTTGAAAAAATCAAAGTCAAAGCAAATGCCATCGCAGCACCAGACCCGCACCCCAGAGCCACGAGAAGGCTGAAAAAGCCAGCCGCCGTCGCTGCCCCCCAAAGAGATGGAGTCAGCCCACGAATCAATTTATGAATGGGGTCTTCAACTGGAGCAGCACCTGGCAGAGGCGCCAGCCATACCGACGGCAAACAGGACACCGAAAACATCAAAGGCCGCGTCGACGGCACGGATTTCCCGTCGACAACCTGAACTGGTAGGCCAGTATCAATCCAAGCCCTGGCATCCAAGCAAGCCTCTTCCCCGTCGCCGTACCAAGAACGGGCCGGAGCAAAGGCAAGGAGCACCAACAAGACTCCTACAAAAATGGACAAGATTTTGGAGGTGGAATTCATTTCAAAAGCTTAACAGAATTTCGCGCGATTTTACTTGGTCAAACCAATCTCACGCAATCTTTGGGCCAAGTATTCACCCGCCGTAATGTCCGGATACAATTTTTTGCCACCCTGGCGTTCAATGCAACTTGGAAGAGGATTGAGGTAAGCCTCCCCGCGCGGATGCACAAAAAACGGCATCGAGAATCGTCGCTGACGGGAATTTCCCGGATTGACCACCCTGTGGGTGGTGCTGCGCAAAACGCCATTCGTCAGGTTTTGAATCATGTCTCCGGTATCCACGATGATATGGCCAGGCAGCGCATGGATGGGGAGCCACGTCCCGTCGCGCTGCAGCAACTCAAGGCCGCCGGCGGTTGCCTCGACAAGAAGTGTGATGAGGTTTATGTCTTCATGGGCTCCGGCGCGGATGCTGGCCGGATTGGCATCACCCGCAACCGGCGGATAATGAATCACGCGAAGGATCGTGTCACCATCTTCGGCGATCCCGGAAAACGTGTCCTTGGGCTCGCCCAGATATTCAGCGCAAGCCTCCAAAACGCTGCGGGCGCAACGCTCCATATTCTTATAGAGATTCAGCATCACTGGCCTGAATTCAGGAAGTTCTTTGGGCCAAAAGTTTTGCAGGCGAATTTCACCAGGCGCTGCGGGGCGCTGCCAGTTCTCGCGGCCGACGTGCCAGAATTCCTTCAAGTCACCTGCCATTGAATCCTTGGCGTGTTCCCGTCCAAAGTCGACGAAGCCCCTTTGGCCATGCAATTCAAGGTCTTCATAGGCCAGTTTGTCTTTTGCGGAGAGTTCAAAAAAATCTTGGGCGAGCCCATAAGCCCGGTCGATCAAATGGTCATTGATGCCGACATTAACGCCATGATTTATCAGGGAAAAAAAGCCAAGTTCCTGGAGGGCGCCCCCCACCGTATCGGTAAACTTGCGACGTCGGACTGGATCGTCTGACTGATAGTCCAGCAAATCGGCCACGGGAATCGTTTGGTGGGTGCCCTGGGTCAGGGAGTTCATGCCTTTAATTCCCATGGAACAAGTCTCCTTGGCCGTGAAATCGAAATGACGGCACTTCGATATAAAATTACGGAGCGCAATGCAAGGCGCCATTGCCCAGCACTTCTGGACTAAGGGCAGGCAAAATGCCCGCCAGAGCCTGGCACTGGCCCCTGCCCAATTCCCCTGCTGGAAATCCGTGGGCGGTGCGGGCTTCCGCCGCGACAACAAAAGCGTCGCGCACGAACGACCCGAGGGAAACCTGGCCGTTGGCCCTGATCTGTTTGCCCATTTTCTGTGCCCACAGCAAAAGCAAATTACCCTTAAAAACAGACTTCTCCCGGACAGATGCAAAAGCCCGGCGCGTTTCCACATCATTCAAAGTCGTTTCAAAAACCGCGCCAACTCCGTGAGCCATGATGGCCCCCACGGAATGAATGCCTTGAAAATCTGGGGCTGAACATGTGGCTGCGCCGTCTAGATCTTGAGGAGACAGGAAAATAGATTTCACCCGTTCGTCGTAGACCTTTGGACTTCCATCACCGAAGGCTGGCAACTCCACATCGCGGGATCCGGCAAAGCAATCGACGCCTCGAAGTTGTCCGTCCTCGCTGTTGCGGGAATAGCGGGCATAGAGGTCTGAAAACCCTTCGTTAACGGCTCCCCAGTAAAGTGATGGACCGACGGTGCGTCCCGTCGGTGCCAAGGTATTGCTAAAAGTGATGCCGATGGCGTTGCTGGGATTCGGCGATGACGGAATCGATGACGCAATAAATGCCGAAATGAGACCGGCCACAGGTGCCCGGTACCCGACGCGCGACCAATCAAAAATCGACGGCGTTGCGCCAAAATTATTTTCAATAGCGCTATTGCTGGCGCCGCTCAGTGCCAGATTGTTGGCTCCACCAAGGGCATAGGTCCGCAATATATGATGGCCGAATTCATGGCTCATGGCCCAAGGAACTTCCCAGAGGAATAGATTTTTCCAAAGGCCGCTATCGTCCGCTTTTTGACTCTTCGGATAAATCAAAAAAGCCGGACCAGACCGGTAAGCCGGAGCATAAGCAAGGTTATCTGTAACCAGGGAAATGCGGGTTTCGCTGCTGCCATTGGCATTACGAACGACGAAGGAGCGTTCGACGCGCGGCAAAATCACGAGTTCTGTTGGTGGCAAATTATTGCCGCGGGATGGCAATTCATTATGGAAATCGTAGGCAGCATTCAGGGTGTATAAACCCGTCAGCGCAACGGTTTCATGGGATGTGCGAGGAAATTTGGCGCGGTCGCGGCAAATCTTGAGAGGCTTTGCGGCATCGACAACCTTAAATTCGTTTGGACACATGACCTGGGTTCCACTGAGTTGGCAGGACGCCTGCTCGCGCAGTCCATAGGTTGTCTTGGTGATGTGACGCGACGCCAGGGCCGGAGATGATGTGACGGCTGTCAGCGGGACGGTTGTTTCTTTAATTTGACCCTGGTGCCACTCAAAAATATTGGCTGCAACAATCGCGTTGGTGCCAGTTGGCTGGCTCTGACAAGCCGCATCATCAAAGCCAAAGGCGTCGCTGCCGTCTGGATTTTGAGATGTTTCGCCGGTGTCGTTAGGATCGTAAACGGGATCCGCAGAGGAACCTTCCCCACTGGACCCGCAGGCACTCAGGGTGAGGGCTATAACAAGTATAGAGCCACGTATAAAGCCACGCATCAACATCAGCAACACCTCAAGAGCAACAACAGCAAAAAAAACACAGCAACAACACCAGCAGAAAACAGGAACGGCAAAAACTCAACCAGCGCGCGGCACCCTAAAATCCGATGCCACAACGACATCACCGATTTGACGCGGCCTGAATAACAGCCTCATACCCACGCGAATATTTTCCAGCCCAGCACGACCAAGATCGTGGGGAAAAAACAAAAAAGAGCGACGGCCGCGAGCACCGTCATCGATGGTCAAAGACCCCATCCGGTCTGGATCAAAAAAGGTGACCACGCCCTCGGATTCATTGATGTCTTCAGCCCGTTCAATCACCAGTGCCCCGGTGCTGCCTTGGACAACCGCCGCTTGCAGGGCAGCTCTCACGACCCCCACTTTGGAGTCGTCTTCGCGCAGCATGATCACCACCAGATGGCGCGCGCGGGTTGCAGCCACATACATCATGCTGGACATGATCGGATTGGAAAGTTCCATTTTATGTTCACTGAAATTGATCAGGACGGCGACCTTGGCCTCTAGCCCCTTGAAGCCAGCGACCGTAGCAATTTGGGGGCCTGATACCTCCATGCCGGTCAAAATTGAATCCGGAGATTTCGGGTTTCGAGCAGAAATCAGTGCGATTTCTTCTGGGCGCAGATGCTCTCGGTGAATCAAATCAGCCAGCAGAAATTCCAATTTCTTTTGAGCGTCTACTCGATTTTTGTAGGTAATAATTTGCGGCATATAGCCACTGCGTCCGCTGTGGCTTTTAAGAACCTGACTGCCGGTACGGAATTCGCGCGCAAAAGCCGAAATTTCATTGGTCGTACGATAGTTGTGCACCAGCGGGAAATAAGGCGCGGCCACCGGCAATACCTGTTCTGGCACGAACAGGGTGTCGCCCCCGCCAGAACCGAACACTCCCTGACTGCGATCAAAAAACAGATAAAAACGACTAGATTCAGGATTACGGAGCAGCGACTCAATCGACTCCCACCAGAAGGGCTGGACGTCCTGGGCTTCATCGCAAAGGATGACATCATAACGCCGCGCATCGGCACCGATAGCAGCCTTCAGTTTTTCGGGGCCGTCAAATTGCAGCCAATCATCGTGTTTACCTTGGTAACCGGAGGGAACTCGCATGAGTTCGACACCAAATTGCGAACCTAGCTCGCTGTAGGTCATGACATCCACGCCTCGGCCAATGTCGGCGCGCAGGCGATCGTTAAGAACCGGGTTTGAAGAGGTCAAAAGAACTTTTGCGCCCTCATCACGGTAGCGCCGTGCCAACATGACGGCGAGCATGGTTTTTCCGGTGCCCGCTTCGCCTTCGATCCCGAGGCGCAGCGCACTGGTGACCGGCGTCACCAACGACTCTTGAATGGACTCGATATCGGCAACCCGCAGGTCATGATGATCGACATACTCACGCAGGAATCTGCGGCTCTCGAAATGGCTGCCCTTGAGCAAGCGATCGATGGTTTTCTCGCCGGGGCTGCTAAACTTTAAATATTTTTCCAGATGGGATTTGCGAACGATTTCAAACAGGGTTTCTTCGAGGCGGTCCATACGCTGGCGACCAATCACCAGATCCCGTTCTACGCCAGCAGTATTCGGCAACTCTGATTCGTCTAAATAAGGCAGACAAACAGCGTGACAAACGGGCATGCGCATATTTTCACGTTTCAAAAAACGGTAAAAGCGATTTTTCCAGACCAAAGCTTGTTGAAACGGATTCTGAATCCGGAACTTTTCACCCTGCCGGTTGATGGAGAAAAAATCTCCGTTGTTGATCTCGATGCGGCCGCCTTTTACTTCAACAACAACAAATCCCGCCGACGGATGCCACAAGACAAAATCAATTTCGCCTTCCTGCAAGCCCTCGCCCTGCTCAAACGCCGAGAGAACGCAGGAGTAATAAACCCGCCACCCGGCACTCAGATTCTGCCCGGCAACGCGGTAAAAGGCCTCTTCGGCGCTGCTAGGAAAAACCACGCGTTGCTTTTCTACATCTGGAATCATTGTGGCCATGTTGATTCGTTACTCCGCGCCAAAAATTTGCGTTGCATACCAGCCACGACCACCACGGTAAACACCGACACCGAGTGATTGATAATTACCGAGCATGTTGCGGCGATGGCCGGAACTGCCCCACCACATTTCTGCAAAATCACTGGCGACGGACTCCACGCTGCCGGAGCTGTAACCAGTCCAGGCAACATTTTCGCCGGAGACATTGGCGGGGGCATTTGCGCCGAATTCTGCCGCCAGGAAACTCCTGCGGGCTGATGGAAACCCGCTGTGGCCGATCCCGCCACGATTGGCCTGTTGGATGCTCCAGTCACGGGCTGCGTAGCCCAATCGGTATCCGAAGGTTAAAGGCTTCAGGCCACTGGATGCCCGATAGGCGTTGGTCTTGGCGAAGATCAGGTGTTCAATGGCGCAGGTTTCGGCGTTGGCTTTATAGCAGGTGGTATTTCCGACATTGCCAATAGTGCCTGTGCCGTTGCGGTTACCCATATCGGGTATGGTGATAGCCGGTTCATCAGGAGATGTGCCGATTGTCGGGGAGTTTGCGAAAGGGTCTTGATAAGGGTTTCCAGAATTACCCCAGGGCGAGATCGGTCCAACCGGCGCACGGTGGGATTCCACGCCGGTGGAACTGCACCCTTGAAGGGCCGCCCCGGCAAAAATCAGCGTCAGCAACAAAAACCGCATAAAACCAACTCCACAACGACAGCAGACTAAACACGCAGCACCGCTCACTTTGAATAAGACGGCGAGTGTCGTTGCTGGGAGTGCAAGAATTGATTCAGCCCGGCGGGGCTAGAAAACGTTGTTGAATCATATAGTTACAAAAAATCGTCCGCGCAAAAGGTCAATTACTTCAACGATTTGCGGTTGGATTGTCGATTTATTGGTCACATTCGGCGAAAATCAGGTGAAGTATTTCTTCGCCATCTCTTCCAGGGTGACCTGACGAATTTTGCGGGCATTGCCGGCCTGACCAAAGGCAATCATCCGGTCTTCGCAGACCTTTTGCATCGCTGCGCGGGCTGGCTTCAAATAAGAACGTGGATCAAATTCCTGGGGTGATTCAGCAAAAACCTTGCGAATGGCAGCGGTGATCGCCAGCCGGTTGTCCGTATCGACATTGATTTTGCGGACACCATGACGAATGCCCTCTTGGATTTCGGCAACGGGAACTCCCCACGTCTGTGTGATCTGACCGCCGTACTTATTGACGGCGTCTTGAAGTTCCTGGGGAACGGACGAAGATCCGTGCATGACCAAGTGGGTGTTAGGCAAGCGTTTATGAATCTCAGCAACGCGGCTCATCGCCAAAATCTTACCGTCAGGTTTGCGGGTGAACTTGTACGCGCCATGGCTGGTTCCAATCGCGATCGCCAGGGCATCGACATTGGTGCGCTTCACGAATTCCTCTGCTTCGACCGGATCGGTCAGTAGCATTTCTTTTGACAAGGTCCCCTCAAAACCGTGTCCGTCTTCCTTGTCGCCCTGACCAGTTTCAAGGGATCCAAGGCAGCCGAGTTCGCCTTCGACGGAAACTCCAAACGCGTGGGCCACGTCACAGACCTTCTTAGTCACAGCGACGTTATATTCAAAATCGGCCGGGGTCTTGGCGTCTTCCTTGAGGGATCCGTCCATCATCACCGAGGTAAAGCCCTGCTTGATCGCCGAATAACAGGTCATGGGACTGTTGCCATGATCTTGGTGCATGACCATTGGAATTTCGGGGTAAAGCTCTGCCGCAGCCAAGATTAAATGCCGCAGGTAATTATCCTGGGCGTAGGAACGAGCGCCGCGCGAGGCCTGAATGATCACAGGGCTGTCGGTGGCTTTGGCCGCCTCCATGATCGACTGGATCTGCTCCATGTTATTGACGTTGAATGCCGCAACACCATAGTTGTGCTCGGCAGCGTGATCGAGAAGGGTTCGCAGGGGAATCATTGCCATGGTCATCAACTCCAGCAAATGGGCCTGGTTCGGCCTGTTCATGCAGAAGTTATACGGTCAATTCTTGCACCCCTGCAAGGCAGTTTGACCGCCGCGCTCATAATTGTAGAGCTCTTTGTTTTGATTGATCTGCCATTCATCATTGGGGCCGTCGATGCAACCAGGAAAAACCCGGCGCGAGGATGGACCGCCCCCGTCGATTTCCGTTGCCGTGGCCGTAAACTGATTTTGATTGCCCAAAATTGTATAGACGTAGCGGACCTTCTTGCAGTCCGTGACCCTGAACCCGATGTCGTTGGTGGTATTGCAGGTATTATAGGCAGCCCAGGTTGCAGGTCCGCCAGAACCGCAGATCTTGGCCCCGCCCATGCTACTTCCGGAGCCAGCAGAAATGGTAGAACCAAGGGTCAGACACCCACTAGTTGCTGTAGCGTCCGAAAAGGTGTCGTTATCCCCGGCGTAAGAAATTTGCAGGGTGTAAATCTGCGCCAGGTTGCCTCTAGCTTCGGCTTGACGTGATTTAGATTGGAATTGCTGGAATCTAGGAATGGCCAGGGCGGCGAGAATACCGATGATCGCCACAACGATCATCAACTCCACAAGACTGAAGGCCTGCACCGCCCGAACTTCGTAACGAATCTCGCTGTGGTGCAGGCCTTCTTTCATTCAGTCCCCCGTCGACCTGGTGGACGTTTTCGACAGATTCCAAGTCATACCCAAGAAACAGTCGTTGCTCGCAAATCAGTTGGCGCAACTTTGCAGTGCAGTAGGAAGATTCTGATTGTACAATTCCTTGTTTTCATTGATTTGCCACACGTCATTGGTACCCGAACATCCAGGGAATACCCGACGGTTTGCAGAGGCACCAGCATCCATCTCAGATGCAGTCGTGGTGAACTGGTTTTGCAGGCTCGATTGACTATAAGTGTAACGCACCTTCTTGCAGTCCGTTATCCGAAAGCCAATATCATTGGTCGTATTGCAGGTATTGTAGGTGTCCCACGAAGCTGCGGTTCGAATCGTACAAGTTTTGGTTGAACCACCTCCGATCGTCAAACAGCCAGCGGTTTGCGCAGCGCCTGAAAACGTGTCGTTATCCCCGTTATAAGAAACCTGGAGCGTATAAATATGCGCTAGGTTGCCTCTGGCCTCTGCCTGCCGTGACTTCGACTGGAACTGTTGGAACCTTGGAATGGCCAGTGCCGCGAGAATACCAATGATCGCTACGACGATCATTAGCTCCACAAGGCTAAAACCACTGCGACGAT
>CANFEB010000028.1 GCA_947445775.1 Oligoflexales bacterium | reverse complement strand
TCCGTGCAAATCGCGCCATCCGGACCAGCTTGCGCGCGACAGTTACTTGCGTGGTCCCGCAAATTCGGGCGACGCGCCTCTGGGACACGCCGGAGGCGAGCAGCATGTAGATCGGACGATGCAGATCGGGGCGTTTTTGGCCCTCTTCGAGAGTTTCCGAAGTTTGTGAGAAACATGTCCGACAAGACTTACAGAGGAATCTCTGGTTCTTGTCAAATGCGGGATTCTTTCGCGGAAAAAACCCTTTTCTGATCACCAAGGCTGAGTCGCGACAACGTGGGCACGGCATGAGGCACCTCCTTAAGAAGGAGCATCATTCCCTAAGGAGATACAAGGCTTGAAGTGACATTTAATGTCAGGTGCAGTCATGTGGAGCAGTTTATGCCGTCCCGCACACGGATGACGCAGTTGCAATAAGGGAGGACAGCCGGATCGTGGGTTGCCACGAGGACCGCAGCCTTTTCTTCTACGCATAAAGACTGCAACAGCTGCAATACTTTCTCTGAAGTTGCATGGTCCAAATTGGCGGTTGGTTCGTCGGCCAGAATGACTTTAGGCCGGTTCATTAGCGCACGGGCCAGAGACACACGCTGCATCTGACCACCCGATAAACGATTAACTGGTTGGTGCCTCTGGGCCGTCAGGCCAACCCGGTCAAGCAAATGATTTGCCCGCTTCACCAGTTCCGCCTCGTCCCCATCGGAGCGTCCGATCTGACTGGGCAACAGCACGTTTTCCAGGGTTGTCAGAACCGGGATCAAATTGAAATTTTGAAAAACGAAGCCAACTGTATTACTACGAAAATCCGCCAGCGCATCACTGTCCATGGAATTCAGATCGTGCCCTGCAACAATAATCCGCCCAGCGGTGGGGCGATCAAGGGCACCAACTAGGTTCAAAATTGTCGTCTTGCCAGACCCAGACGGCCCGACCAATGCGGTCATCTGACCAGCCGCTGCAACGAGCGACACCCCCTGAAGCGCGCCAATCGTTGACTGACCCAACTCAAAGGTCTTGAAGACGCTCATCAACTGAACGACGGGATCATTTTCTGAATGCAGCCCGCTTTTCATTCATGACTTCCTTGGCCTTGGCAGCCATCTGGTAATTTTTGAAATCCCGCTGCATCGACTGCTTGATGCTTGCCCTGACCGCACCATCCTTGCTGGCTGGGTCCGCAGAAGTCCTTTCACTGATCAAAGTCGATGGCTCCTGGTTTTCAATCCGCAACACCTGTTCGCTCCTGCCGACCACCGCAGTCTGTCCAGAAAACTGGTAAATAAGCAGGATGCCTCCATATTCTTTCAATCCGCTGTTTGCATCGCGCATTAATTTATCCAAGACCACATAGCCGCCTGTCCCAAAATCAATGATTTTGACGGTCCCTTCGTAGTCCAATGTTTTCAAACCATCCAGGGCTTGCTTGAGAAATCTGTAATTGGTGAACGCGAACTTTTCGTTGTCTTGTCCGCTGGGCGTATAAGTCACCCTTTCGTCTGCAGCAAAACCCTTTTCCTTGAACAGTGTCGGAAAAATAGTCTGAAGGCGGATCACATCAGTGACCGCGGCGTTGTCCGTCGTGGGAATCAGCATCACCGAATAAACAATTAAACGCACCGTCTTGCCCCCGGTTCCCTCACTCTGCGTGACCGGCCCCTCCTTGTCATCACCGGGGAAAAGCATCCCTGGTTCACCCGTGCCACTGTAGACATATTTTCTGTCTTTCAGCAGTTCGGACCGGTACCCACACAGGCTTTTTAACCCTTCCGCCGACGCCCCCTCTAAAACCACCCTAGCCTGCTTGTCGGCTGAACAGGGATCGCCACTGATCGCATCGCCCCCAGTCAATGGCGCTGCCTCCGGGGGCTTAGCTGCGCAGCCCTGAAGGATCGATAAAGGCAGCACGGCCATTAACCACAATTTAGTCCAAACCTTCATTGTAACCTCACTTTTCAAAACCCATGGCAACCACGCCACTTTCATTGTTCTTTGTATCGTAAAAAGGACTGCAGCTGGCAACATCGCTGATTCGCCCGCCACCCTGAAATTCGGCAAGAAAAATCATATTCGACACGGGGAATTCATTCACAAAATTATTTGGAACTCCGGACACGTCAATTTTGATTCCGTAATATCGGCTCTGATCGGATACCTTGGGAGTTAGCTTATCGAATCTAGCGCATCCGTTCGGCGCCGAAGTAGTCGTCCGACTCACGGTAAAAGTAGCTAAAAATGTTCCGCCACTGGAAGCACTGAAGTTGACGGGATAACTCACGCTCCCGGCATTGGTCAGTTTGTCATAGGCAGCCGCACTATATTCACCAACGGCAAAGGCGGGAAAAAACTGATTTTCTGCAGCCGTGAAACGAACATCTTTTTTATTCGTCACGGCTTTTGCGAAGATCAAATACGGATGATCCTTGTACCTGGGATCAGCGGGAAGCTTGCCATAGAGCACGCGATCAAAAGTTGATTTGCCGCCCATATTTGCAACTGCATTCCGTACTTTATCATTGCTATCACTCGTCGTGATGTTACTGATCCTCACGACAACCGCAGCCTGGGTAAGATCCACATCCAAGCCCCCTCCCGCAAGATCGCTCTTTCTATCCGGATGATTTAAATTTCCACTGTTCTGCCGGAACGCCGCCTTGCCTTCTGCTACCGAGCCCGAGTCGTCACCCGATCCACTAACTCCACTGGCATTATATTTTCCTCCACCCGGATAGCCGCCAAAAGGCTGGTAGGCTGACGGAGCATTACAGCCGTTCACAGCCATAGCCACAACGCCGACCAAAGCCGCGGCGGTCGTCAGCCTGCAAATACACCCTCTCGGCGGTGAACCGCGAAAATCCGTCATTAATAACTCCCCAAAATCTTGATGCTCATCGGCCAGTTCTCCTAAAAAACTTAGGGCTTTCAGGCTTCGCATCAGCGGCAGGACACAGTACAATGAAATCATTGATCTTTTAGCGAGAGGCTTCCAATGGAAAAAAAGCCAGAGAAAACCACTGTCGGGGATACCCTTCAATTCGTCGAGGAGCTAAAACGGCAATGGGTTGCGACCTTTGACGCCCTAATCGACCCAATCATGATCATTGGCCCGGACCATGTCGTGCAGCGAGCCAACCTCGCGGCAGCAAAAATGTCTGGCCTGGACGTCCGCAAAGTGGTGGGAATGAAGTGCCACAAGGCCCTAGCCGGAAGGTCCAAACCCTGCCCAGGCTGCAAACTTCTGGATACTTTGGCTGAGAACGCGCCCCACCAGTTTCCGTTGCAGGATGTTGTCGCGGATCAGGTCTTTGAAGTGACTTCACAGATTTTTCCAGGCAGTGAAAAACAAAAAGCCGCCGTCCATATCTACCGGGACCGGACCGAGGCGGCCCTCATGCAAGAGCGACTGATTCAAAATGAAAAGCTTGCTTCAATCGGATTGTTGGCTGGGGGCATCGCCCACGAAATCAACAATCCTTTGGGGGGTATCATGATTTTTTCTCAGATGCTGCTTCGCGAAATGTCTAAAGAAAGCCCCCACTATTCCGACGTCATTGAAATCGAAACCGCCGCCCAGAGGTGCAAGCAGATTGTCGAAAATCTGCTGGATTTTGCTCGGATGCAACCCGCCGGTGAACATGGCAAAGTTAGAAAAAAGAATTTCACTTCTGTGGATGCCTTGGAGGCCACTGCATCAGCACTGCGTTTTGCCCGGATCAACCTCAAGCAAAAACAAAACATTCACATTATAGAGCATCTGAGCCCAGCAGCGGACGTCCCCGGCACCTCGCAGCAGGTTTACGGTGACAAGAATCAAATCATTCAGGTGGTGTTGAATTTACTTCAGAATGCCATCCATGCCATGCCGCGGGGCGGCGATTTATCTCTGCGAGTTTGCAACGACGCCTCAGAAAAAAATGTTTTGATCCAAGTGGCTGATACCGGAAAAGGGATCAAACCGGAACATCTCAAGAAAATATTTGATCCGTTTTTCACAACAAAAGAGCCCGGTGAAGGCACCGGGCTCGGTCTGTCGATCTGCTACGGCCTAGTCACCGGCATGGGCGGCGAACTTTCTGTCTCCAGCACACCAGAACAGGGGACGACGTTTACCGTTTCTCTTCCTCTTTTGAAGGCGTAACAGGAGCCGTAGAACCTGCAGGAGTGAAACCTGCGGGATTGATAGGCGCCTTCTTGGTCGTGATGGAACCCGAAGCCGTTGGACGCTGGTGTGGTCGCACGGGGGCGCCCGCCGCAGGACCTGTGGCTGATTTTTTCTTGTCACCTTTTGCATCGCCAGCCAAT
The DNA here is from genome assembly GCA_947445775.1 of Oligoflexales bacterium. Lineage (GTDB taxonomy): Bacteria > Bdellovibrionota_B > Oligoflexia > Oligoflexales > RGVZ01 > RGVZ01. The sequence continues at coordinate 29,380 of CANFEB010000028.1, read as the reverse complement.
AGCTTCGACGGACGGATCCCCGTCAACCGGGCGTCCGATATCGGGCGATTCGCCAACAACTGCGCGTAATTCGCCGTGATGCGAATAGACTCCTGCATCAAAAAGTCATCATTGATGTTGGTTTCTTCGGCATTCAAATCTCCCGGCTCATTAGCCTCTGCGTCGTCGGGACTGGCTGCGGCATGTGATTTTTCGCCATTTGGTTTGCCGCGATTTTTCTTGGCGCCCTTGCGACTGCCCTTGTCGGCAACCTTGTCACCAGATTTGGCGTCCGTTTTTTCCTTCAAGGTAACCCGATTACGGTTTGCCTCGCCGCCTCGATACTCATTGATGTCGGCAATGATCTTTTTAAAGCCAGCATCTTTGTCCATCCGGGCATTGCTAGCCGTACGCAGCGCCGGGACAACAGCATTGGTTTGGCTGTATTGCTTGAATGCCGACGACTCGATCTTTTCCCACGGCAAGGCATAGTCGTAATGCTTCTCGCCAATCTCAAGCTCATCCATCAAATCCGGCAAAACGATATCCGATTCGACCCCACGCAATTGGGTGCTCGATCCTGCCGGCCGATAAAACTTGCTGATCGTAACCTTGATCGCTCCCAGGCGTTCATCCAGATTTTCAAGATTCTGAACCGTGCCTTTGCCAAAGGTATGATGCCCGCCAACGATCAACCCGCGACCATAGTCCTGGATTGCACCGGCAAAAATTTCGCTGGCACTAGCAGACTGGCGGTTAATCACCACAGCAAGTGGCCCGTCCCAAGCGGCTGCCCCATCTTTGTAGTCCTGAACAAATGTCTTGCCTTCCGAGCCACGGATCTGGACTTGAGGGCCCTTGCCGGTAAACAAGCCGGCGACGTTGATGGCCTCGTCAAGGCTACCGCCACCATTACTGCGCAAGTCGACGACAACGGCATCGACTTTTTGTTCTCGCATCTTTTTCAATTCGCGCAGCATATCGGCCGAACTGCTCGTGAAATTAGACTGGCGGTTTTGCCGGCCTTCGAAATCCATATAAAACGAAGGCAGCGTGATCACACCGACACTGATCTTGCGGGTCTGGGTGTCACCGGCAGACCCCTCATTCATTTCTACTTTGTGGATCTTAGATTTCGCGGCACGGTCCGTCAGTTGAATCTTGTCGCGTACGACGGGAAATACAAATTGAACATTTTTACCTTTGGTCTCACGCAATATCGTCAAACGTACTTCAGTGCCACGCGTTCCACGGATCAGTTTGACGACCTCGCGCAAATCCATATCAATCACGTCAACCGGGGTTTCCTTGCCCTGGGCCACCGCAATGATCTTATCGTCAACTTTGAATTTGCCAGTTTGGGCTGCCGCCCCCCCCGGCACAACGGTCTGGATGGTTGTGAAGCCGTCCTCACTGCGCAGCACCGCACCAATGCCCTCAAGGCTAAGACGCGTCTGAATCCGGAAATCCTCCAGTTCCTCCGCCGACAAATATCCAGAGTGTGGATCAAGGGCCGTGGCAAAAGATGCCAGGAACAACGAATAGACGTCGTCCATCGTCATCTCTTGTTGGCGTTTGCCGCCAAGCTTGTAGCGTTTGGCCAACTTTTCCTGCGCCTTGGGTAAATCGCCCAAAGATTCCTTCAACTGCAGCAACTGGAACTTCACGCGTTTACGCCAACGTTCGTTGATTTCTTCCGAAGTTGTCGCCCACGACTGTTTTTTACGGTCAAATTCAAGAAATTCATCCACCGTAAAATCTTGCTTGGCGATGACTTGCTTATCAACCTGCGCCTGACTTTCGGCAAATCTTTGGGCAAAAACGTTGGTGATGTCGGTGATGGCCTTGCAATCATTGGTCTTGATCATGTCATCAAGGTTAGTGCCGTAATCCTTGACGAATCGGTCGACATCCGACTGAAGAAAATAAATCTTTCCCGAATCCCATGCCTTAATGAAATTGTCGAGGGTCCGCGTCGACAGTTCATCCGTCCAGGTAGAAAACGAAAAATGAATGTTGAAATAGGACTTGGTCAACTGATTGACCTGCGAGCAATCCAATGCCAGCGCCGATTCTGCGCCCACAGCAGCGATAAAAACCGTTGCGCTAGCGACAAAAGCCAGCAGTTTACCGCTTGATTTCCGCAATTTAGAGGCCATCGCTGCAAACTCCGATAAAGAGGGTACCTTTCATGATAGCTGAATTTATGCCGATCCCCCAGATATGCAAAAGAAGAAAAGAATCTATTGGCTGACCAATCAGGTCACCGCCCAAGTCAAGGCCTTGGAAGACCAACTTAGGCACAGCGGTTTTCATTGCGATTTCTTTGTTAATCTAGACGCCCTTATGTCAGCCGTGGCGGCCCGGCGAACCACCATTGTGGTGGTCGGTGATCTCAATTCGGTGGAAAAGGAGGTCGCAGCCCTACGCTACCTGGCCCAGCGCCCTGAGCTGCAAGGGGTTCGTTTCATTCTGGCCCCGAGCCGGATGCACCTAGGGACCATGAACCAGGCCGCATCCTTCAACTTCCGGGACATCCTGCCCCTGGACCTGCCCCCCGCCAATTGGGCGGAGCGATTTGTTTTTGCGACATCCAGCAGCCCCAAACCGCTCCCCCAGCCGTCAGCCATGATCGGCTTGAATCAATTGGCTTCATTGCATCTGCCAGCGCGTGTGGTTTGGATTTCCCGGGATCAACTCTGGCTGGAATCACGACTGGAGGCTCCGTTTGGGACCAGACTAACCCTTCACGGCAGTCTGGCTGAAGCCGTCGGTTTGCCCGGTCTAAAACTCGATATCATTGGCACCCGCAATAGTTTCCTGTTCTACCGGTTCTCTCAGGCGAGCATTTGCAATTGGGCGGTCCCGCTTAAATTCCGCCAATCCGTGCAATTTGTTTTGCGGGACTTGCGGGCATCTGGGGTTGGGCCGAGCTGCCGCATCTTCATGGCGGTCGAGTCACCAGTGCTGCGGAACGAACTCATCGATTGCCTGCCAGCACCACGATTTAAAGTGTCGGCGGCCTTGCAGCGTCACGGGATTCCGATTGAACCACGATATTTCTCCCCGGCCATTGTCCTGATTGAGGATACGCTGGTGAGCGAAGGCGGCAGTGGCGGTGGCCGGTTCGCAGAGTTGATGAACAGCATCGAGCCTCACGTCCCCGTGCTGGTCCTCGGTGAAAAGTTTGACCTGGCCAAGGTGCGAGCTACCTTCCATCACCGCCCAATTTACATGCTGCCGCAAAAAGCCGATATCGTGCGCGAGGCTATCAAAAACAGGTTTGCGCCGAATTCAATCAAGCACGCCGACTTTGACCAACCGGACATCGTCTATCTGCCGCCTGAACATGTCTTATCGTTTGGAGAGATCAGTATCCCTGCACGCCTGAGCCGCCTGCATCCCCTGCAGGGGACCATCTATACCGGTTTGCCAGTGGGCAGATACGCCCTTGCCAAAATTGAAACGCCCCTGCTGACACGGATGTTTGGACGAGCGGTGTTTGCAAAGCTCACCAGCACTTCCAAAGAGCCAAGTCCAGATCATGCCTTGCATCCCTATGTCACGGAATTTGCGTTTTCCGACTTGGATTTTGAGCAACGCAGCAAATTGTCGGGGGCTTTGCCAGGATTTGTTGCGGATCAAATGAAGGCCTTTGCTGGACCAGCAGAAAAGCAAGTGGGAGGGCCGGCAGCCCCAGAACCATATCTAGAGCCGGTGCCGGTGCCGGTGCCGGTATTGGGAAAGGCTGCGCGGCCACGCCGAGGCATTAAACCTAAACGAGTTGAACCGACCACGGCCGAACTTCAGCCTGGCTTTTTGCAAGAATTCACAGACAGGATTCGCGTTAAATGGAAGCAGGATCGCCACTTCAGATTGACCATGATGATGGTCATTTGGATGGTTGGCATTGTCGCGGGGACATATATGCTGGTCACCGTTTATGAGCCGATTGGAGCGTCCACCGGTAAAATCTGGAGCGACTCATTTAAGGCGTTTCGGGATCGTAGTAGCCGGAGACCCTGAATTCTCAAACTTTTGCGTCCGGCATACAATTCCTCTTGAGGCAGTGGCCATAGAGGTCCAACCGGTGGCCGGTTAACTTAAAACCAAGTTTGTCAGCAACTTGATTTTGCAGTGACTCAATTTCTTCATTTTCGAATTCCATGATTTTTCCGCAATCTAGGCAAACCAAATGATCGTGATGATGATCAGGGCGGTGCACCTCGAAAACTGAGCGGCCATCACGAAATGACTTCTGGTCGGCCAGGCCGGCCTCTTTCAACAAATTGAGTGTCCGGTAGACTGTTGCCAAACCGACGCGGGGATCGCGCTTGCGCACGATATTATGAAGATCTTCTGCATCAACGTGACGATCCAGTTTTAAAAACTCCTCGACCACAACCTTGCGTTGGCGGGTTTGCTTCAAGGACTGCTGGATGAGGTAAGCATTCAGGACGTCCCAGAACCATTGATCGTGATCCATGTTGGTTGGGAAATTTGATTTTTCAGTCATTTAGGGCTGCCTTTTATACGAATTCCATAACCACCATGATAGAATCAACCTCATAAATATAGCCACCACTAACCGCATCCGAACTATGGCGAGACCCATGACTAGATCAATAACTAGTTTCTGGCGCAAAGGCGCCAGAAACTATCCCGAGCGTAGTGCGAGATCTCGATGCGCTACCCAAAGTCTTGTTTGGTCGGCAGCCGTGATTCTCACGGCCGCCACGACGCTGTCTGCCTGTCGCACCCCGCGTCGCGCTGGACGCGTCCAGATGGATTCGGCCAAGCTGGTCGTCGCGGTGATAGGTCTGGAAACCACGGCAACAGAATCCAACGCCCAGGCCCCCATTGCCTTTCAACTTTCTGGCTGCACCGAAACCACAACGGGTAATGTTCAGCCAGATGGCACCATCTTGTTCAAATCCGACAAATTTTTCCGGGATCAATTTTGCGACCTTAAAGTCCGGGCTTTGTATGATTCGGCCGACGTCCGTTTCATCGGCGAGCCAGGAACGCTCTACTGGGCCAAGGCCATAAAAATCAGTGAAAACAATTCTGGCCAACTGGTCTCCAAAGCCAACCTGCAACCAATGTTCGAGCGAATTATCCCCCGCCAGCCGGGCAGGACTTTTACCCTGCAAATTCCAGTGATCTTCTCACCAGCCCCCAATGACGCGCCGATTACGGCCTCGCTGGATTGCAATCCACGAATCGCCAATGTGGCTGAATATGCTGACACCAACGGCAAACCAAACCTGTCGTTTACGTTTGTCGCGGAGTCCCGCACCGATACTAAATTTTCGTGCAAGTACTTGTGGGTGAGCGCTGGTGGAATCGGCCAAAAGTATCAGGGCAAAATCTCGGATCCCACGTTGGACGGCTTTGCTGATGCCGCAATCAAACTGAATCCGGTCGAGTTGATCGCTGTGCCGCTGGCAGATTCCCCGACTGGGGCCGATATCAACGTAACGACCTCGCCAGGCTCGTGTGCCAGTGGCGAGGTCTTTAATACGATGACGCGGATGTGCGAGAAAACCTAATTGCCGCTAGTAATTCGAGATGGACTAGTAATTCGAGATGGAACTGACTGCCGGCATGTCAAACCTGCCGTCATCCTCCGCCGAACCGTCACCGCTGATATCCCAAATCAGGGGCAGGGTCGCCAGGGAGCTGCCCATCATAAAGTCCGAGGCTTTTTCCTCAGCGCCGGCATCGGCTGCAAGCATCAAGTCGGCCTCGCGAAGAGGACTGCGGCGGCGCATGCGGATCACGATGTAGATTCCCAGCAACACCAACCCGCCAGCGGTACCGGCCAAGGCCATTTTCTTTTCATCAAAACGCTTTGGAGCCTCGCCTTGCACAGCGATGGATACCATCGAATTCCAGGCGGCCTCAAAGACGGGATTATTAGCATTCGAAATCGACTCCGCCAGATCCGTGTAGGTCAGCAGGTACTGTTTTTCAGTGCCAGACACCAAAATGTGCATCTGCATCACTGGGACGTCGCTTAACTTCAAAGAAGCGTAAACAAGCAAACCGTCATTCTTGCCACGGTAGTTGAAAAACTTATGCTCTGTGATTTGATAATCATGAACGACACCACTTTGTCCGAATCTCGTTACCAATTCGGCCTTGAGTTCCGTGGCACGCTGTTCGTCAATCGGAGACGGATTCTGAATTGTGGCAACGGTGATGTTTCGGCGAAATGTCGTTTGTTCCAGGCCGGACTTGGCAGCCGCCTTTTCCAATGCAGCCATGTCAGGCACAGGTTCCTGCATCACAATGCTGGCGCCAGCCATCCCTTCGGTGACTTCCCAGCCTTGGGGCGGCGTGATGCTGACGCCACCGATTTCAGCGCCAAACGCCAGGTGGGATTTTAACGCCACAAGGCAGGCAACGATCAGGGCTGGAACGATGATTATCAAGAAATCCCTCGTCGCCCATGATTTTTTGCGTTTCAACCGAGAGGTCGAAAGGGTCACGCCGGTTTGGGTGGCCAGAAAAATGGGAACTTGGGTGGCGGTAACAAGTACCGTCTGGGGTCTGCTGTGCATCATTTGGTTCAATTCTCCGTAACAACTCAGCTTGGAAACATCCGCTACAACAACAACATCGAGGGCGAATTCAATAGCACGGTTAATATATATCAAGATATTTTATTAAAATCAAATATATTTTAATAATGTTATAAAATAATTAAACTTGCCTGAATCCCTTAAAAAAACAATAATTTCGAGCACTTACTGAAAACTTACGGAAAACTTACGGAAAACTTACGGAAAAGGCCGCGAAAATGACCCTGAATAGACCCCCCATCCGTGCCATCTACTGCATTGGCCGCAACTATAAATCCCACGCCCGCGAGCTGGGCAATGCCCTCCCCACTAGCCCAGTGGTTTTTTTGAAATCCCCATCGGCGCTGCGGGGCTTTGCCGATCACGGCCAGATCGCCTATCCGATGGAGGCATTTGATCATGAACTGGAATTGGTCCTGCATATCGGGTCTGCCCCAAAGGCCGGCGAAACCAACCTGCTCCGCCACGTAGACAAGATTGCCCTAGGGCTTGATCTGACGCGCCGCGAGGTTCAAAACCGCTTGAAAAAAGAAGGGCTCCCCTGGACTGAAGCCAAAAGTTTCCGGGGAGCAGCCGTTTTATCGGCATTCGTGCCTCTGCCCCAGAGAGGCAATGCCAGTGCAGTTCTGGAGCTGTTAAATACCTGTGAATTCACCCTGTGGGTCAATGGCGATCAGCGCCAGCATGGCTCGCCGCGTGACATGACGTTCAACGCCGAGGCCCTGCTGCGGACCATCAGCGATTCCCACGGATTGTTTCCCGGTGACATTATTTTTACCGGAACCCCAGAAGGTGTCGGCCCGCTCCGTGTGGGAGACCGCTTTCGGGCGCAACTCATGATGGCAGGTAAAAGCACCCTCGATGAGGACGGCGTCCTTTAAATCTATTGTTGAAAAGCCGCTGCCCTTATCACCGGGCCAAGGCCGCCGCGCCAAATAAAGTCCGCAGATCATTGTCGTTGAAGCTCAGTCCAGCGCCAAAATAGTATTTAGGCTTTGTGTTTTCCTTGCCAGTATCTGGATCAAGGCGGGTCAAATCATCCACCCCGGCGATCGCCGACAGGTGGTTGAAAAACAAGACACTCGCATAAGCCTTCAAATGAGCCACGCGCCGGTATTCATTGTCTTTGGTTTTCCAATCAAAGGCCTCGGCACTGATTTTTAGGCGTTCGCGGAACAGATAAAGGTCACCGGCAAATCCGCCCGTTGACTCAAACAAACCAAACCTGACTGCAAGGGGCCCAAACCGCTTGGCGAACTGCAGATTTATCCGCAGGGCTTGGCGTTCCCGGATGATCTCCCGAGTTTGTGTCGTCGTTGGATCATCATCGACAACTGGTTCTTCGGTGATGGTTTCCGTCGTTCGATCTACCTGCGCATTCTGAACATCCGTGGCACCCAGCAAGTAATAGCGGTCCGGTCGCGTGCGGAAGACCATATTGAAATAATTTTGACCCGTCTGATCATTGCGAAATTCACCGCGATACTCGACCCCGACTTCAAGTTTTTTGACTGGTGAAAGAACCTCGCGCAAATCTTTGATCGCGCCCTCAATTTCAGCGATAGTCGACTCATCGGATAAAAGCTTGCCAAGAGTTCCCTCGCCCCGTTCAACTTTTTCGGCGATCAAGCGAATATTTTTAGTGGCGCCCTTGACGTCAATCATCGACTCATCGAAGGAAGATATTATGTGTTGCAACTTCGCCTGATTGCCTTCATCCATGACCTTACGCAGCCCTTGGGTGAACTCCTTGATATTGGCAACAATGGCCTTCACATCCTCGGGACGATCCCCCACGGCGCCACGCAAGGCAGCAAGACTCTTGCGAAAATCAACCGTCCCGCCGTGGATGTTCTCGACAATTTCACCAAGGCTCCTCTTGCCGTCATCCGACCCCATCACTTCGGCCAGAACTTGCGTGATCTTTTTAACATCACGCCCGATGCTGCCTGCGAGCGCCAGAACAGCCTGAATGTCAGTTGTGCCTTCGGATTTCAGAATCATTCCACCTTTTGGAATGTATTGGCCGCTATCTTCGGCGCGGATAATTTCTAGGAATACATCGCCCAGCAGGCCGCGAGTACGAACTTCGATGTGTGAGCCAACGGGAATTTTTACACTCACATCGATTTCCATGTCGATGCGCGTCATATTGACATCTAGGCGGACATTCTTGACCTTGCCGATGATGACGCCGTTTGTCTTAACGTGAGTTTTCGAGATGATGCCAGCGGCATCACCGATGATCGTATAGAAATTGTTGCGTTTGCCGGACTCGAAACTGTCCGGGCTCAGGACGAAAAACATGTATACGAGCGTGGATATGGCCACGAGCGTGAACAGTCCGACCTTGAACTCAGTCCCAAGCGTTTTCATAAAAACTCCATCGGCCCTTCGACGCTTCCCGAGAAAAACTGGCGCACCACCGGATCCTTACTTTCCCTGAAATCTTTAGGCGAACCCGCGAGGGTCACCCTTCCATGATAAAGCATCACAATGTTTTCGGCAGTAGCGAGGGCGGCCTTTAGGTCATGGGAGATAACTATCGAAGAAACCCCCGGAACATCCCGGTTCACCTGTACAATTAACCCGTCAATCATCTCGGAAACCAGTGGGTCCATCCCCGTGGTAGGTTCGTCATAAAGAATGAATTTTGGCTTTGTGACAAGTGCCCGGGCGAGTCCCACGCGTTTCTTTTCGCCCGTGGAAAGCTCCGTCGGAAATTTATGCTGGATCCCAGGCAGGCCCACCATAGTCAGAACCTCTTCCACCCTTTCCAGCATTGCGGGAAGGGGCAGGCGGGTATGCTCGCGTAGCGGAAAAATAACATTTTCACCCACGCTCATACTGTCAAAAAGAGCCGCATTCTGGAATAACATCCCAAACTTGCGGCGATAGACTTGCAATTTTTCCTCATCCAATCGGGTGATGTCCTCACCGTCTACGATGATCTGGCCAGCGTCAGGATGCATAAGGCCCATCAGATTTTTGATGGTGACTGATTTTCCTTCGCCCGACTTTCCGATGATGAATGTGATTTTTCCTGGCGGTATAACGAGGTCCAGATCGTCCAGGACGACCCGCCTGCCGAATGCTTTGCGTACGTGTTTGAACTCGATCAAAACTTCACCTGCACATACGTGATGACGACATCGCAGCACAGAATCGCCAAAAGGCTGACCACCACAGAGTTCGTTGTTGCAATCCCAACCCCCTTTGCGCCCCCTGATGCACGCAGGCCGTAATGGCAAGCAATCAACGAAATCAGAACCGCAAATATGGCAGCTTTCTGTAGCCCATTCCAAATGTCAGTCATGTTGACGATCTGTGTCATCTTCTCAATGAAGATGCCGACGTCCACACGAAAAATTCCAACGCCGGTCATATACGCACCAATGATGCCAATGAAGATAAAGACCACACAGAGCAATGGAATCATGGCAAGTGACGCCAGAAAACGCGGCACCACGAGGTAATTCACCGGATCAACACCCATGGCCTCCATGGCATCGATCTGTTCGCTGACACGCATCGTTGCCAATTCAGCAGTCATCGATGATCCCACGCGCCCTGAAATAAGAAACCCCGTCATGAGGGGCGCCAGTTCGCGGGTGAGGGCTTTTGCCGTCGCTGCCCCCATCAAACCCTCGGCCTTGAATATCTGAAAAATGCCGCCAATTTGCAGCCCGAACACCGCACCGGTAAAAAAACCAGTTATTAAAATAATGTTGAGCGACTGATTGCCGATGAACTCAAGCTGCTGAAATACGAGGGAAGTCCGCATGGGTTTACGAACGGACTGGTTCAACACGTCGCCGACGTAGACAAAAAATTTTCCAATTTCGACCAGGCGCTCCGTGGTTTCGAGGCCCAACCACTTCACCGCAAGTTCTGCAGTCCGCATAACCATTGAATCACCGGTTAATTGAAAACGGGAATCGACCCACCATCAATTATCAGTCATTTATTGGCTAATCAAAAGGACTGGGCTAGCTTTGTCAGCCCCTGCATGTCGTGGAAGTCGGCGCCTTGATCATCGATGCGGATGACAATGCGTGGCTTTTTCTTAGAACTAACGAGGTTTTTAAGCAGATTACCAACAACGCTGTCTTCCCCGGCGCGGCGGGCCTCGACAAATTTAATAGTCTCTGCGGGCAGCGAATCTATCACGCCCGTCAGTTCAGGGGCGGGGACCGTCGGCAGGCAACGGTTAATGACCAATCCGTCGACGCAGTAATCCATTTCAGACAATTGATCCGCCAGAAACAGGGCGGACCGTTCGGCGGCGCGGCTGGGAACTGCGACTAAAATAAAGGCGGTTTTTTTGTCCTGCAATGTTGCCACAACCTGCTCACCCGTCCGGTGAAAACCGTCAATGACCTCCTGCATGAGCAGCAGAAATTCACCAAATGAACGTAAGGCACTGAACCCTGTCAGGCTGGCCACGCCACCGGCGAGTTTTTCGCTTGCGCCAATGATCCGCCCGAGTCCAAGGCGGCTCATGGCTAGGACAGGTTTGATGAGCCAAGACATAACGCGGTTTTCCATAAACCCGGCCAAAACATTTGGACGCTTCAAGAAGTCGAGGGCGTGGGTATCGGGTGGCGTATCGAGAACGACAAGATCGAAATTCCGGTCTTGGGTGAGTTCCTGCAAGCGCGCCAAGGCCATGTATTCCAAGGGGCCGCTAAGATTGGTTGATGCGGCCCGGTAGAGAGGATCCCGCATGATTCGTGCCGCTATCTTTTCGCTCGGGGCATGTTGAAGGACCATGCGGTCAAAAACCTCCTTCTGATCCAGCATTGCTGCATGAAGGGATCCACCGGGGACTGGATTTTGTAAGGCCACCGCAGACATTTCGTGACCAAGACCTAAACCGAGGGCGTTGGCAAGACGCTTAGCCGGATCGATGCTCAACAGTGCAACACGCCGCCCGGACATGGCGGCACGAATCGCCAGGAGTGCTGATGTCGTTGTTTTGCCAACGCCGCCAGCGCCCACCATCACAATAACTTTTTTATTGCGCAACAAAGCATCAATACCGGCCATATCCACCACGGACGACTCGGACACAGATGATGTAGTTGAAGAGGAGGCGTTTGATGATGAGTTGTTTATGGTGGTCACTGCGGCAAGGTTTCTTCTGTCAGAAAGGTCTCGTGGAAATCGGGGGGCAACGGATCATCGACAAAGCCGAGATCACGCAAGCCGTGAAACATGATACCCGGAAACTGCTTGATTGACCCCTGCAACATCTTAAGCGCCACGGTCGATTTGTCAGAGCGTTCGCGCAGGAAAGATTGAAGCTGAGAATTTCCGGTAATCTCTCCAACCATAGCACCCGGGATCCGGTTCACAATAACACCACACAGTGCGGCCGGAGATTTGGCTTGGATCACCGGAAGAAAATCAATAGCCTCGCTGACAACAAGGGGCTCTGGGGTGCAGACATAGATAACGCCGACATCAGCTTTACGCAGCAGAAAATCCCGGACTTTTTGGGTATCCCGCAACATCGGACCTGCCAGGCCAGAACTGAGAATGGCATCCGGTGTCGTCATCAGCGAAAGAAAGTGTCCGGACGCGGGGCTATCACAGATAACCAGATCTGGACGCTGGTCCAGATCGCGGACATCACAGGTGTAGAAAAGGCGGCCCAGCATCATGGCTTCTGCAAGACCAGGGACCGTATTGAAAAAACTTTGAACGACGCGGTGGCTAAGCACTGTGTCGAAGAGTTTTTTCTGGCCAAGATATTTGCTGACGTATTCGCGGAAGTTGCCCGCAGAATTCAAGTTGATGCAACTGATTTTGGGAGCGGCCTCGGTTTCATTGTGACCAACCGGAGGCAAACCAAAAAGCGGAGTAATTTGGTCACGGGAAGAACTCTCAACCAGCAGAACGCTGCGCCCTGCGGCGGCGGCTGCCTGGGCCATCGCCACCGAGACTAGGGTTTTCCCGATCCCGCCCTTGCCCGTCACAAAAATGAGTTTGCGCGAAGCCAACAACTGCGCAAGGGATGCCCCCTGGGTCATTAGATCAGGAGCGCTTATTGGTGGTGGAGTCGTTTCCTAAATCACCATGGACGTCTTTTGGGGCGGCACCATGGGTATCGATCTCGTTTTTGGTCTTAGGTGCCTCAATTTGACGGCCGTCTTCGTCCTTAATGCCGCGTTTAAAATTACGGATCGCCTCGCCAACAGCGCCACCCAACTGCGGCAGCTTCTTGCCACCAAATAGCAGCGTGACCACCGCAAGGATTAAAATTAGTTCCCAAAAACCTGGCATCGACATGGATGTCTCCGCAAAAAAATACAATTAATACAGTTTGTTAGGGGGTTACTGTGCCCAAACAACGAAATTTTTTACTCAAGTCTGGCAATCTGGTTCCGAGAAGTCAGCTGTTGTTCACTTCCCATTGAAAGTGACATTAGCATGTGAGGTCGCCATGTTGCAGCACATTTCGTCCCTGGTACTTAAAACCACAGCAGCGGTCGTGGCGTTTCTCTACGTCCACGGACCGCTGATTGGATAAAAAGCAAATCAATTTGAAACGCCTTAAACTTAGCCACACCACCCTTAGTGATGCCCTTCGCCCAGGCCCTCTGGCAGCAGTGGATCAGCCACGGCCACCATCGGATTGCGTGCCGCAAAGCGGAAGAACGCAATCATAAAAGAGCCTATAACTCCGAAACCAACACCGATTTCAATCAGCGGCCCGCCCCAATCCTTCGCCGCAACTATCTGCGGTTGAACCACGAGAAGGTAAGCCAACCACTGGGCAAACAAAATAATTGAGGCCAAAGGAACCGTAATTCCTCGGGTCCATTTGCTGATCTTTGGCAACAACGCGAACAGTGGCAGTGCGAAACTCAACAGGGGAGCTGCTGCCACGATATAAATCCAGGGCGCGTGCAAGCGGTGAATAAAATACTCGGTCTCTTCCGGCATGTTGCCGTACCAGTAAGTCAAAACGTGGGCGTAGGTCAAATAGGCGAAAAAAATCGTAAAACCATGCATCAGTTTGCCGACGTCATGGAATTGCTGGCGTTTGATGATTGAACCAACCGTCGTATGGCTGATTGAAAACATTGTGATGAGAGTCAATGCCATGACTGTTTGCATCATGATTGCAAAGTTCCAACCGCCCCACAGGGTTGAAAACCACGTCGGCGCTAGCGACATCAGCATGTCAAAGCAAAGCATCGAAAAAAGAATGGCATACACGATCAAAATCGGAGCACTCCAATAGCGGAGTTTCGCTTGGACTATCCGCCCAACTCGTTCCGCATCTTCCCTGTGACCGGCGACAAAAATCTTGTCGCGGCGAACTTTCATACCAACCTGCCAATGAGCCAAAGCCACAATCGCCAGAATGGCAAACGTGTCACGGGCCAACATAAAATTTTCAATCAACCAGGAGCGCTTGCCCCAAAAATGATGAATGGCTGCCGGGTCCTTGATCCACGAGTAAACATTGCGGGCATTGGCGATATCGAATTTGATCGCAAGGAAGAAGATGATAAAAATGCCAGCGGCCACTGGTAGGAAACTTGTAAAGGCCTCATGGATACGCATCACCGGACGGCCCCAAGTCGCACCAATCACATCTTGCATCGCTGCAAAAACACTGCCGCCTAGCGCAATCGAAAAAAAGAAAAATGCGTTGAGCAACAAGCTGCCCCAAACACGTTCCTGCATTCCGGAAAGCATGCCGTAGGCGATGGTGACGAAACCAGCGACCACACAGAACACCATGGCTCCCCGCACATTGGTCGAGGGCTTCAGGTTAAGGTCATTACGATTGTCGAAGAGCTGACGTACAGTCATTTCGCCATCCTCTGAAGGTCATGAATATAGTGCGCAATCAACCAACGTTCTTCCGGCGAAATCGCATGCCCGTAGGACGGCATCAACGCACCACCGAAGGTAATCGTGTAAAAGAAGAACCCGTCCTTGTGAACCGGATAGTCCTTCGCCACAATATTTGGCGGCTTGGGATATACATCCGTGATGCTGCCATTACTGTCACCAGCAGAACCATGGCACGGAATACAGAATTTATTCCAAAGGCTCTTGCCTTGAGCGGAAGCTTCGGCAGAAGGCGGAATTGGGTTTTGTAGATTTTTTTCGGCGTCCTCAATGGTCGCTGGATAAAGGATCGCCGTCCGGGTTACAGCCCCTTCCGGCGGCTGCAGGAAGTCGCGCTGAGATTTCAGCGCAGCAGAGTCAGCCATATCGGGCACGTACTGCATTTTTGTCTGGTCAGGGTTCTTGGTGCAGCCGATACCAGCCATGGCGCAAATCATGCTGGCGGCGATACCAAGCCCGGCCAATTTTAAATAAACTCTAGATGCCATGCTAGCAACTCCTTCATCGCAACGGCCTTTTATGGCGCCTGCATCCCGTTGATTTCTTCCGCACCCAGTTCACGAAGAAGGGCCGCTTGCGGTCCCTCTACTGTGGCCCCCGGAACGTAAATCCCAAACTTGTCATTCGTTGTGCGGGGATCAAGAACCCTCAATTTTGGATTCGGCAACCGGCCCATGATCAAAATCCCTGCAATCGTGGCCAAGGCCCCAAACAAAATCGTCATCTCAAAGCCGATCACGACGTAGGCAGGTATCGAAAACACGCCAGCTGGTTTCCCACCGACAACGATCGGCCAGTCGTAATCCAACCCCAAAGCCAGACCAAAACCGGTAGTCACACCGATCAAGCCACCGATCAGGGTGAATTTTCTTACTGGGCTGGGGTCAAATTGATAGGCGTGTTCAATCTCATGGTACGACGTCGGCGAAAATGCCTCGTGGCCATGAAATTCTGCGCGGTCGCGCACCGCCTCAATCGCCCCGCAAAACTTGTCGAGGTAACTGAATATGGCCATGATTCCAGTGGATTTTGTACTCATTGGTGTCGTCATAATCGTTTCAATGCCCTTTCATATTTCCGGCATGGCCCCGGCTAAGCGGCTTCGGCATGATCAACTTGATCTCCGACAGCGAAATGATCGGGAAGAATTTACAGAACAAAAGAAAGAAGACAAAAAACAGACCGAAACTGCCCGTGGTGATCACAATCTCCCATAGCCCTGGTTCAAAATGCCCCCATGACCCAGGCAGAAAGTCTTCCACCAGGCCGGACAGGATGATGTTGTAGCGCTCAAACCACATCCCGACGTTGACCAAGATGGCTATCGCAAACGAGATTGGAATGTTGTTGCGAATCCGCTTCGACCACCAAGCCAGGGGGAAAATGCAGTTACAGAACACCATGGTCCAGAAATAGAAGGAGTATGGGCCGACAGCCCGCTTTTCGAACAGCGCCCATTCATAGGTATTGCCACTATACCAGGCGACGAAAAATTCAATGGCATACGCGTAGAATACAATCGTCGAAGTCAGCAGTGTCAGCTTAATGCAGGCCTCGAGATGCTCCGGAAGGATGTACTTCTCAAGGCGGAACATTTTACGCACCGGAATCAGCAGCGTGTAAACCATCGCGCAACCAGAAAGGATCGCGCCGGCAACGAAATAGGGCGGAAAAATTGTCGTATGCCAGCCTGGCTGGATCGACATCGCGAAGTCCCATGATACGACGGAGTGAACGGAAAGCACCAATGGTGTAGCCAGGGCTGCGAGGAATCCGTAACCGGCCTCGTAGTGGTACCACTGCTTTACAGTCCCGCGCCAACCGAACGACATGAACCCATAAACCAAGCGCTTATAGCCCGTGCTGCGGTCACGAATGGTTGCCAAATCAGGAACGAGACCCATGTACCAAAAGAGGAGCGATACTGTGAAGTAGGTTCCGATGGCAAATACGTCCCACACTAGCGGAGACCGGAAATTCACCCACAGGTTGTTGGTGTTGGGGAGCGGCAGAGCCCAGTAGGCTCCCACCCACATCCTGCCCATGTGAATGAGCGGAAATACACCGGCACACATCACCGCGAAGATCGTCATGGCCTCGGCGCTGCGGTTGACCGTGTTGCGCCATTTAGCCCGAAACAAAAACAAAATAGCTGAAATAAGCGTCCCGGCGTGACCGATACCAACCCAAAAGACGAAGTTGGTGATGTCGACTGCCCAGTATAGTGGAGGCGCAAAGTTCCACACTCCGAGTCCGAGGATCGTATGGACTGCGACAAAGCCAACTGCTGTTAGCAGTGCCAATGCAGCCACTGCAAACGCGACATAAAAAGAGGGATGGGGATTGCGAAGGTTAACGAGGATATCGTCATTGACGTCCGAAATCGTCTTTTCCCACTTCACAGTATTGCTGTATTTCGATGCGTCTATCAATTCTGACATGGGTGATCTCCGTCAGGCTTTCGCTTAATGTCCCTTGTGTTCTTCCGATTGGCCGTGGCCAGGCGCTTGACTCTCTTTTTTGGCATCCGTTCCATGGAGACCATGGACACTAGGACCAGAATGCAGTGACACGCCAAAACCTTCGCGATGGCTGACGTGGGACACATAGCTCACGTTCGGCAACGTTTTGAGCCCGTATTCCTTGATTTCAGGATCGCCACCGAGGGCGAGGTACGAACGCCCATCGGCACGCAACCGAGAAACCCGGCTCTCTGGATCCTTCAAGTTTCCGAACACAATGGCATCAGACGGACAAACTTGCTCGCAGGCCGTCCTGATTTCACCATCCACAATGGTGCGATTTTGGACCTTGGCATGGTGTTTCGCCTCGCGGATGCGCTGGAAACAGAAATTGCATTTTTCCATCACGCCACGGGTGCGAACTGTGACATCTGGATTAAGCGCCCTGATGTTTCGATCCTGCAACCGGTCACCAATCATGTTCCAACGGTGGGTCCACCAGTTGAAGCGACGAACCTTATAGGGGCAGGCGTTGCCGCAATAACGGGTTCCGATGCACCGGTTGTAGGTCATTGAATTAATGCCTTCCGGATCATGCACCGTAGCGAACACCGGGCAAACCGCCTCACAAGGCGCATGAGAACACTGCTGGCACATCATCGGCTGAATCGACACCTGTGGGTTATTTGAATCACCCTCGAAGTAACGATCCAAGCGGACCCAGTGCATCTCTCGACCCATATTGATCTGCTCGCGACCAACTTGAGGAATGTTATTTTCTTGGGCGCAGGCAACCTGGCAGGCGCCGCAACCCGTGCACTTTGTCAAATCAACTGACAATCCCCAACGATAGGTCTGGGTGTCGTACATTGCCGGGTAAAGATCCGGGACCTGATCAAGATCCTGGCGCTTCAGCATTTTTTCAGCTGCTTGGACAACGGTTAGTTTTTTCACAATATCGCGACGGTTCGCCAGATCATTATGCTTTTGCATGGCTGCAAGTTGGAAAATCTGGCCAGTGGTTGCAACCTTGACAACGGCGCCACTGGTCACAGGCATACCCGTCGCAGAATCAATCGCTTTGGCAAACAAGACGAGTGGATCAACACCGTTGCCGCCGCTGATCTTGCTGACGCCTTGGGCGTGACCGTTGCCACGATGAATAACCACCGCATCGGCGTGGACACCTGGAAGCGGGTACAAGGCCGCCTCAATCGTTCCAGCATCACTCACAACCTTCAAAACGTCATTGCGGCGCAAGCCCATTTTCTTGGCCGTCTCTGGATTCATTGCAACCCAAGTGTCCCACGTGATGGTGGTCATGGCGTCGCCAACTTCCTGGAGGACCGGCTTGTTGGCACCGCGGCCATCATTCAAGCGAACATCGAGCGGGGCCAACAGGCGAAGGGTTCCAGCAGCCGGAAGTTTTCCTGCCTTTAGTGAGCCGGACATATCGCGCATCTGCTCATTGCCCCGCGCCGCCAATTTACCAACAAATCCACGCCGCAAAACAGCCTTGAAGAAGTTGTCAAAATCACCTTTGGCGTCGACCAGCGCTGCAACCGCCTTCCAGCGGTCGCGAATGTAGGCGCGGTAGTCGCTATAAGGCATCGGCCGTTTCATGTGAGCCGCAATCCAAAGGAGCACGTCTTCTGATTGGCGACTGTCCGTTGTGGCCAGAACCGCCGGCTGACGTGCCGACCAAAATCCAGCGGCCGGCTGTTCGTCGCCCCAGGACTCAAGGAAATGATTAACGGGCAAAATGTAATGCGCCAAGTCGTCCGTTTCCACCGGCTGCGTCTGCATGGAGACCACCAGCGGAATGGATTTGACGGCACCTGCAAAACCAAACGACGCCGGCAAGGTAAATGCCGGGTTTGTATCAATGATGATCAGCACATCGAGGCCGCTGGCGCCGTGAACATCCTGGACAAAACGTTTCATGTCACCCGGCTTCACCGGCGAAACCATCCAACCGCGATCCAGCATCAAAGCGCTGCCATACGCGCCGACAAGTTCATTCACCACAATTGCGGCGGCTTGAAGGGTTGTGGCCTGTTCATCAAAACTATGGCTACCACCAGCAAACATCACCGACTGGTGCTTGATCATTTCCCCAGCCAACTTATCGAAAACGGCCCGGTTCACACCAACGGTTTCGTAGCCACTGCCGAGGACCGCGTCATTGGCAGCCAGGATTTTTTTCGCAATGGCCTTTGCATTTGGGGAGCCCTTGACATCTGCACGTTCCACCAAGGACTTCATCAAGAGCAGGGTCGTTACGAGCTCGCCATTGGGGGGAATCACATGGCGCTCATCCGCACGACCACCGGTGATGGTCATCGCCGCTTCAAACTGGACTAGGCGTGCCATCGAAGTGGGGTCGCCCCCCTTAAGGGTGCGCGAGTCGCTGAAGTTTTTGGCGAAAAAGACCGGCGACACGCCGACATCAAGAAAATCAGAGCCAATCCCGACGATCGTCCGGGCTTGCCGTAAGTCAACGCGAGGCATCGCTTCAAACCCAAAAGCCATCCCGTGTGCCTGAGCCATCGCCGCGTAGAGTGCATTTGATTCATAGGTGTACAAACGAGATTCAGAACTGCCGATAGCCTTCAACCACTCCCGGTAGAACTGATGGCGGTGGCCCGTTGAGCCTCCCGTCAAGATGGCGACCTTTTTGCCGGCGAATTCCTTGGCGAGCAATTCGTAGGTGTCGTCCCAAGAAATCTGGTCAGCGCGGCTAACGCGCTTTAACAGCGGACTCTTGCGGCGTTCGGTGTGGTACAGGCCCTGAAGTGACGCCTGACCTAGAGTACAAGTTCCACCCTGGCTGATGGGGTGTTCTGGATTACCCTCGATCTTGACCGGCCGACCCTCTCTGGTTTTGATCACCAAGCCGCAACCGGCGGCGCATTCACCGCAGGTCGTTGCATAATTATCGGCGACGCTGGGCACGAAATCGATGGGCTGAGTAACGTAGGGAATGGCCTTTTCAGCCGGACGCCGGACGCAGGCGGCAGAACTGGCCACGGCCGTGGCGCCGAAAAACTTCAGAAAGTCGCGGCGGTCAAGGTTCAAGGCCAGGGCCTTACGGGCCTCGTCCTTCTGCTCCGCTGCCGAAGCCCGCGATGCCAACTCAGGCATCACTTCCTCGGTTTCCATATAGAGCGGGCCTTCGACCATTTTTTTCGCAGGGCGCTCGATGGAGCCGTCATCTGGAGCGAACACGACAGAGCCGCGCTCGGCCATCTCAATATTGTTATTATTGATCGTCATTGATAGTTCCTGTCTCAGTAGTGACACGTAATGCAGTCGATGCTCGCGCCTTTATCCTTGTGGCAACCGATACACCAACCCATTTGCAGGGGCGCAACTTGTTCAAGGACTGCCATCTTTTCAACAGATCCATGGCAAGTCTGACACTCGAGCCCGGCCTTGACGTGGGGTTTGTGGGAGAATTGAACGAACTGTGGTAAATCGTGGACTTTCACCCACTCAATGGGCTCATTCTTGTCGTATTTATCCGTGAGCCACTTGATTGGCTCCTTGTCCGTGGCAACGACCTTATGACAACCCATGCAAGTGTTCATCGGTGGAATCCCCGCAGAAGCCCCGCGCCGTGCCGCAGAGTGGCAATACTCACAGGGGATTTCGCGTTTGCCAGCATGGAGCTGATGGCTGAAGGGAATTGGTTGCGTCGGCTTGTAACCAACGTCGTCAACGGTGTCGCCGGGTGTCCACATCCACCACGCCCGGGCTTCGCCGGCGCCTGCGGTCAAACCGAATGCGACAAGGAGAATAAATATAGGAACCAGTTTGCGAATCAAGGCTAGCCTCCTCGCTTTTGAAAAAGGGTGCGATTATTGTTAAGCATAAAGAGGGTGATCGTCTAGTTAAATCTAGCTATTTCATATTGAGATTTCAGGGGCATGCAACAATTCATGCTGTTTAAATATAAGGCATAGGTATATCCATGGACCCTTCAAAGCCCTTGCTGGCACCCGTTACGGGAGGGCAAAAACAATCAATCTTCCAGATGACCTCCCGGTACGACCCTAAGGGAGATCAACCCGAAGCCATTGAGGGAATCTGCAAGGCCCTCACTGCTGGGGACAAGCATCACGTTTTGATGGGGGTTACTGGGTCAGGAAAAACCTTTACGATGGCCAATGTCATCGCCCGCTACAACCGTCCAACCCTGGTCATGGCACCCAACAAAACCCTGGCGGCGCAACTTTTCAGCGAAATGCGCGAAATCTTTCCCCATAACTCTGTTGAATATTTCATCAGCTATTACGACTACTACCAGCCCGAGGCCTATGTCCCGAGCACGGATACATATATTGCCAAAGATTCTGCCATCAACGAAGACATCGACAAAATGCGCCACAACGCCACAATGGCACTCTTTGAACGCCCCGATGTCATCATTGTTGCCAGCGTCAGTTGCATCTACGGCCTTGGCTCGCCCAGCAGCTATGCCAAACTGGTCGTCGAACTGGCGAAAGGTCAAAAACTGGACCGCGACAAGTTGCTGCGTTTGCTTATCGATATTCAATACAGCCGCAACGATGCGAATTTCAGCCGCGGTAATTTTCGTGTGCGGGGCGAGGTCGTTGACATATTGCCGGCCAACCAACGCGATGAGGCGATCCGGGTTGAATTTTCTGGTCGTGAAATCGAGCGCCTCGTCCTGATTGATTCGTTGACAGGAAAAACTCTGCGCGAAATCGATCATTTGTCCATATATCCCAACAGCCACTACGTCACCGACCGCCGCGACACGCGGCAGATAGTCAAAGAAATATTAAAGGACCTTGGCGAGCGACTGCGGGAATACCGGGCCCGCGGGCAATTGGTCGAGTATCAGCGCCTGGAACAGCGCACGATGCACGACATTGAAATGTTTGAGCACCTGGGATTTTGTCCCGGCATCGAGAATTATACCCGCTATTTGAACGGCAATCCTCCCGGGACTCCGCCGCCGACACTGCTCGATTATTTTCCGAAAGATTTTTTAACCATCATCGACGAGAGCCACATCACCGTGCCGCAACTCAACGGAATGTTTAGAGGCGACCGCGCGCGCAAACAAGTTTTGGTTGATCACGGATTTCGTCTGCCCTCGGCCCTAGACAACCGCCCGCTCAACTTCGATGAATTTCTGGGACGAGTCCACCAAACGGTTTATGTCAGCGCGACACCCGCAGCCTACGAAATGCAGGCCTCCGGAGGCCACTACAGCGAGCAGGTCATTCGCCCCACGGGACTGGTTGATCCTCTAATCGACGTTAAACCAGCCAAAGATCAAGTCGATGCTTTATTTGGCGAGATCAAAAAAACCGTTGCCGCTGGCGGTCGAGTTCTAGTCACAACGCTCACCAAGAAAATGGCCGAGGATTTGACCCTGTTCTATGCGGATGCCGGCATAAAAGTTCGCTACCTGCATGCTGATATCGAAAGCCTGCAGCGCATTGAATTGTTGCGCGATCTGCGGCGCGGAGACTACGACGTTTTGATTGGCATAAATCTCCTGCGAGAAGGTCTGGATTTGCCAGAAGTGCAATTGGTTGCCGTCATGGATGCCGACAAAGAAGGCTTTCTGAGGTCCCGATCATCCCTGATCCAAATTGTCGGCCGCGCCTCACGAAATGTCGATGGACGAGTGATTTTCTTTGCTGACAGGATCACCAAATCAATCAGCGAGTGCATGGAAGAGACGAACCGGCGCCGCGAAAAACAGATTGCCTACAACCTGCAGCACAACATCAGCCCACAGACCATATTAAAGGCCATCCCAGAAGACCTGCGCGTGATTTACGGCCTTCAAAAAGAAGACGCTCCGTTGGTGGGCACAGCTGCAAAGCAGCGCATGAACGAGGCGCAATTCAAAAACGTTCAACAATTGGAAAAAGAAATCACAAAAAAAACCAAAACCATGCGCAAGGCTGCTGCGGATTTGGATTTTGAAACAGCGGCCAACGTCCGCGACGAGGTCGCCCATCTGCGGAACCTGCTGCTACAAGCCGGAGAAGAGGCGGCGGCTGTCGGCGGGCATGGGGGCGAAGGGTGAATACAAATCGCGTGAATACGATGCGCGTGAGACGCGAAAAAATCAGCGCACTACCCCCCAGTCCGGGCGTGTACCTGATGAAGGATACGCGGGGCACGATCATTTACGTTGGTAAGGCCAAGGCTCTCAAAAGCCGCGTCAGCAGTTACTTTCAAAAACAACAGTTCAATACGAAAACAGCAGCCCTGGTCAAAGAAATCGTCGATTTCGAAGTGATCCTAACCATGACCGAGGTCGAGGCGCTGCTTCTGGAACGAACCCTGATCAAGCATCACAAACCCCGTTTCAATATTTTGCTGCGTGACGACAAGGAATATCCGTACCTGCGCGTGAACTTCAACGAGCCTTGGCCAAGAATAGAAAAGGTCCGACGGCGTATGGATGACGGGGCGAATTACCTTGGGCCATTCGGCAGCGCCGGCAACCTGAAAATCATGTTGTCGACGATCTACCGGATTTTTCCGTTGATCCGCTGCACGCGCCACGAGTTCAACACGGTCAAGCGCCCGTGCAACTACTATCACATGAAGCTCTGTCTGGGCCCATGCACCCTGCCTGTTGAGCGCGAGATGTATGTTGCCACCGTGCGCGACGCCGTGGCGTTTTTGCAGGGCCGGAACCGGGACTTGTTGCGCCAGTTGAAAGAAAAAATGATGACCGCCTCTGAAAATGAAAATTTCGAACTCGCCGCCAGTTACCGCGATCAGTTGATGGCCTTTGAAAAAATCGCCGAGAAACAGTCGGTCATCATCGGCGAAAATATCGATGCTGATGCCATTGGCTACATTGCGAACGAGGAAAACGCTGCCTTTCATGTCGTCATCGTCCGCCACGGCAAGGTTGTTGGGGCCGAAAGCTTTACGAGCCCCAAGGCGGCCAACGGCACTGGCGAGGCGCTCACCGATTTTCTGTTGCAGTATTACGACGGCCGGGCGCTGCCGCCTGAGATCCTTTTATCTCAGGGCTGGGATGATGCGGATTCCATTGCCGATTTGCAGACGGCTTTACAACAAATGAGCGCCGAGCAGCAGGCGGGGCCCGGTGTTCTTTCAAAACTGTTGACGCCGCAGCGGAGTATCCGCCGTAATCTGGTGGAAATCGCAGAGAAAAATGCGGCCTATCAACTGGGCGAAATCGCAGACGAGCATGAACGGCGGCAATCTGAACTCGAAATTCTTAAGGAAAAACTTCATCTTCCGGCCCTGCCCCGCCGAATGGAATGCATCGATATTTCAAACTTTCATGAAACGGCCATTGTCGCCTCAAACGTGTGCTTCATTGGCGGCAAACCGGCCAAAGACCAGTACCGTCATTACACGATTGAGACCGTCCAGGGCGCGCCCGATGATTATGCCAGCATGCGCGAGGTGGTCACGCGCCGCCTGGAACGCGCTCGCCGCGATGGCGATACCCCTGATTTGCTGGTGATTGACGGTGGCCGCGGGCAACTTCAGGCTGCATTGGATTCGGCCCGCGAGTTTCCCGATGTTCAACTGACCATTGTAAGCCTTGCAAAGAGTCGCATTGAAAAAACCAAGACTATTGGCCGGGTCATGGACACTGCGGCGCCGAAACGTACTTTCGAGAGGGTTTTCCTGCGACCCGATGAGGACCCCGTGCCCCTTGCGCCAGGTAGCCCGGAATACCGCATCATGACGCGACTTCGAGACGAGGCGCACCGCTTTGCGATTACGCATCACCGAAAAAAGCGGGCAAAGGTCCTGCAGGGTTCCACGCTGGAATCGATTCCCGGAATTGGCACCAAGATGCGCCAGAAACTCCTGAAAGAGTTTGACGGTTTGGAAGGTCTGCGACGCGCGACTTTGGAGCAGCTTCAAAACATCAAGGGCCTGCGCGAGGATACCGCCGTTGCCCTGCACGCCGCCCTCAAGGTTTCTAGCAATGGCTGACAGCCACAAGGGACATCCCCAAGGGACATCCACTGACACGAAACTCAAATGCGTTTTATCATGATAAAATGCAACTCAGTTACGTTTTGTAACGACTTGGTGGAGCTTAAAAAGTGTATGAACGGCTTTTAAAATTAGATAACATACTAAAATTAAAGTCTTTTTTTATATTTGGCCCGCGCTCAACCGGGAAAAGCACCCTAATCCGTACGCAGCTTCCAAACGCGCATGTTTTTGACTTACTCGATCGAAAAACCTATCGCCGTCTACTTGCTGATCCATCCATCCTTGATCAGATCCCGGGGAGCGAACCAATCGTCATCGACGAGATTCAAAAAATCCCGACGCTACTTGATGAAGTCCATCGTTCAATTGAAAAATCCGGCCGTAGGTTTCTTCTCACAGGTAGCAGTGCACGAAAACTTCGCCATGGCGCCGCTAACTTGCTCGGTGGTCGCGCATGGCAGGCGGAGCTTTTTCCGCTCTGTTACTCTGAGATCCCAGATTTTAATCTAATTCAATATTTGAATCGTGGAGGGCTGCCAGTTGTCTATTCTAGCGATCAACATCAAGAGGAACTTGCGGCGTACGTTGGCATGTACTTGCAAGATGAAATTAAAGCAGAGGCTTTCACTCGAAATATAGAGGCATTTTCTGAATTTTTAACCTTGTCCGCAAAATCTAATGGACAAGAAATTAGCTACCAAAGCTTCGCCTCAGACTGTGGGCTCAGCCAAAATACTATAAAAAATTATTTTCAAGTACTGACTGATACCCTTGTTAGCTTCATGCTCCCGGCATACACGAAAACAACGAAGCGCAGAGCGATCACCAGATCAAAACACTATTTTTTTGACATTGGCGTGCGAAACGCACTTTGTGAAATCGATGAATTCAAACAAAAATCAGATGCATTTGGCGTCGCATTCGAACATTTTTTAGTCTTGGAGCTTAGGGCGTATTGTTCGTACACAAGAAACAGAAAGCAGCTGTTTTATTGGCGATCTACGAGCCAGTTTGAGGTTGACTGTATTGTTAGTGGCTCATGCGCCCTGGAATTTAAAGCCACCGACCACGTTCGCGACAAGCACTTAAGCGGATTGCGCGCCTTCAAAGAAGAAGGACAGTGCCCACAGTATATAATCGTATCCTGCGACCCTGAAGAGCGAGTGACCGTCGATGGAATCCGTATTTTGCCGTGGGAACAATTTTTGAAGCTATTGTGGTCCGGAAAACTTCTTTGACGAGTTTTTCGGCTTCGCCTCGGCATAACCCTGACCGCCTTACCAAACTTTATTTGAGAAGTAATCTAAGACACTCATGACGCGAATGCCGTCCTTTGTGTATGGACGATCTAGTTGGGAGACAATTTGAGTCGCCAGGCGTGGTTTTAGTAATTTCGTGTAGGTGATGAGGGATTTTGAAATTGTTGAGTCCGCGTATTTTACCTCGATCAATTCATCCACTTTCCTGTCGCGCAGGACAACAAAATCGATTTCACGTTTATCTTTATCTTTGAGGTATCTCAATTCATTGCGCTCACCCTCACTGTCAGAAACATATTGAAGGCGTTTTAAGAGATGGCAGGCCACTAAGTTTTCAAACTTGGCGCCGATGTCCGATTCAACATCTCCATTGTCGAAAAAGAAAAATTTAGGCTGCTTTATGAGGGCTCTAGCAACGTTCTTGGGTGCAAATGGATAAACTGAAAATCCAAGATACATTCGCTCTAAAATCGCGAGCCAGGACTTCGCGGTTTTAGGCGAAATCTCCAGATCATTTGCTACATTGGCAAGTGCAATCGGTTGTGACACGCGACTTTTCAGTGCCTCTGCAAATAGCCCAATCAGGCTGATATCGCGTACATTTTCCAAATCCCTGATATCTTCCGTGAGCAGACGCTCAAATCGTTCGCGCCTCCACCGGTTCGCAAAACGACGATCAGCTTTTATAAACGGTTCCGGGAAACCGCCAAACTCCATGAGGCGTCGAAATGCTTCCTCAGCAGACAGATTTTCGGGATACTCATCTAACGTAAACGGGTGGAGATGCCATAGGTGATATCGCCCAAGCATGGAGTCTCCGCCCCGGCGATAAATATCCAGCCGTGCTGATCCGGTGACAATAAATGCGTGCTTGTCACGCTCAACATCATAAATACCCTTTAGCAAGGATTTCCAGCGTTTGTATTTATGAAGTTCATCAAAAACGATTAGCTTTTGATCGTCCGTCCATCCTTGCGCCAGTGTCAGTTTACGGTGCTTCGTGTTATCCCAGTTCAGGTAAATGCCTGAACCACCAAAGGGCTGGTCAAGGATGTTCTTTGCGAGGGTAGTCTTGCCGCATTGACGAGGCCCTGCGATAAAAACCATTTTGGTTTCAGGGTCTTGTAATGCAAGTTGGGATATATATCTCACCGGCTAATTTTCCCTACACTCCAAAAAAGGCTCGACTATTTTGGAGTGTAGTCCAAAATAGTCGGGATAGCAAGGCACGCAAAAAACTCTGAAATGAGTTCTGCCGACAAATCAATCGTGTAATACGAGGGGGCAATCGAGATCGGATCCGATGGAATGCAAGTCGCTACTGGCGGGACATTTGTTCAAAGCAGTTCTGAACGAGATATTGGATACATTCAAGGCGGCACCGGGCGTGATCACCGACACCGACGTGATCAAACTTCAACGCAAACGGAGATTTCATTGGCATCCACGGCGGTGGCTACAGCGGAGCAAGCTCCCCCGATGACGTCACGGGCCTGGAACTCAGCTAACACTTGTTCATTCTCAATGTGGATTAGCCGAAGTGACCGAGTCAAACGGGGGCCATTAGAACCCACGGCCCCAGGCTTGAATTCGCCATGAGCTGGATCGGTGTCAGAAAGACATTGTGCCCAGCGGGGTGCGCGAAGCGTTTCTCCAAAGTAATTCAACAACCCTTTCGTCACTCGCCCCGGAATCATGGGGTCGTTGATACCTGCCCTCAACCAAGGCACTTCAGATGGAGGTCAGTCTGCCGCCGCATATAACAGAACTCAATTCCGGCTTAAGCGGGAATTTCAGGAGGCCACGATCCACAGGTCCGGGAAATGACTTACCCATTATGCTAAGATTCTTATCAAGTTGCTTGGTCGCGAAAAGGGCATAGATGATTCTGTATAGTGAGTATAAATCCCAATTCCACAAAGATGTAATTTCGAATGAAATCGACTCAAAAATTGAGTCCGACTTCAAACGCGTTCTGAGGCGTCGGCCTGCGCCAGGCGAGGTTGGAGCATGGCGGAATTCGCTGACCCAAATGCATCTGATGTTGGATGGGTCTACCGTTCCGAATGATTGCATGGTTGCGATAGAATATATGCCGCCGCTATCCGCAAAGCGGATTGATTTTATTTTAACAGGTCGTGATCGAGTTGGCGCAGATTCTATAGTTATTGTGGAGCTGAAACAGTGGGATTCACTGGAGACCACCGATAAGCAGGACATTGTTAAAACTTGGATTGGGGGCGGTGTCAGAGAGCAG
Organism: Oligoflexales bacterium; assembly: GCA_947445775.1. Classification (GTDB taxonomy): domain Bacteria; phylum Bdellovibrionota_B; class Oligoflexia; order Oligoflexales; family RGVZ01; genus RGVZ01. Next base: position 975 of record CANFEB010000028.1, on the reverse strand, counting down.
GCACATCCATCTTATCAAGCATGGTCATATGCGCAGCTTTTGCACGACTTTAGCGTGCCCGTGACAGATAAGCCAATTCATATTTTCCCATGCGTGTACATGCATAACCTCCAGAGTGACACAGCTATTCGCCATCCGCAGTACAGCCGTGTTTTAGCGGATGCGCCAGTTTTTCTTAGAGGCGAAGTAAACACTCTCCGTCAGTTCGTTAGCGAGCAACTAGTCGAAGGAGATACGAATAATATCGTCGAAATTATCGATCGTGGTGAAATTAAACCGAGCAAAAAACTGGCAGATTGTGTCAGCAATATGCTCGCAGGGAATCATGAATTCACGATGATTGACGAGCAAAAAGTGGCGTATGAGACGATTCGCGCCGTCGCGTTGAAACGTTCAAAGTCCAAAAGGGTTCTAATAGTAAAAGGGGGTCCCGGTACCGGCAAGAGCGTCGTGGCGATTAACCTCCTAGTCAACCTCCTCAGCTCAGATTTGAACGTCTGCTACGTTTCTAAAAACGCCGCGCCCCGTGACGTATACAAAGACAAGCTAGCTGGAGGGATGCAAAAGAGTCGCATCGGCCAGTTGTTCTTAAGTTCCGGACGCTTTACCGATGCCCGGCGAAACTCATATGACGTGCTTTTAGTTGATGAGGCACATCGGCTGAATGCGAAATCAGGTATTTTTCGCAACTTGGGTGAGAATCAAATTAAGGAAGCAGTGAATGCGGCATCTTGTAGCGTTTTCTTTTTGGATGAGGATCAACGTATTGCATTGACTGACGTTGGTTCAGAAGATGAAATTCGATATTGGGCCAAGAGATATGGGGCCGATGTCACAATGCTAGAGCTGGCATCTCAATTCCGTTGTGGCGGTTCCAATGGATACTTGTCATGGCTTGATAACGTTCTGCAAATTCGTGACACCGCGAATCCCACGCTCGATGGTATTCCGTATGACTTCAAAATTTTCGATGAC